>NZ_QZCG01000017.1 GCF_003591515.1 Paracoccus onubensis
GGGCAAGCTGCGCGATCGCTTCGGCCAGCGGAACCACGGGCGCAGCCTGCGCCGGGCCGGGCGGGAGCGAATCGGGCGCGGCAAGCTGCGGTTGACCTGCCTCCCCGCCGTCACCGAAATCCTGCCAGATCACCTGATCGCGGCGGGCGGGCAAGATCACCCGGCACGGGCGCGGAAGCCCGTAAGCGGCGGCCTCGGGCGCACTGATACCGATGGCGGGGATGCTCAGCGATAATGCCAGCCCACGCGCCGCCGCGACGGCAACCCGGATGCCGGTGAAATTGCCCGGACCGGTGCCGACACCGATCACATCAAGGTCGCGCCAGCCCAGCCCGGCTTCGGCCAGCATTTCCTCCAGCATCGGAAACAGCCGTTCGGCTTGGCCTCTGGCCATTTCCTCGTGGCGGGATACCATGATCCTGCCTTCGCACAGCAAAGCGGCCGCGCAATGCGCGGCCGATGTGTCGAAGCCAAGGACGACGGGTTCAGGCAACGGGCCTGACCTCGATCACCTCGGGGATGTAATGGCGCAGCAGATTCTCGATCCCCATTTTCAGCGTCAATGTGGACGAGGGGCAGCCCGCGCAGGCCCCCTGCATATGCAGATAGACGATTCCGCGATCAAAGCCGTGGAAGGTGATGTCGCCGCCATCCTGTGCCACGGCCGGACGAACACGGGTATCCAGCAGTTCCTTGATCTGCCCGACGATCTCGGAATCCGGGCCGTCATGGGTGGCATGGCCATCATTTGCCGGCGCTTCGCCCTCGATGGCGGGGGCGCCGGACTGGAAATGTTCCATGATGGCGCCGAGGATCGAGGGTTTCAGATGGTCCCAGGGGGCATCCTCGGATTTGGTCACGGTCACGAAATCGCGGCCGAGGAACACGCCTGTGACGCCCTCGATCGCGAATATCCGCCGTGCCAGAGGCGATTTTTCGCCTGCCCCCGCATTCGGAAAATCGGCGGTGCCACTGGCCAGCACGGTCTCGCCGGGAAGAAATTTCAGCGTCGCCGGATTCGGCGTGGTTTCGGTCTGGATGAACATGACTGCGCTCCTTTGGTTCCGATATGGCGACGCGGAGGGTGCGGGTCAAGCATCGCCTGCGTCAGGTAATGGCCTCCAGACGTTCTTTCGAAAGATCGCCGGGCACGACCGTGATCGGGCAGGACAGGGGCCCCGCCTCGCGCAGAAGCCTGCTCAGGACCGGGTTCGCGGCTGCCTTGTCGCTGTTCAGTCCAAGAACGACAATGCCGATTTCCTCATCCTCGCTGATCTGTGCGATCAGTTCCTCGGCCGGGTCGCCTTCCCGAATGCGCAATTCCGGCTCGACCTTCTGGCGCGAGCGCATCCATTTGGCAAAGACCTCGAAATGCGCCTCGATCCGCTCTTGCGCTTCGGCCCGCATGACATCGGCGACGCCGAAGCCGTGTTGAATATCATTGGCGGGGATGACCGACAGGATGACCACGCCGCCGCCGGTATTCGCCGCGCGCATGGCGGCAAACCGCATCGCGTTCAGACATTCGTGACTGTCGTCCAGCAGGACTAGAAACTTGCGCATCGAAAACCGCGCCTTGCTTGGAAAATCACTTTTAAAGTGACCCATGTGTAGCAAATAGGCAAGCCACCTCTTGTCAAACCCAACTCTGGGTTCCCATGCAATGAATACCGTGTTAATCAAGGACTAAGCGGGTAAAATAATCGGGATTCCGGGGTGACCATCCATCGTGATTGGGGCGGGGGCGAGTTTGGCGCAAAGGCGATAAGCCTTGCGGATGTCACCAATGCGAATCTGGTTCTGCAGCAGGATGAGGATGGCGCCGAAGCTGTCGGTCATCCGTTTCGGAAAAGATTGTTCGATGTCGTATTCGCCGTGGCTTTGCTGATCCCGCTGTCGGTCGTTATGGCCGTTGTGGCCTTGATCCTGCTTATCGTGCAGGGGCGGCCCATCCTGTACCGGGCGGAACGGATGCGGGCGCCGGGGCAAAGCTTCCGGCAACTGAAGTTCCGGACCATGCTGTTGCAGGACAAGGATTCCGGCGCAACCGGGGCGCATAAACATTGGCGCATCACCCCGATCGGCCGCTTCTTGCGGCGCAGCCGGATAGATGAATTCCCTCAGCTTTTCAATATTTTGCGCGGTGAAATGAGCTTTGTCGGCCCGCGCCCTCCGCTGCGTGAATATGTCGAGCGGTTTCCCCTGACCTACAAGCAGGTCCTGCGCTGCCGTCCCGGCGTGACCGGCCTTGCCACGCTGATCTATCATCGGCACGAGGATCGCATTCTTGCCCGTTGCGACAGCGCCGAAGCGACCGAGCGTGCCTATTACCGCCGCTGCCTGCCCGCCAAGCTGCGGATCGACCTGATCTACCTGCATCAGAACTCGCTGGCGCTTGATTTGTGGATTTTGTGGAATACCGCCAAGATCGTGCTTTCCCGGCAGGAAGAGCGTCCCCGCCGGCACCGCAATCGCCCTCAATCGCCGAAGATTCCGATCGGATAGCCCACGCCCGTCAAATACAGCCCCTGCGGCGGGCAGACCGGCCCGCATGCCGCGCGGTCGCATGCTGCCAGTGCTTCGCCCACCTTGCTGGGATGCCATGATCCCGCGCCCACCCGCTCTAACGTGCCGACGATCGAACGGACCTGATTATGCAGGAAGGATCGCGCCCGCAGGTGGAACAGGATTTCCTGACCATGCGGGATCTCGCGTTCCTCGATCCGGATCTCGTCCATGGTCTTGACCGGACTTTGCGCCTGACAGATCGACGAGCGGAAGGTGGTGAAATCATGCTTTCCGATCAGATGGGCGGCACCCTGGCGCATCGCCTCTGCGTCCAGGTGGTGCGTGACCTGCCAGACCCGGCCTTTCTCATGTGTCACCGGTGCGCGGCGGGCGATCAGCCGAAAGCTGTAGCGCCTTTCCGTGGCCGAGAAACGGGCGTGGAAATCGTCAGCCACCCGCGCCGCCGCCAGAATCGCAACCGGAGCAGGCTTCAGATGGAAATTGAGCGCTTCGGTCAGGCGAAACGGGTCCCATTCGCGGCCCAGATCGGCATGGGCGACCTGACCGGTGGCATGCACGCCGGCATCGGTCCTGCCCGCAGCCGCGATCCGCGCCCCTTCGGCGAAACCCGGGTCAAGCCGCGACAGGGCATTTTCGACCGCTTCCTGCACCGACGGCTGGTCGGCCTGCGCCTGCCAGCCTGAAAAGGGACCGCCGTCATATTCGATCTTCAGGGCGTAACGGGGCATTTATCGCTTGGTCTTTTCCTGTTCGGGCATCGTCAGAAGATCGTCCAGCGTCTGCGCATCCTCGGATCCCAGCGCCGGGCGCGTATCCGTATCGGCGGGGCGCACCCCTTCGCGTGCCAGCCGGTCGCGCAATACAGAAATCTCGATATCCAGATCGCTGCGGTCACCCTCCAGCAATTGTTTGCTGCGCGCATTGAAATCATTTTCCAGATCGGTCAGGAACTGCTCATAGGCCGCCCGCGCGCCGGCATCCTGCGAACGGGCATAGAGATCGGCGAATTTCACCGTCGCGTCGCGCGCGCCCATCAGATAAATGCCCATATAGCGCCGCACCGCGCCCAGATTTGCGGGTTCTTCGCGGACCTGATCGAATAATTCCTGCACGGTCGCCTCGAATATCGCCACCCGGGCTTCCAGCCGTCTTTCACCGCTGCGCCGGATCGCGTCCTTCATCTCGTCCAGATGGGCCTGTCCCTCGGCGATCATCCGGGCGGCGCGATCCTGCTGAAAACTGTCGATGCCTTCCATCCCCTTGCTGCGCATCGGATCGGCGCCAAAGGCCAGCCAGTGCAAGCCCAGACCGGCCACGCCGATCAACCCGCTTCCGACCATCGCGCCCGGTTCGAACGCGCCCAGACCAAGGCCCAGAGCGGCCATCACGCCCCCGAACAGCTTGCGGGGAATGGCCGGGCGGCGGGCGACCCGGCGGCGGTCATAGGCGGCCTCGGCCTTCAGACCTTCGCCGGTCATCCACATTCCCGCAGCGATCAGCCCGAAGCCTGCCAGATTGGCGACCAGCCCGGCCGGATCCTGAAAGAAGGCAGTAAGAAGCAGCGGCATCGCGGCAATGGTGACCCATTTCGGCCTTCCCTGCAGCCGATGCCGGGTTTCCATTGCGGGCATGCGACCGGAATTGCCGGTAATCCCGCCGGGAGAGAACTTGCCGCCGTAACGTTGTGACATGCCCGCTCCTTATCCCGCGCCGGCAAGGGACGCATAAAGCGCCAGCAGCACAAGCAGATAAAAACTCAATCTTTGCATCGCCTTGCCTGACATGATGTCCTTCCTCTCGCACGGGCGGTTCCCGCTATATATCGGCACGATCCGGCGAATTGCAAAGCGGATGGGCGGAAAAGCCGGTCAGGCGGGAAACAAACGGTCAAGCGCCTGTGTCAGCGGGTCGGGATTGTCGATCTCCAGCCGCACCGGCAATGCCAGCACCCTGGCGCGGAAATCGCGGGGCAGGCGCGCGGCGTCCTTTTCGGTCGTCACAAGCTGTGCGCCCTGCATCTGCGCCTCGGTCTCCAGCCGTTTCAGCAATGCGGGCGTGAAGGGCTGATGATCGTCCAGCGCCTCGCCCCGAACCAGTTCCGCCCCCAGTCCCTGCAGCGTGGTAAAGAATTTCTCGGGGTGGCCGATGCCAGCGAAAGCAAGCACCCGGTGACCCTGCCAGTCGATCCCGGTTTGCAGTGGCGCAAGTTGTCCCTGCAGGCGCGGCAGGCCGGCGGGCGGCGTAAACCGTGCCTGCGCCGGGCCGTCGCCGATGGACAGCAGCAGATCGGCACGTGCCAGCCCCGCCTTGACGGGTTCGCGCAGCGGCCCGGCGGGCAGGCACAAGCCATTGCCGAACCCTTTGGCGGCATCGACGACGACCAGCGACAGGTCATGGGCCAGAGCCGGATCCTGAAACCCGTCGTCAAGTATGATCGCCTCTGCCCCGGCGGCGATGGCCGCCCTTGCCCCGGCTGCCCGGTCATCCGCGACCCAGACGGGGCCGAACGCCGCCATCAGCAAAGGTTCATCCCCGGTCAGCGATGCGTCATGGTCCCGTTCCCTGACCCGCAGAACCCCCGAGGCGCTGCCGCCATAACCGCGCGACACGACATGCGCGGCGATGCCCCGTGCCTGCAGCAATTGCTGCAGATGGATCACGGTGGGTGTCTTGCCGGTGCCGCCAGCGTTCAGGTTGCCGACGCAGATCACCGGCGCGCCGACGTGGATGCGCGCGCCGCGCCGCAATCGCCGCGCCGTGGCGTGGGCGTAAAGCGCGCCCAGCGGCGCCAGCATCCGGGCTTGCAGGCTTGGCGGGTGGATATACCAGAAAGCGGGCGCGCGCATCATGTCCGGACCTTGCTCAGCAGATCCAGTATGTAAGCGGCGATCTGCATGGCGACTCCTGCGCCACCGGTGCCAACGGTCCAGGCATTGCTGGCAAGTTCGGCGACCAGTTCGGGCAGGGTGAGTTCGGCGATGACACGCGCCAAGTCATCCGGATTGGCAACCTGCCGCGCCGCGCCGCCTGCGTCAAGCTGATGCCATTCGGTCGCAAAGCGTCCTGTCGCCGGTCCGTGGACGATGGCCGATCCAAGCGCCGCCGGCTCGAACGGGTGGCGGGTTTCGCCGTCATCCCCGGATAAGGTGCCTCCCATATAGGTCACCGGCGCCAGACGGTACCAAAGGCCCAGCTCTTCGGGGGAATCCACAAGCAGCACCTGAACATCGTCCAGCGGCTCTTCATCCATTGCCCGCTGGGCGACGATCAGGCCATTCCGTTCGCATCGTTCCTCCAGCGGCCCGATGCGTTCGGCGGAAGCGGGGATCAGAAACAGCAAGGTGCGATGGGCCTGACGCAAGGCGGCGCGATGCGCGGTCAGCACCGCCTGTTCCTCGGAGGCGGGGACGCAGGTGGCAAGCCACGAATGACGGCCGTTGAGAAGATCGGCAATGACCGAAAGCTCGGCCTCGTTGCAGGGCAGGGGATCGCGGATCTCGGTGATGGGGCCGGTCATCGTGACCCGGCGCGGCGCGATGCCCATGCGCCGCGCCGTCTCGTGGCTGGCGGTGTCGGTGGCGAAGGTCATGGTCAGCGAATTCAGCAGATCGCGCCTCATTCCGGCGGTCAGCGTCCAGCGCTGCTCGCGCGGTTCCAGATCGGCCTCGCCCAGAATAACCGGAATTTCCTGTGCGACCGCCTCCGAGATCAATGCGGCGGGCAGGTCGGTTCCAAGCAGAAGCACTGCGAAAGGGCGGGCTTGTCCAAGCAGATGCCGCATCATGCCGCGATTTTTGTCCGGATCGATGGGGTCTCCGGGATTCACCTCGTGAATGCGCAGGTCGGGGCGGGCTTTCTTCAGGATCGCGGAAATCCGATCGGCCGCAAGTTTGCGGGATTGCGCGTAGCTGAGGAAAAGCAACGGGCCCTGGCCTTCGGGCAGGGAAATCCCGCCCGAAACACCGGAACCGTGGCGCAGATGCAGCCACAGGCCAAGCCGTCCCAGCCCCGCAAGGGCCATCAGTTGCCAAGTTCTTCAGTCGGCCCGGCTGCCTGTTCCTCGTCGCGCAGGCGATGCAGATGCGCGATGAAATAACGGGTATGCGCGCTGTCTACCGTGCGCTGCGCTTCGGATTTCCAGGCGTTATAGGCGGATTGGTAATTGGGGAAGACGCCGACGATATGGATGGCGTTGGTGTCGCGGAACTCGTTCCGCTGCGGATCGACAAGCTCGCCGCCGAAAACGAGGTGAAGTCGCTGTGCCATGGGATCTCCTTGGTCGTGCTGTTTTGGATAAGCGTAACGCCGGGACGGCACGAAATGAAGCGGTTCCGGTTATGATCGTAAGCGATTCGTGAACGTCGGCTGTGACGGCCGTCCGTCAAAGTCGCTGTGCGGCGGTTCGGCGCCTACAGCCCCGCCAGTTCCATGACCACGGCCCATTCGGCATCGGTCACGGGCTGGACGGACAGGCGTGTATTGTTCACCAGCGCCATATCCTTCAGCCGCGGCTCGACCTTGGCCTGCTCCAGCGAGACAGGGCGTGGCAGCGGCTTGACCGCCTTCACATCCACGCATTCCCAGCGGGGATCATCGGTGGTGCTGTCGGGATGGGCTTCGGCGCTGACCTCGCAGATGCCGACCGCCTCCTTGCCCTGATTCGAGTGATAGAACAGGCCCAGATCGCCTTTTTTCATTTCCCGCATATTGTTGCGGGCCTGATAATTGCGCACGCCGTCCCATTCCTCGCCCTGATCGCCCTTCGCAACCAGATCGTCCCAGCCGAAAACATCGGGCTCGGATTTGAACAACCAGTAAGCCATCAGCCGATCACCTTCTTCCATTCCGTCACCTGCACGCTGTCGAACAGCCCGGCGGATTTATAGGGATCATTCGCGGCCCATTGCTCTGCCGCGGTCAGATCCGCCGCGTCGAGAATGACCAGAGAACCCCGCATCTCGCCCTGTTCCAGCAGGGGACCGGCCATGGCGACGATACCGGTGTCATTGATATAGGCAAGATGCGCCTCGCGGGTATCGAGGCGGGTTTGCAACGCGCCGGGCTTGTCCCGGCAGATCACGGCGAAAAGCGGCATCATTCCTCCTTCAGCGGACGGTTCATCAACAGTTCCATAGCATCTCCCACGGAAACGCTGCCCTGTGCAAGCTGTGCGACCATTGCAGCGATCGGCACATCCGCGCCCATCTGCCGGGCCAGTCCGGTGACGGCAAGGGCGGTGGCTGCGCCTTCCACCGTGGTGGCGGCATCGAAATCCTGCCTTGCGCCCTTCGCATGGCCAAAGCGGAAATTGCGGGATTGCATCGACGAGCAGGTCAGCATCAGATCGCCCAGCCCCGACAGACCGGCCAGCGTTTCCGGGCGCGCGCCAAGCCGGGCGGACAGGCGCGACATCTCGGCGAAGCCCCGGGTGACGATCGCCGCGCGAGCGGAATCGCCCAGCCCGGCCCCGATCGCGACTCCGGCGGCGATGGCGATGACGTTTTTCAATGCCCCGCCCAGTTCCGCGCCGGTGACATCCGTGGTTCGGTAAAGCCGCAGGACTGGTGTCGACAGCGCATGTTGCAGCACCTTGCCGCGCCCGGCATCGGTGCAGGCTAGCGTCAGGGCCGTAGGCAGGCCGCGCGCGATATCGGCGGCGAAAGACGGGCCGGTCAGCACTGCGACCGCCGCATCGGGGCAGGCGGTGGCGATCAGTTGCGACGGGCCGGTCAGGCGAGTCAGGTCAATGCCCTTGGCGGTGCTGATCAGGGTCTTGCCGCGCAGGATGCGAGCGTTTGCGGTCAGGAAATCGTTCAGCTTCTGCGCGGGCAGGGCCAGCAACAATGTATCCGCCTGTGCCGCGCGTGGCAGATCGTCGGTCACGGTGACCGCATCGGGCAGGGTCACGCCGGGCAGGCGCGGGTTCTCGCGGCTCCAGCCGGTGCTGCGCCCCCAAAGCGTCACCGGCCCATTGGCGGACAGCGCGACGGCAAGCGCCGTGCCGAATGCTCCCGCGCCCAGAATCGCCAGCTTCATGCCTTTGCCCCTTTCTTGCCGCTGCCCAGCATCGGCGCGGCGCTTTGGTCCAGCGGCCAGCGGGGGCGGGCGGCCAGATCCATGCCGTCGCGTGCGCCTTCGCGGTAACGCTCGATGCCTGCCCATGCGATCATGGCCGCATTGTCGGTGCAAAGCCGCAGCGGAGGCGCAAGGAACTGCGCCCCCGATTCGGCCGCGACCTGTTGCAAGGCCGCGCGGATGGTCTGATTGGCGGCGACCCCGCCCGCTACGGCAAGAGCCGGAGCCGGGCTGGCGGCCAGCGCGCGGCGGGATTTCTCGGCCAGGATTCCGGCCATGGCGGATTGAAACGCCGCGCAAAGATCCTGCCGGTCGGATTGCCGCAACCCGCCCTGCTCGGCGATCAGACGGTCGCGCAGGCGCAGCGCGGCGGTTTTCAGGCCGGAAAACGACATGTCGCAGCCGGGCCGGTCAAGAAGCGGTCTGGGCAGTTCGAACCGGTCGCCATCGCCCAGCCGCGCCTCGGCTTCGACCGAAGGGCCGCCGGGTTGCGGCAGGGCCAGCAGCTTGGCGAGCTTGTCGAACGCCTCGCCCGGGGCATCGTCGATGGTGCCGCCAAGACGGTGGAACTCCTGCGGGCCGTCGACACGCAGGAACTGGCAATGCCCGCCCGAGACCAGCAGCATCAGATAGGGAAAGCCGATCCCGTCGGTCAGGCGCGGCGTCAGGGCATGGCCGGCCAGATGATTGACGCCAACCAGCGGCAACCCGGCCCCGGCCGCGATCCCCTTGGCTGTCATCACCCCGGCCATGACCCCGCCGATCAGCCCCGGCCCTGCGGTCACCGCCACAGCAGACAGATCGGACAGGCCCAGCCGGGCCTCTTGCAGTGCCTGCTCGACGCAATGATCCAGCCGCTCGGCATGGGCGCGGGCCGCGATTTCGGGGACGACGCCGCCGAAATCCGCATGCATCTCGGTCTGGCCCGCGACGACCGAGGACAGAATCCGCCTCTCGCCGGTGACGATGGCGGCGGCGGTATCGTCGCAACTGCTTTCGATGCCAAGGAAAATCAGGTCGTCCATGCTCTTGCCCGGAGAGGGATTGGCGCTTACCCAGAAGCAAGTAGCACCGCCGGACGGGAATTGCCAATGCCAAGCCGAATGACAGCAGGATTGTTGCTGACACGCCCGGAAGCGGATTCCCGGCGCTTCGCCGCGATGCTGCCGGAATTCCGGGCGGTGATCTCGCCCGTCCTGCGGATCGAACCGGTGGCGCATGATGCGGCGCGGCTGCGCGCGGCGCGGGGGCTGGTCTTCACCTCGGCCCATGCGGTGGCGTCTGCGGGGCCGGGGCGCGGGCGGCTGGCGCTTTGCGTGGGCGGGCGTACGGCACAGGTCGCGCGGGAGGCAGGTTTCGAGACGCGGGAAGGCAACGGGTTCGCGGACTCCCTGTTCCCGCTGATCGAATCGGCGGAAACGCCGCTGATCCACCCGCATGGCCGCTATCTGGCCCGCGAATTGCCGGTCGAGGGAATGGTGGTCTATGATCAGATCGCGCAGCCGCTGAACGAGGATGCGCGGGCCTTGCTTGCCGGTGAAGCGCCGGTTCTGCTGCCGCTGTTTTCTCCGCGCTCGGCACGGCTTTTGGCCGGATATATGACGGATTGCCGTGCGGAATTGTGGATTGCCGCGATCAGCCCGGCGGTTGCGCAGGCATGGCAAGGGCCTTCGGGCAGGCAGATAATCGCCGAAACCCCGATCGCCGGGGCAATGATTTCGGCCATCCGACTAATGGCGGGCATGGAACAAAGCTGATCACATCGGGTTGAGACTGTGGCGTTGCCTGAGTAGGTTAGCGTAAAGACATGGCAGCATGTATTTCGCCATGGCGTGTGATGACGGGGACCGAATGTGACCAAGCCAAGCAAAAGCAAAGCCTCGAAGACTTCGACGGAATCTCAGCCGGAACAGCCAACCGAGACGTTGAAATTGAAGAAAGAGGCGGCAGAGCCGGGTGCCGTCGCGACAAGGGATGTGGGTGAAGGCAAAGGTGATTCCGCCGCGGCCAGCGGAGGGGTTATCAGCCCGGTTGATTCGACCCTTGTCGGCAAGGCCGGTACCGGACGCCCGGCGGCCGAGGCGAAGCAGGATAGCGCGAATCCCGTGACCGATCAGCCGGAAGTGGCCGAACAGCCATCGGAATCGGCGGATATGACCAAGGATACCCCAAAGGATACCCCGGCTGCGGAGATCAAGGGCGGGGTTCCGCCGGTCGATGCACGCAAGCCTGCGCAGGCCGCCGCCGTCGCTTCGGAAAAGGCGCCCGCTTCGGAGGCTACACCGGCCGGGGTGACCGAACCGGCGCCTGCGCCACAACAGCAGGTGACCGTGCGCAAGACCGGCTTCTGGCCGGTGGCCTTTGGCGGGGTGGTTGCTGCCGGGCTGGGGGCTGCCGCGACGATCTGGGCGCTTCCCCATTTGCCCGCAGGCTGGCTTCCCGAACAGGAGGCCGGGATCGACGCCGGGGCGATCCGTGAAGAAGCGGTCACCGCCGCGACCGCAGCCGCCGAAGAGGCCGTCGCAAATGCTCCGGTGGCAGAGGCGGCGCTGCCGGATGATATTCAGGCCATGCTGGAGGAACACACCCAGCGGATTGCCGCGCTGGAAGAAGCGGGTGCAGCAAGTTCCGAAACGCCGGAGGCCGCAACCGAAGGTTCTGCGGATGCAGGCGCAGAGCCCTCTGATGCCGGGAATGCGTCGCTGGTTCCCTCGGATGATCCCGAAGCGCCGGCAATCGATCTGACCGGGTTGCAAAAGCAGCTTGAAGAGCAGGCGGCGAAGATCGCACAGCTTGAAGCCCGGCCCAGTATCGATCCCGAAGCCGCCGAGCGCGTGCAGGCGCTTGCCGACGAGGCGCAGAGCCTGCAGGAACAGATCGGCGGCATGGCCAGCGATGTCGAAAGCCGGATCGCCGCCGTTCAGGAAGAAGCCGCCAAGCTGCAAGAGGAAGCCGCGGAAAGCACCCGGCGGGCTCAGGCGGTGGCGGCGGTTGCCTCGTTGCAGGCGGCGCTTGACAAGGGCGTGACCGCGCAGGAGGCGCAGCAGGCATTCACCGATGCCGGCATGGATGCGCCCGAGGCGCTGCAAAAGGACATTCCAAGCCTTGATGACTTGCAGGACGGCTTTGGCGACGCGTCGCGCGCGGTCCTGCGGGTGTCGACGTCGGATGCCGAGGGCGGCGGCGGGAATGCCCTGACGAATTTCCTGAAGGCCCAGACGGGTGCGCGTTCGGTTGCGCCGCGTGAAGGGGATGATGCCGATGCGGTGCTGTCCCGGGCGAATGCCAGTGTCGAGGCGGGCGATATCGCCGCCGCGCTGGAGGAGATGCAGGCATTGCCCGAAAACGCCCGACAGGTTCCTGCCATGGCCGAATGGCTGGCAGGGGCACAGGCTTACAATGATGCGCAGGCGGCCTTGTCCGACCTGACGACATCCACGAATTAAGGACCCGGCCCATGTTTCTGTCCTTGTTGAAGATACTATTCTTCTTTGCTGCGGTTCTGGCGATTGCCCTTGGTGCGATAAAATTGTCCGAGACCGCGCAGCCGCTGTTCCTGGAATATGCCGGCACCGAGATCATGCTGACGCCGGTCAAGGCGGTCGTCGCGCTGCTTGTGCTGATGGTGCTGGCATGGCTGGTGTTCAAGCTGCTTGGACTGGTGCTTGCCTTCCTGCGTTTTCTTGCGGGGGATGAAACCTCGATCAGCCGCTATTTCACCCGCTCGCGCGAGCGCAAGGGATATGATGCGCTTGGCGAGGGTATGCTTGCCATCGCCTCGGGCGAGGGGAAGCTTGCGCTGGACAAGGCCGCGAAGGCCGAGAAATTCCTTGACCGGCCGCATATCACCAATCTTCTGACCGCGCAGGCCGCCGAGGTCGCGGGTGATACCGCGCGGGCCAATGCGACCTATCGCAAATTGCTGGAGGATGAGCGCACGCGTTTCGTCGGCATCCGGGGGCTGATGAAGCAGAAACTGGACGAGGGCGATACCAAATCCGCGATGCTGCTGGCCCAGAAAGCCTATGCGATCAAGCCGAAGCACAAGGAGCTTCAGAACACGCTGCTGGAACTTCAGACGCGTGAGCATGACTGGAAGGGCGCGCGTGCCACGCTGAAGGACAAGCGCCGTCAGGGCGAACTGACGAAGGATGTCGCGATCCGCCGCGACGCCGTTCTGGCGCTGCAGGAGGCCAGCGAGGTGCTGTCGAGCGAAAACTCGGTCAGTGCGCGCGAGGCGGCGATCTCGGCGGCCAAGGCGTCGCCCGATCTGATCCCTGCGGCGGTGCTGGCGGCCCGGGGCTATATCGCGCAGAAGAATTTCCGCAATGCGACCCGCATCCTTGAAAAGACATGGTCGGTGCGGCCGCATCCCGATATCGCTGCCGCCTATGCCGAGATCGTGCCGGACGAGACGCCGAACCAGCGTCTGCGCCGTTTCGACGCGCTTCTGCGCAAGAACCCCGATCACGAGGAATCGCGCCTGCTGAAAGCCGAGCTGCTGCTGGCGGCCGAGGATTTCCCCGGCGCCCGCCGTGCGCTTGGCGATCTGGCGCAGGCGCATCCGACCGTGCGCACCCTGTCGATCATGGCGGCGGTCGAACGCGGCGAGGGGGCCGATGACAGCGTCGTCCGGGGCTGGCTGGCGCGCGCATTGACGGCTTCGCGCGGCCCGCAATGGGTCTGCGACAAATGCCACAACATCATGTCCAACTGGGCGCCGGTCTGCGATAGCTGCGGCGGTTTCGATACGCTGACATGGCGCGAACCCGAGATGAAGGATCCGGCCCCGGCGACTTCGGGTGCCGAGATGCTTCCATTGCTTGTGGGGCCGGTGAACAAGGGTGGGACGGCAACTTCGGACCCTGCGGCCATCGCGGATGCGGATGCCGCCGTTTCCGATTCCGAAGCGCCGCAGCAAAAGCCGGAAGCGCCGGCTAAGACCGAGATCGCGGATGTCGCGCCGGGGATGGTCCCGCGCGAAGAGGATTACGTGGATGTCGATGTCGATCCGTCGGTCACCGTCACCACGCGCGAGACCTCCGCCGAAGCCGGTAGCGGCGATGAAAGCTCCACTGCCCCTGACCGCTCCGCCACCGATCGCAAGGACGAGCAAGAGGCAGAGTTCACGCCGGTCCGTCCGGATGTCGAGCCGCCGGACAGTCCCGCGTCAGGGCGTGTCAGCTAGAACGGGTCGCGTTGGATCGGAAACGCCGGTTGCTTGCGTCCCGCGATGGCCGGGGGCGCTGCCCGTCGCCGGCAGGTCTCTTGAACCAGTGGCGCGACCCGCCGGCGCCCCCCGAGGTATTTGGACAAAGAAGAAGGGGAAAGGGCGCGAATCCGGGCGGGTGTCATGCTCTAAGACGTTCTGCGACCGGCGCGGCTGAAACGACTGCGTTGATCGCGCCGACCGTCTATCCGGCGGCGTCGAATGTCTGATCCCAGATATTGCCTTCGGTGTCCTCGGCATGAACGCTGATCGGCTGGCCATTGGGTTCATAGGCAAAGCGGAACACCGGATCCTCGCTGACCGAAATCCCGGCTTCCATGGTGAACAGCACTTCATCGCCCTGTTTGACCTCCAGCCGGTCGATGAAATGGGCGGGGATGTTCATCAGCGTGACCTGATCGCGTTGCAACCCGGAAAACATCGGGTGCCGGATCATCAGGGTGCCCAGAGTGCGACCGTCTTCCTGCGCGGTTTTCCAGCGCATTTCGCCCATACTATCCCTGACCGCCGCCATATCCTTGCCCGCCGGGGCCGAGCATCCACCTGATGCCTTGACGAAACGCCCTGCCATCACATTGCCGCCATCCGCCAATGTCCCGATGGCGCGCAGATCCGTATAGGCGTCGACGCGGACCCGAACCTCGAAATCCAGCGGCATCAATGCTTCGCCAAATGTATATTCGGCGGCGACCGGGGCCGGGTTCGCGTCTATCACCAGCATGAGATCCGTCAGAGCGGGGGCGTCAGAGGGCTGGCTTATCCGGATCGGCACGATGGCCGCGTCATTGGCGCGGATCGGCGCGTCAAGATCCAGCATGGCAGGGTCCACCGGCGGCTCTTCGGTAAGACCGATGACGGATTCCCGCAGATCCTCCCATGTCTCCGAAGGGCGCAGAGCATTCTCCTGGGCCCAGACGGGCGCGGCCGTCAAAAGCGCCGTTGCAACAAGCCAACCTTTCATTGCCCCCTCCAGATCACCCCGGGTTTAAACAAAGCCGGTTGCCATCATAGCATATTATCCCTGCAATTCGCGGGTCTTCTTCATCCGCCGATAGATCAGTTCGGCGGTATCCGCTGTGGTGTCAGTTGCAGCATCCGATTCGGCGCGGGCCACGACCTGCGCATGCAGCGGCGATTTCGAGCAGACCGGGTCGGTCGCGCGGGCATCGCCGGCAATCGCCATCGCCTGACAGCGGCATCCGCCGAAATCCAGTGTCTTGCGATCGCAACTGCGGCAGGGTTCGGGCATCCATTCCGTGCCGCGAAAGGCGTTGAAGGATTCGGAAAGATGCCAGATATCGGAGAGTGGGCGATCACGGGCATTCTCGAACCGCATCCATGTGATCGAACCTGCCGCGTGACAGGGCAGAACAGTGCCGTCGGGGCCGACATTCAGTCCGGTCGAGCCCCAGCCGCCCATGCAGGCCTTGGGATAGACGGCATGGTGATCGGCGGGAACGTAATCGATCACCAGTCTGCCGCGCAATCTTGTGCGGGCGTCATTGACGACCTGCCGGGCAAAAGCCGCCTGCTCGCGCGTGGGCATCAGGGCCTTGCGGTTCAGATCGGCCCAGCCGTGGAACTGCACGGTCGCAACCTCGATCCGCCTTGCGCCAAGGGTTTCGGCCAGGGCGATCATATCGGGCAGGCGCTCCATGTTCTGGCGATGGACAACGGCGTTGATGGTCAGAGGAAAGCCGATCTCGGCCACCCATCCGGCGAAACCCATCTTCTTGTCCCACGAGCCGGGATGACCGCTGATCCGGTCGGCCATGTCGGGGCGGATGCCTTGCAGCGAAAGCTGAACGTGATCGACCCCGGCCTGATCCAGCTCTTCCAGACGCGCCCGGGTGATGCCGATCCCCGAGGTGATGAGATTGACGTAAAGTCCCGCATCCCGCGCCGATGCGACGATCTGCGCCAGATCGCGCCGTGCGCCGGGCTCGCCACCCGAGATATGGACCTGAAGCACCCCCAGATCCGCGGCTTCGCGGAAAATGCGCGCCCAGTCCTCGGCGGGCATTTCCTGAGCCGCACGGGTCAGTTCAACCGGGTTCGAGCAATAGGGGCAGGCCAGCGGACAGCGATGCGTGATCTCGGCCAGCATCGCCATCGGCAGGCCGGGCGTGACCGGATTGCCGTCAAGATCGCGGGGTTGGGTGGGAAGGTCCTTCATGGCGAATCCTTAGGGGAGCTTCGGATCGTGATGGAAATGGTCGCGTATCGCGTCCTGCGATGGCCGGGGGATTTTGCATCCCCCGGACCCCCGGCAAGGTATTTGGGCAAAGAAGAAGAGCAGGGGGCCGGGCGGGCATGGCCGGGTTGCGGTCGTCCGGCGATATGTTCCGGAGGTCATGGATGATCCTCCGCGTCGATTTCGAAAGGTTTCAGGAAGACCATGCGCCGCTCGATCAGCCCGGTCAGGAAGTCGCGGATATCGCCGGCGATCTGTTCGGGCGGCGCATTATAGCGTGCGGCGAGGTCGCCGGTGATGGCGGCCATGCTTCGCTGTCCGTCCAGTTCCGACAGGATCGCGTCCCCGATGGCATCCAGTTGCATGGCGCGTTCCGGCGCTTGCAGCACGCGGATGCCACGCACCCGATCCTGTTGCAGGCGCACGCCACGCGGCAGATAGGGGATGTCGTCGGGGCGGATCAGCGGTTCCATTACAGCAGGCCTTCTCCGGGCTGCCATGCGCCGGGCGGGATATTGTCCTGCACATAGGCATGCCAAAGCGCGTCAAGCTGCGCCCAGAGGACATCGGTCTTGAAGATCAGGGCGCGCGCTGCAGCGTCCTGTTTTTCCAGCGTATCGGCATGGGTCAGCACGTAATCAAGGCCGAATGCGACATCCTCGGGCGCTTCGGTCAGGCGTTTCTTGAAATAGGCAAGGCTGCGGTCATCGGCGAAATCGTAATGCGCCAGCAGGCCCTCGATCCGCTGGGCGTGGATTTTCGGGGCGAAAAGCTCGGTCAGGCTGGCGGCAACCGCATCCAGCAAGGGCATGTCGCGAACGAAACGGACATAGGCGTCGACGGCGAAACGGGTGGCGGGCAGGATACCCGTGCCGCCGGCGACGTAATCCGGATCCAGACCTACGGCGCGGGCAAGGGCAAGCCAGCGGCGGATGCCGCCGCCTTCCTCGACCCCGCCATCGTGATCCTCGATCCGTTTGCGCCAGCGGCGGCGCAGAGCCGGATCGTCCACGCGCGACATGAAGGCGGCGTCCTTCATCGGGATGCGCGATTGATACATCCAGCGGTTGATAACCCAGGCCCGAACCTCGTCCGGGGAGCATTCGCCGCCATGCAGCCGGGCATGAAACGGATGGCGGTCGTGATAGCGTTCCGCCCCGATGGCACGCAGGCGCGCCTCGAATTCCTCGCGGGATTGCGGTTGATTGGGGACGTCTTTCACAGCGTGATCTCCATTCCGTCGCGGCCGATCTGCCAGCCCTGTGCCTCTGCCTCGGCCGCCTGCGGGCTTGCGGGATCGGTCAGAGGGTTCGAATTGTTCATATGCACGAAGACCCGCCGCCCGATATCCAGCCCCGACAGATCCCGGATCGTCTGCACGACCGGCATATGCCCCATGCGCCGCCCGGTTTTCTGGCCAAGCCCCATGCGGATCATCTCGTCATCCTCCCACAGGGTGCCGTCGAACATCAGCAGATCCGCACCGGCGATGCGGGATTTCAGCCAGTCCGGCATATCGGCGCAGCCGGGAATATAAAGGGCGCGCCGCCCCCCGGCCCTCAATTCGACCCCCACCGTGGTTTCTCCGACAAGGCCGGTCTCGACCACCTCGCCCTCCTGATACAGCGGCACCTTGCCGGGCACGGCGAAAAGCGTGGCGTCCAGACCGGGCGCAAGCCGGATATCCTGATCCAATGCGACCTCGCGGCGTGTGACCAGATCCGTGCGCAGGGCCGACAACATCGGGTTCGCCGCCAGCGCCTGATGAATGGCGGGGGTTGCAAGCAGGTCGAACGCCTGGCTTTCGCGCAGGGTCAGAAGCCCTGCCACATGGTCGATATCGCCATTCGTGACCAGCACCGAACGCAAAGGCATCTGCCGGGGTCCGGCGGGATGCAAGGCAGGCGTTGCGGCCAGTTGCATGCGAATATCCGGGGAGGCGTTCAGAATCGCCCAGTTCTGCCCGTCCGCGCTGACCGCGACCGAGCTTTGAGTCAGGGGCGGGATACGCCCATTACGTGCGGCATTGCAATTGTCACATCCGCAATTCCATTGCGGCAAGCCACCGCCCGCCGCTGCGCCCAGAATGATGATCTGCATATCGCGTCAGACGAAATCGGCCCTGCCCGAAGCACTCGGACAGGGCCGGTTTCTGTCTGCTCATCATGGATCAGAACAGTACAGGCTCATCCTCGGCCGGAGCGTACATGTTGATTTCCATGCCGCAGGCAATTTCCTTCAGGGTAGGTTTGGTCCATGCCATAAACGTTTCTCCTCAAGCAGTGCCGTGGAAATCACGACTGGATCTTATGGTAGATGAGAGGCAGCATGTGTCAACACGACGAAGGTCTGATGCCGATCTTTTTACTTTGAAAAGGTCATGCTTTTTACCGGGAAAGGCTCTGTTGGGAACATTCGGCAATGATTCATCTGATTTTAAGCGCCTGTCTTGCCGGATCTTCTGGTGATTGTGTGCCAATTCTCCTGCCTGAAGCGGAAAGCGCTGTCATGGCGGAATGCGAGTCGCAGGCGGAACGAGTCAGCCGGAACTGGCTGAAGCGACATCCGGACCTGCTGGAAGAACAGGTTTCATGCCAATCGGCTACTTCACTGCCTGCTTTGCCGCTGCGGGAACTGGCACCTGGTGTCCATGTCTATCTGGGCGAGTCGGTTCAGATGGAAGAATCCGCGAATGGCCGCATCGCCAATCTGGGCGTGGTGATCGGAGAGAAATCCGTCGCGGTGATCGATAGCGGGGTCTCGCGGCGGCAGGGGCAGGAATTATTTGCCGCGATCAGGCAATTGACCGATCTGCCGATCAGTCATGTGATCCTGACGCATATGCATCCCGATCATGTGCTTGGCACATCGGTTTTCAAGGAAGCGGGCGCCGAGATCGTCGGCCATGCCGCATTGCCGGCCGCGCTTGAGTATCGGGCGCAGACCTATCTGGACAATCTCGCCGAACTCTATCCGCCGCAGGAGGTGATCGGAACCGAGGTCATTCTGCCGGATCGACAGGTTGCGGATCGCGATATCATCGACCTTGGCGGCCGGGAATTGCTGCTGAAGGCCGAGGGTACCGCGCATACCGACAATGATCTGACGGTATTCGACAGCAAAACGGAAACATTTTTCAGCGGCGATCTGATCTTTCGCGACCTGACCCCGGTTGTCGATGGATCCCTGAATGGCTGGCTTGAATGGCTGGAGGCTGCGCCTGCGCCGATGCCGCGCCGGATCGTCCCGGGGCATGGAGAGGTTGCGGAAAGCTGGAAAATCGCTGTCACGCCGCAAACGGAATTTCTGACCATGCTCAGGGACTCCACCCGTGCAGCGATAGCTGATGGATTGCCCATGTCCGACGCGGTGCCAGTGATCGCGAAATCCATGCAAATAATTGAAAATAAATGGAATTCTTTTGAAGAAACTGCGGCGCGTGACGCGACGGCAGCCTATAAGGAACTGGAATGGGAGTGAGTTTTATTTGACAATTCCTTACGAGAAAGGACTGATAGCGATAACAATCAATCGTCGGAACATGTTTCCAGAAAGGTTCAGGGAGGATCTTATGAAAACTGTATTTTATGTTACCGCCGCCGCAATTGCCCTGGGTGCCGGAATGGCGCAGGCGCAGATGGTGATCGAACCGGGCAGCGATGATCGCATCAACTGGCAGAGTCTCGAAGATTTCAAGGCGGCTCATGGCGATCTGGATGGCCAGTCATTCACGGTTCTCGGCCCCTGGCTTGGGGTGGATCAGGACCTGTTCACCTCGCTTCTGCCCTATTTCGAAGAGGCGACCGGGGCGAAGGTGAATTATTCCGGCTCGGACAGTTTCGAGCAGCAGATCGTGATCGACAGCGAGGCAGGATCACCGCCGGATGTCGCGGTTTTCCCGCAACCCGGTCTGGCCGCCGATCTGGCGAAGAAAGGGCATCTCAGGCCGCTGGGCGAGGAAACGGCGCAATGGGTGCGCGATAATTATGCCGCCGGCGACAGTTGGGCAGATCTGGGCATTTATGCAGGCAAGGACGGGGAAGAGGCGATGTATGCCTTTCCCTTCAAGGCCGATGTGAAATCGCTGGTCTGGTATATTCCCGAGAATTTCGAAGATGCGGGATATGAGGTGCCCGAAACCTACGAGGATCTCAAGGCTCTGACCGAACAGATCGCGGCGGATGGCGAGACGCCGTGGTGTATCGGGCTTGGTGCGGGCGGCGCGACGGGCTGGCCCGCGACCGACTGGGTAGAGGATCTGATGCTGCGGACCGGCAGCCCCGAAGATTATCGGGCCTGGACCACCAACGACTTGCCGTTCAACGATCCCAAGGTCGTGGCGGCGATCGAGGAATTCGGCTGGTTCGCCAGAAATGACGATTTCGTCTCGGGCGGGGCTGCATCGGTTTCCTCGACGGATTTCCGCGACAGTCCCAAGGGCCTGTTCGAATTCCCGCCCGATTGCTACATGCATCATCAGGCCAGCTTCATCCCGTCCTTCTTCCCCGAAGGGATCGAAGTCGGGCTGGATGTGGATTTCTTCTATTTCCCGGCCCCTGCCGATGGCAGCGTTGGCAAGCCGGTGCTGGGCGGCGGCACAATGTTCTCGGTATTGTCGGACAATCCCGCGGCGCTTGCCTTCATCGAGTTTCTGAAAACCCCCGCCGCGCACGAGATCTGGATGGCTCAAAGCAGTTTCGTCACGCCCCATACCGGCGTGAACCCCGAGGCTTACGCGAATGATACGCAGCGTAGGATGGGGGAAATCCTGCTGGATGCCACGGTTTTCGGCTTTGACGGCTCCGATCTGATGCCCGGCTCGATCGGCGCGGGGGCGTTCTGGACCGGCATGGTCGATTTCGTCGGCGGCGCATCGGCGCAGGATGTGGCCGACCAGATTCAGGAGAAATGGGACTCGGTGAAGTAATGCGCGTCATGTCACATCCGATCAAAACCGCCGCTCTTCACTTCTTCACGCAAATATCCCGGGGGTTGCCGGCGGACAGCGCCCCCGGCCATCGCGGGACGCGGGCGGCCGTATTTCAGATCGGACGCGGCGTGCTCTGACATGTTTTTCGGGGGGGACTGAAAATGGAACTGTTCCTGATGGCCGCGGGCACCATCGCCATGGGCGTGCTGGGCTGCGTGGTCTGGTTCTGGGGCTCGAACCTCGTCCTTGACAGTATCTACCCGCCGCGCGGCAGGAATGCGGGCGACAATATCCGCAGGGCGAATATGATCCGTCCGTGGTTGTTCGTCGGTCCGGCGGTTCTGTTTCTGGGCGTTTATCTGGTCTATCCTGTCATCGACAGCTTCTGGCGCTCGCTTCATAATGCCGATGGCAGCCGCTTCGTGGGCGCCGGTAACTACCTTTGGGCATTGGGCGACGACAAGTTCCGGGAATCGATCTGGAACAATCTGTTATGGCTGCTGGTCGTGCCCGCCCTGTCCACGGTGTTCGGTCTGCTCGCGGCGCAGCTGACCGACAGGATCAGGTGGGGCAATATCGGCAAATCGCTGATCTTCATGCCCATGGCCATCAGCTTTGTCGGTGCGGGCGTGATCTGGAAGCTGATCTATGAATTTCGTGAATCGGGCGAAACCCAGATCGGCCTGCTGAACTGGATCGTCACCCGGCTTGGCGGAGAACCGCAAATCTGGCTGACACTGATTCCATGGAACAATTTCTTCCTGATGATCGTACTGGTCTGGATTCAGACCGGTTTCGCCATGGTCATCCTGTCGGCCGCGCTGCGCGGCATCCCCGAGGAAACCATCGAAGCGGCAATCCTTGACGGCGCCTCTCCGTGGCAGCTGTTCTTCAAGATCAAGGTGCCGCAGATCATGGGCAGCATCGCCGTTGTCTGGACCACGATCACCATCGTTGTGCTGAAGGTTTTCGACATCGTTTTCGTGATGACCAACGGGCAATGGGGCACGCAGGTTCTGGCGAATCTGATGTATGACTGGATGTTCCGCGGATCGCCGGATTACGGCCGCGGCTCGGCGATTGCCATCGTGCTGATGATTGTGGTCACGCCGATCATGGTCTGGAATATCTACAATGCCCGCAAGGAGGCCGGCTGATGGAGGGAATGGCCGGAAAGAAATCCTCGCTGACATGGGCGGTCCATATCTCTGCCTTTCTGCTGGTGGTGTTATGGACGATCCCCACTCTGGGACTGTTCGTCTCTTCCTTTCGCGACCGCGACCAGATCTCGTCAAGCGGCTGGTGGGCGTCGTTTTCGGCTTCCGAGCAGACCGGATATGCCCGTACCGGAACCGATGACGACGCGCGGCAGGTCGACGGCCTGTATGTGATCGAAGGTTCGGTGACAGAGGGCGATCAGAAATTGTCGGCATGGGGGACGGGTGCGCGCGAGCCGGGCAAATACCAGCCGGGAGAAACGGTCGAGATCGAGGATGGGTGGCAACTGACGGTAAGCGAGGATGGCAGCTACCGGCTGACATCGGAAAAGCCGTTCGGGATGCGGCGGGGCGAGCGGATCTTTACCACGACCGCGGTGCCGCCCGATTTCACGATCGGGAACTATCATCGCGTGCTGACCGCCGAAGGGCTGGGCCGCGCCTTCATGAACACGCTGACCGTCACGATCCCGGCCACGGTGATCCCGATCCTGATCGCGGCTTTCGCGGCCTATGCGCTTGCATGGATGCGTTTCCCGGGTCGCGCCCTGCTGACGGCGGGGGTGGTCGGTCTGCTGGTCGTGCCCTTGCAGGTGTCGCTGATCCCGCTGCTGCAGATGCATAACGCCATCGGCATCGGCAAGGGATATATGGGCATCTGGCTGGCGCATACGGCTTTCGGCCTGCCGCTGGCGGTCTATCTGCTGCGCAATTACATGATCGGCTTGCCGCGAGAGGTGATCGAGTCGGCCCGCGTCGATGGCGCGAGCGATTTCCAGATCTTCCGGCGCATCGTCCTGCCGCTGTCCTTTCCCGCATTGGCGAGCTTTGCGATTTTTCAGTTCCTCTGGGTCTGGAACGACCTTCTGGTCGCCACGGTGTTTCTTGGCAATACACGGGAACAATTGGTCATGACCGGCGTTCTCCGCGAATTGATGGGGTCGAAAGGGGGCGAGTGGGAGATTCTCGCGACCTCGGCCTTCATCTCGATCGCGGTTCCGCTGATCGTGTTCTTTTCAATGCAACGATATCTGGTTCGCGGCCTGCTGGCCGGTTCCGTCAAAGGTGGCTAAATGACCGAAAATACTGCAAACTGGTGGAAAGGCGGGATCATTTATCAGATTTACCCGCGCAGTTTTCAGGACACGACCGGGGATGGCGTGGGGGATCTTGCGGGAATCGCGCGGCGGCTGCCCTATGTCGCCTCGCTGGGGGTGGACGCGGTCTGGATCTCACCCTTCTTCACATCGCCGATGAAGGATTTCGGGTATGATGTCAGCGATTATCGCGGTATCGATCCGATCTTCGGCAGCATGGAGGATTTCGACCGGCTGATCGAACGCGCGCATGAGCTTGGTCTGAAGGTCATGATCGATCTGGTGATGTCGCACAGCTCGGATCGGCACCCGTGGTTCGCGGAAAGCCGTGCCAGCCGCGATAACCCGAAAGCCAGCTGGTATGTCTGGTCTGATCCCAAGCCGGACGGAACGCCTCCGAACAACTGGCTGTCGATCTTTGGCGGCAGCGCCTGGCAATGGGACGCGCGGCGCGAACAATATTACCTGCATAATTTCCTGACCTCCCAGCCGGACCTGAATTTCCATAATCGCGAGGTTCAGGATGCGCTTCTGGAGATGACCGAATTCTGGCTGCAAAAGGGCGTTGACGGGTTCCGGCTGGACACGGTCAACTTCTATTTCCATGACGCGCAATTGCGCGATAATCCTCCGCTTTTGCCAGCGGATCGCAAGGCGGATACCGCGCCTGCGGTGAACCCCTACAATCATCAAAGCCATAAATACGACAAGTCGCAGCCCGAAAATCTGGCATTTCTGGAGCGGTTCAATACGCTTCTGAAACGCTATGGCGCGGTGTCCGTCGGCGAGATCGGCGATAGCGAGCGGGCGCTTGAACTGCTCGAGGAATATACGGGCGCGCCGCAGGGCATGGAAAGCAAACGGGTGGACATGTCCTATGTGTTCGACTTTCTGTCGGGTCATGATCTGACCGCGCAGCGGATCGCGGATGTTTTCGCGCAATTGCAGAAAATCGCACCGAATTCCTGGCCGTGCTGGGCCCTGTCGAACCATGACGTGATGCGCCATGTGACACGCTGGAATCTGCCCGAGCAGGCGGCAAAGGCCTATTGCACCGTGCTGATCTGCCTGCGCGGCTCGGTCTGTCTGTATCAGGGTGAAGAGCTTGGCCTGCCCGAAGCGGAATTGCAGTTCGAGGAGCTGCGCGATCCTTATGGCATCGAGTTCTGGCCCGAATTCAAGGGGCGCGACGGCTGCCGCACGCCGATGGTCTGGGATATGGGCGTGAATGGCGGCTTTTCGACAAGCCAGCCCTGGCTGCCCGTTCCACATGTGCATTTGCAGCGCGCTGTTGTCGGGCAAGAGGCGGATGCGCAATCCGTGCTGCATCATTACCGCTGGGCCATCGGGCTGCGGCGCGAGCATTCTGCGCTGAGGCTGGGTCAGATGAGCGATATTACCGCCAATGGTCCGCTCTTGTCGTTCCGTCGCCATGACGATGCGCAAACGCTGCATATCCGCGCCAATCTGTCCGATGAAGAGGCGGGCGGGCTGGAGCCGTGGCAGGTTCAGATTATCGAAGGTTGACAGGGAAGGGGCTGACCGTGGCCGATTTGAAACTGACTGATGTCGCGAAATCCTATGGCGAGGTCCAGGTTCTGAGCAATATCGACCTTTCCATCAGGTCGGGAGAGTTCATCGTGTTCGTCGGCCCTTCGGGCTGTGGGAAATCCACGCTTTTGCGGATGATCGCGGGGCTGGAGCAGATCACCGGCGGCTCGCTGGATATCGATGGCGTGCGGGTCAACGATATTCCGCCCAGCCAGCGCGGGATCGCCATGGTGTTCCAGTCATATGCGCTTTACCCGCATATGACGGTGCGCGACAATATGGCTTTCGCTCTGAAAATCGCCGGCAAAAGCAAGGCAGAGATCCGCGAGGCGACCGATCGCACGGGCAGGATGCTGCAACTGACGCCCTATCTCGACCGTCTTCCCAAGGCGCTGTCGGGCGGTCAGCGTCAGCGGGTGGCGATCGGGCGGGCGCTTGTGCGCGATCCCAAGGTTTACCTGTTCGACGAACCTCTGTCGAATCTCGACGCCGCCCTGCGCGTGGCGACCCGGATCGAGATTGCGCAGCTAAAGGCCTCGATGCCCGACCGGACGATGATCTATGTGACCCATGATCAGACCGAGGCCATGACGCTGGCCGACCGGATCGTGGTGCTGGCGGGCGGCGGTATCGCGCAGATCGGGGCGCCGCTGGAACTGTATGAACGTCCGGTGAACGAATTCGTCGCCCAATTCATCGGTTCGCCCGCGATGAACCTGCTGCCGGGTAAGGTGACCGCCGTGGGCGAGGTGACCACTGTCGCGCTGGACGGCGGAGGGCAGGCGCAACTTGCGGTTCCGACAGGGGCGGAGGATGAAGGTCTGGCCGTCAATCTTGGCATTCGCCCCGAGGATATGTTCGAGACCGACGGTCCGGCGATATTCGAGGGCCGCGTGGATCTGACCGAGGCGCTGGGCGAGGTGACATTGCTTTATTTCGGAACCGGACAGGATGCGCCGCCGGTGATCGCGAAACTGCCGGGGATCCATGCCGGGCTGTCGGGGCAGATGGTGCGCCTTGCCGCGAGACCCGACGCGATGCATCTGTTTCATGACGGCCGGTCGCTTTTGTATCGCTGACGCGCCTGCGCATGACGACAGGCCTGCGCGATATGCGTCAAGATTTATGCGAGTAGCCGGTCCTCTGCGCGCGGGATGCCCGATGCCGGTCGCCGGCAGGTCTCTTGAACCAGTGGCACGATCCGCCGGCGACCCCCCGAGGTATTTGCCGCAAAGAAGATGTGCAAGTGAAGCCAGGCGCGGCGGTTGTTCCGGCGGTTTTCACGGGCTGTTTCCCCGGCCGCGCAAGGGGCGGGTGTCCGCTGTCCGGCTGAATGAAAAACGCCGCCCCGAAGGACGGCGTTTCATATGGATCATGTCGGTGTGGTTCAGAAGCCCAGACCAGCATATTTCGATTTGAACTTCGACACGCGTCCGCCGGTATCCATCAGGCGGGTCGAGCCGCCGGTCCATGCGGGATGCGAGGTCGGGTCGATGTCAAGCGTCATGGTCTCACCCTCGGCGCCCCAGGTCGAGCGGGTCTGATAGGTGGTGCCGTCGTTCATCTTGACTTCGATCATGTGATAATCGGGATGGATGTCTTTTTTCATCGGGAGACCTCGTTCAAGCGTTCGCTTCAGCGCCCGATTTGGGCTTGTAATTGGTTTTTTCGACGATACGGGCCGATTTGCCGCGACGGTCGCGCAGGTAATACAGCTTGGCGCGGCGGACTTTACCGCGGCGGACGACCGTGATCGCATCGATATTGGTCGAGTAAAGCGGGAAGACACGCTCCACGCCTTCGCCGAAGCTGATCTTGCGGACGGTGAAGCTGGCGCCGATGCCGTCGCCGCCCTTGCGAGAGATGCAGACGCCTTCGAAGTTCTGCACGCGGGTGCGGGTGCCTTCGGTCACCTTGTAGCCGACGCGCACGGTGTCGCCGGCCTTGAAATCCGGGATGGTCTTGCCAAGCTCTGCGATCTGCTCGGCTTCGAGTTGGGCGATCAGGTTCATCGCATTAATCCTTTTCATGCTCGCGGTAGTCCCGCGATTGGTCTGATGCGCCCGAGAGCTGTCGGTCCTTTGTCGGGTCCATGCCGCCGGGGTTTTCCCCTTCGGTCCATGCCCGCCACAGGTCGGGGCGGCGTTCCTTGGTCAGCCTTTCGGCCTCGGCTGCCCTCCATGCGGAAATGGCCGCATGATTTCCCGACAGCAGAACCGGCGGGATCTCGCGGCCTTCCCATTGGGCGGGCTTCGTGTACTGAGGATGCTCCAGAAGACCCCGATTGCCGATGGAAAAGGATTCCTCGGCCAGCGAATCCTGATTCCCCAGCACGCGCGGTATAAGCCGAACCGTCGCGTCGATCAAGACCTGTGCGGCGATTTCGCCCCCGGTCAGGACATAATCGCCGATACTGACCTCTTCGACGTCATAAGCGTCCAGCACGCGCTGGTCCACCCCCTCGAAACGACCGCAGATCAGCGTGACCCCTGGACCCTGCGCCAGTTCGCGCGCGCGGGACTGAGTAAAGGGGCGCCCGCGCGGCGACATATAGATGATGGGTGCGGCATTCCCGGCCTCTTGCAGGGCGGCGCTCAGGACATCGGGGCGGATCACCATGCCCGCGCCGCCCCCAGCCGGGGTGTCGTCGACATTGCGATGCCTGCCGATGCCGAATTCGCGCAGATGGACACTGCGAAGGTTCCACAGCCCCTCGGCCAGCGCGCGGCCCGTCAGGGACAGGCCGAGGATGCCGGGAAAGGCTTCGGGGAACAGGGTGACGACAGTCGCGGTCCAGGCGCCCCTGACCTGCGGTTCGGCCATCAGTTCGCGCGGGCGCAGGCTGGGCCTGACGGACAGGCGGCCATGCGATTTAGGCGCCCCGCTCATTCGTCCGAGCCGGGCGGATCGGCGATGATCCGGCCCGCTTTCAGATCGACAGTCGGAACGATTTCGCGGGTGAAAGGCAGCAATAACAGCTCGCGGCCCGCCACTTCAAGAATGTCACCCGCGCCATGATCGAAGATCGCCCGAACCCGGCCAAGCGTCTGTCCGCCGGTATCGAATACCTCCAGCCCGATCAGATCGGCATGGTAGAATTCGTCATCCGGCAATGAGGGCAGGGCGTCGCGCGGTGCCCAAAGGGTGGTGCCGCGCAGGGCTTCGGCGTCTTCGCGGGTGGATATCCCGGACAATCTTGCGCCCATCCCGTTCTTGACGGGGCGGGTCAGTTTGACGGTGAAACTGCGGGTGCCATCCTCGGTCGTCAGAGGGCCATATCCGGCGATGTCCTGCGGTTGCGAGCAGAAGCTTTTCAGCCGCACTTCGCCTCGGACCCCGAAGGCTCCGGCAATGGCTCCGACGCAGACTTTATCGGTCATGGGCTACCCCCTGTCGCAGAAACCCGCCTTGCTCCAGCTGCCGCCATGATCAAGGCAGCGATCCTTCTGATATGACCGCTCGGCCAGCATTCCCGCAAGAAAAGCCAGCGCGAGCAGGGCCGCTAGGCGAAACAGCCGGAACATAACGCTTCTGCACAATCAGACCCACGCGGGACAGCATGGGCCTGATCATACGATCATTCTTCCGCGGCGGCTTCTTCGGCCGGGGCGTCGGCTGCTGCGGCTTTTTCTGCACGGGCAGCGGCGCGATCCTGGGCTTTCTTGCCGGGTTCGGCCTTTTTCATGTTCTTGCGCTCGGTCTTTTCCTTTTTGCCTGCGGCTTCGAGGAAGCGGGCGACGCGGTCGGTCGGTTGGGCGCCCTGATCCAGCCAGTGCTGTACGCGCTCCATGTCCATCTTCACGCGCTCTTCGCTGTCTTTGGGCAGAAGCGGGTTATAGGTGCCCAGCTTTTCAAGAAAGCGGCCGTCACGCGGTTTGCGGGTATCGGCGGCGACGATGGCGTAATGGGGGCGCTTTTTCGAGCCGCCACGGGCCAGACGGATTTTGACTGCCATTGGTTTTCTCCTTGTGAAATGGCGTATCGGACGCGGTTCGCGCGCCCGTCAGGGTTGCAGTTGTTCGTGATGCCGGATCACTTCGGCGATCACGAAATTCAGGAATTTGCGCGCGAATTCCGGGTCGAGATCGGCCTCACGCGCGAGGCGTTCCAGCCGCTCGATCTGTTGCGCCTCGCGCGCGGGATCGGACGGCGGAAGATCGTGTTCGGCCTTGAGACGGCCGACGGATTGGGTGTGACTGAACCGCTCGGCCAGGGTGTAGACGAGGATGGCATCCAGCCGGTCGATGCTGGCGCGATGCTCTTTCAGCAATTCGGCGGCGCGGGTGACTGGATCGGTCATGCGCTGGCTCCTGTGGCGGGCTCGGGCGCGGGGGGCGTTTGTCCCCGTCGCCGGATGGCTCCCGAAGCACGGGCATGCCAATCTGCGCCCTCGGAAGGTATTTGGACAAAGAAGAAGGGCATCAGCTTGCCTCCCTTGGATGGCGGTAGACGAGGCAGGGCTGGCCGAGAACCTCGCCCTCGCGCTCGATGGTGGCGCCAAGCCGTTCCGCGAGGCGGCGCGAGCGGGTGTTTTCAGGGACGATGAACGAGATCGGGGCGGTGATGCCGAAATGCGTTCCGGCGGCGCTGCGGGCGGCGAGGGCGGCCTCGTAGGCGATGCCCCTGCCTTCGAAGCCGTCATAGACATGCCAGCCGAGTTCGGGTTCCGGCCAGCCTTCGGGATTCAGGATGCCGACACGCCCGGCGGGCTGACGGGTTGCCTTTTCCTCGATCGTCCACATTCCGAAGCCCAGCAATATCCAATGCCCGAAGCCCGAGGAAAAGCCGCGCCATGCCTGCGCGCGATCAAGGGGGCCGCCGACGAATTGTGCGCGCCCGGATGTGAGGAAGGCGGCATGCGCCTCGAAATCCGCCATACGCGGTTCACGCAGGATCAGGCGCCCGGTCTCGATAACCGGGATCTCGGCGGAAATCAGGGTCATGACGACGACACCCGGAAACCGTTCGCAAGGGCATTTCCGCCATCGCGTTCAAAAGGGTGCGGTCTGGGCAAACTGATCGGTTGAGGCTGCATTGCGGTCACTTCTTGGGAAACAATCCGCTGAACCCGCCGGGCAATCCGGCCTTGCCAAGCTGGCCGCCAAGGCCCTTGGGATCCTGCAGCATCTTCGTGGCCTCGGCCATTTTCGCCGGATCGGCATTGGCCATGTCGGGCAGTCCGCCACCACGACCGGTCATGGCGCGCATGGCCTGTTTCATCATGCCGCCCTTGCCCATCTTGCCCATCTTCTTCATCGTGTCGGCCATCTGGCGCTGCATCTTCAGCAGCCGGTTCAGTTCCGCCACGTCCAGCCCGGCACCCGTCGCGATACGCTTCTTGCGGCTGGCCTGAAGAAGGGCCGGATTGGCGCGCTCTTTTTTGGTCATCGAGCTGATCAGGGCGATCTGGCGGCGCACGGCGGTGTCGTCCATCCCCGCGGCCTCGGCCTGTTTGGCCATTTTCTGCATGCCGGGCATCATGCCCATGATCGACTGCATGCCGCCCATCTTCTGCATCTGCTCAAGCTGGCCCTTCAGGTCGTTCATGTTGAACAGACCCTTCTGAAAGCGCTTCATCATGCGCTCGGCCTGTTCGACCTCCAGCACTTCCTGGGCCTTTTCGACAAGCGTGACGATATCGCCCATGCCGAGGATGCGGCCCGCGATGCGCTGCGCGTCGAAGCTTTCCAGCGCGTCCATCTTTTCGCCAAGACCCACGAAGCGGATCGGCTTGCCGGTGATCTGGCGCATGGACAGTGCCGCGCCGCCGCGCCCGTCGCCATCCATCCGGGTCAGGATCACGCCCGAGACGCCGACCTTGCCGTCGAATTCGGTGGCGACATTCACCGCGTCCTGACCGGTGAGGCCATCGACGACCAGCAGGGTCTCGCGCGGCTGGGCGATGTCGCGCACGGCCTGCACCTCGTCCATCAGCACCTGGTCGATATGCAACCGGCCGGCCGTGTCGAGGATGAAGACGTCATAGCCGCCAAGCGATGCCTGCTGTTTGGCGCGTTTGGCGATCTGGGTCGCGGATTCGCCCTTGACGATGGGCAGGGTATCGACGCCGATCTGCTGACCCAGCACGGCCAGCTGTTCCATCGCGGCCGGGCGGTTGGTGTCGAGGCTGGCCATCAGAACGCGCTTCTTCTCGCGCTCTTGCAGGCGGCGGGCCAGTTTCGCGGTCGTGGTGGTTTTACCCGAACCCTGCAGGCCCACCATCAGAATGGGCGCGGGCGGATTGTCGATGCGCAGGGCCTCGGGCTCGTCCTCGCCCTGCAGGACCTTGATCAACTCGTCATGGACGATCTTGACGACCTGCTGGCCGGGCGTCACGGATTTCGTGACGGCGGAACCGGTGGCCTTTGCGGTGACGGCCTTGACGAAGCTTCGGGCCACGGGCAGCGAGACATCGGCTTCCAGCAGCGCCACGCGCACCTCGCGCATGGCGGTCCTGACATCGTCTTCGGACAGCGCACCTTGCTTGGTCAGCCGGTCGAAGACGCCGCCAAGCCGGTCGGACAGGTTCTCGAACATCGCGGGCCTCCTGCGGTTCATCGATGGCCCCGGAAGGCCGGTTCAAAGCACGAATGCCCCCGTGGGCGCAACGCGCTGACGGGGGGCGATCCCCGCGGCAAACGGGGACCGGAAGGGCAAACCTTCCGGGAATTCGCTGTCTGATATGCGAAAACCGGAGACGAGTCAACAAATGCACTTTGCGGCCCGGATCATATTGACGACCGTTATTCCTACCGGGCAAGTGTAGCGCGTGGATACTTAGTAATCAGGGAAGCCATAATGCCAATCACAGTATTTCGTTCACGTGTTAATGAGGAAACCCGTCCGGCATATGTCGAAACCGGTAAGAAGATGGCCGAGATTGGCCAGAAAATGCCGGGATTTGTATCATTCAAGCAATTCCATGCGACCGATGGCGAGCATGTAACCATTGTCGAGTTCGACACCGATGAGCATCAGCAGGCCTGGGCAAATCATCCCGAACATCTCGAGGCCAGAAGACATGGTCGCGAAGCGTGGTTCGACGAATATGACATTGCCGTTTGCGAAGTCATCCGGCGGTATAAGAAACCGTAGACCGAACCTGTCCGATACATTCACATAACAACGCGAAAGCAGGTTTTGTGATCGGAACCTGCTTTCGTCGGCTTGACGCTGCCGCCACGAAGAAGCCGGGGGAGCTTTTGACCATGAAGTTGCCAGACGATCCGCCCGGGAGACAACGTTTGGGCCGAAATGAAGCCCCGATCGCCGCGATCGGGAATAATCCGGTCATGAAAAAGGAGCCGCGACAGGCGCGGCCCCGTAATTCAGCACGCAAGCAGGTGATTTTCAGGCGGCGAGGTTGTCCAGCGCCTCTTGTGCCCGCGCCAGCCCGGCATCGCGGTCCATGGCCAGACGGTCGGCAACGACGAATTCCACATCGGTGATGCCGTTGAAGCCCAGGATGTGGCGCAGATAACCCGAGGCGAAGTCAAGCTCGGACCCTTTCGGCGTACCTGCCGCGCTATAGACGATGATGGCGCGTTTGCCCTTCAGCAGACCTTCCGGCCCCGCTTCGGAATAGCGGAAGGTGATGCCCGCGCGGGTGATCTGGTCTATCCAGTTCTTTACCTGGGCGGTGATGCCGAAATTGTAGATCGGCGAGGCAAGGACCAGCACATCGGCATCCTGCAGCTCTTTCAGATAGGCGTCCGAGGCGTCGATACGTTTCTGTTGTTCGGCCGTCGGATTCTCGGGGGCAAGGCGGACGCCGCGATACCATTCCGTATCGATGGCCGGAACACCCTCGTTCAGGTCGCGATAGGTCACCGTGGCGCCGGGATTTTTCGATGTCAGCCTGGCCACGATATCGGCGGTCAGTTTGCGGGAAACCGAATCTTCGCCCGTGACGGCGCTGTCGATATGAAGAATATGCATCTGTTTCGTTCCTTCGGATTTGTTCTTGGCTGACAGATATATCTTTGCAAACCCGAACAAAATGGCGATAAATGCGCAGTCTCTGTGCGAGGATGCACATGAATATCGAAAGCTGGGACGATATCCGCACGGCATTGGCCGTGGCCCGTACCGGAACGGTCAGCGGTGCCGCGGAAATGCTTGGCGTGCATCATGCGACGGTGATCCGCCGCGTGGATGCGTTGGAGGCGCAGCTGGGCACGCGGTTGTTCCAGCGTCACGCACGCGGCTATGCCATGACCGAGGCGGGGCAGTTACTGCTGCGCATGGGTGGCGAGGCGGATGAGCGTATCGCGCAGATGGCTTCGCGGATTGCCGGGGCCGGAGACCGGATCGAGGGCGAGCTGGTCGTGACCTCGCTGCCCGATCTGGCGGATGAGGTGATGCCACACCTGATGCGGTTGCTGAAACGTCACCCCGGATTGCGGCTTCGCTATATGACCGATGCAAGGATGTTTCGGCTGGCGGTGGGCGAAGCCCATCTTGCGATCCGCGCCGGGGCGCGGCCGACGCAACCGGATTATGTAGTCCGTCCTTTGCTGGCGATGCGCCCGGTCCTGTATGCCGCGCCTGCGTATCTGGATAATTATGGTCCCGTCGGAGAGGATCTGGCCGCCCATCGCTTCGCTATGCCCCTGCCAGGAGCGGATGGGCAGCGGGCGCCATTCATGCGCTGGCTGGAAGAGCGGGTTCCGGCTGCCAATTTCGTATTTGTCAGTAATGACGGTGATGCGCTTGCCGCGATCGTGCAGGGAGGCGAGGCGCTTGGCGTTCTGCCCGACTTCCGGGCGGGGGGGCTGGCCAGGGTCATGAGCCTGCCGGAATGGGAATCGCCCCTTTGGCTGGTCACGCATGTCGATATGCATCGTGCCCCCAAGGTACAGGCGGCACTTGAAGCTCTGCGGGAAGAGATGCCAAAAGGCACCGGCCGGGATTGACACGGGCCGCGCGGGTCCGTCGGGCTGGCTGACGACAGGAGATATGATGCTGGTAGATCCGAATGCTCCGTTCTTCCGGCCCTTGTGGGTGCGGATCCTCTGCGTGGTGCTGCCGCTGATCTGGGCCGGGGTAGAGCTGGCGAATGACAACCCGTTCTGGGCAATCCTGTTCGCGGCGGCGGGGCTTTATCTGGGATTCGAGCTGTTCATCCGTCGGAACGACAAGTAACCACCCGGGTTTCCTTTCTGCGGGCCGTGATCGCAGGAACTGCCGTCTATGGGTCGCTTGCGCCCAGCCAGATACCGTCAGAGATCAGGCCAGCGGTGACCTCCCGCAATGATTGACTGGTGAGAGAGGCCGCTTGCGACAGGATCCGGGTCGGATGGCGAGCCAGATAGGCGCCGCGCCAGATAGGTTGATCGGAAAAGGGCAGCGCCTGCAAAAGCCCGCTGCGGGATGCTTCGGCAACTGCGTGGACGGGCAGGATCGAGCAGCCGAAACCGTCCTGAACCAGCCGCTTGATGCAATTGTAGCTGTCCACCTCGATTGCCGGGCTGGCGGCAAGGCCGTTGTCCAGCAGATGCTGTTCGATCATGCGGCGCAGCCCGTGGGATGAACTGGGAAGGATCAGCGGCATATCGGCCAGCGCAGCCAGTGTGACAGGCGCAGGAGGCGTGACCTTTGGCGGCAGCAGGATCACCAGTTCCTCCCGCAGCAGTGGTGTCAGCCGGATATGTTTGCGATTCCCCGTTCCATATAGAACTCCCAGATCGATTCTTCCCTCTTCCAGCCATTCGCCGACGAATCCGCTCATGGCCTCGGCGACGATCAGCTTGATGCCGGGATGACGTTTGTGCAGATGCGCGATCAGGGGAACCGAAAGGATGTCGCTGATGGTTCCCGGAAGCCCGATCCTGACGGTCCCGCCCGGTTCGCTGCCGATCTGGCGCATGTCCTCGTGCATCTGATCGAATTCCGCCAGCAGCCGCCTTGCGCGTTCGATCAGGCGCAAACCGGCCTCGGTCGGCGTGACGCCACCGGAATGGCGCAGCAGAAGCCGCGTGCCCAGCGCCTCTTCCATCTTGCGCACATGCAGGGACAGTGCGGGCTGGGCGACATGCAGCCGCTCGGCCGCGCGCGAGAACGAGCCCTCGTCGGTAATCGCCACGAAGTAGCGCAACTGCCTGATATCCATGGCGGAACCTTGATATACCGTTTTTATATGGACTTAAGATATAATATATATTTGCATTATAATGGGGATCACGCCAGTCATGAGCGCGATCTGGTGAGGATTGACATGCAAACTATTGGATATGACAGATTTCAGGATATCCGCGACGCGGTTCGCGCGCTTTGTGCGGAATTTCCCGACGAATATCACCGCAAGATCGACGAACAGCGGGGCTATCCCGAGGAATTCGTCGAGGCATTGACGCGCGCGGGCTGGATGGCGGCGCTTATCCCCGAGGAATATGGCGGCTCGGGCCTTGGCCTGACCGAGGCGACGGTCATCATGGAGGAAATCAACCGGGCCGGGGGCAATTCGGGTGCCTGTCACGGCCAGATGTACAATATGAACACGTTGATCCGTCATGGCTCGGCGGAGCAGCGGCAGACATATCTGCCCCGGATCGCCACCGGCGAATTACGCCTGCAAAGCATGGGCGTGACGGAACCGACCACCGGCACCGATACGACAAAGATCAAGACCACCGCCATCAGGAAGGGCGACCGTTATGTGATCAACGGTCAGAAGGTCTGGATCAGCCGCGTACAGCATTCGGATCTGATGATCCTTCTGGCGCGGACGACCCCGCTGGCCGAGGTGAAGAAGAAATCCGAAGGGCTTTCGATCTTTATCGTCGATATCAGGGAGGCGATGAAATCCGGCATGACCGTCCGCCCGATCCCGAATATGGTGAACCACGAAACGAACGAGTTGTTCTTCGACAACCTTGAAATCCCCGCCGGGAATCTGATCGGGGAAGAGGGGCAGGGGTTCAAATACATCCTGACCGGGTTGAATGCCGAACGCACGCTGATCGCGGCGGAATGTATCGGAGATGGTTACTGGTTCATCGACCGGGTGACGAAATATGTCAGCGAGCGTAATGTCTTCGGTCGTCCCATCGGCCAGAATCAGGGCGTGCAATTCCCGATCGCCGAAAGTTTCATCGAGGTCGAGGCCGCCAATCTCATGCGTTACGAGGCGGCACGGCTTTACGATGCGCATCAGCCCTGCGGGGCGCAGGCGAATATGGCCAAATATCTGGCCGCCAAGGCAAGCTGGGAGGCCGCGAATGCCTGCCTGCAATTCCACGGCGGCTTCGGTTTCGCCTGCGAATACGATGTCGAGCGGAAATTCCGCGAAACCCGCCTGTATCAGGTTGCGCCGATCTCGACCAATCTGATCCTGTCCTATGTCGCCGAGCATGTGCTTGGCCTGCCAAGGTCGTTCTGATGCTGCCGCTTGAAGGTCTGACCGTCATCGCGATCGAACAGGCGGTCGCCGCGCCCTTCACGAGTTCGCGTCTGGCGGATGCCGGGGCGCGGGTAATCAAGATCGAGCGGCCCGAGGGCGATTTCGCCCGCGGTTACGACGATGTGGCGCAGGGCCAGTCCAGCTATTTCATCTGGCTGAATCGTGGCAAGGAATCGCTGGTGCTGGATTTGCGCTCGGCAGAGGGCAAAGCCGAATTGGCGCGGTTGCTGGAAGATGCGGATGTGCTGGTGCAGAACCTCAAGCGGGGCGCATTGGCGCGTCTGGGATTCGGCCCGGAACGGCTGGCGCGGGATTATCCGCGCCTGATCACCTGTTCCATCACCGGCTATGGCGAGGAAGGCCCGATGGCCGACCGCAAGGCTTATGATCTGCTGATACAGGCCGAATCCGGGCTTTGCTCGATCACCGGCGGTCCGGATGGGCCCGCGCGCGTGGGGATATCCATCGTCGATATCGCCACCGGGGCAAGCGCCCATGCCGCCATATTGGAGGCTCTGATCCGGCGGGGGATCACGGGCAGGGGCGGGCATATCTCGGTGTCGATGTTTGACGTGATGGCCGACTGGCTGACCGTGCCGCTGCTGATGCACGAAGGCGGGAAACCACCCCGGCGGATCGGCATGGCCCATCCGTCTATCGCGCCCTACGGGGTTTTCCTGACCCGGGACGGTCAGGCGGTCCTGATCTCGGTGCAAAGCGACCGGGAATGGCGCAAGCTGGCCGAAATCTTTCTGGACAGGCCGGATCTGGCCACCGATCCGCGTTTCGCCAACAATGTCGCCCGTGTTGCCAACCGTGCCGAAACCGATGCAATCGTGGGCGAAGGCTTTGCAAGGCGAGACATGGAAGACGCCGTGGAGGCATCGCTGAAGGCCGATCTGGCCCTTGCCGTGGTCAATGACATGGCGGGGCTGTCCGCCCATCCGCATCTGCGCCGGATCACCGTCGAGACACCGAACGGGCCGGTTTCGATCCCTGCGCCCGCGGCGATCTTCGATGGCGAGCCCCGGCGCTATGGCCCGGTTCCCGCGCTGTCCGACGGAAAGAGCAGGACATGACCGATATCGACCATCTGCGCCAATGGATCGGCCGGGAAGAGGTCAGGTCCGAATTGCTGACACCCGCCATCGCGGAACGGTTCAACGCCACATTCGGGCTTGCGGGCGGCACGCAAGACGGTGATATCGCGCCGCTGCTGATCCACCTTTGCCTTGCCCCGGCGGTGGTTTCCACACAGGAGCTTGGCCCGGACGGGCATCCGGCGCGGGGCGGTTTCCTGCCCCCGGTGCCCTTGCCCCGGCGGATGTGGGCGGGCGGCGCATTCACCTTCCATGACGATATCCGCATCGGCGAAACCGTCACACAACATTCCGAGATTCGCGATGTCTCGCTGAAACAGGGGCGCAGCGGCCTCTTATGCTTCGTCGTCGTCCGGCACCGGATCGAAAGCGACGGGCGGCTGGTGCTGACCGAGCGGCAGGATATCGTCTATCGCGATGCCGACAGTCCCGGCGCGACCAAGAAGGCGCTGCCTCCGGCCCCGGATGGCGCGCATCGCATCGAGATCGTGCCATCTGCTCCGCTGTTGTTCCGCTATTCGGCGCTTACCTTCAACGGTCACCGGATCCATTATGACGCGCCCTATACCCGCGAGGAGGAAGGTTATCCGGGCCTGATCGTCCATGGCCCGATGCAGGCGACGATGCTGGCGCAGCTTGCCGCGGATATCATGGGCCGCCGTCCCGAACGCTTCGAGTTCCGCAGCCTGTCGCCGCTGTTCGACAACGCGAATTTCACACTGAACGCGACCGAAGAGGAGGGGCGGCTGACGCTGTGGACCAGCTATGCCGATGGCCCGGTCGCGATGACGGCGCAGGCAGAGTGAAGACGGGGCGATCGCGCCGGATTACCGACCGCCCAATTCCGAAAAACAGCGAATTCACCGCTGCTTCTTCTTTGTCCAAATACCTCTGGGGTGCCTGCGGGTCGCGCCACCGGTCCAAGAGACCTGTTGGCGACGGGCAGCGCCTCCGGCTATCGCGGGACGCGGACCAATGACGTTTGGCTGACAAAGGACCGTCTGGTCCGGATAAACCCGAAACGCCTTATTGCGCCGGTTCAAGCCTTGTCACGCCGACAGCGGCAGCGCGGGCCAGCCCGGGGTCAAGCGACATGCCGATATATTCGCCGCGCCGCCATAATTCGGCCAGATCGTCATAATGGCTTGAAAACGGGTGGCCGCTTTGGCCGGTCGAGATAATGAAAACCGAACTGTCCGGATCGGCCAGATCGTAAACGCCGCGATAGCCCGCTCCGTTGATCGCCTGATAGGGATTGTTCCCGCTGCCAAGCAGGCCGCTGCGCGCAAGGGTGTATTCGCCGCCCGAAACCGCCTGCGTCAGGTTCATGATCCAGCCCAGCCCCGAGATGCCGCCCAATGCCGGATGGTTCTGGCGCACATAATGCACGTCGCCCCATCGCCAGCTTGCGACCTCGGGGCCGAAACGCTCCGTCAGGTCCAGAATGGCCCGGTCCAGCGATTGCCGGGCGATGGTGGTGCAATCCTCGTCAGGGGCGCTTTGAACGATATTGCACCAGCGCGACGCGCCATTGCGGTTCCGGAATACCGCCTCGATAAAGGCGGGATGAAGCTGGGTGATATCCTCCGCGGGCGGGCCCAACTCGTCCTGAATCAGGCGTTTCTGCAACTCGCGCATCCATGCGGCATAGATCAGCGGTTCGGGCAGATGCTCGCTCATTCCGCCATCCCATTCGGCCAGCAGGTTCAGGGCATCCTGTCGCTGACGCTCTGGCGAGCCGGCTTCGGTGGGTTCGCCGCTGAACCAGAGATTGGCCCCGACAAGGGGTAGCAAGGCCCGCGCCGCGGGGCTGACGACATCAAGCTGGGTGGCGATGAAACTATCGCGCGAATGGACCTCGCGGTCCATCAGCAGATAGGCAAGCCGTCTCCGCCGCAGCCCGTCCGGCCCCTCTTCCGTCGCCAGCACCATGCCGGGCGCAAGCTGTCCCTGATCGGCTTCGTCGGCAATGGATGAAATCCCCGTCCACCGTGCTTCGGGAAGCCAGCCGGGGCTGGGCATCATGCCGCCCGTGGGGTGACCGTCGGGGCGCATGGGCCGGGCGCCTGCGATGATCTGCGTGACGCCGCCCTTATCCGCGAGCGTCGCCGACAAAGCCGGAGCGACCGTCATTTCCATTGCCTTCGCTGCCGTTTCGCGGCTGTCCGAGCGCATCAGGCCGATCAGGGCCGACATGGTCCGATCCTCGCGCGAAAGCCCGGTCCAGCTCAGCGAAGCGACATGTCCGGACGGAATCACATCGTCCAGACCGGGATCGATGCCGGGAACAAGGGGGCCGTTTTCGGTTTCGCGCAGGGTGATTCTTTGGCTCTGACCGTCCAGTACCCTGATCACCGCGCTGTCGGTCTTGAACTGGGTCCATCCTCTCAGGCCCAGATAGCGATCCGAGGCGCCGGGCTGGACTTCCTCGATGTGAATATCGGCATCATCGACGGCTGCGGGAGTCAGCCCCCATGCCAGATCCTGATTCCTGCCGGACCAGATCGCGGGAATTCCCGGAATGGTCGCCCCGATCGCGCCGCCCGATGTCAGTTCCAGCCGTGCCAGATAGAACAGGCCGGGCACGGTCAGCGGCGTCTGCGGGTCATTGGCCAGCAACGAGCCATCCGCCGCCGTCCGGTCGCTTGACGCCGCAAAGCCATTCGCGCCAAGGCCGATCCCCGGATGCAGGAACCCGCGCAGATCCGGATATGCGTTTTCGGGAAGGCTGCGCCGGGGCGGGGCCATTCTGGCGCCCGGAAACAACGAGGCATATGGCGCCGGAACGGGATCATTCGGCGAAAGGAACGCGGGTCCCTGTTCGGGCCATGCCAGCGACAGCCGGGCGCGCAGGACTTCGTCGCCCACCGCGCGGCTGCTGCTTGCGGCAAGCAGCTTGAGGATGGCCAGCGAATCGGCGGGCTGCCAATAGGTGATCTGATCGGGAAACAGGAAGAATTCGGGCGCGCCCTTGCCCATGGCGTTTTCGTTGACCTGCCTGATCCATTCGTTGATCCCGGCGGAATAGGCCTCGAGCGCGGCGAGGGTTTCGCTGTCTTGCGCCGCGACCGACGCCTCGGCGCGTTCCTGCAGCCCCAGCCGCCGGGCCAGATTGTCCAGCGGAAAGGCCGTCGCGCCATAAATCTCGGATAACCGCCCCTGTGCGGCGCGGCGCAAGACGGTCAACTGGAACAGCCGGTCCTGCGCATGGGCCACGCCCAGCGCGAAAAAGACATCCTCGTCCGTTTCCCCGAAGATATGCGGCACATTCTCGGTCGAGCGGACGATTTCGACCGGCGCGGAAATGCCCGCCATCTCATAGCTGCCATTGTAATCCGGCAGCGAGCGCACGGCGAAATACCAGATCAGCACCGCCCCCGCCACCAGCAGCAGAATCAATGTCACTGTCAGCCAGAGAAGCCAGCGGAAAAGTTTCAGCATCAGAAGGGATGTTCCATGAATGGCGATCCGTCAGCTTGGCCTTGGCGTTTCTTTGGCGCTTGACCCTGATGCGCCGGGGTGGTGGGGTGCTGCATAAGGCAGCCGCGCACGCATTTCAACGAGTGGCGGAGGCGATATTGACGCATCTATCACCTGAAGGAGACGATAATGGCGAAACTGGCATTTCTGGGATTGGGCGTGATGGGCTATCCGATGGCGGGGCATCTGCAATCGGCCGGGCACGACGTCACCGTCTATAACCGGACTGCCGAGAAGGCGCGGAAATGGGCCGGGCAGCATGGCGGCGGATCCGCCCCTACCCCGCGCGAGGCGGCGGCAGGCGCTGCCTTCGTCATGTCCTGTGTCGGCAATGACGACGATCTGCGCTCGGTCTGCCTGGGTGAGGATGGCGCATTTGCTGGCATGGAAAAGGGCGCGATCTTCGTCGATCACACCACGGTTTCCGCCGCCGTCACCCGGGAACTGGCTGGGGCGGCGCGCGCGGCCGGGCTGGGCTATGTCGATGCGCCGATCTCGGGAGGGCAGGCGGGGGCCGAGAATGGACAGCTTTCCGTGATGTGTGGCGGCGATCAGGACGATTTCGACCGTGCCGCGCCGGTGATCGGTGCCTATGCCAAGATTTGCCGCCGGCTGGGCGATGTCGGCGCAGGCCAGATCACCAAGATGTGCAATCAGATCGCAATCGCGGGGCTGGTACAGGGCCTGTCGGAATCGCTGGCATTCGCGCAAAAGGCGGGGCTGGATATCGGTGAGGTGGTCGAGGTCATCAGTCAGGGCGCTGCCGGAAGCTGGCAGATGGCGAACCGCCACGAAACGATGGCGGCGGGCGAGTTCGATCACGGTTTCGCGGTGGACTGGATGCGCAAGGATCTGGCCATCTGTCTGGCCGCAGGGGATGAAATCGGCGCCTTGCTGCCGGTGACCGCTTTGGTCGACCAGTTCTACAAAGAGGTTCAGTCCATGGGCGGCGGCCGTTGGGATACCTCGTCCTTGATTGCGCGGCTGGTGAAGTAGCGATGGGCGAGAGGCGATGTTTGCCAGTCGCCCGGCGATAGCGCCGCGCTAGAGCGGTCCCCGGAGGGAGATTGCGCAGGATGTTTCGGAGCCGGGCAGTGCCTGACGGCGGTCGGGCATTCCGGCATCTGTGGTCAGGTAGTTTATGGTGCAACCCCGCACGAAGCCCGACTCGCAGGATAACGTCACCAAAGCGCCCGCCCATCCGGGCGGTCGGGCGCTGCCCGGCGGGCCTGACGGCCCTTGATTCCGGGCGGGGAGATAGCGGCGCGCGGGCGTTTGGGTCCCGATTTCATGTAACGTGAAACGGTCCTAACGCGACAGCCCGCCGCTGAGGCTGGGCACGTTCCCGGCGGCAAAACCATAATGCCGCAACCAGCGCAGATCCGATTCGAAGAAGGCGCGCAGATCGGGGATGCCGTATTTCAGCATCGCCAGCCGGTCGATTCCCATGCCGAAGGCAAAGCCCTGCCACTGATCCGGATCCACCCCGGCAGAGCGCAGCACATGCGGATGCACCATGCCCGAACCGGTGACCTCCAGCCAGCCGTCGCCTTCGCCGACGCGAAGCTGGCCGCCTTCCCACGAGCATTGGATATCGACCTCGGCCGAGGGTTCGGTGAAGGGGAAATGCGAGGCGCGGAAGCGGGTTTTGACGCGGGTGCCGAAAAAGGCCGAGTAGAATTCCTCCAGCACCCATTTCAGGTTTGCCATGGAAATGTCCCGGTCGATGGCCAGCCCTTCGAGCTGATGGAACATCGGCGTATGGGTCTGATCCATATCCATGCGATAGGTGCGGCCCGGCGCGATCACCCGGATGGGCGTGCCATGTTCCTCCATCGCGCGGATCTGCACCGGCGAGGTATGGGTGCGCAGCACATGTGGCGGGCGGTCGTCGCCCTCGGCGCGATGCATGAAGAATGTGTCATGCTCCTGCCGGGCGGGATGTTCGGGCGCGATGTTCAGGGCGTCGAAATTATACCAGTCGGATTCCACCTGCGGCCCCTCGGCCACGGCAAAGCCCATATCGGCGAAAATCGCCGCGATCTCGTCCATGACCTGCGAAATCGGATGGATCGTGCCCTGCGGACGCGGGCGGCCCGGCAATGTCACATCCAGCCATTCCTCTGCCAGTCGGGTTTCCAGCGCGGCATCTTCCAGCGCGGCCTTGCGGGCGCGCAGAGCGGTGTCGATCTCGTCGCGCAATTCGTTCAGGGCGCGGCCCTTGGTCTGACGCTCTTCGGGGGTCATCTTGCCCAATTCGCGCATCTTCAGGCTGATCTCGCCCTTTTTGCCAAGCGCGGCCAGCCTGACCTCTTCGATAGAGGCGGGGTCGGCGGCGGATTTGATGCGGTCCAGCCATTGCTGGCGCAGCGGGGTCAGATCATCCATTTGATTAGCCTCGGCGTCATGTCGGGGCATGAACTAGCACCAGATGCGGCGGGGGGAAAGCCTTCTGCGCGGTTTTGCCCCTGTGCCCGGAGAATGGCAGGCATGCCAGGATGTGCCTGTGGCAACTGTCGCAGGTATTTGAGCAAAGAAGAAGGGGCGCGGTGTTCCGGCTCAGGGCGATTGCCCTCAGCTCCTTGGCGATACGTTCAGCCAGACGCCGCCATGCGGGCGCAGGGTCAGGATCATGCGGGGTTCCGGATCGCGGCCCGGCACCGGCGAGAAGCGGAAACGGTTCAGCAGCGTGGCAAGGATGATGACGGCTTCCTGAATGGCGAAACTTGCGCCGATGCAGATGCGGGGGCCGGCGCCGAATGGCAGAAAGGCGAAGCGGTCCGGCGGGGTTTCGAAACGATCGGGATCAAAAGCATCGGGATCGCGCCACAGCAGATGGTGGCGATGCAGCGCATAGATCGGCAGCACGATGGTATCGCCGGGGCGGACTTCCCGCCCGCAAAGCCGGTCGGGCGCGCGTGCCGTCCGGGCTAGGAAGGCGGCGGGGGGATAAAGGCGCAGCGCCTCGTTCACCACCTGCCCGATATAGGGGAGCGCGGGAATATCCCCGGCCTCGGCGGCGCGGCCATTCAGCACCGCGCGGGCCTCGGTCGCGGCGCGGTCCTGCACCGATGCATCGAAGGCGCAGAGATACAGCGCCCATGCCAGAGTCAGCGCCGTGGTTTCATGCCCGGCGACGATGAAGGTCAGCAGGTTGTCGCGCAATTCCCCGCGGCTCATGCTGCGCCCGGTTTCCGGGTCGGATGCGTCCAGCAGCAGATCCAGCAGATCGGGCGTGCCATCGGTTCCTGCGGCTTCCGCGCGGCGGGCGATGGCCTGATCCGCGACCTGTTTCATCCGCTGCAGCCCCGCGCCCGACATCAGTCGCCCCGGGCGTGGCAGCCATGCGGGCAGGCCCAGCACGTCCAGAAGCGAGACTTTTGCCGTTTGGGCGATATAGCCGTCGATTGCCTGATGCACGGCGTCGCGGTCGAAACCCTCGCCGCCCGAGAAGGTCAGATCCGAGATCACCTCGAATGTCGCGGCGACGGTTTCGGCGAACAGATCGACCGGTTGCGACGCATTCTCAAGCCGTCTGCATGACGCCTCGGCCGCCGCCGTCATGACCGGACCCAGCGCCGAGACATGGCGATGCGCAAAGGCGGGGGCGGCTGCGCGGCGCTGCCAGCGCCATTCCGCGCCCTCGGCGATGAACAGGCTGTTGCCGATGGCGGGTTCGAGGATCAGTTTGGTGGTGGTGGATTTCGGATAATCCTCGACCCGGTCCTTGAGGATATGGCGCAGGCTGTCCGGGTCCATGACCATATGCCAGCGCAGACCCGTGCGGCCCGAGACGATGGGTTGGCGCAGCGCGATGCCGGGGATCAGTTCCAGCACATTGCGCCGCGCGATCGCAACGGTGCCAAGGATTCCTGTCGGGCGCATGGAAAGGGGGACTTTGACGGGTTCACACGGGGCCATGCGTGCAAGATTAGAGCATTCTCGGGAAAAGTGGAGTGCGGTTTTCCGTCCGGGCTACCCCGGGCTCAGCCAAGTCCCAGCACATCCGCCATATCATATTCGCCCGGCCCCTTGTCCTGCCCCCAAAGCGCGGCGCGGATCGCGCCCCGGGCGAAGATGGCCCGGTCGGTCGCCAGATGGCGCAGGACGATGCGTTCGCCATCGGCGGCGAAGATCACGTCATGCTCGCCAACGACATTGCCGCCGCGAATGGCGGAGAAGCCGATGCTGCCCGTTTCGCGGGGGCCGGTGATTCCCTCGCGGGCAGGGGTGCGAAGGTCGGCCAGCGAAGCGCCGCGACCCTCGGCGGCGGCTTCACCCAGCATCAGGGCGGTGCCGGACGGGGCGTCGACCTTATGGCGGTGATGGGCCTCGACCACCTCGATATCCCAGTCCTCGCCCAGTGCGGCGGCGACCTTGCGGGTCAGCCCCATCAGCAGATTGACCCCAAGGCTCATATTTCCGGCCCGGATGATCGGCGCGTGGCGGGCGGCGGCCTTCAGGGGCACCAGATCGGCGTCCTCGAAGCCGGTCGTGCCGATCACATGCACGGCGCGGGCCTGCGCGGTCAGTTCCGCGAAGGCGACCGAAGCGGCCGGTGACGTGAAGTCGATGACCGCCTGCGCCTGCGCGATCGTGGCCACGGCGTCACCGCTGACCGTCACGCCGACCGCCGTACCGCCCATGGCCTCGCCGATATCCTTCCCGATCCAGTCATGGCCGGGGCGTTCCAAGACGCCGACCAGCCGGGCGGTTTCGCTTTCCAGCAGCAGCCGGGCCAGCATCTGCCCCATCCGGCCCGATGCGCCCGTCACCACGATTCCCGGCAATTCCCGATCACTCATCTGTCACCCCCATGGTTTCGGGTCTTTTATCCCGTTGCGATGCGCGCCGCGACCCCCTATGTCGGAACGCATGGCACAGAACCGCTTTTCTCATGGCAACGGCCCGTCGCAGCGGCAGCTGCGCGTGGGCGAGTTGATCCGCCGCACACTTTCCGACGTGCTTTTGCGCGGGGATGTGCATGACCCGGCCCTGAACCGGCATTCGATCACGGTCGGCGAGGTAAGCTGCTCGCCCGATCTCAAGGTGGCGACGGCCTATGTGCTGCCCCTTGGCGGACGGGAGGCGGAAGAGGCGCTTGCCGCCCTGCGCCAGAACGCGTCGGAGCTGCGGCATCTGGTGGCCCGGGGGATGTCGCTGAAATACGCCCCGGAACTGCGTTTTCGGCTGGACGAGACTTTCGACAGGATGGACGATACCCGGCGGATGTTTCTGGATGAGCAGGTGCGCCGGGATGTCGAGGCTCCGGATGAAGACGAGGCTTGATCTGCGCCGCCGGCTTGGCGTTGCGGCGGGGATGCTTCTGGCGATGACGGTGCCCGCTGTTGCGGGCTCGGGTGGTTGCGGCAAGCTGAGCCATGACGGGCAGGGCTATGTCATCTGTCAGGTCGATGCCGCGCAAGAACCTGCGCTGCGGCTGTGGCAGGATGGCGCGGATGGTAAGCCGCTGCGGAATTTCGCGAATGTCCGCAAATTGCTGGATCAGGGCCAAAGCCTGAATTTCGCCATGAATGCCGGGATGTTCCATTCCGATTACCGGCCCGTCGGGTTGCTGATCGTCGATGGCGAGGAATTGTCGCCGCTGACCACGGCTGCGAGCGGCGGGAATTTCGGGATGTTGCCAAACGGGGTGTTCTGCACCGGCGGCCAGCGGCCCTTTCAGGTGATCGAAAGCCGCGCCTTTGCCGATGCCTGGCCCGAATGCCGGCTGGCCACCCAATCGGGGCCGATGCTGGTGATCGATGGCAATCTGCATCCGCGCTTTCTGGTCGATTCGGACAGCCGATATATCCGCAATGGCGTGGGCGTTTCGCCCGATGGGCAAACAGCATGGTTCGCCATTTCCGACCGTCCCGTGACGTTCCACGAATTCGGGCGGCTGTTCCGCGACGGGCTTGGCGTCCGCGATGCGCTGTATTTCGACGGCTCGATCTCGCGGCTCTATGCGCCCGGCGTGAACCGCGCCGATTTCGGGCGAAGCCTTGGGCCGATGATCGGGCTGGTGGATCAGACCGGCTGAAGGGCGATGTCCGGATCGATCCGGGGACTCGGCCACGCCCTCCTCTTCTTCTTTGTCCAAATACCTCGGGGGGCGCCGGCAGGCACACCACTGGTTCGACAACCAGCCGGCGACGGCAAAACCCTGTTGTCGCAGCTTGACGCCCCGTGCCCCTGCCGCTATTCCGCCGATCTTCCGGAAACTCAGGGGTAACGGATGGCGCGCAAGAAGGGCCGGGATATCAATGGCTGGCTGATCGTGGACAAGCCTGCGGGCATGACCTCGACCTCGGTGGTGAACAAGGTTCGCTGGGCGCTTGACGCCAAGAAGGCCGGCCACGCGGGGACTCTGGATCCGGACGCGACCGGGGTTCTGGCCGTGGCGCTGGGCGAGGCGACCAAGACCGTCAGCTATATCACCGACGCGTTGAAATGCTATGATTTCACCGTGAACTGGGGCGCGGAAACCAGCACCGACGACGCTTCGGGCGAGGTGCTGCGACGTTCCGATATCCGCCCGGATGCCGATGCCATCGAAAGGGTTATACCCGGATATCTGGGCGAGATCATGCAGGTTCCGCCGGCCTATTCGGCGGTCAAGGTACAGGGCGAACGCGCCTATGATCTGGCCCGCGAAGGGGAAGAGGTCGAACTCGCCGCCCGTCCGCTTTGGGTCGAAAGCCTGACGCTGATCGAATCGGGGCCGGATTCGGCGCGGTTCGAGATGGTTTGCGGCAAGGGCGGCTATGTCCGCTCGATCGCGCGGGATCTGGGGCGGGATCTGGGATGCCTTGGCCATGTGGCCGGGCTGCGCCGGATCTGGTCGGGGCCGTTTGACGTGCAAGATGGTGTGGGGTTCGACAAGATCGACCGCGAGACGCAGGGCTGGCTGGAAGAACAGCTTCTGCCGCTTGAGGCCGCGCTGGAGGATATGCCGGTGCTGCGGGCCACGCCGCAGGGCGCACAGCGGATCCGCAACGGAAATCCGGGCGAAGTGACCGGCACGGCGGAATGGGGCGAGGCCGTCTGGGTCAGTGATGGCGAAGGCCCGGTCTGCATCGGCCGCTATCAGGGCGGCACCGTTCAGCCCGAGCGGGTGTTCAACCTGTAAGACATTTCAGGATGCCGGGCTTGCGTCGGCAGATTCGGTGGAAACAACATCAGCATGATGGTTTCATTCGATTATGGGTGACGAGCCTTTTGCGTCCCGCGATGGCCGGGGGATTTTGCATCCCCCGGACCCCCGGCAAGGTATTTGAGCAAAGAAGAAGAGACAGAGGCCGGACAGGCACGATCGGAAGCGGCTCGTCGGATCGTGAAACGCCTTGATGTAATGCCGGAACGCTGTAGCGGTGGGTTTGCCGATATTTTATGGCCTGCCACAGGCGCGATCCTCCGGAGGGGAGGTTCATGCCTCCTGCTGCATCACTTCAAGAGCGCGCCGCAAAACCGCCGCAACCTGATCGCTGAGCGGCAAATTTCCGGCAAGGACATGTTCAACCGGGTACCAGCCAGCCTCAAACGCGTCATCGGCGGCCGTGGGTTGGCCGTCAAGATAGTCGCACAGAACCGCGGCCAGCAGGAAATGATGTTGCAACGCGCCGTCGGAACCGTGCCGGATCATATCGACATTCTCGATATAACGGCGCGGCGCGGCGATCACGCCGGTTTCCTCGGCCAGTTCGCGGGCGGCGGCCTGCAACGCCGTTTCCCCCAGTTCCACATGACCGCCGGGAAATCCCCAAAGACCGGCATCAGGCGGGTTGCGGCGGCGCACAAGAAGAACCTCATCGTCCCGAATCGTGACGGCAAGGGCAGCCAACCGGGGACAGACAGGCATTACCGGCGGCGGTCGCGGCGAGAGCTCATCGGCTGGAAGGCCACTCCGACATGGGCTTCGCAGTAAGGTTTGCCGGGCTGGCTGGGCAGGCCGCAGAACCAGAACTTGTCGGTCGCCGGATCGCCGATCGGCCATTTGCAGGTCCGTTCGGTCAATTCCATCAGCGACAGCTTGCGCGCCTTTTTCTCGATCTCGCGGACGGTTGCCAGCGCCTCGGGGCTGATTTCATTGGCCGAAGGCTGCGGCGGCAAGGGCTGGCCGGCGGGAACGATGGGGCGGCGCGGCACGGGAACGAAAGACGGTTGCGCTGCGGTTTCCTGGGCCGGAGCGGGTGCCGGCTTGGCTGCTGCGGGTTCCGGCGCAGGAGAGGCTGCGGGTTTGGGCGGCTTCTTCCCGGCTTTCTTTTCGGCTGCCGGGGCGGGGGCAGGCGCGGCTTCGGCTTCGTCATTGCGGTTGGACAAGCCAAGCCGATGCACCTTGCCGATCACGGCATTGCGCGTCACCCCGCCCAATTCCTTGGCGATGGCGCTGGCCGACTGACCCTCGGCCCACATACGTTTCAGCGTCTCGACTCGTTCGTCCGTCCAGGACATGACTGCCTTTCCGGGCGGGATTTGTCCGCCGCCCCATCTTGAAACCCGCGATTGACCCCGTCACAAACGGGATGCCGAGATTTAGCCCTCGTGCGAGGAAAATTCAAGGACAGCGAGATGACTCCGGAGAATCAGACGGCAATGGGCGTGCGCCGCTTCGGTCGGGTCAATTGGCTGGGGCTGCAGACCCTGGCCCGGCGCGAGGTGATGCGCTTCCTTGCGGTCTGGCAGCAGACGGTCTTTGCGCCGCTGATGACGGCGGGGCTGTTCGTTCTGGTCTTCGCGCTTGCATTGGGACGGAATCGGGGGGAAGTGATGGGCCTGCCCTATCTGGAATTCCTTGGCCCCGGCATCCTGATGATGACGGTGATCCAGAACGCCTTCGCCAATACCTCGTCCTCGATCACTTCGGCCAAGGTGCAGGGAAATATCGTCGATACGCTGATGCCGCCGCTTTCCGCAGGCGAGCTGCTAAGCGGTTATCTTGCCGGATCGGTCGCCCGCGCCGCTCTGGTTGCGGTGGTGATCGGCACGGGCATGGTCATCGTCACGGGCACCGGCGTCGCGCATCCTTTCTGGGCGGCGGTCTTCATCCTGCTGGCCGCGCTGCTTCTTGGCGGGCTGGGGATCCTTGCCGGGATTCTGGCGCAGAAATTCGACCAGATGGCGGCGATCACCAATTTCGTGATCACGCCGCTGTCCTTTCTGTCCGGCACCTTCTATTCGGTCGAGGCATTGCCCGAGCCGTTCCGCAGCCTGTCGCACTGGAACCCGATCTTCTACCTGATTGACGGTGCGCGATTCGGGATTACCGGGGTCAGCGACGCTCCGGTCTGGCGCGGGCTGCTGATCTGCCTCGCCGTAGTGGTGGCGGTGTTGTATCTGTGCCGTCACTGGCTGAAAACGGGCTATCGGATGAAACCGTGATTGCGCGTCCTGCAAAACCGCGCTATGGGCGATGTCATGATCGCCTGGACCGCCATAATCGCCCGCTCCCGACGTTGACGCTTCGTCACCGTCCGATCGTACCTGCCTTCACAATTTATCATTCCATTTGGGGAATCCGCCATGATTTCGCATGTTCTGCCGACTTATAATCGTGCTCCCGTCGCGTTCGAACGGGGCGAGGGCGTCTGGGCCACCGCCACGGACGGCACCCGATATCTGGATTTGGGCGCGGGGATCGCAGTGAATGTGCTGGGTCATGCCAATCCCGATCTGGTGGCGGCATTGACCGGGCAGGCCGGGAAAATCTGGCATGTGTCCAACCTGTACCAGATCCCGGAACAGGAGAAACTGGCTGGGATGCTGGTCGAAAAAACCTTCGCCGATACGGTTTTCTTTACCAATTCCGGCACCGAGGCGGCCGAGCTTGCCATCAAGATGGCCCGGAAATACTGGAGCGATGCGGGCGACGCCGAGCGCATCGAAATCCTGACCTTCGAGGGTGCTTTTCATGGCCGCTCGACCGGAGCGATCGCCGCCGCCGGTTCGGAAAAGATGGTCAAGGGGTTCGGCCCGCTTCTGCCCGGTTTCCGGCAATTGCCCTGGGGCGATATCGAGGCGTTGAAGGCCGCGATTACCGACCGCACTGCCGCCGTCATGCTGGAACCGATTCAGGGCGAGGGCGGAATCCGCCCGCTGGAGGATGCCGATCTGCGCGAGATCCGGGCGCTGTGCGACAAGACCGGCGCATTGCTGATCCTGGATGAGGTGCAATGCGGCATGGGCCGGACCGGTCGGCTGTTCGCGCATGAATATGCCGGGGTCGCGCCCGATATCATGATGGTCGCCAAGGGTATTGGCGGCGGTTTCCCACTGGGCGCGGTGCTGGCCACGGAAAAGGCGGCGGCGGGCATGGTCGCGGGCACCCATGGCTCGACCTATGGCGGCAATCCATTGGCCTGCGCGGTGGGGGCAAAGGTGATGGAGATCGTCGCCGATGATGCCTTCCTTGCCGAGGTGAACCGCAAATCCTCGCTGTTCCGGCAAAAGCTGGAAGGTCTGGTCGCCGCGCATCCGTCGGTATTCGAGGGCGTGCGCGGGCAGGGGCTGATGCTGGGGCTGAAATGCAAATTGCCGCCCGCCGATCTGGTCAAGGCCGGTTACGAGCAGCAAATCCTGACGGTTCCTGCCGCCGACAACACCCTGCGCCTGCTGCCGCCCCTGAATATCACCGAGGAAGAGATCGCCGAGGCGGTGGCAAGGCTGGACCGCGCCGCCGAAAGCCTCGATGCCTGACTACAGCTTCAGACCGGTCGCCCGGGACGACCTGCCGATGCTGGCCGAATGGCTGAAGGAACCGGCGGTCGCGGAATGGTGGCCGGATCCGAAGCATCAACTGGCACTGATCACCGAGGACCTCGACCAGCCCGCCATGCGTCAGCTGATCGCCCTGCAGGGCGAAACCCCTGTCGGATATGCGCAGCACTTCCCGGCGCATGAATGGGAAGCCCCGCATCTTTACGACCTTCCGCAAGACGCCATTGCGATCGATGTCTTCAACGCGCCAGAAGGCTGGGGCTATGGCGGCGCCTGGTTGCGCAGGCTTGGCGATCTGCTCCTGCGCGAAATATCGACCCTGGTCATCGACCCGAGCCCCGATAACCATCGTGCCATCCGCGCTTATGAAAAGGCCGGATTCCATGGCGAAACGATCCGCAAGGACGGCGAGGGGCAACTCGCCCGGATCATGACCCGCCTCCGATGACTTCTTCTTTGCCGAAATACCTCGGGGGTGCTCAGCCTCAATTTTGAGGCTGAGCGGGGGCAGCGCCCCCTTGACCCCGTCGCAGCAAGCGGGCTTGCTGGCCCAAATACGTGAAAGACATCCAGATGAATCATTTTCTAGACATCCACACGACCCCCAAGAACCACCTGCGCTCGATCATCGATCAGGCTCTGGCGATGAAACTGGCCCGCAATGGCCGCCCCAAGGGCATGTCCGATGACGAACAGCCGCTTGCCGGCCATATGGTCGCATTGATCTTCGAAAAGCCCTCGACCCGCACCCGCGTCAGCTTCGATGTCGGCGTGCGGCAGATGGGTGGGCAGACCATGGTCCTGTCGGGCAGTGAAATGCAGCTTGGCCATGGCGAGACGATTGCCGATACCGCGCGGGTGCTGTCGCGCTATGTCGATCTGATCATGATCCGCACATTTGAAGAGGCCACGCTTCAGGAGATGGCCGAATATGCGACGGTGCCGGTCATCAACGGGCTGACCAATCGCACCCATCCTTGCCAGATCATGGCCGATGTGATGACCTTCGAGGAACATCGCGGCCCGATCCGGGGCAAGAAGGCGGTTTGGGTCGGCGACGGCAACAATGTCTGCGCCAGCGTGATCCATGCCGCCGGGCAGTTAGGCTTCGATTTCACCTTTACCGGGCCTCCGCCGCTCGATCCCGAGCATGAGGCGCTTGATTTCGCCCGTTCGCAGGGCGTCGGAGTCACCATCGAACGCGATCCCCATAAGGCGGTCGAGGGCGCCGATCTGGTCTTTGCCGATACCTGGGTCAGCATGCATGACCCGCAATCCGCCAAGGAGCGGCGGCATAACCAGCTGCGCGGCTATCAGGTGAACGAAGAACTGATGGCAAAAGCCAAGCCCGATTCGTTGTTCATGCATTGCCTGCCTGCGCATCGCGAGGACGAGGTGACCAGCGCCGTCATGGACGGCCCGCATTCCGTTATCTGGGACGAGGCAGAGAACCGGCTGCATGCCCAGAAGGCGGTTCTGCGTTATTGTCTGGGTGTTTAACCCGCTGTCATAAATCCTTCGCATAATCGTTGTGGTCGCGTTACACGGCGCTCCTAACTCTTCGGCGAAAGGCTCGTTTCCGGGCCTTCCCAGCATTCGCCAGGAGAGCGCCATGAACGATCAGAACCATTCGCGTCATGTCTTCCGGACCAGCCAGCTTGAAGAAGCCGATGGTCCCGGTCTGAACCCCACGAATAACCGCACCATGGGCGAGATCATCGCCGCCCGTTTCTCGCGCCGGGGCTTCCTTCGTGGCTCGATGGCGGCCACGGCGATCTCGGCCACGGTCAGCCCGATCGCGTTGCTGGCGGCGGATGATGCACATGCGCAAGAGGCAATTGAAGGCTCGGCCTTCAATTTCCCCGAGGTCAAGGCGGGCGTCGATGCCGATCATCACGTGGCCGAAGGCTATGATGCCGATGTGCTGCTTCGCTGGGGCGACAAGGTTTTCGCCGATGCGCCGGAATTCGATCCGGCGAACCAGTCCCAGGCTGCGCAAGAGCGTCAGTTCGGCTATAACAACGATTTCGTCGGTTTCATCCCTCTGGAAGGGGCTGACGATCACGGATTGCTGGTGGTGAACCACGAATATACCAATGAACATCTGATGTTTCCCGGAATTGTCACGATCAAGGATGGCGAGATCGAGCTTGCCGCCGCGACCGAGGACCGGGTAAATATCGAAATGGCGGCACATGGCGGCACGGTGATCGAGATCCGCAAGACGGATGGCAAATGGCAGCCGGTTCTGGACGGCAAGCTGAACCGCCGTATCACCGCCAGGACCCCGATGGAGATCAGCGGTCCGGCGGCCGGCCATGCCCGTCTGCAAACCAATGCCGATCCGACCGGCAAGGAAGTGCTGGGCACGATCAATAACTGCGCCGGCGGTGTGACGCCCTGGGGCACTTACATCATGGCCGAGGAAAATATCCACGGTTATTTCATGGGCACATTGCCCGAAGACCATCCCGAGACCGCGAATTACGAGCGGATGGGCATTCCCGATGAAAGCTATGCCTGGGGCGAATTCGAAGACCGTTTCGATGTCTCGAAGGAACCCAATGAGCCGAACCGCTTCGGCTGGGTCGTCGAGGTCGATGTGATGGATCCGGAATCCAGGCCGAAAAAGCGCACGGCTCTGGGCCGCTTCAAGCATGAAGGCGCGGAAAGCGCGGTTGCGGCTGATGGCCGCGTCGTCTTCTACCTGGGCGATGACGAGCGTTTCGATTATGTCTACAAATTCGTGACCGCGGGCAAATATAATCCAGACGACCGCGCCGCGAATATGGATCTGCTGGATGAAGGCACGCTTTACGTGGCCCGTTTCGACGAGGACGGAACGATGGAATGGCTGCCGATGATCCATGGCGAAGGCGTGCTGACTGCCGAAAACGGCTTTGAATCGCAGGCCGATATTCTGATCGAGACACGCCGTGCCGCCGATCTGCTGGAAGCCACGCCGATGGACCGCCCGGAAGATATCGAGCCCGATGCCGCGAAGGGCAAGGCCTATGTCATGTTGACCAACAACACCAAACGGGAAGAGGCGGATGCCGCCAACCCGCGGGTCGAAAACGCGTTCGGTCACATCATCGAGATTTCCGAAGATGGCGGCGATCTGACTGCGACCAGCGGGCGCTGGGAAATTCTGGTGCAATGCGGCGATCCCTCGATCGCCGAGGTCGGCGCCACATTCTCGACCGCGACCACCGAGGACGGCTGGTTCGGCATGCCCGATAATTGCGCCGTCGACAGTGATGGCCGGCTTTGGGTCACGACCGACGGCAATACGCTGGCCGATACTGGCCGTACCGATGGCCTTTGGGCTTTGGACACCGAAGGATCGGCACGCGGCACCTCGCGGCTTTTCTACCGGGTGCCGGTCGGAGCCGAAATGTGCGGCCCATGTCCGACCCCCGACCTGACGACCTTCTTCGTCGCGGTCCAGCATCCGGGCGATGGGGGCGATGACTGGGAAGGCCATGGCCGTCCGTCCTATTACGAAGATCTTTCGACCCGCTGGCCGGATTTCAGCGACGATATGCCGGTGCGTCCCGCGGTCGTCGTAATCACGAAACAGGATGGCGGCAAGATCGGCGCCTGAAAGGGCGATGCCGGGGAAAAGCGCCGGCTCTGCCCGAAAAACGCGGAATCGCCGGCTGCTTCTTCTTTACTCAAATATCCCGCGGGGGTGGGGGGCGTGAAGCTCCCCGCCGTCGCGGGCCGCAATCCTTTCAGCGAACCGCCTTGACGCCTTCCAGAATCAGCGTCGTCGCAAGTTTGGCGTAATCTTCGCGGCTGACCGGACCCCCGTCGCGGAACCACATATAGACCCAGTTCAGCATGCCGAAAAGCGACATGGTGACCGGCATCAGAAGCGGGCGTTCGGGCCGGTCGAGTATGGGATGGATCTCGCAGATGACGGCCGAGAAATGCCTGACGATCCGCCGCTCCAGCTGCAGAAGCCGGACCCGCTGATCGTCGGACAGAGCCTGTCCGGCATTCAGCTGCACGATATGCTGATCATCCGCGCCCCGATATTGCTCAAGCATCGTCAGAACCAGTTTCTCCAGCCTTGGACCGGGCGGCAGATCGGGATCCGTTGCCCGCTGCAAGGCTGTCTCCAATTCGTTCAGATGGGTATGGATGATTGCGAATATCAACGCGTCCTTGGACGGATAATAATGATACAGCAATGACTTCGAGACGCCCGCTTCCAAGGCGATCTGTGACATCGATGCCTTGTCCATGCCCTGTGTCGCAAAGACATGCGCGGCGGTCAGCAGCAATTGATGCTGCTTTTCCTCGAAATCCTCTGCTCGCGTCCGTGCCATCGGCGACAGGGCTCCTTCACATGTCAGGTCCGGGGAGGGAAAATGAGTACCCTTATCCCCGGGTTACGGATTTTGCCAGCCCGCAGGAGGCGGGGCCTAATCTGATCGGTTGTCCACCACCCGCCTGGCCTTGCCTTCGGAACGGGCGACACCGTCGGGATCATGGACCTCGATCTTCGTCGAGATCCCGATGACCGATTTGATGTGATGCGTCAGTTCATGCGCGGATGCCTGCCGCGCCTCGCCGGTGCCCCGGTCGGCGGTGCATTCCACATGAACCGTCATGACGTCCATCCGGTCCTTGCGGGTCAGTTCGATCTGGAAATGCGGGGCAAGGCCTTTGCATTTGAGGATCTGCTCCTCGATCTGGGTCGGAAACACGTTCACGCCGCGCAGGATGATCATATCATCGCTGCGGCCGGTGATCTTCTCGATCCGCCGCATCGAGCGGGCGGTGCCCGGCAATATCCGGGTCAGATCGCGGGTGCGGTAGCGGATGATCGGCAGACCTTCCTTGGTCAGCGTGGTGAAAACCAGTTCGCCCATCTCGCCGTCGGGCAACACCTCGCCGGTTTCGGGGCTGATAATCTCGGGGTAGAAATGATCCTCCCACACGTGCAGACCGTCCTTGGTTTCCACGCATTCATTCGCCACCCCCGGCCCCATCACTTCGCTGAGGCCATAGATATCCACGGCGTGCATGTCGAAGGCCCGTTCTATTTCCGCGCGCATCGCATTGGTCCAAGGTTCCGCACCGAAAATGCCGACCTCAAGAGAGCTTTCGCGCGGGTCCAGCCCCTGACGGTGAAATTCGTCAAGGATGGACAGCATGTAGGATGGCGTGACCATGATGATACGCGGCTTGAAATCCTGTATCAGCGTGACCTGCCGCGCGGTCATGCCGCCCGAGATCGGGACCACGGTGCAGCCCAGCCGTTCGGCGCCGTAATGCGCGCCAAGCCCGCCGGTGAACAGACCGTAGCCATAGGCGATATGCGCGATATCACCGCTACGGCCGCCGCTGGCCCGGATCGAGCGGGCCATCATATCGGCCCAGATGTCGATATCGTTCTTCGTGTATCCGACCACGGTCGGCTTGCCGGTCGTGCCCGATGACGCATGGATACGCACCAGCTTTTCGCGCGGGACCGCGAACATGCCGAAAGGATAGGTATCGCGCAGATCCTGCTTCAGGGTGAAGGGGAAGCGGGCGAGATCGGCCAATGTCGTGAAATCACCGGGATGCGCGCCATGTTCATCGAAGCGTTTGCGGTAGAAGGGCGAATTCTCATAGGCATGACGCAGCGACCATGCCATCCGCTTTTCCTGCAAGGCGGTAATCTCGTCACGGCTGGCAATCTCGATCGGGTCGAGGATATCCTTTCCGGGTGTCAGGTCTTTCATCATGTTCCTCCCAAAGAAATCCGCTCAGCCAGCCGCATCGCCATCGGGCAGCAGCGCTTTGTTGAAGCTGCGCGAATGGCCGCGAAACTCGGCAATGACCGTGCCGTCCTCGCGGATGACGCGGATGTCGTAGATGCCAGAGCGGCCCTTGCGCGATACTTCCCGCGCCGTGGCCGTCAGCCGGTCGCCAAGCGTGCCGGGCGCGATATAGGTGATCGAGCAATGCTGCGCGACGGTCATCTGGTTGTAGCTGTTGCAGGCGAAGGCAAAGGCGCTGTCGGCCAGCGTGAACAGAAAACCGCCATGCGCATTGCCGTGGCCATTGGTCATCCGTTCGGTCAGGGTCATCTGGATACTGGCCTCGCCCGGGGCGATATGGGTCAGCTTCATCCCCAATTGCTGCGAAGCGCGGTCATCGGACCACATCTGGCGGGCGCAGGCTTCGGCCAGTTCTTGCGGGGTCATGTCGTTGGGGTTTTGCATGTCAGAGCGGCTTTGCCTGAAGAAACGGATGCCTGTGGCTGCGCCCCCGCGTGGAATCAAGGCCCATGGGGCCGCCGTGCAGCGCCCGTCCGCCCCTCTGGGCGGGCGCTTGGGTGACGTCATCCTGCGGGCCGGACGTCATGCGGAGGTTGCGCCATAAAGTGAGAAACACAACCCGCAGTCGCCCACCCGACGGACGGGCGCTGCGCGGCTCTGAATGGTTGCAGGTGTTTCTGTCAGAGCCACGATAGCCAACCCACAAGCGAATCACCCGCAGGCAAGCAAACTCGGGCACGTCCACCTGAATATCTGCTAATGTCATCTGACCCTCCGGACCCCTCCAACGATGTCCATGAGATTATTTGTTGCATAAACCGTCCGGTCGGTCAATGATACAGGAAAGAGAGCGGAGGGGGAATCGCTCTTGTGGGAGGAGAAAACAATGAAGACCACGACAAGGACCGCTTTCGCAGTGCTGCTCGGCATGGGCGCATTGTCCGGCGCGGCGCAGGCCGAGATCAGGTTGGGAGCCAGCGTATCTGCCACCGGTCCGGCGGCGTTTCTGGGCGATCCCGAGGCCAAGACCATCGAAATGATGGTCGAAGAGATCAACGCCGGTGGCGGCATCGATGGCGAGGAGATCGTGCTGACGCTGTATGACGATGGCGGCGACCCGAACAAGGCGCGCACCTTCGCCACTCGCCTGATCGAGGATGACGAGGTCGTGGCGATCATCGGAGGTTCGACCACCGGCACCACGATATCGATCCTTGACATGGCCGAGGATGAGGGCATTCCCTTCATCTCGCTGGCGGGCGCGATCTCGATCGTTGATCCGGTCCGGGAATATGTGTTCAAGACCCCGCATACCGACCGCATGGCCTGCGAGAAGATCTTTACCGATATGAAGGCGCAGGACATCACGAAGATCGGCATGATTTCGGGCACCGACGGATTCGGCGCCTCGATGCAGGCCGAGTGCAAGGAGGTCGCGGGCGATCAGGGGATCGAGATTCTGGCCGATGAGACCTATGGCCCGCAGGATGCCGACATGACCCCGCAACTGACCCGTATCCGGGATACAGAGGGCGTGCAGGCGGTGCTGAATCCGGGCTTTGGGCAGGGGCCGGCCATCGTGACACGCAACTATGCGCAGCTTGGTTTCGAGATCCCGATGTATCAAAGCCACGGGGTTGCCTCGAACGCCTTTATCGAACTGACCGGAAAAGACGCCGCCGAAGGGATCCGCCTGCCCGGAACGGCGCTGTTGATCGGCGATCTGCTGGCCGAGGATGATCCGCAATACAAGGTCGTGACCGAATATACCGCCGCCTATCAAGCGAAATACAACGAGGAGCCCTCGACCTTCGCGGGCTATGCGCATGATGCGGTGGCGCTGCTGGCGGATGCGATTGCGCGGGCGGGTAGCACTGAACCCGACGCGATCCGGGATGCGCTTGAAGAGACCTCGGGCTTTGTCGGGACGACGGGAACTTACAGCTTCACGCCCGAAGATCACCTTGGCCTCGATCTGAGCGCCTTCAGGATGCTGGAAATCGCCGATGGTGGCTGGAAGCAGCTTGATTAAGCCGTGCTGGCCGGACCGACGCCCCCGGCCTGTTTCTGTCCAGGCAACTGATGCTGGGGAACCCTGATGGACGCCCTTCTGCAATTCATCTTCTCAGGCATGACCGTCGGGGCGGTCTACGCGCTCGTCGCGCTTGGATTTACCATTATCTACAACGCTTCGGATGTGGTGAATTTCGCTCAGGGCGAATTCGTCATGCTGGGCGGCATGATCACGGTTTTCGCTCATCAGGCGGGGATGCCGCTGCCTCTGGCGGCGGCGATGGCCGTCGTCGCGGCGGCGGGGGGCGGCGTGGCCCTGAACCGGCTGGCGATCGAGCCTGCCCGCAGCGCGCCGGTCGTGTCGCTGATCATTATTACCATCGGGGCATCGATCCTGATCCGGGGCGCTGCGCGACTGATCTTTGACAAGCAATTGCACCGCTTGCCGTCCTTTTCCGGCGATACGCCGATTCGGATCATGGGTGCCACGATCCTGCCGCAAAGCCTGTGGGTGATGGGCGGCGCCGTCGCGGTGTTCATCGGGCTGTGGCTGTTCTTTTCGCGCACGCTGACCGGCAAGGCGGTGCTGGCCACGGCGAATAACCGCATCGCCGCGCAACTGGTCGGCATCAACACACGCTGGATCATGACCCTGTCCTTCGGCCTGTCTGCCGCTATCGGCGCGCTGGCCGGGGTGCTGGTCACGCCAATCACGCTGGTCAGCTATGATGTGGGTGTGGCCCTTGCACTGAAGGGCTTTGCCGCCGCCATGCTGGGCGGGATGGGCAATCCCAGAGGGGCATTGCTGGGCGGGATTCTGCTGGGCCTGCTGGAGTCGATGACGGCAGGCTATCTCAGTTCGCAATACAAGGACGCGGTCGCCTTCATCGTGATCCTTGCGGTGCTGTTTGTCATGCCGCAGGGTATCTTCGGCAAGAAACCGGTCGAACGGGTATGACAGCGGCGCGCGGGAAATGGCTGCAACTCGCGGTGCTGGCGATAGTGATCGCGGCTTTGCCGCTGATCTTTCCGTCGGGATATTACTACCGGGTTGGCGCGTTGATTTTCGTTAATGCGCTGTCGGTCGTGGGGCTGGTGATCCTGATCGGCCTTGCCGGGCAGATCAGCCTTGGACATGCGGGATTCGCGGGGATCGGGGCCTATGCCTGCGCTCTTGCGCCTGCGCATCTGGGCCTGCATCCGGGGCTGGCATTGGTTCTTGGCGCGGTGGTTTCGGGCCTGCTGGCGCTGCTGATCGGGCGGCCGATCCTGCGGTTGAAGGGCTATTACCTTGCGGTGGCGACGCTTGGTTTCGGGATCCTCGTGTCGATGGTGCTGACCAATGAACGCGCTTTGACCGGAGGCCCCGATGGCATGGCCGTCGAGGATATTGGCCTGCGTCCGCTGCTGCGCGATCTCGGCTGGCGGATTTCGGGGGGTGAATTCTGGTATGGGATCAGCGGAATCGCGTTGCTGATCGGCGCGTGGATGGCGTTGAACCTGCTGGACAGCCCGACGGGCCGCGCCATGCGCGCGTTGCACGGATCCGAAGTTGCGGCCTCGACCGTGGGCATCGACGTGGCAAGACAGAAGCTGCGGGCCTTCGTGATATCCGCCGTCTACGCCTCGGTCGCGGGGTCGCTGCTGGCGCTGCAAAACGGATTTGTCACACCGGATATCGCCGGGTTCATGCATTCCATCGAGATGGTGACGATGGCGGTATTGGGCGGTGTCGGTTCTGTCATCGGGGCGGTACTGGGTGCGGCGATCCTGACATTGCTGCCGCAGGTCCTGACGGTTTTCGCCGAATATGAGCAACTGGTGCTGGGTGCGGTGATGATCATCGTCATGATTTTCATGCCGCAGGGGCTGTTGCCATCCATCATGCGCCGTATCCGGGGGAGGGGCGAATGAGCCTTCTTGAGATCAACGGCCTCGGGATCAGCTTTGGCGGGCTGAAAGCGGTGAATGACGTCAGCTTTTCGGTGAAACCGGGCGAGATCGTTTCGGTCATCGGCCCGAACGGGGCGGGCAAGACGACGCTGTTCAACATGATTTCCGGCATCTATCTGCCGGGGCGCGGCTCGGTCCGGCTGAACGGGACGGATGTGACCGGTATTGCTCCGCACAAGCTGGCGGAAATGGGGTTGTCCCGCACTTTCCAGAATTTGCAGATTTTTCAGGAGATGTCCGTGCTGGACAATGTTCTGGCCGGTTTCCACCTGCAAGAGCGCGGATCGGTGATTGCGGATCTGCTGTCACTGCCCGGAATGCGCCGCCGCGCGGCGAATGCGCGGGACGAAGCGGGCAAGCTGCTGGCAAGGGTGCGGCTGGACAGGGAACAGGGGCAGAAGGCCGGAAACCTGTCTTATGGCGCGCTCAAACGGCTGGAAATCGCCCGTGCTCTGGCGTTGAACCCCAGGATCCTGCTGCTGGACGAACCCGCAGCGGGTTGCAACGCCGTCGAAACGGAAGAGATCGACCGGCTGATCGCGGAGCTTGCGGCCTCTGGTATCGCCATTCTGCTGGTCGAGCATGACATGAAGCTGGTGATGCGCATTTCCAATCATATCGTCGTGCTGGATCATGGCGAAAAGATCGCCGAGGGCGATCCCGCCACGGTCAGCCGTGATCCGCAGGTCATCGCCGCCTATCTGGGCAGGGAAGAAACAGAGGCCGCCGATGCTGACGGTTGAGGGGCTGCGGTCGCGTTACGGTCGGATCGAGGTGCTGCATGGCGTCAACCTGCAAGTGAAACCGGGTGAGATCGTCACTGTCGTCGGCGCCAATGGCGCGGGCAAGACGACATTGCTGAAATGCCTTTCGGGAACGCAGCCGGTCAGTGGCGGCAGCATCAGTTTTCGCGGCCAAAGCCTTGCCTCCGTACCCGCGCATGGGCGGTTGAAACTGGGTTTGGCGCAATCTCCCGAGGGACGGCAGATTTTCTCCAACCTGACTGTCGAAGAAAACCTGCGGCTGGGCGCGTTCCTTTATACCGATGACCGGGTCGCGCAGGATATGGGCGATGCTTTCGCAATGTTCCCGGTTCTGAAGGAAAAGCGAAATCTGCCGGCTGGAGGCCTGTCGGGCGGACAACAGCAGATGCTGGCGATTGCCCGCGCCTTGATGGGGCGGCCCTCCTGCCTGCTGCTGGACGAACCGTCTATGGGGCTGGCGCCGCTGCTGGTCGCGCAGATTTTCGAGGTCGTGACAAGCCTCAGGGACCGGCAGGTCACGGTGCTGCTGGTCGAGCAGAACGCCTATGGCGCGTTGAAAATCGCCGATCGGGGATATGTCATGGAGACGGGGCGGATCACGATAGCCGGTCCCGCCGGGGACCTGATTACCGATCCGCGGATCCGCGAGGCTTATCTGGGAACGTGAAGGAAAGCCGTCCTTTTGCATGGGTGGGTAATGCTGCTGCATGGTGTTCGTTCACGGGGATCCGTGGCGCTTGACGGCTGGTCGGCAGGGCGCCTGCGTGTGCCGCCGGACCAAATCCGGTTGTGAAACGGGCTGTTCGTCGGCCATTGAAGCATCCTGTTGCCCGGATAAGCTTTTACCGATCGGGCGCGATGCGTCCGGCTTTCATTCCGGTCGGCGAATGAGCGGGTATGATCGCGGGAATCGCACCGGGCGATGAGCCGTGAATGGATCCGATCTCATATCTCCATCACTGCAAGCATGAACTGGCCGCAGACTGGCGTATTGAGGCGGCAGCCCCTTGCGTTAACCATTCAAATACGTGACTGTGCGTCCGGAACGACGGCTTCGGCCTTGTATGAAAAGGAGAGGACTATGGCTTTCACCCTTCCCGATCTTCCCTATGCCCATGATGCACTGAGCGGTGCGGGCATGTCGAAAGAAACGCTGGAATTTCACCACGACAAGCACCACAACGCCTATGTCGACAAGCTGAACGAGCTGGTCGCCGGCACCGAGTGGGAAGGCAAGTCGCTGGAAGACATCGTCAAGGGCACCTACAGCAAGGGCGCCGTGGCTCAGAACGGTATCTTCAACAATGCCAGCCAGCACTGGAACCACACCCAGTTCTGGGAAATGATGGCTCCGAATCCGGGCGCCATTCCCTCGGAACTCGAAAAGGCACTGACCGAATCCTTCGGCTCAGTCGATGAGTTCAAGAAATCGTTCAGCGAAAACGGTGTGGGTCAGTTCGGCTCGGGTTGGGTCTGGCTGGTCAAGAATGCCGACGGCTCGCTTGCCGTGACCAAGACCGAGAACGGCGTCAACCCGCTATGCTTCGATCAGACGGCGCTGCTGGGCTGCGATGTCTGGGAGCATTCCTATTACATCGATTTCCGCAATGCCCGCCCGAAATACCTGTCGAACTTCCTCGACAATCTGGTGAACTGGGAAAACGTCGCGTCGCGTCTGTGACCCGGATCCGCGCGGCTTTCGGATGGAAGCCGCGTGATATCGGCAAGATCAGGGGCCGGATGCCGATCCGGCCCTTTTTCACGGCAATCCTGCGGGTCTTGGGGGAACGACAAACTGTTTGCCATTCCATGTCGCGCGGATTCGCTTTAACGGCGCATCAACGTCGGGAATTGCGCATGCCGGGGCGTTTTTCCACATCGGGCGCGGCCAGAAGTCGCGCGTATTCAACGCTTTCCACGGGAATCAGAGCGATCTTGCCCCCGGCATCGTGATACAGCCCATAACCATGCCTTTTCACCAGGGGCGAGGCGCGCAAGCAGGCTTTGGGTGTCGAGAAGAAGGTGACGGCATCGATTGGCCCTTTGCGTTCATTCTCGACGGCAAGAAGCAATTCGTCCGAAGTCAGCCCATAGGGGCTGTCATTCAGCATCGCATATTGCCGCCCCGCGATTGTGTCCTGTCTGGCCGGTGGGGCTGCGGTTGCGGCCGGGCAATCAGGTGAGACGGTGATCAGCGTATTGTGGTAATTTGTCGTATGCATCATGCTTCTTTCCTCTGCGAGAAAGAAGGTAACACGGGATGCCACTGGCCGGCAGATATATGTTGGTTTCGCGCGTACCCGCCGTCTCAGTCATGCGGCCTGGTGGATAGCGGCAGCCTGACCGTTGCCCGCAATCCGCATTCCGGCATGTTCTCAAGCGTGATCATACCGCCATGGGCTGCGATGATGTTTCTGGCGATGGCAAGGCCCAGCCCCGCGCCTCCGGTTTCCTGATTCCTGCTTTCGTCGCCGCGCACGAAGGGCTCGAACATCGCGTCCAGCCGGTCGGGCGGTATTCCGGGCCCGTTATCCTCGACCGTGATGATCGCGGTCTCCGCATCGCGCGAAAGCGCGACCTGCGCCGATGTGCCGAAACGCCGCGCATTATCCACCACATTCCCGATGGCCCGGCCCAGCGCGACCGGGCGGCCCGTGACATATGCGTTTCGCCGGCACAGGAAATTCGCGCCCCGCTCATCGCACAGCCGGGAAAGGAGGGCGCCAAGGTCAAGCATCTCGCTTTCCTCGCCGTCTCCTGCGCCACGGGCATAGGCGACGAGGCCGTTTACCATGACCGTCATATCCTCAAGCGTCCGGATCATCGGGACGGCCTCTTCTTCGTCCAGCATCTCGGCGCGAATCCGCAAGGAGGTGATCGGCGTGCGAAGATCGTGCCCGACGGCGGCAAGCATGCGCATACGATCGGCGTCGAAACGGGCGATGCGGTCCTGCATCTCGTTGAAGGCCCGCGCGGCTTCGCGCAGTTCGCGTGCGCCCGTTTCGCTGACTCGTATATTGCGATCGCCATGTCCTGCCGCGCGTGCGGCCCGGGCCAGTCCGGTCAGCGGCCGGGTCAGCCGTCTGACGAAGATCAGGCCCACGCCCAGCACGGATAAAAGCGACAGGCCAAGGAACGCCGGTACAACCGTTCCGCGCGCGCCGGGCGGACGAAACCAGTTCCCGCGCGACATCACGTTGAGCCATAGCGGCGGCTGTCCATCGGCATGTGCAAGCTGGACCGAGATGGCAAGTGTTTCGAAACGCGGCCCCATCGGAGGCGGCCCGCTCATGCGATGCGACAGGACGGCGCCGCGGATTTCGCGGCCGGGCAGGGCTTCGGCAAGGGATGCGGTCAGATTGCGCAAAGGGCGCGGTGCCTCCCGTCTGTCCTGAACGATCGGACGGGGGGCGATCATGTATCGCGTAAGCCTGTTGGATGCGTCATGGGCGATTTGCCTGCGAAGCGGTGGCGCGGCGGATTCAAGCGCGGGAACGATCGAGGCGATCCGTTCGATCTCGCGCGCTTCGCGAAGATTTCGCTCGGACTGTCCGCGTTGAACAAACAGGAGCGCGGTAGCCGCGATGCCGGCCGCCAGCAGGACGGTGATCAGCAGCACCGCGAAACGGCCCGCCAGACCGTCGGGCAAGATGCGCTGCACAATTTTCACAGCGTTTCCACCGGAGCGGCAAGCATATAGCCGCCGCCCCATTCCGTGACGATCAGGCGGGGGGATTTGGGATCGTCCTCGATCTTGCGGCGCAGGCGGCTGACGGTGTTGTCGATGGCGCGGTCATAGGCTTTGGCATCGCGCCCGGCGGTCAGGTCAAGCAGGCGGTCCCGCGAAAGAACCGTCTGCGCGTGGTCAAGCAAAACCGTCAGCAGCCGGTTCTCGCCCGAGGTCAGCACCACATGCCGCCCATCCGCGTGGCGCAGTTCTTGCGTGGCGGGCGCATGCTCCCATCCGGCAAAGCGGCGCTGTGTTCCGGTTATGGTGGGTGCGGGCATCGGTGCGCGGCGCAGCACGGCACGGATCCGGGCCAGCAATTCGCGCGGGTTGAAGGGTTTGACCACGTAATCGTCGGCGCCAAGTTCCAGCCCGACGATCCGGTCGGTTTCATCGGCCATCGCCGTCAGCAGGATGACCGGAGGGCCGCCGCGACCCGTCAGCCACCGGCAGATGCTCAGCCCGTCCTCGCCCGGCATCATCACGTCAAGCACGATCAGGGCGAGACTGGCTTCCTCGATGATCCGCCGCGCCTCGATGCCATTCGCGGCCAGCTGCGTGCGATATCCCTGCTTGCGCAGATACTGGCCCAGCGATTCCCGGATATCGCGGGCGTCGTCGACGATCAGGATCTGGGGTTCGGCAGCCTCCAATTTGTCGGGCCTTTCGGTTCTGGGGTCGGTTGGGTTCATTTACTGCCAGTTTCGCCGCAATTCCCATAGCAGGCCAAGCCACGGCGGGCGTTTTTTGTCGCAATTTGTATCAGTGCGGCGCGTTGCGACAATCCACGACAATCGAGCGCCGGGGCTGACAAACATTTCGGCCACGATCCGGCTAGATCAGGGATATCGGAGGCGCGGCCTTCGGAAATTCAAGATCAAAGGATGATTCTATGAAAACCTCGAAATTTCTCCCTGCCGGTTTCGCAGCGCTTGTCATGATCGGCGCGGGCGCCATGGTCGCGACAGCACAATCCACGCCGGACCAGCCGGCCCCGGATCAGGCCGCACCAGAGCAATCGGCCCCGGAACAAGCCGCCCCGCGCCAGCCCGGTGCGGATAAGGCGCATGGGCCGATGGAGGGTAAACGGTTTCACCAGGCGCATTTCCGTCCGGATCATGGGAAACACCACCGGTCTGGCCCCGGCAAGGGCGGTGAAATCTTCCGCGATGTGTTCGAGGCGGCGGATGCCGACAAGGACGGCACGGTCACGCGCGAAGAGCTTGACGCCTATCGCGCGGACCGTGTTTCTGCGGTCGATGCGGATGACGACGGCGCATTGTCGATCGAGGAATTCGACACGCTTTACCGTGAACTGACCCGTTCGCGCATGGTCGATGCGTTCCAGTCGCTGGATCATGACGGCGATGGCGTGATCAGTGCCGAGGAAATGGACAAGCGGGTCAACCGCATGGTCGAGCGTCTTGACCATGACGGAGACGGCACGCTGTCCCTGAAACGCGGCCCCAAGGGCAGATAAGCCCGGTCGCAGAGGGGGCGGGGTGTTTCGGCTCTGGGACGCCTTGCCCCCGATCTTCTATGCAAAAGTGGTGACGGCTTATGCGAGGCCGTCATTTTCCAGTGTCAGGGTGATGCGGTCACCTGCGAACCATGTACGGCCGAATTCCACCGGCTTGCCGTCCGGATCGACATTGATCGAGGTCGCATAGATCAGCGGCGCGCCTTCGCGAAGCCGCAGATGCAGCGCCTGAGTCGCGGTGGCCAGTCTGGCACTGATGCGGGTCGAGGCGCGGGTGTAATCGGCCACGCCCGCCTGCTGCAACGCATGGGTCACGCCCTTGCCGTCGCGCAGGGCCTCGGCGATTCCGGGCAGGCGGGTTTGCGGGAACAGGCTTTCGCTTAGCGAGATCGGTTGTGCATCGGCCAATGAATAGCCGTGGAAAACGCAGATCATATCGCCTTGCGCCAGCGCCAGCGGTGCGGCTTCCTCGGCCGTGGCTTCCCGGCTTTCAATGCCAAGGATCCGCAGTTCGGGCAGGCGGCCTGCGGCAAGCAGATTCCGGCGAAACCGGACCCGGCGTCCCAGCGGATAATCCATCGGTCGCGCCAGCACATAGACGCCCGAACCGCGCCTGCTATGCACCAGCCCTTCTTCCTTCAGCAGGGTCAATGCGTGGCGGACCGTATGACGGTTGACCCCGAACCGCTCGGCCAGCGCCAGTTCACCCGGCATTTTATCGCCGGGGCCATAGCGACCCTCGGCGATATCGTCACGCAGACTGGCGGCGATTGCCTGCCAGAGCGGGGTTTTCCCTATGTTGTTACCCAAAATTCACAAAACTCCGGTGGCGGTTTCGGCGCGATTATGGCAGGATATGTCTAGTTGTATAGGATTACCTGGAAGTTGTCGAGATGCCTCTGAACACTCCCGAGAATGGCGCGCGCCGCGATTGGCTGGGCTGTCTGGCCCGTGCGCCCGAAGGCCGGGCTGCGCAATTGCTGGCCTTGGCCGGTCTGGCGCCTGAATTCGAATATCTGCGCCCGCCCGAGATCGGCAGTGTCATGCTGCGCGGGCGTATGGGGGGGAGCGGCGGCCCCTTCAATCTGGGTGAGATGACAGTGACACGCTGTTCGCTGAAGCTGGCTTCGGGCGAAGTCGGGCATGGCTATGTGCAGGGGCGCCGCCGGGACGACGCGCAGGCAGCGGCCTTGGTCGATGCACTGATGCAGACCGGAATGGCGGCCAGAATCCGGCGCGATGTTCTGGACCCGCTTTCCGCCGATGAGCAGACCCGCCGCACAGCGCGGGCCGGGAAGGCGGCGCAGACGAAAGTGGAGTTTTTCACCATGGTGCGCGGGGAGGATTGAGCATGGATGACCTGACCCTTGCCGGAGGCTTTTCCGATCCGGCCCAGCAATCCGCGCAAGCCTTCCGCGCGGTGATGTCGGCATTGGCCCGGCCCGGGCGGATCGAGGCGGTGCGGGGCGCGGAACCGCCCGCACCGCTGTCGCAGGCGGCAGGCGTGGTGCTGCTGACCCTGTGCGATCCCGAGACGCCGGTTTACTTGACGCCCTCTCTTGATCTGCCATCGCTGCGCCAATGGATCGGCTTTCATGCCGGTGCGCCGATCGTCGGTGCCGATGAATGCAGTTTTGCGATTGGCCCTTGGGAGGAATTGCTGCCACTGGATCGTTTCCGGCAGGGCTGTTCCGAATATCCTGACCGTTCGGCCACCCTGCTCGTCGAAACCCCGCTGCTGGAGGCAAGGGGCGCGACGCTGCGCGGTCCCGGCATTCGCGATACTGCCGAATTGTCGCTGCCCGAGATCGCCGCGTTCCAGCAGAATGCCCGTGTCTTTCCATTGGGACTGGATTTCATTTTCACCTGCGGGGATCGGCTTGCCGCCCTGCCGCGCAGTACGGAGGTCGTCTGATGTATGTTGCCGTCAAGGGTGGTGAACGCGCCATCGACAATGCCCATGCATGGCTGGCCGAGGAACGGCGTGGCGATGCCGGGGTAACGGAACTCTCGACGGAACAGATCCGCGAGCAACTGGCGCTTGCCGTCAACCGGGTGATGGCCGAGGGGTCGCTTTACGATCCCGATCTGGCGGCGCTGGCGATCAAGCAGGCGCGGGGCGATCTGATCGAGGCGGTTTTCCTGATCCGCGCCTATCGCACGACGCTGCCCCGGTTCGGTCATGCCCGGCCTGTCGATACCGCCGCCATGCGCTGCGAGCGGCGGATCTCGGCGACGTTCAAGGATTTGCCGGGCGGGCAGGTGCTGGGGCCGACTTTCGATTACACGCATCGGTTGCTTGACTTCAAACTGGCCGCCGACGGCGAAGCGCCCCGGATGCCCGCGCCACCCGCCGAGCCGCAGCCGGTTCCCCATGTCACCGGTTTTCTGAACCGCGAGGGTCTGATCGAAGAAGCCGCGCCGGATGAGACCCCGCCGCCCGATCTGACGCGCGAGCCGCTGGAGATGCCCGCCAGCCGTCCGCTGCGCCTGCAATCTCTGACCCGCGCGGATGAAGGATTCACGCTTGCGCTCGCCTATTCGACGCAGCGCGGCTATGCCCGCAATCACGCTTTTGTGGGTGAGCTGCGGATCGGGGCGGTCGCCGTCGAGATGGACATCCCTGAACTGGGTTTCGCCATCGAGATCGGCGAGGTGACTCTGACCGAATGCGAGACGGTGAACCAGTTCAAGGGCTCGAAGACCGAACCGCCGCAATTCACCCGCGGATATGGTCTGGTTTTCGGCCAGTCCGAGCGCAAGGCGATCTCGATGGCGCTGGTCGACCGGGCGCTGCGATGGGAGGAACTGGGCGAGGATTTCACCGGCGCTCCGGCGCAGGATACCGAATTCGTCCTGTATCACGCCGATAATATTCAGGCGACCGGCTTTCTCGAACATATCAAGCTGCCGCATTACGTCGATTTCCAGTCCGAGTTGGAACTGGTGCGCAAGCTGCGGCGCGAGGCGGGGGCGGGCGACACCCCCGAACAGATGGAGGCCGCCGAATGAGCGACGATTACAATTTCGCCTATCTGGACGAGCAGACCAAGCGGATGATCCGCCGCGCGATCCTCAAGGCGCTTGCGATCCCCGGCTATCAGGTGCCTTTCGCCAGTCGCGAGATGCCGATGCCTTATGGCTGGGGCACCGGCGGCGTGCAGGTCACTGCCGCGACCCTGACGCCGGATGACCGGCTGAAAGTGATCGATCAGGGGGCGGACGATACCACCAATGCCGTCTCGATCCGCAAGTTCTTCGAGCGGACGGCAGGGGTCGAGGTCGTGACCTCTACCAGCGAGGCCAGCATCATCCAGACCCGTCACCGCATCCCCGAGGAACCCCTGGGCGACGATCAGATCCTTGTCTATCAGGTGCCGATCCCCGAGCCGCTGCGCTTTCTGGAGCCGCGCGAAAGCGAGACGCGCAAGATGCACGCGCTTGAGGAATACGGGCTGATGCATGTCAAGCTGTACGAGGATATCGCCCGCCACGGTCATATCGCCACCGCCTATGCCTATCCGGTCAAGGTCGAGGGGCGTTACGTGATGGACCCCTCGCCGATCCCGAAATTCGACAATCCGAAGATGGAGATGGCCGCGATCCAGCTTTTCGGCGCCGGACGGGAACAGCGGATCTATGCGCTGCCGCCCTGGACGCGTGTCGTCTCGCTGGATTTCGAGGATCATCCTTTCGATCCGTCCAAGGCCGAGCATCCCTGTGCGCTTTGCGGTGCCGAGGATGCCTATCTGGACGAGGTGATCACCGACGATCAAGGGGGGCGGATGTTCGTCTGCTCGGATACGGATTACTGCGAAACCCGCCGCGCTAACGGGCATCGCGGCGAATTGGCGGAGGATGCGGCATGACGCCCTTGCTGAGTGTCAGGAATATCACCAAGCGCTACGGCCCGCATCTGGGCTGCGGCGATATCTCGTTCGATCTGTATCCCGGCGAGGTGATGGGAATCGTCGGCGAATCCGGTTCCGGCAAATCGACGCTGCTGAACTGCCTCGCGGGCCATATCCCCCCGGATGACGGGCGGGTGATTTTCGACACCCGTGCGGATGGCCCCCGCGACACGCTGCAAATGGGAGAGGCCGCGCGCCGGATGCTGTCGCGCACGGACTGGGCCTTCGTGCATCAGCATGCCCGCGATGGCTTGCGCATGGGCGTCAGTGCCGGCGGCAATATCGGCGAGCGGCTGATGGCGGTCGGTGGGCGCAACTATGGCACGATCCGCGCGGCGGCAGGCGACTGGCTGGGCCGGGTCGAGATCAGCGAAAGCCGCATCGATGACCGCCCCTCGACCTTTTCCGGCGGGATGCAGCAGCGTTTGCAGATCGCCCGCAATCTGGTCACCGGTCCGCGTCTGATCTTCATGGACGAGCCGACGGGCGGGCTGGATGTTTCGGTTCAGGCGCGGCTTCTGGATCTGCTGCGCGGGCTAGTGCGGGATATGGGACTGTCGGCCATCGTCGTCACTCATGATCTTGCGGTGGTGCGCCTGTTGGCGCATCGGCTGATGGTCATGAAGGACGGTCATGTGGTGGAAAGCGGGTTGACCGATCAGGTGCTGGACGATCCGCAGCATGGCTATACGCAACTTTTGGTCTCTTCGGTTTTGCAGGTGTAAGATGATACGGATTTCAGACGTCCTCAAGACATTTACCCTGCATAATCAGGGCGGTACCGAAATTGCCGTGATGGCGGGCGCGGCATTGCAGGTCGCCCCCGGCGAATGCGTTGCACTGACTGGCAGTTCGGGTGCGGGGAAATCCACGCTGATGCGGATGATCTATGGCAATTATCTGGCGGCTGGCGGGATGATCCGGGTCGGCGATACCGATGTGACACGGGCCGAACCTCGCGAGATCCTTGCCATGCGGCGCGAGGTGCTGGGCTATGTCAGCCAGTTCCTGCGCGTGGTGCCGCGTGTGCCGACGCTGGATGTCGTGGCCGAGCCATTGCTGATGCTGGGCGCGGGTCCGGATGAGGCCCGCGACCGTGCCGCGAGCCTGTTGCGGCGGCTGCGCATTCCGGAAAACCTGTGGCAGTTGTCGCCCACGACCTTTTCGGGCGGCGAGCAGCAAAGGGTGAATATCGCCCGGGGCTTCTGCCACGAATATCCGGCCCTTTTGCTGGATGAACCCACCGCCAGCCTTGACGCTGCTAATCGCGAAACCGTGCTGTCGCTGATCGAAGAGGCGAAGGCGCGCGGGGCCGCCATAGTCGGGATTTTCCATGATGAGGCGGCGCGGAACAGGGTTTGCGACCGCGAGATCGATGTTTCGGGTTTCACCCCCGCGAAGGCCGCGTGATGGCGGGGCGACTGATCGGCGTTGTTGGCCCCTCGGGTGTGGGCAAGGACAGCGTGATGCGTGCGCTTGTGCGGGCGCAACCCGAATTGGCACTTGTTCGCCGCGTAATCACCCGCGCGCCGGAAAGCGGCGGCGAGGATTACGAACCGGTCAGTGAGGCCGAATTCCATCGCCGCGCGGATGCGGGCGAATTCTGTCTGCAATGGCAGGCGCATGGCCTGTTTTACGGCATCCCTGCCGATATTTCGCAGCGGATCGCCGCAGGCGCGGAAATGCTGGTGAACCTGTCGCGCGGGGTGCTGAACGCGGCGCAGGCGCAATTCCCCGATATTCTGGTTCTGAACATCACCGCCCGTCCCGAGACGCTGGCGGCGCGTCTGCGCGGCCGGGGGCGCGAGGATGAGGCACAGATCGCGCTTCGCCTGTCGCGTGATGCCGGGGCGTTTCCGCCGGGGCTGAAACTGGCGCAGATCGATAATGACGGCTCGTTTAACGACGCTGTGCGGCAGGCGCTTCTGGCGCTTTATCCGGTGAGGGCGTAGCGTTGGATCAACTGAAACATCCCGTCCGGACGCTGCCCCACCAATGCGATATTGTCGATCATATAGGGGTGCGGCAGCGCGGGCAGGCGGCGGGCGATTTCATCCTGGAACCGGGTCAGATCGCCATCGTCCAGATTGCCGCTAAGCGTCATGTGAAAGCGGAATTCCTCCAGCACATAGGGATAGCCCCATTCGCGCAGCAACTCGTCTTGCCGGGGGCTGAGGCCGGATTTGCGGCGGCGTTCCAGCTCGGCAGGTCCGGGCGCGTCGCGGAACCGGTCCAGCGCCGTCACGCATTCCCCGGCAAGCGCATTCAGAGCGGTCGTGTCGCCGATCGGACGCAGCGCCAGGAAATTGCCCAGCCGATCAAGGGTCAACCCCTCCAGAACCACCGGGGGCTGATTGGCGGCCAGTTGCGCAATCGCGGCCCGCAATCCGTCAGTCGTCTCCTTTGCCGCCAGGCGGAAAGGCGGTTTCAGCGTCGCGTGGAATCCGTATTTGCGCGGCGCTTCCGTCGCATCGGCGATTTTCGGCAGGTCGGGTTGCAGAGCGGATTCGCCCGTCAGACAATCCCAGCCAAGCCACTGGGCGCCAAATTGCGCCAATGCGCCTTCGGGCGGCAGATAATAGATTGCAAACCGGATATGAGATGACATGGACACGCCCCTTGTTTCCCCCGAATTAACTGCTGAGCATGATGATCCCATGACAGAAGAAACTTGCCTTGCCAATGCCCGGATCGTGCTGGAAACCCGCGAGATTACCGGGCAGCTGATCATCGGCGGCAACCATATCGCCCGGATCGTCGAAACCGCCGCCGTGCCGCGTGGCGCAGTCGATCTAGAGGGCGATTACCTGATCCCCGGCCTGATCGAATTGCATACCGACAATCTTGAACAGCATCTCGAGCCCCGCCCCGAAGTCTCGTGGCCGCATGAGGCGGCACTGATCGCCCATGACGCCGAACTTGCATCCTGCGGCATCACCACGGTGTTCGACGCGCTGCGGATCGGGTCGACCGTGTCGGGCAAGGGGCGTGACCGCCGTTATGCAAGGCAGCTTGCCTCGGAACTGATCACGCTGCGCGAGGCGGGGGCGCTGCGGATCGGGCATTTCATCCATCTGCGGGCCGAGATCTGCTCGGAAACGCTGCTTGAGGAGCTTGCCGAATTCACGCCGCAGGACCGCATCGGCCTGATCAGCCTGATGGATCACACGCCGGGACAGCGGCAGTTCCGGGATATCGACAAGCTGCGCGAATATATGCAGGGCAAACGCGGCATGAGCGAGGAGGAGTTTCAGCACCATATCGCCATGCTGAAGGAGTTGCATGACCGCAATGGAACGCGGCACGAATCCGCCGCGGTCGAGGCTGCGCATAAACTGGGCGTGCTGCTGGCCAGCCATGACGATACGACTGCGGCGCAGGTCGCGGTATCCGCGCGGCATGGCGTGCGGCTGGCGGAATTTCCCACCACGCTGGAAGCCGCCGAAGCCTGCCGGGAGGCCGGGATCGCCGTGATGATGGGCGCCCCGAATATCGTGCGCGGCGGGTCGCATTCCGGCAATGTCTCGGCGCGGGAACTGGCCGATCACGATCTGCTGGACATTCTGTCATCGGATTACGTGCCTGCCGCGCTGCTGTTGGCGGCCTTCCGTCTGGCGGAGATATGGGGCGATCTGCCCCGTGCCATCCGCACCGTCACGCTGGCACCGGCGCAGGTGAGCGGGCTGGAGGATCGCGGAACTCTGGCCGAGGGGAAACGCGCCGATCTTGCGCGGGTGGCGACGTATAACGGCAATCCGATCGTACGGGCAGGCTGGAGTCAGGGTAAACGGATCGCATAGACTTCTGGGAGCCGTCGCTATTGCAGGCGGCCATCCCTGCCTGCATTGACCTTATGCGGGAATTTCTGGCATTCCTGTCGATCTCGCGCCACGATGAGCCGGGGCGGAGTGACGGAATCGGGAATGGATAGCGGCAATATACAACTCGTCCGGCGGCTCGAGCGGGCCAGCGTGCTGGTCGTCGATGACGAGCCGGGGATGCGCAATTTCCTGGTCAAGACGCTGACGCCCTATTGCCTGCATGTGGCCGAGGCCGGGAACGCCGATCAGGCCGCCGCGCTTCTGGCGCAGCGGCATTTCGACGTGATGATCCTCGACAATATGATGCCGGGGAAAAAGGGCATCGACTGGTTGGCGGAACAGCGGGACAGCGGCGGCTTCACCGATACGATCATGGTCACCGCCTATGCCGATCTGGAAACCGCCATCGAGGCGATGCGGGCGGGGGCGACGGATTTCGTGCTGAAGCCGTTCCGTTCGAACCAGCTTCTGAACGCCGTGGGCCGCTGCATCCAGATGGCGCAGTTGCGGCGCGAGAACATGCTGCTGAAGCGCGAGTTGGAGGGGCAGGATATCGGCCAGCAGCGCCGCGAGCTGATCGGATCCTCTGCCGCGGTTTCCGCCACCCGCGCGATGCTGGCCCGGATCCGCGATGTCTCGACCCCGGTTCTGCTGACCGGTGCGTCGGGGACCGGCAAAGAGGTGGTGGCTCGGCATATGCATTCCACCTCGAAACGGGCCGAGGCGCCATTCGTGCCGATCAATTGTTCCGCCATACCGGCGGAACTGATCGAAAGCGAATTGTTCGGCCATGTCGCAGGGGCGTTTCCCGGCGCAAGCCATGCACGCGAAGGGCTTTTGCCATCGGCGCAGGGCGGCACGGTGTTTCTGGATGATGTCACGGGGCTTAGCCCATCTGCCCAATCGGCGCTGCGGCGCGTGATCGAGGACGGCACGGTTCGTCCGGTCGGGGCAGAGCGCGAGATACGGCTTGATCTGCGCTTCGTGCTGGCCACCAGCCGGGCACTGGAACGTGAGGTTGCCGAAGGCCGTTTCCGCGAAGATCTGTTCTTCCGTATCAATGTCGTCGAATTGCGGATGCCCACATTGGCGGAACGTGAAACGGATATCATCGAACTGGCCGAACTGTTCCTGCGCGAAATTGCTTCGAGGCTGGCATTGCCGACGCTTGAGATCGACCACGCGACACGTGCGGCGCTGCTGCGGCACGACTGGCCGGGCAATATTCGGGAATTGCGCAATTTCATCGAAAGATCGCTGATTTTCGGGCGCTTCCCGCTGGAAACCCTGTCACCGAGGGGTGAACAGGATGAGATCGCGCCGCTGGCACAGGTCGAGCGGCGCGAGATCCTGCGGGCGCTTGATGCAACCGATGGCAACCGCTCGGAGGCGGCGCGGCGGCTGGGAGTGTCCCGCAAGACCATCGACCGCAAATGCGCCTCTTGGGGGCTGTGACCCATGTCGGGGCTTGGCCGTCTGTTTCGCTCGGTCCGGGTGCGGCTTCTGGTGATCGCGTTGCTGCCCATGCTGGTGCTGTTCCCGGTGATTCTTGGCGGCGCGATGCTGCGCTGGTCGGGAAAGATGGACAATCTGCTGATCGTCAAGGTCAACAGCGATCTGACGATTGCGGATCAATATCTGCAGCATCTGCTTGAAAACTCGGGGGAGCGTCTGGATGCTGCGGCGCATTCGGTTGCCTTCCAGACGGCGCTGAGCCTGGGTGAGCAGGACGATTTCATTACGGAGCTGCAAAAGCGGCTGGAGCTGGATTTTCTTTACCTGTCGGATGGCGGAAGGACGCCCGGCGGGTTTGTTTCGGGCGATTGGCCGGTTGTGCAGGACGCGCTTGCCGGCGAGCCGCACAGCGCCATAGACATATTCCTGCCCGATCAGCTTGATGCATTGTCGCAAGGGCTGTCGGAACGCGCCACTGTCCGGCTTGTACCGACCCGCGCCGCCGTGCCAACGGATCGCAGCACCGAGGATCGCGGCATGGTCATTCATTCCGCCGCCCCGGTGATCATGCCCGACGGATCGCGCCGGGCGCTTGTCGGCGGGCTGCTGCTGAACCGCAACCTTGATTTCATCGATACGATCAACGCGCTTGTTTATCGCGAACGGTCGCTGCCGCAGGGCAGCCAGGGCACCGCGACGCTGTTTCTGGACGATGTCCGTATCTCGACCAATGTGCGCCTGTTCGAGAACCTTCGCGCTCTTGGTACCCGGGTTTCGGCCGAGGTGCGCAGCCGTGTGCTGGGCGAGGGCGCGACATGGCTCGACAGCGCCTTCGTGGTCAATGACTGGTATATCTCGGCCTATCAGCCCATCATCGACAGCAAGGGTCAGAAGGTCGGGATGCTGTATGTCGGTTTTCTGGAAGCGCCTTTCCAGCGCCAGAAAACCAATACGATTGTCGTGCTGACGCTGGTTTTCCTGCTGGTCGCGGGGCTTTCGGTGCCGATCTTCCTGCGTTGGGCAGGCCGGATTTTCCTGCCGCTCGAACGGATGACCCAGACCATCACCCGGGTCGAAGAGGGCGACCTGAACGCTCGCAACGGGCTGTCAGATGGCAGTGGCGAGATTGCGCAGGTGGCGCAGCATCTCGATGGCTTGCTGGATGCGGTGCAGGAGCGCGACCGGCAATTGCGCGGCTGGGGCGAAAGCCTGGAACAGAAGGTCGAGGAACGCACAAGGGATCTGCAAGAGGCCAATACCAAGCTGGAACGCGCGACCGAGCGGCTTATCATGTCGGAAAAACTGGCCGCCGTGGGCGAGATCACCGCCGGGGTCGCGCATGAGATCAATAATCCCATCGCGGTCATTCAGGGCAATCTGGATGTCGCGCGGGATCTGCTGGGCGATGATGTCAGGAAGGTTGAAACCGAGTTCCGGCTGATCGACGATCAGGTTTACCGTGTCGGTGTGATCGTTTCGAAACTGCTGCAATTCGCCCGCCCGGCCGAGTATTCGGGGGCGGCAAATGTGATCCTGCCTTCGGAAGTCGCGCGCGACTGTCTGGTGCTGACCCGCAGGCAGATCGAGAACGCGCAGATCGAGGTGCGCACGGATTTCTCGTCGCTGTCCCCGGTCCTGATGGAAAGGACCGAGCTTCAGCAGGTCATCGTCAACTTGCTGCTGAATGCGGTCCATGCCATGCCCGATGGCGGGATCCTGACCCTGAGCGTGGTGGATAAGGATGAGCAGGTCGTCATCCGTGTCGAGGATACCGGCACCGGTATCCCGGCAGAGACTCTGAAGCGCATTTTCGATCCGTTCTTCACCACCAAGCTGGCGCAGGGCACCGGGCTGGGCCTGTCGATCAGCCAGCAGCTTGTCAGCCGAATCGGCGGGCGCATTTCGGCCAGTTCCAGCCCGGGTGAGGGAAGCTGTTTCGAAATTGTTCTGCCCGTCGCCGCCGATCAGTGAAATGGACAGAATGTCCCGGTTTGACGGTTGTCCTGCCGGGGCCGCGGACGGAATGTCCCGATTATCCGAAAGCTATTCCCCCGCGATGGACAAAATGCACATAAGATATTGAAATCAATTAAAAAAATCAATTGACCCATAAGGTTCTCCTAACCACAATCCCCGCAGTAACATGCGGCGGCGTCAAGCGTTTTCGGTGCCGGCCGCGACCATGGGAGGAGAAATTATGGATAACGCCAAGCCCGGCGGCGCTCTCGCATTTCTGCGCAAAGAGAACATCGTCGCCAAGCCCGGTTTCAATCGCTGGCTGGTGCCGCCAGCGTCAATCGCCATCCATCTGTGTATCGGCTCGGTCTATGCGTGGTCGGTGTTCAACCCGGCATTGTCGCGGGAACTGGGCGTGGTCAGTGCCGCCGCGGATGACTGGAGCCTGTCCGGAATCGTCTGGATCTTCTCGGTGGCGATCGTTTTCCTTGGCCTTTCGGCGGCTTTCGCCGGAAAATGGCTGGAAGAGGTCGGCCCGCGGATGGTCGGCGTTGTCGCCGCCTTCCTGTGGGGCGGTGGCTTCATCATCGGATCGGCCGGGATCGCGCTGCATCAGCTTTGGCTGATCTATCTGGGCTATGGGGTTCTGGGCGGCTGTGGGTTGGGTCTTGGCTATGTCTCGCCGGTCTCGACGCTGCTCCGCTGGTTCCCGGACCGCAGGGGTATGGCGACGGGCATGGCCATCATGGGCTTCGGCGGCGGCGCGATGATCGCCGCGCCGGTCAAGGATTGGCTGCTGTCGGTCTATGCCAGGGCGCCTGAATATCTGGGCGCGGACAATGCGGTCAATGTCATCACCGAAGGCGGCCGCCGCTTTGCCGAAACCGCGACGGGCAAGGCAGAGGTCGTCGTCGCCTCTGCCTCGCAGGCCGCCTCATATGGCGGTGAAGCGGGCGTCTATGTCGTCGGCACGGGCGATACCGGGGCGTCGGCGACCTTCCTGACGCTGGGCATCGTGTATTTCTGCGTCATGATCATCGCCGCTTTCCTGTATCGTGTTCCCCCGGCTGATTGGAAGCCCGAGGGATGGCAGCCGAAAGAGCAGACCAGAAGCATGGTCACAAGCGAACATGTGGATATCGATCAGGCTTTGAAAACGCCGCAATTCTGGCAGATGTGGCTTATGCTGTGCCTGAACGTCACCGCCGGGATCGGGGTGCTTGCGGTGGCCAAGACCATGATGACCGACGTCTTCGGCACGACCATGCCGACCATTGTGACGGCCGCCTTCGCCTCGACCTATGTGCTGATGATCTCGGTTTTCAACATGTGCGGGCGGTTCTTCTGGGCCTCGACCTCGGATTATATCGGGCGCAAGAACACCTATCATTGTTTCTTCGTGCTGGGCACCTTGCTGTATCTGTCCATTCCGTTCTTCGCATCGGCCGGGGCAGGAAGCCCCAACGTCATTTATCTGGCCGGGTTCTATGTTGCCACGATGATCATCTTTTCCATGTATGGCGGCGGCTTCTCGACCATTCCGGCCTATCTGGCGGATATGTTCGGCACCATGCATGTCGGCGGCATCCATGGCCGGATCCTGACGGCATGGTCGGCGGCGGGCGTGCTGGGACCGCTTGCCATCACCTCGCTGCGCGACAGGTCGGTAGGGCGCGCGATCTCCGATCTGGCCGGCAGGGTCGATCCCGAGACTTTCGCGCAGAAATTCGGTGCGCCGATGGATCAGCTTGATCAACTGGTGGCGGCAAAGACCGTGACCGTGGCCCGGTTGATGGAGATCGCGCCGGAAGGCACGATCGACCCGACGCCGAGCCTTTACAATACCACCATGTATGCCATGGCCGGACTTCTGGTGATCGCCTTTTTCGCCAATCTGTTGCTGCGCCCGGTCAATGCGCGTCACCATTACCGCGAAGCGGCGCAACCCGCCGAATAATTACCGGCGCGGAACCCTTGTTGAAATCAGGCCAGGGCGGTCACGATCCGGTCGTGACCGCCTTTTTGCGAATCCCGGCACGGGAACAATTTTCTGTCAAATGCGTTTGTTATCAACGATGATGTAATTGGATATACTTCAAAGGAGATACTGGTATGGCGACGACGACAACCAGCAAAAAAGATACTCCGACGGTTGATGATCTGGCAGCCCAGCTTGATACGCTGCGCGGCGATATGTCCCAATTAACTGAATTATTGGCGGATTACGGTCGCGACCGGGCAGAGCAGGTTGGTCAAAGCACCATGCAGCGCGCTGCGGAACTGCGTGCGCGGGCCGGACAGGATGTAGAGCGTCTGCGCGCCCGTGCGGGTGACATTGCTCATGATGCGGAAAATTTCATGCATGAGCGTCCGGCGACGACCATCGGATTGGCGGTTGCGCTGGGATTCCTTGTCGGTCTTGTGAGTTCGCGGCGCTGATCGGGGATGGCCGGTTTTCTTGAAAGACAGATGAAAAGGATTGTCGGGGCGGCAATGCTTGGCATGATCGGGGGAATCTCCCTGATCATCGGGCTTGCCTTTCTGACAGCCGCGGCATGGATCGCGCTTGCGGACCGGTATGATACGCTTGTTGCGGCATTGGTCCTTGGCTGCGTCTTTGTCGCGCTGTCCTCTGTGCTGTTGGCCATCCTTGCCATGCGCGGCAGCCGCCGTCCTGCATCCCGGCCGCCCGCGCCGCCGCCCCGTTCCGCAAGCGATCCTCTGGCGTTGGTCGAGGCATTTTTCAGCGGGTTCGAGGCCGCGCGGCGCAAAAGGGGCCCCCGGCGATAGCATGCGCCCGGGGCGGTGAGAGTTAAGATTTAAACGTTTTTACAGTTGGTTATAAGGCGTCCGCCGGTGGATGAAGTGCTCTTCATTCGCCGGTTTTTTCTTTGGGGAATTTTTTGCTTGATTAGATACCAACCAGTCGGTATGTTAGTTGCAAGAAGATGCAACATGTTCCGGAAAGACAGCTCAACAGTCGGGTTAAAGGCGGTGTCATTCATTCCGCCAACGGCCATCCGGGCTCAATTCCGGTTGCTCTTCCGCCAAAGGCCGGACATCCCGGCCGACATCTGTTTTCAGGGAGGAAAACATGCCTAATACGATCCGACTTCACCGCGTATTCGCCACCCGGCCAGAGAAACTTTACCGTGCATTCCTTGAACCGGATGCCGTCGCAAGCTGGCTTCCGCCATTCGGCTTTGTCTGCACCGTCCATGAACTGGACGCGAAAGAGGGGGGAAAGCACCGGATGTCGTTCCGCAATTTCACCAATGGGCGCAGCCATGCATTCGGCGGCACCTATCTGGAACTCGTCCCCGACAAGCGAATTGTCTATTCCGACAGTTTCGAGGATTCGAACCTGCCCGGCGAGATGAAGACGACGATAGTGCTGAAGGCGGTGTCGGTCGGCACCGAGGTCAATATAGAACAGGCGGGTGTGCCCGACGTGATCCCGGCCGAGGCCTGCTATCTGGGCTGGCAGGAATCCCTGCGCAAGCTTGCAAAGCTGGTTGAACCCGAAATCAACGAATAGCCGCGCCAGAGCGTGTCGGGTTGAACTGGAAATGCCGGTTACCTGCGTCCCGCGACGGCCGGGGGCGGTGCCCGTCGCCGGCTGGTCACTTGAACCAGTGGCGCGACCCGCCGGCGGCCCCAGAGGTATTTGGACAAAGAAGAAGCAAAGGGAGGGGAGCCGGGCGGGCGCGGGGACGCCCCTCCTGCCGTGAAAATTCCTAGCTGGTGGCTTTCGCCAGTGCCTGATCCAGATCGGCGATCAGATCGTCGGGATTCTCGATCCCGATGGACAGCCGCACCAGTTCGGGCGCGGCACCTGCGGCGCGCTGCTGTTCTTCGGTCAGCTGCCGGTGGGTGGTCGAGGCCGAATGGATCACCAGCGACCGCGCATCGCCCAGATTGGCGACATGGCTGAACAGGTCAAGCGCATCGACCATCCTGACCGCCGCGTCATAGCCACCCTTGATCGCGAAGTTGAACAGCGAACCGGCACCCTTGGGATAAAGCCGTTTCGCGGTCTCGTTCCACGGCGATGACGGCAGCCCCGCATAGGTGACCGAGGTGACCCGTGGATCATTCTCCAGCCATTCGGCCACCTTCACGGCGTTTTCCACATGGCGCGGCACGCGCAGCGCCAGCGTCTCGATTCCCATCAGCGTGTAATGCGCCCCTTGCGGATTCATGGTCATGCCCAGATCGCGCAACCCGATGGCGATGCCGTGGAAGGTAAAGGCAAGCGCGCCGAAGGTCTCGTGGAATTTCAGGCCGTGATAGGCGGGCTCGGGTTCCGAAAGCGAGGGGAACTTGTCGCTGGCCGACCAGTCGAACTTGCCGCTATCGACCACCACGCCGCCGGTGACCGTGCCATTGCCGGTCATGAATTTGGTCAGCGAGTGGACAACAAGCGTCGCGCCCATCTCGATGGGACGGCACAGACAGGGTGTGGCAAGCGTGTTGTCCACGATCAGCGGAATGCCCGCCGCGTCGGCAACTTCTGCGACTGACGGGATATCGGTGACATATCCCCCCGGATTACTGATCGATTCGCAGAATATCGCGCGGGTATCGTCGTCGATGGCGTCCCGCAGGGCATCCAGATCGTCGAGATCGACGAATTTCGCCGACCAGCCGAAGCGTTTGATCGCATGGGTGAACTGGGTGACGGTGCCGCCGTAAAGCCGGGTCGAGGCGACGATATTCCTGCCCGGCCCCATCAGCGGAAACAGCGCGAGGATCTGCGCGGCGTGACCGGACGAGCAGCAGACCGCCCCCGCGCCGCCCTCGAGCGCGGCAACCCGGTTCTGCAGGGCGGCTACGGTCGGGTTGGTCAGGCGCGAATAGATGTAACCCACCTCTTCCAGATTGAAGAGCCGGGCCGCATGCTCGGCATCACGAAACTGATACGAAGTGGTCTGATAGATCGGTACCTGCCGCGCGCCGGTTGCCGGATCGGGCCCGGTGCCGGCATGGATCACGAGCGTATCAAGCGATTGGTCCCTGGACATGGTTTCCTCCTGATCGGTTCGGATACAACCTAAGCGTTGCATGGCAAGAACGGCAATCCCGAATAGGTCTCATCCGGTCGACGGCCTCCCTGACAGGCTCAGGCGGTGACCTTTCCGGGCACGACCATCGGCGTGCCCGAAACCGGATCGGGGATGACGATCGCATTCAGCCCGAAGACTTCCTGCACCAGTTCCGCCGTCAGGATTTGCGCCGGCGCGCCTTTCGCGACGATCGCGCCGCTGCGCATGGCGATCAGATGCGAGGCATAGCGGCTGGCCTGATTGAGATCGTGCAGCACGGCGATGATCGTGCGGCCCTGCGCATTCAGTTCGGACAGCAGTTCCATCAGTTCCACCTGATGGGCGATATCCAGAAAGGTCGTCGGTTCGTCCAGCAGCAGAAGCGGCGTTTCCTGCGCCAGCACCATGGCGATCCAGACCCTTTGCCGCTGCCCGCCAGACAATTCGCCAAGCAGACGCCGCGCATATGGCAGCATTTTCGTTGCGGTCAAAGCCTCTGTCACCGCCTGCCTGTCTTCCGGGGACCATTGGCGCAGAAAGGATTGATGCGGATATCTGCCCCGCGCGACAAGATCGGCCACGGTGATGCCGTCAGGGGCGGCCGGGCTTTGCGGCAGCAGGCCAAGCCTGCGGGCGACTTCGCGTGCCGGGTAGCTGCCGATCAGCTTGCCGTCCAGCACGACCTGCCCCCTGGCAGGTGTCATCAGCCGGGACAGGGCCCTGAGCAGCGTCGACTTCCCGCATGCGTTCGGCCCGACGATGACGGTAAGGGAGCCGTCCGGGATCTCGACCGACAGGTTCTCCGAGATGGTCCGGTCGTCATAGCGCAGCGTGACGGCATCAGCTTTCAGGCGGTGCCCCATCGGTCTCTCCGGCTTGGTTCTTTCCGCTGTGTTGCATTGCAGGACGTGTTCTGCAATATGGTCGCAGCCATGCGACCCGGTCATGCCGGGCGCGAAAGCCAATATCAACCGCAGGGATGCGGGCAAAGTGAAACGGCTTTCGATACGAGCAGACCATGACCGTCACCGAAATGGCAAAAGACCGAAGCCATCCCGACCAATATCGCAGAAACTCGCGCAGCTTTGGAATATCGCATGTCTGGAAACGGGCGGTGATCTGTGCGGCCCTGTCGGCGCTGCCCCTTGTGGCAGGGGCCGAAGGCTGGCCACGCTCTGTCCCGCACGAGGCCGGTGAACTGACGCTCAAGCAGGTGCCGGAGCGTATCGTTTCGACCACGCCCAGCGTCACCGGGATTCTTCTGGCCATCGATGCTCCGGTGATTGCCAGTGCCGCGACGGCGCAGGGCCCGCTGACCGATGACAAGGGCTTCTTTTCGCAATGGGCCGAGGTCGCGGATCAGCGTGGGGTTCAGCCGCTTTACCCGGATCTGCAATTCGATATCGAGGCGATCATCGGCGCTGCGCCGGATCTGCTGATCGCATCCGCGAATGGCGGGGACAGCGTGATGCAGTTTTATCCCGAGATCGAGGCGCTGGGGCTTCCTGCGCTGGTCGTGGATTACTCGACCCATAGCTGGCAGGACATCGCGCGGCAACTGGGCCGGGCCACAGGGCATGAAGCCGAGGCAGAGGCGGCGATCAAGCGGTTCGACAGCCATGCCGCCAAGGCTGCGGCGAACATGACCTTGCCGAAGGGCAAGGCCACGATCGTCGGCTACAATATCGCCGGAAGCTATTCCGTCGGACGACCCGAAAGCCCGCAGGCGCAGGTCCTGACCGCGCTTGGCTTCGACATTGTGCCGATACCCGACGATATGCAGGGCGAGATCACGCGCTCGTCGAATTTCGACTTCGTCTCGCGCGAAAACCTTTCGGCGGCGATCCCCGGCGAGACGGTATTCCTGATGTCCGGCTCGGACGAGGATGTGCAGGCATTCATGGATGATCCGGTGCTGGCGAACCATCCGGCGGTGAAGGCCGGGCGGGTCTATCCGCTGGGCAGAAGCTCGTTCCGGATCGATTACTATTCCGGCCTCCAGATGATCGACAAGGTGGCCGGACAATTCGGAACACCATGAGCGATGGCATGGACCTGCACGGAAGGGGGCAGAGGCTCCGGATTCTGTGTGGCGCGCTTGTCCTGCTGGTTCTGACAATGGTGCTGAGCCTTGGCATCGGATTCCGTGCGGTTCCATGGTCCGAGGCGATGGCGGCCTTATGGGCCCCCGATCCCGGAAATGATTTGCATCTGATCGTGCGGGTCCTGCGGGTTCCCCGGACGCTGCTGGCCGTCATGGCCGGGGCCGCATTGGGAATCGCCGGGGCGATGATGCAGGCGGTGACGCGCAATCCGCTGGCAGAGCCGGGGATTCTGGGGATCAATGCCGGGGCCGCGGTGGCCGTGGTGCTGGCCATCATGGTTCTGGGCCTGACAAGCATGGCGCAATATGTCTGGTTCGGGTTTCTGGGCGCCGGGCTGGCAGGTGTGGCGGTTTTCACGCTGGGGCGCGCGCATGAGACGGGAACGGATCCGGTGCGTCTTGTGCTGGCGGGGGCCGGTATCGCCGTGGTGCTGGGCGCGATGACCGGGATCGTCATCCTGAACGCGCCTTTGCAGGAATTCGACACCTTCCGGAACTGGTCCGCGGGATCCGTTTCGGACCGGGAGGCAGAGATTGCCGTGATTCTGGCGATGGTGCTGTTGCCTGCGGGGTTATTGGCGCTGTCACTGGCGGGAAGCCTGAACATCCTGTCACTGGGACAGGAGATGGGGCAGGCGCTTGGGGTCAGGCCGGGCCGGGTCTGGGGCCTGACCTGTATCGCGGTCATGCTACTGGCGGGGGGCGCGACGGCCGGAGCGGGGCCGATCGGTTTCGTCGGGCTTGTCGCTCCGCATGCGGCGCGGATGGTCTGCGGGCCGGATTATCGCTGGATCCTGCCGGTGTCGGGGGTCTTCGCGGCGATCCTGCTGCTGCTTGCGGATATCCTTGGCCGGATCGTCATCGCGCCGGACGAGGTGGCCGCCGGGATCGTTGCCGCGATTCTGGGCGGGCCGTTCTTTATCCTTCTGGTCCGGCGCTTCCGATTGGCCCGGATATGAGCGTGATCAGCAGCAATGTCCTGCGTATCGGCAGCCGCTCGGTCCTGTGGCGCCCGCGCGAGGCGGTGATCTGCGTGATCCTGCTGCTATGCGCCTTCGGGTTCGGGATCGTGCTGCTGGGGACCGGTACGCTTCACTATTCCCCGGCCGAGGTTCTGGGCGCATTGACCCGGGCGGGAACGGGCGATGCTTCGCCGGCCGGTCAGGTGATCTGGCGGATACGTTTGCCAAGGGTGCTGACGGCTCTGCTGGTGGGCGCGTCGCTGGGTATGGCGGGCGCGATCTTCCAGTCGATTTCGCGCAACCCGCTTGGCTCGCCCGATGTGATCGGCTTCACCACCGGCGCCGCGACCGGGGCGATCGCGCAGATCGTGCTGTTCAATGCCGGACCGCTGGAGACCGCGCTTGGCGCGGTGATCGCCGGCATGGGAACGGCGGCTGCGGTGTTTCTGTTGTCGCGCAAACGCGGGGCCGGCGGGGGATACCGGCTGATTCTCGTGGGGATCGGTTTCGGAGCGATCATGTCGGGGGTGAACACCGTTCTTCTGGTCAAGGGCGATCTGGATCAGGCCATGTCGGCGCAGGTCTGGCTGGCGGGGTCGTTGAATACAAGGACATGGTGGCACGTCCTGCCCGCCGCTTGCGGTCTGGCCATGATCGCACCGGTTGCATTCTGGCATGCCCGCCGCCTTGCGTTGATGGAGATGGGCGACGATATCGCCCGTCAGCTTGGCATCCGGGTCGAGATGACGCGGCTGGTCACGGTTCTGGCGGCTGTCGGGCTGACCTCGATCGCCACGGCTGCCGCCGGTCCGATCGCCTTCATCGCCCTGGCCGCGCCGCAACTGGCGCGCCGCCTGACGCGCGCGCCGGCATTACCGCTATTGTCGGGCGCCCTGATGGGCGGGGTGCTGCTGCTGGCCGCCGATCTGGTCAGCCAGAATGCGCCCTTCAGGCTGAACATGCCCATCGGTCTGACCACCGGAATGCTTGGCGGGCTGTATATGCTGTGGCTGCTGACCAGACGGTGATACAATTGGACCACAAGGCGGGTTTCCTCTTTCCTGCCCCTTGAAAAACAGGCGATATGCTGTAATAGCGGGTCAAACTGACTGCATCCCGGTCCTGGTGATGCAGCATTGATCTCAACCGCCAGCACTTCCGCCAGCGCAAACCATCAGCATGGTCAGGAAGATGCATATGAACGGGCGTTTTACGGGATATCTACTGGGCAGCGTGGCCCTTGCGGCCTTCACGGTCACCGGGGCCATTCCGGCAGCGGCGCAGGATGCCGGCACTCAGGAAACCACCCTGCTGAAGGAAATCATTCTGACCGGGGAAAAGACCGCGCGCAGCCTTGACCAGACGGCGTCATCCGCCGCGGTCGTCACCACAAGCGATATCGAGGACAATCCGCAGACGGAAACCATTTCGGAAGCGATCTCGAACGTGCCTAATATCAGCTATGCCAATCAGGGCGGGCTGGGCGGTGCGCCGACGATCCGGGGGCAGGACAGCGAAGGTCCGAATTCCGGCGCAACCGCATTTTTCGGCGGCACGCAACCGCGAACCTCGATCAATCTGGATGGCCATTACCTGAGCTATAACGAACTGGTCTTCAGTGCTTCCTCGCTTTGGGATGTCGAAAGTATCGAGGTGTTCCGCGGTCCCCAGACCGTGACGCAGGGCGCCAATTCGATCGCGGGCGCAATCATCGTGAACACCAAGGATCCGACCTTCCAGCCCGAAGGCGCGGTGCAGCTTGAATATGGCAGCCGGTCGAAACGGCGGGTCTCGCTGATGGCCTCCGGCCCGGTGGCCACGGATCTGGCGGCGCGGGTGGCGCTGGATTATTCCGCCCGGGACACGTTCATCGACTACACCAATCCGGCATTCGCCCCGACCGCGACCGGCGAGGATTATGAAAGCAAGAACGCCCGGTTCAAGCTGTTATGGGAACCCGCTGACCTGCCGGGCTTCTCGGCCAAGCTGACCTATTCGCATCTGAACACGAACCGCCCCACCTGGGAAGCGACGACCAAGCCGTTCGAGGATATGGAAAGCATGACCATCTCAAATCCGGCATGGTCGCAGCGCAGCAATGTCGCGGTGGCTGATCTGCGCTATGACATGGGTAATGGTGTCGTGTTGACCAATCAGCTTCAATATTCCGACATGCATACATTCCGCGATACGAATCCCGCAGATCTGGGCACCGCCATACTGGATCAGGAGAACCTGTCGAACGAGACCCGCGCGACATTCGGCGAAGAGGGCGATCCAATCAGCGGTGTCGTCGGGATCTATGCGTCGCATACGAAATCCGACGAGATCCTGTATCAGCGTGGCACCACCACCTATGATGACGAGAAAGACAGCCTTGGCATCTTCTCGGAGGTCAACTGGCGTTTCGCGGATCGCTGGACCCTGTCGGCGGGGTTGCGTTATCAGCGTGATCATATTCAGCGGCAGGGCGAGTCGAACCTGTCTCCGACGCCACTGGATTACGACGAGGAATTCGATGCATGGCTGCCCAAGCTGTCGCTGGCCTATGAGGTCACGCCGGACACCACCATCGGCGCATTGGTCAGCAAGGGCTATAATCCCGGCGGTGTTTCTCTGAATCTCAATACCGGCGAATACAAGACCTATGACGCCGAGAAAGTCTGGAATTACGAACTGTTCGCCCGGACCCATCTGATGGATGACCGGCTGTTCCTGTCGGGCAATCTGTTCTACAGCGATTTCCGCGATGCGCAGCGTTATGTCTTCGCCGAGATCGCGGGCAGCGGCGACTGGTCATCCTATACGATCAATGCGGAAAAGGCGAAATCCTACGGGCTGGAACTGGCGATGGATTATCGCGTTACGGATAATCTGCGTTTGAAGGCCGGCGCAGGTTTGCTGCGCACCGAGATCACCGAATTCTCGGACGCGCTTGGCGATTACGAGGGCACCGATTTCGCCCGCGCGCCCAGCCATACGCTAACATTGGGGGCGGATTGGGATGTGACCCCGAAACTCCGGCTGAGCGGTGATGTGCGTCATACGGATGGCTATTATTCGGATGACGCGAATTCCAGTGATCGCAAGGTGGGCAGCTATACGATCGTTAACGCCCGCGCCGCTTACACGCCGCGCGACGATATGGAAATATTCGCCTATGTGAACAATATCTTCGACGACGATTCCGTGACTTTCGTACGGCCTTCGGCCTCGGTCGGCGGATATGAAGCCACCGTGGTCGAGCCGCGCGAGATCGGCGTCGGCATGAAGATGACGTTCTGAGACGCTCGTGACGGTGGAAGAAGCAGATGCCGATGCGCCGCCGAAGCGTCATCTGGTCATCGGGCTCAGCCTGACGGCGACTTGGCTGAAGGGCCGGTCCCGGGCGGGCGATATCACGGCGAATCCGGTGAGTTTCGATGTCGGTTTGTCGCAGATGGCCGAGCGTGCCGGGCTGGATTTCGTATTCAAGCCGGATACGCTGTCGGTGCCGCCGGCTGCGCAGGCCAGAGGCATGGCCCAGCTTGATCCGACCATCGCCCTGACGGCAGTCGCGCTGCAAACCGAACGGATCGGGTTGGTGACGACCGTATCGACCAGCTTCAATCCGCCTTTCGTGACGGCAAGGCAATTGCAATCGCTGCATTGGGTCAGCAATGGCCGCGCCGGCTGGAATATCGTCACCTCGATCGAGGGGGCCGAGAATTTCGGGCAGCAGGGGATGCCCGACCCTGCGACCCGCTATCGCAAGGCCGTCGAGTTCACCGAAACCGTGCGCCGGTTATGGCGCAGCCATCCTGCGCCCGGTTCAGCCGACGGAGCAGAGCTGCAGCCGGTCGGTCACGCCGGAGAGTTCTTTCAGGTCAGGGGTCCGCTGAATATCCCGGAACATCCCGCGGGCGAGATCCCCCTGTTTCAGGCCGGCGCCTCGGATGAGGGGCGCGGCTTTGCCGCTTCTGTGGCCGATGCGATATTCGCGGCAACGCCGGATATGGCGGCGGCGCGGGAATTGCGGGCCGATCTGCGGCGCAGGGCGGTTGATGCCAGCCGCGCGCCCGATGCCGTAAGGGTGCTGCCGGGGCTCTATTTCTTCATCGCCCGGACCCGGGAAGAGGCATGGGCATTGCATCGCCGCGCCCATGAACATCTGAGCCGCGAAACGCGGCTGGACAAGGTCAGGGCGATCCTTGGCGCCGATCTGTCCGCGATGCGGGATGATGAAACTGTCGTTCCGGCCATGCTGCCGGATGGCGATCAGCCGGTGCGCAGCCGGACCCATGCGGATCTGCTGCGCCGCTACATCGCCCAGAATCAGCCGTCATTGCGCGTTCTTCTGGCCCGTCCCGAGGTCGTGGGTTCGGCGCATTGGGTGTCGGTCGGGACGGTGGATGATGTGCTGGCCGATATCATCCGCTGGTTCGATGCCGAAGCAATCGACGGTTTTATCGCCTTGCCCGGAGGATCGACAGAGTCGATGCGGCTGTTCTTCGATGAACTGATGCCGAAACTTGCCACCCGCAAGCTGTTCCGCGCGGCTTATGACAGCACAACATTGCGCGGACATCTTGGGATCGTGTGACGTGGGCGGAATGGCGGCCTTTCCGCCCGGCTTGCGATAAGGTTAAGGCCCGATTTACCTGCCTTCGTCGATCACCTGCCGCCTCGCCTCACCCATCAGTTCGGCCATTTTTGCGCGAATCGTTGTGGCATCCACCTGCCCCTCCAGATCGCCGGCAAGTTTGCGGAACACGTCCTCTTCGCCCGGTTCCGCGAAATCCGATGCCACGACGGCCTGAGCATAGATTTTTATGCCGTCACCTGTCTTTCCCAGCAACTCGGCCGCCCATTCGCCCAGAAGACGGTTGCGACGGGCCTCGGCTTTGAAACGCAGATCTGCATCAAGGGCGAACTTGGCCTCGTGGGCGTGTTCACGGTCGTCAAAGGTGGTCATTCTTCGGCCTCCCTGTTTTGCTATGGTTTATGATATGCCCATCGCCGTCCCGCACCGCAAGACTTATTGCCCCCGGATGCCTTTCTGCGCTAAGGGCGTGCAGTCAGAAGGCGAAAGGACGGTCCATCATGGCTCCGCGGCGCAAGAAAGTTTACGAAGGCAAGGCCAAGATCCTTTATGAAGGCACAGAGCCGGGAACACTGGTTCAGTATTTCAAGGATGACGCAACCGCGTTCAACGCCCAGAAGAAGGCGGTGATCGAGGGAAAAGGCGTCCTGAACAACCGCCTGAGCGAATTCTTCATGACCGGGCTGACGAATATCGGCGTGCCGACCCATTTCATCCGCCGCATCAATATGCGCGAGCAACTGATCCGGCAGGTCGAGATCATCCCGCTTGAGGTGATCGTGCGCAATTTCGCTGCCGGTTCGCTGTCCAAGCGGCTGGGGATCGAGGAAGGGACGCTGCTGCCGCGTCCGATCATTGAATACAGTTTCAAGAATGACGAACTGGGCGATCCGATGGTCTCCGAGGAATATATCGCCGCGTTCGGCTGGGCCAGCCAGCAGGATCTGGACGATATGGTCAGCCTTGCCCTGCGGGTGAACGATTTCCTGTCGGGCGTTTTCTTTGCCGTCGGCATCAAGCTGATCGATTTCAAGATCGAGATCGGCCGGGTCTGGGACAATGATTTCATGCGCCTGATCGTCGCCGACGAGATCAGTCCCGATTCCTGCCGGCTGTGGGACACGAAAACCGGGCAGAAGCTGGACAAGGATGTGTTCCGCCGCGATCTGGGCAACCTGACGGATGCCTATACCGAGGTCGCGCGGCGTCTTGGCCTGATGCCCGCGAATACCACCAGCTTGAAACCGACCGCGATCAACTGAAAGGTTAACCCATGAAAGCCCGTGTCACCATCATGCTGAAAGACGGGGTCCTTGATCCCCAGGGCGAGGCGATCCGCCACGCGCTTGGCGGGCTGGGGCACAAGGGTGTCGGCGGCGTGCGTCAGGGCAAGCTGATCGAACTGGATCTGGACGCCACCGATACCGATGCCGCGCAGGCCGAAGTGGTGAAGATGTGCGAGGGGCTTCTGGCCAATACCGTGATCGAAAAATATTCGATCGAGATCGTTTGAGCGCGTTTGCGGCGGTTGTGATCCGGTCCACCGGGAATCGCAACGGGACGACCATCACGATTCATCCATAATCTTGATGGTTTGAGTGCGTGCCCCGTTGCATTCGCCGCATAATTGTCGCCCAATGGATGTATGAATAGCCAGATTGATCCTTCATCTGCAGATGCTCCTCCCGTCATCCAGATTTCGGGGTTGCACAAGGCCTATGGCGATCTCGAAGTGCTGAAAGGCGTTTCGATGACGGCGCCACGGGGTCATGTGATCAGCCTGATCGGATCGTCCGGGTCGGGAAAATCCACGCTTCTGCGCTGCTGCAACCTGCTGGAGAACAGCCAGCAGGGCGACATCCTTTTCGATGGCGAGGCGGTCAGGTGGAAAGGGCAGGGGGCGAGCCGGCAACCTGCCGATCGGGCGCAGGTGACGCGGTTCCGCACCAATCTGTCGATGGTGTTCCAGCAGTTCAACCTGTGGTCGCATATGTCGATTCTGCAGAATGTCTGCGAAGCCCCCGTCACCGTTCTGGGCGAGAGCCGGGCGCAGGTTGAGGAAAGGGCGCGGGGGCTTCTGGCCAAGGTCGGCATCGGCGACAAGGCGGATGCATGGCCTGCGCAGCTTTCGGGCGGCCAGCAGCAACGTGCGGCGATTGCCCGCGCACTGTGCATGCAGCCGCGCGCGCTTTTGTTCGATGAACCGACAAGCGCGCTTGATCCAGAATTGCAGCAAGAGGTCGTGCGCGTCATCAAGACCCTGGCGGCAGAGCATCGGACGATGATCATCGTCACCCATGACATGCGCCTTGCCGCGGATGTCAGCGATCACGTGATCTTCCTGCATCAGGGCGTGATCTGCGAAGAAGGCCCGCCAGCCCGGCTGTTCGGCGACCCGCAGACCGAAAGGTTGCGCCAGTTCCTTAGTGCCACGATGGCCGCATAGGCCATGTAACTATCCAACAGGAGAGTAAAATGAAAAAACTGATCTTGACTGCGGCCGCTCTGGCCCTGACCGCCGGAATGGGCTGGGCCGATACTGTCCGGATGGGGACCGAAGGCGCCTATCCTCCGTATAACCTGATCGACGACAAGGGCGAGGTCGGCGGGTTCGAGCGTGAACTGGGCGACGAATTGTGCAAGCGTGCCGAATTGGAATGCACATGGGTCACGAATGACTGGGACTCGATCATTCCGAACCTCGTCTCGGGCAATTACGACACGATCCTTGCCGCGATGAGCATCAATGACGAGCGCAAGAAGGTCATCGCCTTTACCGATCCCTATCTGCCGCCCGCGCCGTCATCCTATGTCGCGCTTGAGGAAGGCGTTGATCTGGAAGGTGGGGTGATTGCCGCGCAGACCAGCACGGTGCAATCTTCTTATGTCGCCGAAAGCGGCGCGACATTGTTGGAATTCGCCAATATCGACGAAGTTCTGGCCGCCGTTCGCAATGGCGAAGCCGACGCCGCCTTTGGCGACCATGAGGTCGTGAAGCCCTATGTCGATGAGGGTGACGATCTGATGTTCGTGGGCGAGCAGGTCGAGCTGGACGAAGGCATCGGCATCGGTGTCCGTCAGTCCGACAATGAGCTGCGTGAGAAATTCAACACCGCCATCGCCGCCGTCAAGGAAGACGGCAAGCTGAATGAACTGATCGTCAAATGGTTCGGCGAGGATGCGCGGACCTGGGAATGATGTGATCTCTGTCTCCGGCCTGACTTAAACGTCCGGTCGGAGGCGGCTATTCGGTGGCGGATATGCTTGCGCAATGTGCTGAACCCGGCTCGCTTCAGGGGCTTTCCTGGCTGATGTGTTATCTCACATCGGGCAAGCATATGCTGTTTTATGGCAGTTTCCTGACGGTGCTGGCCCTGCTGGCGATTACCGCACCGATCGCTTTGCTGTTCGGCTTCGGCGGAGCGGTCGCATCCCGTTCCCGCATTCCGCCACTCAGGTGGTTCGGCAAGATCTATACCTCGATGGTGCGGGGCGTGCCGGATATCATTTTCTTCCTGTTCGTGCCTATCGCGCTCGATCAGGGGCTGGAATGGCTGCGGCATCAGGTTTATTGCGACAGTGACGCTCCGGTCAGGCAGGGCAACGAGTTTATCGTCTGCGCGGCGGCCAAGCTGCCGCTGTCCTCCAGCCCGGGCTGGGTGCATGATACCTATGGCTTCATACTGGCTGTCGTGGCCTTTGCCATCGTGTTCGGCGCCTTTGCCGCCAATGTCCTTTATGGCGCGATGCAGGCCGTGCCCCACGCGCAACTTGAAACCGCCGAAGCCTACGGGATGAATTCCCGGCAGGTGACGCGGCGCATCCTGATCCCGCAGATGTGGGTCTATGCACTGCCCGGCCTGTCCAATCTGTGGATGATCCTGATCAAGGCGACGCCATTGCTGTTTCTGCTGGGAGTCGAGGATATCGTGTATTGGGCGCGCGAGCTGGGCGGCGCCAAGTCAAGCGCCTTCACCTATCCGCATTCCGATTGGCGGCTGTATTATTTCCTTGTGATCCTTGTTTTCTATCTGCTGATGACATGGTGCTCGGAGAAAATCCTTGCCCGTCTGACCTGGCGGCTGTCGCGCGGGCAGGCGACCTTGGGCGGCGAAGCAATCCGCAAGGGAGCGTGACGGGAATGCGTTTCGGGATGCCACAAATTGCTAGGATCGCCGCCCGGAGGGCAAGCAGCGACCATCCCGCTACCGGCATGCCGCCGAGAGGAACCGCATGAGCTGCGCGCAAACCATAGCTGATTATGCCCTGCGGTCGATCGGCTTTGGCGAGCGGTTGCTGCCGCGAACCGATTTCACCCTGTGTCAGCAATTCACACTGATCGGTTCGGGCCTGATCTGGAATCTGTATTTCGCCTTTCTTGCGCTTTTCTTCGGCTTCTTCCTTGCCAACGGGCTTGCCCTGGCCAAGGCAAGCCGGAATCCGTGGCTGCGCAAACCTGCGGAATGGTTCATCTTCCTGTTCCGGGGAAGCCCGTTATTCATCCAGCTGTTTCTGGCCTATCAGGCTTTGGTGATGCTGCCCCGGGCCGGGATCGAAATCTTCGGATTTACCGTCGAGACAAGCTGGCTGACCAAGGCATGGGCCGGGGCATTGATCGTGCTGACCCTGAACACCACGGCCTATGCGGCGCAAATCTTTCATGGCGCGCTCATGTCGGTCCCCAGAGGCGATATCGAGGCCGCGGATGCCTATGGTCTTGCCGGCTGGTCCAGATTCCGCCGGGTGATCTGGCCCACCATGATGCGACTGGCATGGCCATCCTATACGAATGAGGCGATCTTTCTGTTCCATGCCACGACGCTGGTTTTCTTTTCAAGCTTCCCGGCATTCCGGCAAAATGGCGACAGTCTCTATTACGCCAATTATTTCGCGGACAAGACCTTCAACCCGTTTGTGGCCTATCCCATCGTTGCAGGGTATTTCATTATCTGCACATTGATCCTGATCGGACTGTTCGGCATCGTGAACCGCTATCTGAACCGGCACCTGCCGGGAGCGGCAAGACGGCTGCGCTATCGTCCGCAACTTATGAGATAAATCATGGAATGGCTGCGACAGCATCCCGACGTCAAGACCATCCGCGTGGCCGCGGCCGATCTGAATGGCGTGGCGCGGGGCAAGAGGATGCCGGCCCGCTTTGCCCAGAAACTGATGGAGGAAGGGACCAAGTTTCCCTATTCGGTGCTGAATCTCGATATCTGGGGCGAGGATATCGATGACAGCCCGCTGGTGTTCGAATCCGGCGATCCCGACGGGCTTCTGCTGCCGACCGAGCGCGGCTTTCTGCCCATGCCGTGGCTGGATGCGCCGACCGCGCTTCTGCCACTATGGATGTTCCATCCCGATGGCAGCCCCTATGCGGGCGATCCGCGGCAGGCATTGGCCCGCGTGGTCGAACGCTACAAGGCGGCAGGTCTGGTGCCGGTGGTGGCGACCGAGCTGGAATTCTTCCTGATCGACGATTCCGGCCGCCAGCTTCGCGTCGCGCCAAGCCCCCGCTCGGGCAAGCGGCGCACCGGCGGAGAGGTCCTCAGCCTGCGCGCCCTCGATGCGTTCGATCAGTTCTTTTCGGCGCTTTATGATGCTTGCGAGATGATGGATATCCCCGCCGATACCTCTATTTCCGAGGCCGGGCCGGGGCAGTTCGAAATCAACCTGATGCATCAGGCCGATCCGATGAAGGCCGCCGATGACACATGGCTGTTCAAGATGCTGGTCAAGGGCGTGGCGCGCTCCTACGGCTTTGCGGCCAGTTTCATGGCCAAGCCCTATGACGCCTGGCCGGGCAGCGGGATGCATATGCATTTCTCGATCCTGACCGGGGATGGGCGCAATATCTTCGATGATGGCGGGGAAGCGGGCACCGATGTGATGCGCCATGCCGTGGCGGGTTGCCTGCGCGCCATGCCCGGCTCGACCTTGCTGTTCGCGCCGCACGAGAATTCATATGACCGGCTGGTGCCGAATGCCCATGCTCCCACAGGGATCGGCTGGGCCTATGAGAACCGGACGGCGGCGATCCGTATCCCGTCCTCTTCCCCCAAGGCGCGGCGGATCGAGCATCGCGTGGCGGGTGGGGACGTGAATCCCTATCTGACAGTGGCAGCCATTCTGGGCGCGGCTCTTAACGGGATAGAGGACCGCATCGATCCACCCGCTCCGTTCAAGGGCAATGCCTATGACAAGAATCTCGACCAGCTTCCCACCGATTGGGGCGCGGCGATCGACGCATTCGACAAATGCAGCGATATGCGCCGCATCTTTCCCGATCACCTGATCGAGAATTACCTGATGACCAAGCGTCAGGAACTGCATTACATGGCGGAATTGACCGATGAGGAAACGGTGGAGCTGTATCTCGATACGGTGTAATCAGGGCTGTCGCCTAAACCCCCGACCGGAATCAAGGGCCTGAAAGGCCCGCTGGGCAAGTGCCCGACCGCCCCTATGGGCGCTTTGGCGGAGTTGTCCTGCGGGTCAAGCGTCGTGCGGCGTTGCACCAGAAAGTGCGATCCACAGATGCCGGTGCGCCCACCCGCGGTCGGGCACTTGCCCGGCTCTTGTCAGGAAGGGATTGCACGGATCAATAAGCAAGCACCCTTTCAAGCGCCGTCCCAATATCCTACATAGCGGCAAAACCAGCAGGAGATTCCGATGGCGTCCTATCAGTTCGTGTATCACATGGACGGCGTGTCCAAGACCTATCCCGGCGGCAAGAAAGTGTTCGAGAATATCCGCCTGAACTTTCTTCCCGGCGTCAAGATCGGCGTTGTCGGCGTGAACGGCGCCGGTAAATCCACGCTGCTGCGGGTCATGGCCGGGCTGGACAAGGATTTCAGCGGTGAGGCATGGGCGGCCAAAGGGGCGACCGTGGGTTATCTGCCGCAGGAGCCTCAACTCGATCCTTCGCTGAATGTCCGCGAGAATGTCATGCTGGGCGTGGCAGCCAAGAAGGCCAAGCTTGATCGCTATAACGAACTGGCGATGAACTATTCGGACGAAACCGCCGATGAGATGGCCGCGCTTCAGGACGAGATCGACGCCCAGAACCTGTGGGATCTGGACAGCCAGATCGATGTCGCGATGGAGGCCCTGCGCTGCCCCCCCGACGATGCCGATGTCGAGACGCTTTCGGGCGGCGAACGACGCCGGGTGGCGCTGTGCAAGCTGTTGCTTGAAGCGCCAGACATGCTGCTGCTGGACGAACCGACCAACCACCTGGACGCCGAGACGATCGCATGGCTGCAAAAGCACCTGATCGAATATTCCGGCACGATCCTGACCGTCACCCATGACCGTTATTTCCTTGATGACATCACCAGCTGGATCCTGGAACTCGACCGCGGCCGGGGCATCCCTTACGAGGGCAATTATTCCGCATGGCTGGAACAGAAGGCCAAGCGGCTGGAGCAGGAAGGCCGCGAGGACAAGGCCAGGCAAAAGACGCTGGAACGCGAACTCGAATGGATCCGGGCCGGCGCCAAGGCGCGTCAGGCAAAGCAGAAAGCGCGGATCAATGCCTATAACGAAATGGCCAGCCAATCCGAGCGCGAAAAGCTGTCGCGTGCCCAGATCATCATTCCGAATGGCGAGCGTTTGGGCAACAAGGTGATCGAGGTCTCGGGCCTGAAAAAGGCGATGGGGGACAAACTTCTTATCGAGGGGCTTGATTTCAGCCTGCCGCCCGGCGGCATCGTTGGCGTGATCGGCCCGAACGGCGCGGGTAAATCGACCCTGTTCCGGATGCTGACCGGGCAGGAAAAACCCGACGAGGGCGAGATCACCTATGGCGATACCGTACAGCTTTCCTATGTCGATCAGTCGCGCGACGCGCTTGCCGGGGACAAGACCGTGTGGGAGGAAATCAGCGGCGGGGCCGAGCAGATCGAGCTTGGCGACGTGCAGATGAACAGCCGCGCCTATGCTTCCGCCTTCAATTTCAAGGGCGGCGATCAGCAGAAAAAGGTCGGCCAGCTTTCAGGCGGTGAGCGCAACCGGGTGCATATGGCCAAGCTTCTGAAAACCGGCGGCAATGTGCTGCTGCTGGACGAACCGACCAACGATCTGGATGTCGAGACCCTGCAGGCCATGGAGGCCGCGCTGGACGATTTCGCGGGCTGCGCGGTGATCATCAGCCACGACCGTTTCTTCCTTGACCGTCTTTGTACCCATATCCTTGCCTTCGAGGGCGATGCGCATGTCGAATGGTTCGAGGGCAATTTCGAGGCCTATGAGGAAGACAAGATCCGCCGCCTTGGACCGGATTCGATCGAGCCGAAACGGGTGAAGTACAAGAAATTCACCCGCTGAGGCCGGGATATCGCGGGCGCGGGGTGACGGCTTCCCATACCCGCGCCCTCTGGCGCCCGGAAAAGGGGCGGGGGGCGGACATTTTGGCATCACCTGGCCATATATTCCGCCCGCCCCACAAGAGCGTGATTGGCCGCCAGTATTCGGCCTCCTCTATCCTGAAAAGGATTTCGCGTTGATCGTGTGAAAGGATTACCGATGCCAAGCCGCCGTCTTTTTCTTGTCAGTGCAGCCGCCTTTGCCGGTCTGGGGCCGGTTTCGGCTTTCGCGCAATCCGCCGATCGCCCCAATCCCATGCCCGAGGAATTGCGCAAGGATCTGGAACGCGATCCGACCGCGCCGGTATTGGGCAATCCCAAGGGCGATATCACCCTGACCGAATTTTTCGATTATAACTGCCCGTTCTGCCGCAAGATGGTTGGCACGGTGCAGAAGCTGATCTCTTCCGATCCGCAATTGCGGGTGGTTTACCGTGAATGGCCGGTTTTCGGCGAGGGATCGTATTTCGCGGCGCAGGCATCGCTGGCCTCGCTGAAACAGGGGAAATACTGGCAGTTTCACGCCGCGCTCATGGGCCTGAAAGAACGTGCGGTCGAGGCGACCGTGATGCGTACCGCGCGCAAGGTCGGCCTGGACGAGGACAAACTGCGGGCCGATATGAAATTGCCCGAAGTGGAAAAGCATATCCGGAACAGCAGCGAACTTGCCGAACATATGGGGTTGATGGGGACGCCGACTTTCATCATCGGCGACGAAGGCATGTTCGGTGAAATGACCCTGAAGGAGATGCAGGAACTCGTTGCCCGGGGCCGCAAGACGCTGGGATAAATTCCCCCGGTGGGGCGAGTGCGGACGCAATAGCGTCTGCTTTCCCTCAACGGATGGATCGCGGCGCCCCTGCGCTTCAACCGAATGCCGAAGCGCCGCAGGTTGGTATGCGCCGCGCCCTAGTCGCGCAGCAATTCGTTGACCGAGGTCTTGGCCCGGGTCTTCGCATCCACTCGCTTCACGATCACCGCGCAATACAGGTTCACGCCGTTCTTCGATGGCAGCGAACCCGACACCACTACCGAACCGGCGGGCACCTCGCCATACATGATCTCGCCGGTTTCCCGATCCACGATCTTGGTGGACTGGCCGATATAGACGCCCATGCCCAGAACCGAGCCTTCGCGGACGATGCAGCCCTCGACCACCTCGGAGCGGGCGCCGATGAAGCAATCATCCTCGATGATGGTCGGTCCGGCCTGCAGGGGCTCAAGCACACCGCCGATGCCGACGCCGCCGGACAGATGCACATTCTTGCCGATCTGCGCGCATGACCCCACCGTGGCCCAGGTATCGACCATCGTGCCCTCGCCCACATTTGCGCCAAGATTGACGAAGGATGGCATCAGCACCGCGCCCTTACCGATGAATGCGCTGCGGCGCACGATCGCGCCCGGCACCGCGCGGAAACCGGCGGCGCGCCACTGGTTGTCGCCCCAGTCCTTGAACTTGCTGTCGACCTTGTCCCACCAGTTCGCGCCCTGCGGGCCACCGGCCATTTCTTCCATATCCTTCAGCCGGAAGGACAGCAAAACGGCTTTCTTCGCCCATTGGTTCACATGCCAGTCATTGCCGCGCTTTTCGGCAACCCGCAATGCGCCGTTATCCAGCCGGTTAAGCGCCTCTTCCACGGCCTCGCGGGCTTCCCCTTGCGTGGCGGGGGTGATATCTGCGCGCTTTTCCCATGCGGCTTCGATGGCTTTTTCCAGAGCTTGGGTCATGTCGGCGATTTTCCTGATCTGTCGGCTTCGGGTGGAAACTGTTCCTTCACGGCTATAAGCGTAGGAAAAGCCCTGTGCAATGCGCAGCGGCCGCCATTCCCGTCACGAGGACCAGATGACCGACAAGGAAGACACTACCCATTCCATGCCCCATAGCGATGAAGATGCGGCCCGCGCGGAACGTATTCCCGATACGCCCCAGACCCGGGCTCCGGCCTATCGGCTGGCCTATATGGATCGGGAGTTTCTTCTGCGCAAGGAATTGCGGCCGGTGCGCTTGCAGCTTGAATTGCTGAAGCCCGAGATGATCATGGATGAACGCGGGATCGAGTCCACTGTGGTCCTGTTCGGCGGCGCAAGGATTCCCGCGCCTGAACATGCGGATGAGGCGCGAACCCCGATCCTGGGTGAACTGGCTAAATATTACGAACAGGCCCGCCGTTTCGCCCATATCATGACAGAGCGCAGCATGCAGACTTATGGGCGCGAATATGTGATCTGCACCGGCGGCGGCCCCGGCGTGATGGAGGCCGGTAACAAGGGCGCCGAAGAGGCCGGCGGCCAGTCCATCGGCCTGTCCATCGTGCTACCGCATGAGCAGGCGCCGAATGCCTATGTCACCCCGGCGCTGTGTTTCAATTTCCATTATTTCGCCATCCGCAAGATGCATTTCCTGATGCGCGCCCGCGCGGTCACCGTCTTCCCCGGCGGTTTCGGAACGATGGACGAGCTGTTCGAAACGCTGACCCTGATCCAGACCGGACGGATGAAACGCATTCCGATCCTGTTGTTCGGCCGTGAATTCTGGGATGAGGTCATCAATTGGAAGGCACTGGCGCGGGCAGGCACCATCAGCGATTCGGATCTGGATCTGTTCCGCTATGTCGAAACCGCCGATGAGGCCGTGAAGATCATCGACGAATGGGACGAGGCGGGTTGAAACAGGCCCGGCCCGGCCCGGCCAATGCCCCTTCTTCTTCACTCAAATATTCCGGAGGCTGTTTGCGGGTCGCGCCACTGGTTCAAGAGACCGGCCGGCGACGGGCAGCGCCCCCGCTTTTCACGAAATCCGTAGCGCCGCCTTACCCGGCAGCTTCCGCTGCAATCTGTGCGCGGTTCTTGCGGCCACGCTCGGTCGCGGATTTAAGCTGGCCGCAGGCGGCCATGATATCCTCTCCGCGCGGGGTGCGGATCGGGCTGGCATAGCCAGCCTTGTGGACGATATCCGCGAAAGCCTGAATCCGGTCCCAGCCTGAACGTTTATAGGGCGCACCGGGCCATTCGTTGAAGGGGATCAGGTTGATCTTGGCCGGGATGCCGCGAATCAGGCGGACCAGACGGCGGGCATCCTCATCGCTGTCGTTCACGCCGTCCAGCATCACATATTCAAAGGTGATCCGCTCGCTGTTGGACAGGCGCGGATATTCGCGCAGCGCGTCCAGCAATGCCTGAATATTCCAGCGGCGGTTGATCGGTACCAATGTATTGCGCACCTCGTCGGTGGTGGCATGGAAACTGACCGCCAGCAGGCAGCCGATTTCTTCGGCGGTGCGGGCGATTTCGGGAACGACGCCGCTGGTCGAAAGCGTGATCCGGCGGCGCGACAGGCTAAGCCCCTCGTTATCCATCACCACCTTCATCGCATCGCGCACATTGTCGAAATTATACAGGGGTTCGCCCATGCCCATCAGGACGACATTGCTGATCAGCCGGGTTTCATCCCTGGGCGCGCCCGGAACCGGCCATTCGCCCAGATCGTCCCGCGCCACCATCACCTGCCCGACGATTTCGCCCGGGGTCAGGTTGCGCACCAGCTTCTGCGTGCCGGTATGGCAGAAGGAACAGGTCAGCGTACAGCCGACCTGCGATGAAACGCATAATGTGCCGCGGCCTTCCTCGGGGATATAGACCGCCTCGACCTCATGCCCGCCAGCGATCCGCAGCAGATATTTGCGCGTGCCATCGGCACTGACCTGCCGCGAGACGATCTCGGGCAGTGAAATCTCGAAATGCTCGGCCAGCAGGGCGCGGTAATCCTTGGCCAGATTGGTCATCTGCGCAAAATCGCGCAGGCCCCAGTGATAGATCCATTGCCAGATCTGCCCGACGCGCATCTTCGCCTGTTTCTCGGCCGTGCCGGCGGCGATCAATGCCTCGCGCAATTGCCCGCGCGTCAGGCCGACGATATTCGTCCGCCCGGTTTCGGGAAGTTTTCGTGGGATGGTCAGAACATCCTGCGTGATCGGAGCAGACATGAGGGGCACCGGAGAATTGATTGAAGGCCCGGACATAAGCGAAGCCAGGCCGTAAATCAACCGCTCACGCAGGAGTCCCGCGATTGTCGGGGCGCCTGTGACATTGTGTGTTAAAACGCCACTATGGCACGAAAGCATCAGCCTTCGCACCATGATGGCAAGGATCAAGCGTCGCCGATCGCTACTGGCAACGCTCTTTCGCGGTATTCGTGGCTGCCGTGATGCCCGACAGGCTGAACGTATCCTTGGTGACCGTCCCGCGCGAGGAGCGGCCGGTGATCACGACCTCGGATCCTGCGCGCAGCGCCGCGATCAGCTTCTGATCTTCGTCCGGGCTGCCGGTCCAGGCGTTTTCACCCTCGGTGAACAGATTGAATTTCTGTCCACCCACATCGACTTCGACTGTTGAGTCGGGTGCGAAAGGATAGCCGCCGGTAAAGGAGGCTTCGCCGTTATTTCCCGGGCGATAGGCGACATAAAGGCGGATATCGCCCCGGGTCACCTCTTTCTCGTTGCCCTCGCTATCGGCGTTCACCGTCGATTTCGGGGGTGATACCGCCCAGCATTCCTTGGGATTGTCGGCTGCGAATACCGTCCAGTCCCCTTCGGTTGCCACGACATTGTTGGATTCCTGTGCGCCCGCTGTCCCCAGCCCGGCCATCAGGAGCGCAACTGCGGTCATCCCGCGTAGCGTGAATTTTCCCATGCTCTGATCTCCTGCCATACTCTCGCCGCTTGGTTCGACGTTTTTGCTGATTGCGTCGGCCTTTTCAACCTTCTGTGGACAGGATACCGAAAAACGCGGCATGAAAAAGGGGAGCATGCGTAAAATCGCGCAATTGTCAGGGAGAAAATCGATGCAGGCAGCGGAAATGATCGAAATCTGGCGCGGTGGACGCTGTGAAAGCCTTCATTTCGGCCATGCCGTGGTTTGCGATACGGATGGCGTCGTCGAGGCGTGGGGGGCGCCGAACGAGGTGATCTTCCCCCGATCGTCCTGCAAGATGGTGCAGGCTCTGCCTCTTGTCGAAAGCGGCGCGGCGGATGCAGCGGGGCTGTCCGAGCGGCAACTTGCACTGGCCTGCGCAAGTCATAGCGGGGCCGCCATGCATGTCGAGGCCGTCGGCGACTGGCTGAAGGCGTTGGATTTGGGCGAGGAGGATCTGCGCTGTGGCTGTCACATGCCGAGAGACAAGGATGAGAACCGACGGTTGACCTGTTCGGATACCGAGCCGGATCAGAGGCATAATAATTGTTCGGGTAAACATGCGGGCTTCCTGACGCTGAACCGGCATCTGGGCGGCGGCGCGGAATATGTCGAGGTGGATCACCCGGTCCAGATCGCCGCGAAAGCCGCTTTTGAAGAGGTGACGGGTGAAACCAGTCCGGGTTTTGGCATCGATGGCTGCTCGGCGCCCAATCACGCATGCAGTCTTCAGGGGCTGGCTCGTGGCATGGCCCGTTTCGCCGATCCGGGCGGCGACCGGCGTGGGCAGGCGATGCGGCGGCTGGTCGAGGCGATGCGGAAATATCCCGAGATGGTCGCGGGCGAGGGGCGGGCCTGCACCACGCTCATGCGGGCAATGCGGGGCCGCGTCGCCGTCAAGACCGGGGCCGAGGGCGTGTTCGTCGCCATTCTGCCCGAGCAGGGACTGGGCGTTGCGGTCAAGGCGCTGGACGGCGCCACCCGTGCCAGCGAGGCGGCGATTACCGCGCTGCTGGTGCATCTGGGAGTTCTGGACGCGAAGGATCCGGTGGTTTCAGCCCTGCTGACGGGGCCAGTGCGGAACTGGCGCGGGATCGTGACCGGGGAAATGCGGACCGCGAAGGGGTTCCCCGACTGATTCGTCACGAATCCGACGCAATTTTCTGTTTTGATAACGGCTGAGAGGGCCACGCCCCCAATCGACCCTCTGTATTACCGTTCGGCCGACACCCCTTGGCAGAGCGGGTGTCGGCCCGCAAACGGCTTCAGAACATGTCCCAAAGCAGACGCAGCGCAAGTATGGTGGATGTCCCGACCAGAAGCGGCTTGATCAGCCTTGCGCCGATCCGTGCGGCCAGTCTTGCGCCCAGTGCGGCGCCCAGAATTTGCGCCGCTCCCATCGTCACGCCCAATAGCCACAGGGGGTGCCCGATCAGTGCAAAGCTCAGCAGGCCGCCCAGATTGGAAAACAGATTCAGCAGCTTGGTATGCGCGGTCGCCTTGAGCACGCCGTAACCGGCAAGCGTGACAAAGGCGATCATGTAGAATGATCCGGCCCCCGGTCCGAGAAGGCCGTCATAGAAGCCGATGAAGGGCACGATACAGGCGGTGAAAATCGCCGGAACGATCCTTTGCCGCCGGTCCAGATCGTTCAGGCCGGGTTTCAAGGCGAAGAAAGCGGCAACGCCGATCAGGATCACGGGCAGGATCAGCCGCAACTTGTCGGTCGGCAGATAGCTGACCAGTGCCGCCCCAAGAACGCCGCCCGCTCCGGCAACCAGCGCCGCCCGCCACTGTGTCCTGGGATCGACCAGCCCGCGTCGGGCATAGCTGATGATCGCCGTTGCCGTACCGAAGACGGCTTGCACCTTGTTGGTCGCCAATGCCTGCGCAGGCGAGACACCGGCCAGCATCAGTGCAGGCACCGTGATCAGCCCTCCGCCCCCGGCAATGGCGTCGATAAAACCTGCCGCGAAACCCGCGGCAATCAGGATCAGCACAAGATCAAGACTTATCTCGAACATCGGATATTCCGGCAAAGGTGAATGGCGGCGCGGTTATCGGCGGTTGACCGAAAACGCGGCCGCCACGGCAATGCGCTTTTGCCGGGGCGATGTAAAGCGCCATGGTCTCTTGCATATGGCACGGCGCCTGATCCCGGGCCTGTGTTTCCCGGGCGTTACCCGTGGGCGCGATCAGCCCGTGACGAATTCCTCGACGGAATAGCCCTGAAGATACAGAAGCGCGGTCAGATCGCCGTGATTGATGCGCAGTTTCGCCTGCTCGGCGACTGCGGGTTTCGCATGCAGGGCGACCCCTGCGCCGGCGATCTGCAGCATGCCCAGATCATTCGCGCCATCCCCGACCGCGATGACATCGGCAAAGGCAATCCCGCGTTCGGTGGTGATCTGTTCCAATGCCTCGACCTTTGCCTCGCGCCCCAGAATGGGTAGGGCGACACGGCCGGTCAGAAGACCGTCTTCAACCAGCAGCGTATTCGCCCGGTTCTCGTCAAAGCCCAGCCATTCCGCCACAACCTGCGTAAAGGCCGTGAAACCGCCCGAAACCAGGGCGGTATAAGCGCCGTTTGCCCGCATTGTCGCCACCAGTTCCCGCCCGCCCGGCGCCAGCGTGATCCGGGTTTTCAGAACCTCGCCGATAACGCTTTCCTTCAGCCCGGCCAGAAGTCCGACCCGTTCGACCAGCGCCTCGTGGAAATTCAGCTCGCCGTTCATCGCGCGTTCGGTAATCTCGGCCACCCTTGTGCCGACACCTGCCATTTCGGCCAGTTCATCGACGCATTCCTGCTCGATCATGGTCGAGTCCATATCGGCCAGAAGAACGGCCTTGCGCCGCCCCTCGGCAGGCTGGAAAGTCAGATCAAGCTGGATGGTCTGCAAATCCGTCCGGACCTGATCGAAATCTTCGGGAATGGCGGGAATCTCGAATTCGCCCGCGATGCCGGGATTAAGCCATTTCAGATGCGCGCCTTTCCACCGGCTTGCCAATTCATCCAGCAATTCCTCGTGCAGATTGGCGAGTCTCGGAGCGGCGATCAAGGAAACAGTAAACATGGCAAGCCTCCACAGCATTCCCGACATGCTTTAGACCAGATCGGCAAGGAAGGGAATCCGTTATGCCTCCTAACCGGCGAGTGATCAGGCAGGGGGCGGCCGCTTGACCTGCGGCAGTTTCGCCGGCGCCTTGGAAAGCTGAACGGCAAGGATTCCCACCATGATGATGCCGACGCCCAACACATCGCTTGCGCCGAGTTTCTCGCCCAGCACCAGAGCACCGATCATGACTCCGAAAAACGGCGAGAGGAAATGGAATGTCGCGGCGCGAACCGCTCCGATCCGCTTGACCAGCAGAAACCAGATCCAGGTCGCGGCCAGCCCCGGAACAAGAATGGTGTAAAGAAAGGCCCAGATCAGCCGCCCGTCGGGTGTGACATTCCAGTTTTCGAAGAACGGGGCGATGATGGCAAGCATCAGGGCGCCGACCAGCATCTGCAACCCGACGATCATCATTACATTGCCGCCCGAACTTGCGCCACGAACCGAGAGTGTCGCCACCGCAAGCGCAAAGGCCGCCATGAAGCCAAGGACGATCCCAAGCGGGTCGCTGCCGCCCTGAAGTCTTGCGCCCATGATGATAACCACCCCGATCAGCCCCAACAGCAGCCCTGCGAATCCGATTGGCGGCAACCGTTCCTTCATGAAGACCCATCCCATTGCCGCCACCATCAGCGGCATGGTCGCGGCGATGATCGAGGCAAGCCCGGCCTCGATCCATTGCATGGCGATCCAGTTCAGCCCCAGATAAATCGCGTTCTGGCACAGTCCCAGCACGATCACGGCGCGCCACTGAACCCGGCTGAGATTGCGCCATGTCTCGCCCATGAGCCACGCGACCGCAATGCCGATCACGCCGGAAATCGCAAAGCGCAGCGACAGGGCAAGAAGCGGCGGCGCTTCGGTGACGATCATCCGCGTGGTGGTGAAGGCCGAGGCCCACATGACCGCGAAGCTAACCCCCATCAGGATCGCGCGAATATCCATGACCGGCCTTTCCTGCAGATAATGCAGAACGGCTAGCAGATCATGAAGAGTGCAGGAAGGCGTAAAACACGCCGGGTATCCGCGAGGGGCGCGGGCCGGAAGCGGGGCATGCCGGCTGAAGCGATCCTTCCTGTCCGGCGATTCGAAGATGACGGCTATGGTCGGCGAAAACGGTCTGGTTTAAGCTCCCCTCATGAAGACGCTTGTTGCCCTGCTTCGCGCCGTAAATGTCGGAGGAACCGGCAAGCTTCCGATGGCCGCCCTGCGCATGATCTGTGAGCAAGCCGGTTTCGGGAATGTACGGACCTATATCCAGTCCGGGAATGTCGTTTTCGATACCAATCTGCCGGACGGAACCGTAAAGTCCAAGCTTGAGCGGCGGCTGGCCGAGCATATGGGAAAACCGGTCGGCGTCATGATCCGGGATAGCGCGCAGATGCGCAGCATCCTTGAGCGTAACCCATTTCCCGATGCGGCGCCCAATAAGGTTTCGGTTCTTTTCCTTGATCACACCGCGCCGGACAGGATCGCCGCTACCGCCAAACGACTGGCCGACGAAGAGATCGTTCCGAGCGGGGCCGAGATCTTTATCCATTACCCATCCGGCATGGGACGGTCCCGGCTTGGATTGCCGGCCATGAATGAGGGAACCGCCCGCAATCTGAATACGGTCGCGAAACTTGCGGCGATGGCGTCCGAGGATGCCCGGAGCCTGTCGCGCTGAATCGGAAACGCCGGTTAATTGCGTCCCGCGATGGCCGGGGGCGCTGCCCCCGGACCCCCGAGGTATTTACCGCAAAGAAGAAGGG
>NZ_QZCG01000018.1 GCF_003591515.1 Paracoccus onubensis
ATCGACCCGCCTACAATCAGCGTGACTTTCGGCATCAATGACAGTCCCTTGGCCGGTCGTGACGGCAAGAAGGTACAGTCGCGCGTGATCCGTGAACGGCTGATGAAAGAAGCCGAGTCCAACGTCGCCATCAAGGTTGAGGATACTCCGGGCGGCGAGGCTTTCGTCGTGTCCGGCCGGGGCGAATTGCAGATGGGCGTTCTGATCGAGAACATGCGCCGCGAAGGCTATGAACTCTCGATCAGCCGTCCGCGCGTCATCTTTCGCGAAGAGGACGGCGCAAGACTGGAACCCATAGAAGAGGTCATCATCGATGTGGATGACGACTATACCGGAGCGGTGATCGAAAAGCTGACTGGTGATCGCAAGGGCGATATGGTCGACATGCATCCGGCGGGTCACGGCAAGACCCGGATCGTCGCCCATGTCCCGTCGCGCGGGCTGATCGGCTATCATGGTGAATTCATGACCGATACGCGCGGCAATGGTGTCCTGAACCGGATTTTCCACGGCTGGGCTCCCTATAAGGGAACGATCCAGGGACGGCGGCAAGGCGTCCTGATCTCGATGGAAGACGGTGTGTCCGTCGCCTATGCGCTGTGGAATCTGGAAGAGCGCGGCAAGCTGTTCATCGGCGCTCAGGAACAGGTTTATCAGGGCATGATCATCGGCGAGCATTCGCGCGACAATGATCTGGAAGTGAACCCGCTCAAGGGCAAGAAGCTGACCAATGTCCGTGCTTCCGGCACCGACGAGGCCGTGCGCTTGACTCCGCCGGTCCGCCTGTCGCTGGAAGAGGCGATCGCTTATATCAACAACGATGAGTTGGTCGAGGTTACGCCCAAAAGCATTCGGCTGCGCAAACGCTATCTTGATCCGCATGAACGCAAGCGACAGGCTCGCAGCGAAGGCTGAACACGTCCCGGCATCTTAACTTTGCTCTGTCACAGGTTTTTTCCTGTGGCAGACCATTTGTATGGCCTCCCGGCGGCGGCCAATTCCGATTTATTCCCCCGGATTCCACCATGTTGCCGCCCTACAGGGATGATTGGCATTAACCGACTCTTTTGTTTTAACTCTTCTTCCATTATTGCAGCAGTAGCTTGCACGTGAACGACAAGGCAGGATTTCCGTGACCGATCATATTATCAAGGATATCGCTCTGGCTGATTTCGGCCGGAAAGAACTGGATATCGCCGAAACCGAGATGCCGGGCCTCATGGCTCTGCGCGCGGAATATGGCGATGCGAAACCGCTGAAGGGTGCCCGAATCGCGGGCAGCCTGCATATGACGGTGCAAACCGCCGTGCTGATCGAAACGCTGACGGCTCTTGGCGCCGAGGTTCGCTGGGCGTCTTGCAATATCTATTCGACGCAGGACCATGCCGCCGCCGCAATCGCGGCATCGGGCGTGCCGGTCTTCGCCATCAAGGGCGAAACCCTAGAAGAATACTGGTCCTATACCGACCGGATCTTCCAGTTCGGCGAAGGTACGGCGAATATGATCCTTGACGATGGCGGCGACGCGACCCTTTACGTTCTTCTGGGCGCACGGGTGGAGGCCGGTGAAACCGATCTGATCGCCACGCCGACCAGCGAAGAAGAAGAGGCGCTTTTTGCCCAGATCCGCAAGCGACTGGCGGAGAGCCCCGGCTGGTTCACCGCCCAGCGCGAGGCGCTTCGCGGCGTTTCCGAGGAAACCACGACCGGTGTGCATCGCCTTTACGACCTGCACAAGAAGGGCCTCCTGCCCTTCCCGGCAATCAATGTGAATGACAGCGTCACCAAGTCGAAATTCGACAATAAATATGGCTGCAAGGAATCGCTGGTCGACGGCATTCGCCGCGCCACCGATGTGATGATGGCCGGCAAGGTCGCCGTGGTCTGCGGCTATGGCGATGTGGGCAAAGGCTCGGCCGCCTCGCTGGCAGGCGCCGGTGCGCGGGTGAAGGTGACAGAGGTCGATCCGATCTGTGCACTACAGGCCGCCATGGACGGGTTCGAGGTGGTGACGCTGGAAGATGTCGTCGCTTCGGCCGATATCTTCATCACCACTACCGGCAACCGCGATGTGATCCAGCTGGCGCATATGCGCGAGATGAAGGATATGGCCATCGTCGGCAATATCGGTCATTTCGACAACGAAATTCAGGTTGCGGCGCTGAAAAACCACAAATGGACCAATATCAAGGATCAGGTGGACATGATTCAGATGCCTTCGGGCAACCGGATCATCCTGTTGTCGCAAGGCCGCCTTCTGAACCTCGGCAATGCAACCGGGCATCCCTCTTTCGTGATGTCCGCCAGCTTTACCAATCAGGTGCTGGCGCAGATCGAACTTTGGACCAAGGGCGATGAATATCAGCCCGGCGTCTATATCCTGCCCAAGCATCTGGACGAAAAAGTCGCCCGGCTGCATCTGGACAAGATCGGGGTAAAGCTGACACAGCTTTCTCCTGAACAGGCCGCCTATATCGGCGTCACTCCCGAAGGTCCCTTCAAATCAGATCATTACCGGTATTGAGATATGAGCGAATATTCCCTGTTTACCTCGGAATCCGTCTCCGAGGGGCATCCCGACAAGATCGCAGATCAGATCAGCGACGCCATCCTTGACGCGATCATGGCGGAAGACCCGCGCGCCCGCGTCGCATGCGAGACGATGGTCAAAACCGGCGTCGCCATCATTTCCGGCGAAATCTCGACCAATGCCTGGGTCGATCTTGAATCCATCGTGCGCGATGTGATTTGTGATATCGGCTATACATCATCGGAAGTCGGCTTTGACGGCGCAACCTGCTCGGTCATCAATATCATCGGCAAGCAATCACCCGAAATCAATCAGGGCGTGGACCGTGAAAGCCTTGAACAGCAAGGGGCCGGCGATCAAGGGCTGATGTTCGGCTATGCCTCGGACGAGACTGATGTGCTCATGCCGGCACCGATCACCTACGCACACCGTCTGGTCGAGCGTCAGTCAAAGGTCCGGCGCGACGGCACCCTGTCCTGGCTGCGGCCCGACGCAAAATCGCAACTGACCCTGCGCTACAGCGCGGATGGCCGTCCCGAAGCGATCGACGCGGTTGTGTTGTCGACCCAGCACAATCCCGATATCGCGCTGGCGGATCTGCGCGAAGCCGTGATCGAAGAGATTATCAAGCCCGTTCTGCCCGCAGACTGGCTGTCGGATCAGACGAAATATTTCATCAATCCGACCGGCAAGTTCGTGATCGGCGGGCCGGTGGGTGATTGCGGCCTGACCGGGCGCAAGATCATCGTGGACAGCTATGGCGGCATGGCAAGACATGGCGGCGGCGCGTTCTCGGGCAAGGATCCATCCAAGGTGGACCGCTCGGCGGCATATGCGGGCCGCTGGGTCGCCAAGAACATCGTGGCCGCCGGATTGGCCAGCCGCTGCGAGCTTCAGGTTTCCTATGCGATCGGCGAAGCGCAACCGACCTCGATTTCGCTGAACACCTTCGGAACGGAAACCGTCGCGCATGACAAGATCGTCGCCGCGGTGCGTGAGGTCTTCGACCTGCGCCCATTCGCCATCATCCGCGACCTTGATCTTCTGCATCCGATCTACCGCCCGACGGCAAGTTATGGTCATTTCGGACGCGATGCCTATTCGCTGAACGGCGCGACGGCTTTCAGTTGGGAACAGACCGACCGGGCGGAGGCATTGAAGGCCGCGCTGACCTGATAGGGTTCAGACGATCGGTCGATCACAGACCCGTGCAGCGGTTGTCGCGGCCCTCGCGATGTCTTATCTGCTGTTCCAAGCTGCCCGGAGGCATTCATGTCGCTGAACCCGATTCGTCCATGGCGAAATATCGAACGGCGGAAATCCCGTCAGATCATGGTGGGCAATGTACCGGTCGGCGGCGATGCGCCGATCAGCGTTCAGACCATGACCAATACCGATGGCCACGACGTCAAGGCGACGCTGGAGCAGGTCATCCGCGCCGCCGATGCCGGCGCGGATATCGTACGCATTTCCGCCCCCGATCAGGAAACGACCCGCGCATTGAAGGAAATCTGCCGCGAAAGCCCCGTGCCGATCGTCGCGGATATCCATTTTCACTACAAACGCGCCATCGAAGCCGCAGAAGCCGGCGTTGCCTGCCTGCGCATCAACCCCGGCAATATCGGCAGCGCCGAACGTGTGCGCGAAGTCATTCAGGCGGCCCGTGATCATGGCTGCTCGATGCGGATCGGGGTGAATGCCGGCTCGCTTGAACGGCATCTGCTTGAGAAATACGGAGAACCCTGCCCCGACGCGATGGTGGAATCAGGGCTGGATCACATCAAGCTCCTTCAGGACAATGATTTTCACGAGTTCAAAATCAGCGTGAAGGCAAGCGATGTCTTCCTTGCCGCCGCAGCCTATCAGCAACTATCCGAAGCAACGGACGCGCCAATCCATCTGGGCATCACCGAAGCGGGCGGCTTTGTCGGCGGCACGGTGAAATCGGCCGTCGGGCTGGGCAATCTGCTTTGGATGGGCATCGGCGATACGATCCGCGTCAGCCTGTCCGCCGATCCTGTGGAAGAGGTCAAGGTCGGCTATGAAATCCTCAAATCTCTGGGTCTGCGGACACGGGGCGTTCAGATCATCTCCTGCCCGTCCTGCGCGCGACAGGGTTTCGACGTGATCAAGACTGTCGAGAAGCTGGAAAAGCGGCTTGAGCATATCAAGACGCCGATGAGCCTTTCGATCATCGGCTGCGTGGTGAACGGCCCGGGCGAGGCCCTGATGACCGATATCGGCTTCACCGGTGGCGGCGCAGGCAGCGGCATGGTCTATATGGCCGGCAAACAAAGTCACAAGATGACCAATGACCAGATGATCGACCATATCGTTCAACTGGTCGAGGAACGCGCTGCGAAGATCGAGGAAGTGGCGAAAGAAACCGCGTGAACAGGGAAACTGCGGATTCCTGCCACTATCACCGCGACAGACGAAACTGCCCCGAGGCTAAATCCCGCATCCCGTGACGAGCGCGGGAAGCAGCATAATTCTGCACTCACTTTGAGATGGTCAAATTCGGCTCGTGGCCTGTCTTCCTCATCTCAGACCAAGAAACGAGAGGATGAACAGAACGACGACCACAAGGCCGACAAGATAAATGATGTTATTCATAATCCGCCCCTCCTAAAGCGACGTAGAGGCGGTTACCGGAACTGACGACGGCGTCAGATGCTGCCTCCCTATCTCAACATGGAAAGTTGTATTTGGGTTCCATGTTTCCACCGCCAGTGGGTTTCGCTGCTTACCCATCGGAAAAACCGCATCAGCAGGGAATTATCGCAAACGATAAATTTAACGACTTGCTTTCCATAGAAAAATTTGGAGCGGGCGATGAGATTCGAACTCACGACATCAACCTTGGCAAGGTTGCGCTCTACCCCTGAGCTACGCCCGCATCCTGTCCCGAGGCCATATCACCTTCGGTGAGGGGTGATTTATTGGACTGCGCCGAAGGGTGCAAGGGGGAAATGCGCGAATTCAGCAGATTTTTTCTTCTGCCACAGGCAACCGGGCTCATTCGGCCGCCCGGATCCGCGCCGGTTTCAACATGGGCGCCAGATAATGCCCGGTATGGCTTGCATCCACCGTCGCGATCTCCTCTGGCGTGCCGGTTGCGACAATCCTGCCGCCGCCATCGCCACCTTCTGGACCGATATCGATGATCCAGTCAGCGGTCTTGATGACGTCGAGATTATGCTCGATCACCACCACCGTATTGCCCTGATCGACAAGCGAATGCAGCACTTCCAGCAGCTTGCGGACATCTTCGAAATGCAGCCCCGTCGTCGGCTCATCAAGGATATACAAGGTACGCCCGGTCGACCGGCGAGACAGTTCCTTGGACAGTTTCACCCGCTGCGCCTCGCCACCTGAAAGCGTGGTCGCCTGTTGCCCGACCTTGATGTAGCCAAGCCCGACCTGCATCAACGCATCCATCTTTTCACGGATCGAGGGAACGGCTGCAAAGAACTGCTGCGCATCCTCGACCGTCATGTCAAGAACATCGGCTATACTCTTGCCCTTGAACTTTATTTCCAAGGTCTCGCGATTATAGCGCGCACCCTTGCAGGTCTCGCATTCGACATAGACATCGGGCAGGAAATGCATCTCGATCTTGATCACTCCGTCGCCCTGACAGGCCTCGCAGCGTCCGCCCTTGACGTTGAAGCTGAACCGCCCCGGCTTGTAGCCACGCGCCTTCGATTCGGGCAGCCCCGCGAACCAGTCACGAATGGGGGTGAATGCGCCGGTATAAGTCGCCGGGTTCGAGCGCGGCGTGCGTCCGATGGGGCGTTGGTCGATATCGATGACCTTGTCCAGATGCTCCAGCCCCTTGATGGTCTCGCATGGCGCCGGAGTCTGACGCGCGCCATTCAGCCGCAACGATGCGGTCTTGAACAATGTCTCGATGGTCAGGGTCGATTTACCGCCGCCCGATACACCGGTGACGCAAATGAACCTGGCAAGCGGAAACCCGGCATCGACATGTTTCAGATTATTGCCGGTGGCCCCCACGACCGTCACGGATTTCCCGTTTCCCTGCCGCCGTTCGGCGGGCACGGCGATTTCGCGTTCGCCCGACAAATACTGACCGGTCAGGCTTTTCGAGTCGGCAGCAATCTGATCGGGTGTGCCGTGGCTGACCACTGTGCCGCCATGAACCCCCGCGCCCGGCCCCATGTCAAAGACATAATCGGCATGGCGAATCGCATCCTCGTCATGCTCGACGACCAGCACCGAATTGCCCTGATCACGCAGGTTCATCAGCGTTTGCAACAACCGGTCGTTATCGCGTTGATGCAGCCCGATAGAAGGCTCGTCCAGCACATAGAGAACCCCGGTCAGCCCGCTGCCGATCTGGCTGGCCAGCCTGATCCGCTGGCTTTCACCGCCCGAAAGCGTTCCCGCAGCGCGGGAAAGCGTCAGATAATCCAGCCCGACATTCACAAGGAATCCAAGCCGTTCGCGGATTTCCTTAAGAATCGCCGCAGCGATTTCGTTCTTTTGCTTGCCAAGATGTTTCGGCGCATCCTCGACCCAGGCAAGCGCATCCTTGATCGAAAGCTCGACCACCTGACCGACATGGTTGCCGGCAATCTTCACCGCCAGCGCCTCGGGCCTCAGGCGATAGCCGCTGCAGGCGCCGCAGGGACGGTTGTTCTGATAACGCTCGAACTCGTCGCGGACCCATTGCGAATCCGATTCGCGCAAGCGCCGCTGCATATTCGGAATGACGCCTTCAAAGGCCCGCGTGACCTCATATACCCGGCCCGCATCATCGAAGCGGAACTTGATCTGCTCTTCGCCCGAACCGTAAAGGAACAGGTTCTGAACGTTTTCAGGCAGATCCTTCCACGCGGTTTTCTTGTCGAAACCGTAATGCTTGGCGAGCGCGTTGATCGTCTGGGTCAGATATGCGGATTTCGACTTCGACCACGGCGCAATCGCCCCCTTGCCTATCGACAGCGCAGTATCGGGAATCACCAGCCTTTCGTCAAAAAACAGTTCGACCCCCAGCCCGTCGCAGACCGGACAGGCGCCGAAAGGCGCGTTGAAGCTGAACAGGCGCGGCTCGATCTCGGGGATGGTGAAACCGCTGACCGGGCAGGCGAAATTTTCGCTGAAGGTGATGCGCTCCGGCTCACCGTCAGCCGGGGCGGTTTCCAGGACGGCAATCCCATCCGCCAGATCAAGCGCGGTCCGCAGACTATCGGCCAGCCGGGTCTCAAGCCCCTCGCGCACGACCAGCCGGTCGACAACCACGTCTATATCGTGGCGGAATTTCTTATCGAGAACCGGAGGCTCATCCAGTTCATAAAACTCTCCGTTCACCTTGACCCGCTGAAAGCCCTGTTTGCGCAGTTCAATGAACTCTTTCTTGTACTCGCCCTTCCGGTCGCGCACGATCGGGGCCAGAAGATAAGCGCGCATGCCCTCTTCCATAGCCATGATCCGGTCGACCATGTCCTGCACCTGCTGCGCCTCGATGGGCAGGCCGGTGGCGGGGCTATAGGGCGTCCCGGCGCGGGCGAACAGCAAGCGCAGATAGTCGTAAATCTCGGTCACCGTGCCGACGGTCGAGCGGGGGTTTTTCGAGGTGGTTTTTTGCTCGATCGAAATCGCCGGGGACAGACCGCTGATATGATCCATATCCGGCTTGCCCATCATATCAAGGAACTGCCGCGCATAGGCCGACAGGCTTTCGACATAGCGCCGCTGCCCCTCGGCATAGATCGTGTCGAAGGCAAGGCTGGATTTTCCACTGCCCGACAGCCCGGTGATCACCACCAGCTTGTCGCGCGGAATATCCATATCCACGTTCTTCAGATTATGTTCGCGCGCGCCGCGAACCTCGATGAACTTCTGTTCCATAGGCGTGCCTCGAACGATCCGACGCCAGACATAATATCAGCGGCTGAAAAAGCAACCGGGATATGTGAACATAAAGTGAACGGAACCGCAAGCCGTCATATATACGCCATAAACCCCGGACCGGGACCCACCCGGTATCCGGTCAAGCCGATGTCTCGGCGATATCGGCCCCCAATCCCTGCATGAGGGGAATGAAATCGGGGAAAGAGGTCATGATCGGGCTGCCGTCATCAATCGCAACGGGCGAGCCGGTTCCCAATCCAAGCACAAGGAACGACATCGCGATCCGGTGATCCAGATGCGTCACCGCCAGGCCACCGCCCGGCACCGCGGCCATGCCGTGAACCGTCATGCTGTCCCGGGTCTCTTCGACGCGAACACCATTCGCCCTTAGCCCCAGCGCCATGGCGTCGATGCGGTCGCTTTCCTTCACCCGCAATTCGGCGACACCGTTCATCACCGTCTTTCCCGCGGCAAAAGCGGCAATCACAGAAAGGATCGGAAATTCATCGATCATGCTGGCCGCGCGTTCGGCCGGAACGCTGACCCCTGTCAGCGGCCCGTGTTTCACATGCATATCCGCGACCGGCTCACCGCCTTCTTCACGCTCATTTTCAAAGCGAATATCCGCGCCCATTTCAAGCAAGGTGATATAAAGCCCGTCACGCGTCGGATTCCGGGAAACACCCGGAACCCGGATCTCGGAGCCGGGAACGATCAGGGCGGCGGCCACGGGGAAAGCCGCGCTGGAAGGATCACGCGGCACGGCAACCGGCTGGGCACGCAACTCCGGCCGCCCCTTCAATGTGATCACATGGCCCTCTTCGGTGGATTCGCTGCGAATCTCGGCCCCGAAACCGGCCAGCATCCGCTCGGAATGATCGCGGGTCGGCTCGGATTCGATCACCACCGTTTCGCCCGGTGCGTTCAGCCCGGCAAGCAGGATCGCTGATTTGATCTGCGCGCTTGCAACCGGGGTCCGGTAGCGCAGGGGAAGCGGATCTGCCGCGCCCTGTATCGTGATCGGCAAACACCCACCTTCCCGGGCGGTGATCTGCGCCCCGAACTCTGACAGCGGATCGGTGACACGTGCCATCGGGCGACGCGACAGGCTGGCGTCGCCGGTAAAGGTCGCGGTAATCGGCGTGGTCGCCATTGCCCCCATGATCAGGCGCACCCCCGTGCCGGAATTGCCGCAATCCAGAATCGCCGCAGGCTCGGAAAACCCGCCGACGCCGACGCCATGAACCGACCACTCTCCCGGCCCAACCCGTTCGACCTGGGCACCGAAGGCCGCCATCGCTCTGGCGGTGTCCAGCACATCCTGCCCTTCAAGCAGCCCCGTGATGCGGGTTTCTCCGACCGACAGGGCGCCAAGGATCAATGCGCGATGGCTGATCGACTTGTCTCCGGGCACCTGAGCCACACCGGAAAGAGGCCCTCCACTACGGGAAATCATCGGTTGGGGATCGGCAGCATGTGACATCGTGGACCTCGCTGTTTCGCTGGTCTTTTAGCGCCACCGGGTCACGGCTGCCACCTCCTTCTTGCGGTCCGTTCCGTTTCAGATCCCAAGATCGCGGCAAAGCATCCGCTCTCGCCGGATTCAGTCTCGCTGCTTATCGGCGATTGCCCGCAACACCGAGCGCGCCGCACGCAGCCCGGGCGCTTCGCCGCCTTTGCCAAGACGCTCCATCGTCAGGTCCATGGCGTCCAGTTGCGCCTTGCGTGAGGTCATGTCCTCCAAAGCAGTCTGCAGCGCCAGTGCCATCGGTCCCGGCTGACAGTCGCGGCCCAGAAATTCGGGAATGCTTCGGGTTTCGCTGACCAGATTGACCAACGTCACCGTATCGGTCCGCAGCAGCAGCCCGATCAGCAACCGGCTGACCGGCGCCATGTCATATCCAATCACCATCGGAATACGATTCGCCGCCAGTTCCAGACTGACCGTCCCCGATGCAGCCAATGCCAGATCTGCCGCAGCAAAGGCAGCACGCTTGTCCTGGCTATTCTCGACCACGATCGGCTCGCTTGGCCATCTCCGGGTCATCTCGTGAATCATCTGCGAAACGCCCGGAACCGTCGGCAGCACCACACGAATTTCCGGAACCCGATCCCGAAACCGCATCAATGCCTCGTCGAATCGTGACGCCAGCCGCCCGACCTCCGATCTGCGCGATCCGGGCAGGCACAGAACAACCGGCGCATCCGGCTTAATGTCGTGGCTTTCGCGGAACCGCAAGGCATCTTCAGGCCCGCCGATCTCCATATCCACCACCGGATGCCCCACGAAATCGCACGTCATCCCTGCCGCGCGCATATAGGGCGGTTCGAATGGCAGCAGCGCAAGCACATGGTCGATCACCGGCGCCATTCCCTTTGCCCTGCCTGGTCGCCATGCCCAGACCGAGGGCGCCACATAGTGAATCGTCCGCAGCCCGGGATTCAGTTTCCGGGCCGCGCCCGCCACGCGCAGGCAGAAATCCGGGCTGTCGATGGTGATCAACGCGTCGGGGACCTGCTCGGCGATCGCTGCCGCGGTCTCGGCAATCCGGCGCTTGAGATGACGGTATTTCGGCAGCACCTCCCAGATACCCATCAAGCTCAGCTCATCCATCGGGAACATGCTGGATAGCCCCTGCTCCGCCATGAGCGGGCCGCCGATGCCGACAAAGACACTGTCCGGCACAAGCTGCCTCAGGCCGGCCATCAATGCCGCCCCCAGTTGATCCCCCGAGGGTTCGCCCGCAATCAGAAAGAACTTCATGGCGTCCCGTCACTTGCTGCATCGCTTCATGGGTATGTCAGCAACGAAGAAGAAACCAGCCTTTCTTCTTTGCATAAATACCTATTCTCCGCGCGCCCAAAGAAACATCCCCGCCGTTTCCGCACGCCGGATGGATTCATCGCGTTCCAGCAGGATCACGCCACCAGCTTGCCACGCAATCCCGGCAAGCCCCGCTTCTGCAGCCTGCGTTACGCTGTCGGGACCAAGTGTAGGCAGATCCACGCGCCGGTCCTGCCCCGGTTTCGGAGCCTTGTAGAACACGCCCCGCGCACCGTTCGGATTCGGTTTCAACGCGCCATGAGCCGCCGCGAATTCCAGCATGGCCCGGGTTCCGGGCAATGTCTCGATCGCAAGGCACAGGCCCTGCGCCACCACGACACCCTGTCCGACATCGAATGCTCCAAGTCCCTGAAGGATGCTTGCGCCTTTGGCGGCATCGCGCCGATCCGCATCCTCCGGCTGTCCGGTCAGAACGCCCTCGGCGGGAATCAGGTCGGGAATAATTTCTTCGACACTGGCAATCGTCAGATCATGTTCCTGGAAAACCTTCAGAACCTCGCGCAGCGCCGCGTCGTCGCCTGATTGCATCGCCGTCAGGATTCGCGGCACCAGTTGCGCGGTACGTGGATCGAACGCCTCGGGATCAAGCCGGGGCCGGCGGATCGCGCCCGCGAAAACCACACGCCCGACGCCTTTTTCGACGAGATCGTCCAGAAAGGGGATCAGCCGCTCAAGCCGGAACGGTATCGCGGGAAGGTGCGGCGCGAAACCGTCAAGCGCATAAACCAGCGGATCGTCCAAAGCGGCGATGACAGCCGGAGCCAATGCTCCCTGCCCTGCGATAACTGCGGTACGGGTCATGATTTCATCGTCAGAAATGAGCGGTCGGAAGGACCGAGAATAAAGTCAAGCACGTCGCGCTCCATCGCACTTACCTCATTGCCGGAGCGCGCGCGGGCGGTATCCCGGAACGAGCCCTGCCCCAACGCGCCCAGAAGGTCACGGAGCGCCGCGATATCCGCACGGCTTGCCCCGCGGCGTTTCAATCCGACCAGATTCAGCCCGTCCAGATGCCCGCGAGGCCCCTGGACCAATCCAAAGGGAATGACATCCGCCGTCACCATCGTCACCGCGCCGATCATCGCGCCCCGCCCGATGCGGACGAATTGATGAACGCCCGACAGACCACCCACGATCACATCGTCTTCAAGCACGCAATGCCCCGCGACCGACGCATTGTTGACCAGAATCACACGATTGCCGATGCGGCAGTCATGGGCGACATGCGCCCCCGCCATGAACAGGCCCTCATCGCCGACCACCGTCACGCCGCCGCCGCCTTCGGTACCCGGATTCATGGTGACATATTCGCGGATGCGATTACCCGCCCCGATCTCGAGTCTCGCGCGCTCTCCGCGGAATTTCAGATCCTGCGGGATCTCTCCGATCGAGGCGAAGGGAAACACCACTGTCTCGGCGCCGACAGAGGTTTCCCCGGTCACGACCACATGGGATTTCAGCACCACGCCCCGGGCAAGCCGAACCTGCGGACCGACCACGCAAAATGGCCCGATCTTGACGTCATCGCCGATCTCGGCGCCGTCCTCGATAACGGCGCTCGGGTGAATTTTCGCTTCAGCCATCAGCCTTCGGCGCCATCATCGCGGTAAATTCGGCCTGTGCGCAAAGCTGGCCGTCGACCAGCGCCTTGCCTTCGAATTTCCATATCTTACCACCGCCGCGTTTGGAGGTCACATGCAATTCAAGCACATCGCCGGGCACCACCATCCGGCGGAACTTGCAGTTATCTATGCCCATGAAATAGGTCAGCATCGGCTGATCGATGATATTCCTGCTGACGCCGACCACGACCGCCGATGTCTGCGCCATCGCCTCGACGATGGTCACGCCGGGCATGACGGGCTGATCGGGGAAATGGCCCGCGAAATGCGGCTCGTTACAGGTGACGTTCTTGATGCCGACACCGCCTTGATGCGCCACGATATCACGAACTTTATCAATGAACAGAAAAGGATAGCGGTGCGGGATGATCCGTTTGATAAGCGCCAGATCAGCTTCCGTGTAAAGGGCGGGGCTTTGGGTGTCGTCGGCCATGTACATTCCTTGCAGCGGTTATTCTTGGGGTATCAACGAGCCCGTTGGTTGGCAAGCTTCAGGCCGGTCCGGCACCGTCTCGCGCAGCGTTTCCTGCGCCGATGCCCGCCCTGCCTTCGACCAGCCACCCGATGAGGATCAGCCCCGCAATCAGTATCAGCCACACCCAACCCGGAAGCAACGGGGTTCGTTCCAAACCATTGACGGTTGCCGCGTCGCGCGGCGTGATCCCGATCCACTCGCCGCTGACACCCCTGCCATGCGCGGGCCGGCCCTGCCTGCTGGTGCGCAGATCGGGCAGGCCATCCGACAGCCGCAGCACCGCACCCTGCGTCGCCTCGGCCAGCGGCGCAAGAGTGTCACCACTGGCAACCGTCTGTTCGAATTCCCGCGGCGCGGCAGGGCCAAGCGCCAGAACACGCCGCAAATCACCGTTTTGTAGCCGGTAAAGCCCCTCTTCGGGCGCTGTCCAGTCGCCGGTGAACCGGCCCGGTTCAGCTTCAGACAGCTCCAGATTTTCGGTCTCGCCGTCGGGATGGGTGATTTCCAGCGGGGGCACCTGATCCTGCATACTCCGCCGGGTGAAACTGACTTCCAGACCCGAGACATCCGCCGCCAGCGCCTCTTCTTCCAGTTCTGGCTCTTTCATCGACCAATGCGCGATCCGGCGCAGCATCTCAAGCTGCGGACCGCCGCCTTCGAAGCCACGCCCCCAGAGCCAGACCTGATCCGAAGCCAATGTCGCGACACGCCCTTCCCCGACCCGGTTCATGATCAGCAACGGCAGATCGTCTGCGCCGGTCATGACCACTTCGGCGCCCGGTTCGGGCTGAACTTCGGCCATGCGCAGCCAACGGCCCCAGGTCTCACCCTCATCTCCGGACCCTTCACCGGGCGCGCCCGAAAGACCCGAGGTAACGGGATGCCGCCTGCCCGCATCGGTGAGTTTGGGCGTAAAGGGGCGTTCGATGACCCGGCCTGTCGGCCGGGCGGGCAGAATTGCCCCCAGCGGCGACAGGTTGAGACTTTCAACCGTTGCCATTTCCGGCCCGGCGGCGACCAGAAGCGCGCCACCGTTTTCCACGTAGCGGACGATATTCTGGAAATAATCGGGCGGAAGAATACCCCGGACGCTGTAGCGATCGAAAATGATCAGGTCAAAATCATCGATCCGCTCAAGGAATAATTCGCGGGTGGGAAAGGCGATCAGTGCCAGTTCATTGACCGGCACACCGTCGGATTTCGTCGGCGGGCGCAGGATGGTGAAATGAATCAGGTCGACGGATGCATCGGATTTCAACAGGTTCCGCCATGTTCTCTCGCCCGGATGGGGCTCACCCGAGACAAGCAGGACACGCAGCCGGTCGCGCACGCCGTTGATGCTGACTGCGGCCATATTGTTTCGCCGGGTCAGTTCACCGCCTTCGGGCGAATCGATTCCCAGCTGCACAACATTCTGGCCCGCATGGGTCAGCGTGACCGGAAGTTCCAGCGAGCGATCCATGGGAACGGAAACGACCTGCTCGTCCTCGCCATCGATGCTGATGCGCAGATTGACCGAACCGGTCTGCACATCCGGGGGAACCTCGCCCTGATCCTCGATGCGGATGCGGATCTTGACTTCCTGATCGATCAGGCCGAATGCCGGGCTTTCCTCGATGACAAGGCGGCGGTCCCAGTCCTCTTCGCGCCCGGTCAGCAGCACATGAAAAGGTGCCGGAAGATCGGCGGGCAGCATTTCGGCATCGTGCAACCGTCCATCGGTAACGGAAATCACCCCGGCCAGCCGTCCTTCGGGCTCAGCGGCAACGGCATGGGCCAGTGCCTCTCCCAGCAGGGTACCATCGGGATCGTCGCCCACCGTCACCCGCCGCAATTCAGTATTGGGCAACTCCTCGATCTGCCGGGCAATCCGGTCGATGGCGGCATCCGTCTGCTCGCCCCGGCCGGGCAGGCTTTGACTGGCGCTGCGATCATCGGCAAGAATCACGATGTCGGACAGGCCGGTCCTGTTGCCTTTCTCAAGCGCAGGCGCGGCCAGCGCCGCCGCTGCAAGCAGGCCCGCACAGCCGCGCCATGCCCAGCCACGCAATCCGCGCCAATAAGCGAAACCGGCAACCACGGCGGCAAGCGCAGCAAGGGTTGCGATGACCCACCATGGCAATCCAGGATCGAAGCGCAAAGCGGTCATTGGGCCTGCTCCTCTTCCATGCGAAGCCGGTCAAGAAGATCGGGCACATGCACCTGATCTGATTTGTAATTCCCGGTCAGCGCATACATGATGAGGTTGATCCCGAAGCGAAGCGACATCTCGCGCTGACGCTCGCCCTCGAAACCGCTGCCCATGGGGAAGCTGTAGTAACCATTGTCGTCGACCGCCCATGCCTCGGCCCAGCTATTGCCGCCGATCACTGCGGGGCTGACACCATCGTTCAGATGCCGGAACGATTGTCCTGCGCCAGCCTCGACCCCTGCCGGCGGCGCCTCGACCCAGACCGGGCCATCCTGCCATCTTCCCGGAAAATCCTGTAGCAGATAGAAGCTCCGGGACAGAACATGGTCTTCGGGAATCGGCGAAAGAGGCGGAATTTCCAGCGGAGCGGCCAGGGTCTGCAATGCCGCAGATCCATCTGGTCCGCCCAGACCGGCAACATCTCCGTCACGGGTATCGAAAAGGATCATTCCGCCGGTCCGCAGATAGTCGTTCAGCCGCAGATAGGCCTGCGGCGAGGGCATGGGCTGATCCTCGGTCACCGGCCAGTAAAGGAAGGTCAGCGCCGATAAGTCATCATTGTCCAGATCGATCCCGATGGGTTCTCCGGGTTCGACCGTGGTTCGGTTCCGCAGGGCGGCGGACAGACCTTGCAAACCTTGATAGGAGGTCTGATCCAGTTCCTCATCGCCGGTTTCGACATAGGCCAGCACCATCTCGCCCGCTGCACGCATTACGTCGGGATCGACCTCGGCGTCCTGCGCCTTGGCGGGCTGACCCGAAATACCGGCAATCCCGATCAGCAGAATCGCGGCAATCCGCCCCCCGCGCGCAAGCGCCGCAGTTCCCAGTGCATCCAGCGCAAAAACCAGCGCGGCAAAGGCGATCAGCCATGCGGAAAGGTCACGCTCTGCCGTAGCCGAAGGGGATTCGACTGTCGCGCCGGGCCATTCCGCGAGGGTAAAGTCACCGCCGGCATTCAATGCCACGCGGCGCTCGCCGGATACGTAAATCCCTGCGGGGCGTTCAGGACCCGGTCCTTTCTCCAGATCTTCGGAAGAAACCGGAACCAGATCCTCGGCCGGTCCCGCACGACCATAACCGTCCAACACGGTTTCAGGCGTCCAGAACGCATGTTCGCGGTCGTCCGGCTGTTTGTCGGCCGCACCGACACGCGCGGTCGTCACCAGTCGTTCCAGCATCTGCACGAAAAGGCCCGACAGCGGCAGGCTCGACCATTCGGCATTGGCAGTGATGTGAAACAGCACCACCTGCCCCTCTCCCAGCCGGTCCCGCGTGACAACTGGCGTATTGTCGGTCAGCGAGGCAATGGTGCGCTCGGCCAGTTCCGGCGAAGGTTGCGCCATGAGCTGCGCCCGTACCGTCGCGTCTTCGGGCGGGGTCAACCCGGCAAAGGGACCGTCGGCATCGAAAGGCTGCAACCCCCGGGGATCGCCCCAGCTCAGTGCGCCGCCAATATCCCGCCCGCCCTGTCTCAGCGGCACCGGCAGCAGCGGTTCGTCCATCAGCCGATCATAACCCGCCATGCGCGGCCCCGCGAAACGGATCAGCAGGCCGCCCTTGTCGACCCATTCCGCCAGCTCTCCGATCTCGGCCAGTTCCACCTGATCGGCAAGGACGACGACATCGGGCGCGGAATCAAGTACATCGCCAAGCCCGCCTTCGACCAGATCCGTTGTCGGAGCAAGCGCACGACGCAGATAATACAGCGGCGACAGAAGCTGCTGCCCCTCGGCATAGGCATCCGGATCACCGACCAGCCCCACCTTGCGCCGCTTGACCCGATCATCGGCCAGCACCACGGCACCCGCATGGGCTTCCTTGTCGATCTGGAAACGGGTGATGCGGTTGCGCAGTTCGGGCGGCATGTCGATGGCGACCGGGCGGGTCACCACCCCGGCCTCGGTTGTCGCATCGCCCGGACGCAGCCGCGCCAGCTCTCGTTCGATCCCTTGCGGATCGGGGCCGATTGCAAGGATCTCGGGCACAGCATCATCCATCGATGCCAGCGTCAGCGCAGGTGTATCACCGCCTTCCAGGCCCAGCGCCCGGACGGAATGCGCAGGCGGCACAACGGTGACGGGACCGCGCGCGTTCAGTTCCGCCAGCCATTCGGCTTGCCCCGAATGCTCCAACCCGTCGGCAAGCCATAAAGTCGACAACTCACCCTCGGGCAGATCGGACAATGCGGCTTCCGGATCGGGGGGCAATGTCGTTTCCCAGGAAACCGGATTCGCGGCGCGCAGCCCTGCCAGCAATGTATTGGCAGGCGCGAATCGCAACGCTCCCGGTTCGCCCCGTCCATCGGCCAGCAAAAGCGCGGCGGCGCGGCCATCGGAAGCGGCCTCGGTCAGCGCCCGCTCGGCCCGTGTCTGGCGGGCGGCCCAATCGGGCGCGGCAGCCCATCCTGCATCCATAACCACCAGCAGCGGCCCATCGGTGCCCGTGCGCAGAACCGGCTTCCAGACCGGTCCCGCAAAAGCAATGATCAGCGCGGCAACCGCCAGCAGCCGCAACAACAGCAACCACCACGGGGTGCGGCGCGCGACCGGTCTTTTGTCCAGCAGCCCTTTCAGCAGCGCCACGCCGGGAAAGGCCACATGGCGCGGCGCGGGCGGGGTTGCGCGCAGGATCAGCCACAATACCGGCAGCGCGAGCAGCGCCGTTAAAATCCAGGGCGTCATGAACCCAAGAGGGCCAAGGATCAGCATCAGCCCTCCAGCACCTGAAAAAGCCAGTTCAGCGCGTGGGCGGACGGATGGTCGGTCCTGTGCTGCCCGAAATGCCAGCCCGCGCCCTCGGCCCGTATGCGCAGCCAGTCCCGGCGGTCGGCCAGTCGCGCCAGATAAGCGTCGCGCAATCCCGCGGCATCGCGGCTGTCATGACGAAGCGCACCGGAAAGCGAGCGGAAACGCACGGCGCCGGACCAGGGAAAATTTTCTTCGTCCGGGTCAAGCACCTGCAGCAGCACGCCATGGACACCCATGGCCGCCGCCCGCTCCAGCAAAGCCTCGATCCATGCCGGATCGGTCAGGAAATCCGACAGCACCACCAATCGCTGATTCGGGCGCAAGACCTCTGGCGAGGGGGCATCTTCATCGCCCTCGGCCAAGGCCTGACCAGCCAGTCCCTCGGCCAGCCGCCCGATTTGCGCACGTCCCGACCGGGCCTGCTGGCCAAGTAGCGCGACGCGCTCTCCTCCGCGCAGCAGCACCATCCCGAGTGCAAGCGCCAGCAATTGCGCCCGTGTGCCCTTGCTCGGGCGATCCTTCGCCCCGGCATATCCCATGCCTTTCCCGCCCGAGACCCAAAGGGCGATCGTCTGTGCCGTCTGCGCCTCACGGTCCCGGACGAATTCGGAATCCGAACGGGCCGAGCGGCGCCAGTCGATACTGCGCGCGGTATCGCCCGCGGTGGCGGGGCGATATTGCCAGAAATCCTCACCCGGTCCGGCGCGGCGCAATCCATGCGCGCCGGGCGCAACCATCGCCGCCAGACGCTCTGCCGACAGGATCAGACCGGGCAAATGGGCGCTGGCAGCCTGCGCGCGCGCCCGAAGTTCGGTGGAACTCAGTGTCAAAATCGCCTCATGCCGCCTGCCGTGCGCCCAGACGCGATCCGACCAGCCGGTCGATCACCGAATCCACGCTTTCCCCACGTGCCCGCGCAGTGAAGGACAGCGCCATTCGATGACGCAGGACCGGCGCGGCCAAAGCCTCGACATCTTCCAGCGTCGGAGCAAAACGCCCGTTCAGCACCGCCCGCGCCCGCGAAACCAGCATCAGGGCCTGCGCAGCACGCGGCCCCGGCCCCCAGATCAGCGTATCATCAATGAAACCCTCAGCCTCGGGATCGCCCGGACGGCTGGCGCGGACCAGATCGAGAATCGCCTCGACCACGGCTTCACCGACCGGCATCCGGCGGATCAGCTGCTGCGCCGCGATCAACCCTTCGGCATCGAAAGACTCATGCGCGGCCCCCTCTTCGACTCCGGTCGTGGCCAGAAGGATGTCTCGCTCGGTCTCGCGGTCGGGATAACCCACATCGACCTGCAACAGGAAACGGTCAAGCTGCGCTTCGGGCAGCGGATAGGTACCCTCTTGCTCGATCGGGTTCTGGGTCGCCAGCACATGGAAGGGGCGGCCCAGCGGACGGTGCTGGCCGCTGACCGTCACCTCGCGCTCCTGCATGGCCTGCAACAGCGCGGATTGCGTCCGGGGCGAGGCGCGGTTGATCTCATCCGCCATCAGAAGCTGTGTGAAAACCGGGCCTTCGATGAACCGGAAGGCACGGCTTCCATCTGTCAGGACGTCCAGCACCTCGGATCCAAGAATATCGGCAGGCATCAGATCGGGCGTGAACTGCACCCGCTGACTACCCAGACCCAGCACCGTGGCCAGCGTATCGACCAGCATCGTCTTGCCCAGCCCCGGCTGCCCGACAAGCAATGCGTGCCCGCCCGACAGAATTGCCGCCAGAACCTGTTCAACCACCGCATGCTGACCGACGAAGCGCCGCTCGATGCTGCTGCGCGCCTCGTCGAGCCGCTGCCCGAGCGCCTCGACCTCGTGAACCAGATTTTCATCCGAAGCCATGACAATGCCCTTCTGTTGCTTTAGACGAAGCATAAGCAAGACATACGCGGGCGACCATATCGAATGCCGGATAAGACTGACAATCACGTGAGTGCCGATGGAATCGCGGCAGAGGCCAGCAAAGCCGCGAAAAAAGGCGGATTGCCGCCGGTTCATCTTTGGAACCCTCCGTTCTGCGGCGATCTGGACATGGAGATTCGTGCTGACGGTACTTGGTTCTATGAAGGCACCCCGATCGGACGCCCGGCAATGGTTCGCCTGTTCTCGACGGTGCTGAAGCGCGAAGGCGATAAGTATTTCCTTGTCACACCGGTCGAAAAGGTGGGGATTCGCGTTCAGGACGCGCCATTCATCGCGACCGATGCAGAAATCGCGCCAGACCGGATCACATTTACCACCAATGTCGGCGACGAGGTGGTCGCGGATGCCGATCACCCGATCGTCATCCGGGGCGACCGGTCCGAACCCCGGCCCTATGTCCATATTCGTGCCGGACTTGAGGCACTGATCGATCGCAAGACCTTCTACCGGCTTGCGGCGGCTGCCGAAGAAGGGCCGGATGGACGTGCGGGCGTACGCTCATGCGGGCAGCACTTCGCGCTCGAGGTCTGAACCAGATGCCCCGCTTCGCTGCCAACCTGACTCGTCTGTTCACCGAGATGCCCATGGACGAGCGTTTCGACGCCGCCGCCCGCGCAGGCTTCACCGGCGTCGAGATCCTGTTTCCCTATGATATCCCTGCCGATCATCTGTCGCGGCTTGCTCTGGCTGCCGGGCTGGAAATCGTGCTGATCAACACGCCCCCCCCGAACTGGTCCGGCGGGCCGCGCGGTTTCGCGGCCATCCCCGGGCAGGAGCAGCGTTTCCGGGACAATTTCGACCGTACACTTCGCTTTGCACAGGTCTTGCACGCGCGCCAGATTCATATCATGTCGGGTGCCGCGGATGGCGCCGAGGCGCGTGCGACCTTCACGGAAAACCTGGCATGGGCGGTCAAACGCGCACCCCATGCCAGCCTCAATATCAAGGTCATCAACCGGGATTACATGCCCGGTTACTTCCTGTCGGATTTCGACCTTGCAGCAGAGATCATCGCAGAGATCGGGGCCCCGAATCTTGGCCTGCAATTCGACAGCTATCACGCGCAGGTCCTCTCTGGGGACGCGCTTGGATTGTGGCGCAAACACGCAGGAATCATTCGCCATATCCAGATCGCGGGCTTTCCCGGGCGCCACGAACCCAATAACGGAGCATTCAATTTCACCGCGTTTTTTGCCGAGCTCGACCAGTCGGGCTATCGCGGATGGGTCAGCGGAGAATACGATCCCGAGCATCTGACCGAAAACGGCCTTGGCTGGCTGCCGCGCGGATAAACGGCCGCGATTGCTCTTGCCCGGATGCTTGTTGTAAACTGCATGAACAACCGAAAACGGCCAACAGCCGGAAAAAGAGAGGCTGCATGATAAATTCCATCATCTATATCGTAGGGCTCGTCGTCGTGGTGCTTTTCATCCTCTCGGCTCTGGGGCTGCGCTAAGGCAAAATCCCGTGTGAGCGAAGAACAAAGACGTTCAGGGCCGGCATTCCCGGAGCCGGTCGCGGCAGGCGATCTTTCCTCTGTCCCGTACCACCCGCACCCGCGTCCTGAGCGCTTCGGTAAATCCGCACCGAAATCCTGCAGACGTCTTCACCAAGGCAATTCTGCCCAGCCCGTCCCGCGTGGAAATCCGCCCCAAGACCGCCCGGCAGCTCCCCGACCGGCCTTTGGGGAAAGCATTACAGCCCGTAAATCCGGGTGAATTTCTCTTCAAGATAATCCAGCAGCGGCGCGGGATCCGCCGGCGCACCCGTGGCTTCTTCGATGATGCTGCGTGGGGGCATGAGCCCGCCATGACGCTGCACATTCTCGCGCAGCCATTCGACGCCCGGCATGGCGTCTCCCCGCGCAAGTCCCGGATCCAGGTCGGGAACGGCATCGCGCATGGCACGGTTCAGACAGCCGGCATAGACATTGCCAAGCGCATATGTCGGAAAATACCCGAACAAACCCACCGACCAGTGAACATCCTGCAACAGGCCATTCGCCGGACGATCCACGGCGACACCGAAATCACGCAGGAAACGCGCGTTCCACGCCTCGACCAGATCATCGGTGTCAAGCTTGCCCGCGATCAGGTCTCGCTCCAGATCGAACCGCAGCATGATATGCAGGTTATATTGAATCTCATCCGCCTCGGTACGGATATAACCGGATGTCACCCGGTTCACGGCGGCATGGAAGCTGTCGGGATCGCTGATATTCAGCCCGTCGAACGCGTCCGACATGCGGCTGAACAGCCATCCCGTGAACGCCCGGCCCCGACCCATCTGGTTTTCGTAGATCCGGCTTTGGCTTTCATGGACCCCCATCGAGACGCCGCGGCCAAGGGGCGTGAAAGCGTAATCCTCATCGATTCCCAGTTCATAGCTGGAATGGCCGACCTCGTGGATGGTCGAATACAGGCAATTGAACGGATCGGTTTCCACCACGCGGGTCGTGATCCGGCTATCCTGCCAGCGGCCGCTGCTGAACGGATGCACGGCCAGATCCATGCGCCCGCGCGTCCAGTCATAACCGAAAGCCGAAGCGCAGATACGGGCAAGCCGCAATTGCGTTTCCTGTGGGAAATGTCCGGTCAAAGCCTCGGGCTGATGCTCGGCCCCAAGCACATCCTCGCGCAGGGCGACAAGCCGGGGCCGCATGGCGTCGAACAAGGCGGCAATCTCGGCACCGGTGGTTTCGGGTTCGTAATCCTCCAGCAAGGCATCGTACAGATCGCCACCGTCCGCCAGCGCCGCCGCCTCTTCGCGTTTCAGTGACAGGACCTGATCCAGCACCGGAAGGAAATCGTCCGGGGCATCATTCGCGCGTGCTTCGGCCCAGACGCCCTGGGCAAGCGAGGTCGTCCGGGCGAGTTCTGTCGCCAGACGCGCAGGAATCCGGCAAGCGCGGGTGAAATCGCGGTTGATCAGCTCGACAATCCGGGATTCGGCCTCGTTCTGAGGCAGCGCGGCAGCCAGCCATTCGCCGATCCGCGGATCGGTGCGGCGCTCGTGCAGCACATCCTCCATGGCGGCCATTTCCTCGGATCGCTGTTCGGTCGCGCCGCGCGGCATGACCGTTTCCTGATCCCATCCCAACCGCTCGGCCACCGAAGACAGCGCCTCGGTCCGCCGCTGAAAGGCAAGCAAATCGTCCATGACAGTCATTTGCGGTCTCCTCTGACCGAGGTTTCAAACGGGTAACGGGCATGATGACGCGCCCGAATGATCAATGTAAACAGCGCGATCGCGCCAAGCTGATGGGTCAGTGCAAGAGACAGGGGCGAGGCGTGCAGCACATTCATGATCCCCAGCCCCACCTGTACGGCGACCATCACGATCATCGCCGTGAACGCCCCGCGCGTCACCGGATGAGGCGAGCGGCGGGCACGCAGCCAGACGACCACGGCGAAAATCGCCAGAAGATATCCGGCCATGCGATGAATGAATTGCACCAGAGCGGGGTTTTCAAAGAAGTTGCGCCAGCCCAATGCCGCGTCCCAGATCGCGGCGGGGATCCATTCACCACCCATGGTCGGCCAGCCGGTATATTGCCGTCCCGCATCGATCCCGGCCACAAGCGCGCCCAGCAGGATTTGCACGAAAGCCAGATGCATCAGACCGGTGGACATGCCGAACAGCTTGCGTTCGCCAGCACGTCTTGCGCGCAACAATTCCGCCTCGCTGCGGCTGAGTTGATTCGCATACCAGGCGATCAGCCCCAGAATAAGAAAGGCGAGTCCCAGATGCAGCGCCAGCCGATACGAGGCGACGCGCACCATCCCGGCAACCAGCCCGGAACTGACCATCCACCAGCCAAGCGCACCCTGCATCCCGCCCAGTACGCCCAGCGTCAGCATGCGGGACGTCCATCCCACCGGAATCCGGCGGGTGATCAGGAAGCCAAGGAAACCAACTGCCCAGACCAGACCGATGACACGGCCAAGCAGACGGTGCGACCACTCCCACCAGTAGATTTGCTTGAATCCGGCCAGATCCATATCCGGGTTGACCTCCGCATATTGCGGGATCTGCTTGTAAGCGTCGAACTCTGCCTGCCAATCCGCGTCCGAGCCGGGCGGCAATGCGCCGGTTACCGGCGCCCATTCGGTGATCGACAGGCCCGAGCCGGTCAGCCGCGTCGCCCCGCCAAGCGCGATCATCGCCGCCACCAGAATGAAAAGCACGATCATCCACAGCCTGATAGCCTTGCGCGCGCCCTTCGGCGCAGCGTCGATCATGCCGGTCTGAATGGCGGGGCGGCTGGCTTTGTCATCCGAGATTTCCTCGAAAACGGGGCGCTTGGCCATCGCTTGCTCCTCTTGAGATCGGGCGGACAGTATGCCGGGCTTATCGGCGGGTCAATTGGCGCAGAATGCCATGCAGGATACGTACATCGCCGCGCGTCAGCACCAGCCGCGCCCACATGTTCCGCAGGTTCATCCGCATATTCGCCGCCTTGGTTTCAGGAAAGAAAAACCCGGCTTCAGCCAGCTTTTCCTCGTAATGATCGCCCAGCCGCTCGATCTCGATCCTGTCGGCCAGAATCTCGGCCCGTTCGCGGCGGGCATGGGGCGACGGCTCCGGCGGCAAATCGTCGCGGCCCCATTCATAGCCCATCAGCAGAACCGCCTGCGCCAGATTGAGCGAGGGGAAATCGGGATTGACCGGCACCGTCACGATCGCATTCGCACGGGCGACATCCTCATTCTCAAGTCCGGCTCGTTCAGGCCCGAAAATGATCGCCACCCGCCCCTGAGAAGCGCGGGCCGTCTCCATCGCGCTTTGCGGGGTATGGACGGGCTTCGACAACTCGCGCCCCCGCGCGGTGGTGGCGAATGCGAATTCCACCCCCTCCATCGCCTCGGCCAATGTCGGATAGACCCGCGCCCGATCCAATACCCGCCCGGCAGCCCCCGAGGCCATGGCCACCGCCTTTGGATTGGGCCAACCGTCACGCGGCGCGACAAGCCGCATTTCGGCCAGTCCGAAATTCAGCATCGCGCGGGCGGCCGCGCCGATATTCTCGCCCATCTGCGGGCGGACAAGGATGATGACGGGTCGACGATCGTTTTCCATGGCCTGCGCAATAGTCGCTCTGGCAGCGGCGGGCAAGCTGCGCTATCTGCAGGGGATATGCAGGAGTAGATCATGACCGAGGCCCCACAGCTTTACCTGATGACCCCCGCAGGCGCGCAAGCATCCGCGCTTGGCCCTCTTCTGACCGAGGTGATGGACCGTTTCCCGGTCGCCTGCCTGCGAATCCGCAGCGGCGCGGAAGAGGACGAACTTGGCCGTCTTGCCGATCTTGCCCGCGAAATCGCCCATGCCCGCGATGTCGCCGTGGTGATCGAAGATCACATCCGGCTGGTGCAGCGGCACGGGCTGGACGGCGTCCATCTGACCGATGGCGCACGCGGCGTCCGCGCGGCCCGCAAGGAACTGGGCGCGGATGCCATCGTGGGGGCCTATTGCGGCGCATCCCGCCATGACGCCATGAATGCAGGTGAGGCCGGTGCCGATTATGTCAGTTTCGGCCCGGTCGGCGAAACCGCATTGGGCCGGGGCGAGCAGGCGCCGTTCGAATTGTTTCAATGGTGGAGCGACATGATCGAATTGCCGGTCGTCGCAGAGGGCGCGCTGTCACGCGATCTGATCCAGAAATTCTCCACGGCCTGCGATTTCGTCGCAGTCGGCTCCGAGATCTGGGGCGAAGACGACCCTACCGCCGCGTTAGCTTCGATCTGGGACTGAGAGGGATCCCGCCGCAATATCTCCGCCCATAATATCTGCTCGATAAATCGCGGATGATTTGGCGAAAAACGCCCTTGATCGCGCCCTATTCACGATCTTATGCGCCAGCCTGCATTTTCATCACCTGCCGCATCTGATCGAATTCCCCTCTGCCCTTTCTTCTTCATCCAAATATCCCGGTCCGGGGTAGAGCCTGACCTGTGACGGACAGCGCCCCGGGCCAGACGCGTTACCATGGCGGGATTTCATGATTTCGTCATGTTTTCGTCGTCAGGCTGTCGCATAATCCTCCGAAACACGCCCCAAGCTGCACAGCTTTGCAAAGCAAGCATACGGGGCCGGGATGAGCGCGATCGACATTGCCTGTCTGGATAAATCCTTTGGCCAGACACAGGTTCTGCATCAGGTCGCGCTGTCCATCGGTTCAGGGGAGTTCGTCTCGGTCCTTGGTCCGTCGGGCTGCGGCAAGACGACACTACTGCGATGTATTGCAGGATTCGAGCGGATCGATTCCGGTCGAATCTCTGTCGATGGCCATCTCGTCTCCTCGCCGGATCATCATCTGCCACCCGAGCAGCGCGGCATCGGCGTGGTGTTTCAGAACTATGCGCTATGGCCGCATATGACCGTAGCGCAGAATGTCGCTTATGGCCTGAAGATCGCGGGCATGCCGCGCAGGGAACGCGAGGCCCGCACCGCCCATGCGCTGGATCTGGTCGAACTGGGCGGGTTTGCCGGCAGGCGCCCCGCCGATCTGTCCGGCGGCCAGCGACAGCGTGTCGCGCTTGCGCGGTGCCTGGCGATGGAAAGCCGGATCGTTTTGCTGGACGAGCCGCTTGCCAATCTGGATGTGCATCTGCGCGGCGCCTTGGAAGCCGAATTCGCGAATTTCCATGCCCGTTCGGGCGCGACGATGTTCTATATCACCCATGATCAGGCCGAGGCGCTTGCATTGGCCGATCGGGTCGCAGTGATGGATCACGGGTGCATCGTCCAGTTCGACCGTCCCGATGCGCTGTTTCGCCAACCCGCAACCGAAACCGTTGCGGGCTTCATCGGCGAAGGCCGCGTGATCGAGGCCGAACATATCCAGCCGATCGGCAATGGCCATGCCTCGGCTTCGCTGCTGGGGCAGTCGGTCCGGCTGCGATGTGCGCCAGATCAACGCGGACAGCGCAGCGGCAAAATCTCGTTCCACCCCGGCGATCTGGAATTGCTGGCGGAAGACGCCGCCCCGGGCTTTGACGCCCATGTCACCCGCGCAACCTATCGCGGCGCCTATCTGCGGGCAGAGCTTATGGCCGGACCCTCGGGTTCCGTGCCTCTGTCGCTGAATGTCGCCGCCCCGGCTTCGCTGACCCCCGGGCAACGGGTCCGGGTAGGGCTGCGCGATGGCTGGGTCATTCCCGTTCCCGCCGCGCGGGCCCAGTTTTAACCCTCCTCCAACCGAAGGACGAATCTCCCATGCGTTTCCTTTCCCTGTCCCTTGCCGCCACCCTGCTTTGCGGTGCGGCCCATGCCGAAACCACGCTGACCCTTTATACCAGCCAGCCGCCTGAACAGGCGCAAAGCACCGTGGACGCCTTTCAGGCGGCCTATCCGGATATCAAGGTCGAATGGACCCGCAACGGCACCTCGGCGCTGATGAATGTGATCCGCGCCGAGATCGAGGCCGGGCAGGTTCAGGCGGATGTGCTGCTTGTGGCAGATGACATCAATCTGGGTGAATTGAAGGCGGGCGGACACCTGATGGCTTATCCCGACGCGCCGGTCGAAAATTATGACCCGGCGACCTATGACGCCGACATGACCTATTTCGGCACCAAGGCCCTGACCACCGGCATTGCCTATAACCCCGATATCGCCGAGCCGGTCGAACGCTGGGCCGATCTGCTGACCGAGGAGAACCGTGGCCAGATTGCCATGCCCAGCCCGCTTTATTCCGGCGCCGCACTGATCCATCTGCACGCGCTGACCAATGCGCCCGATATTGGCTGGGCGTTCTTTGAGGGGCTGAACGATCTCGATATCGTGCCCGAGGGCGGCAATGGCCCGGCCACCAAGGCGGTCGCCTCGGGCATGGCGAAATACGCCATTCTCGTGGATGCGAATGCATTGAACGCCAAGGCCGACGGCTCGCCGATCGATTTCATCGCACCCAGCGACGGCGTTTCCTTTATCACCGAGCCGGTGGCCATCATGTCCACAACCGACAACGCGGACGCAGCGAAGCAATTCGTCGATTTCCTGCTGAGCGAGGACGGGCAGAAGCTGGTCACCGAACAGGGCTACCTGCCGATCATGCCAGGCATCGAAGGCCCCGAGGGTTTTCCAAAACTCTCGGATATGAAGCTGCTGGGCTACGACGTCCAGGAGGCCGTCAAGAACGACGCCGAAATGCGCGAGAAATTCTCGGAAACGTTCGGTCAATGACCCGATGCGTCAGGCGGTGATGCAAACGAAGCGCCCCTTGCGGGCGCTTCGGACATTCTTGCGGACGCAGGACGAACGCATTGTCATGCTGCTGCTGATCCTGTTCGTGGGCATATTGTCCATCGCGCCGCTTGCACGGCTGGGATATGCGGCACTGATCCCCGATGGCGGGTTCGATGCCGCGCGCATTCTCCGGACGCTTGCCGGGGGCCGGGTGATCGATGCGACGCTCAACACCATCTGGATCTCGGTTTCGGCCACCGCGCTGGCCACGGTGATCGGAACCGCCGCGGCACTGCTGGCCGGGCTGACCGATATGCGCGCGCGCACGCTCTGGGTCTTTGGCTTCGTGCTGCCGCTGATGATTCCACCGCAAGTCACCGCGCTTGCCTGGCTGCAGGCGTTTTCTCCGGCCAGCCCGCTGCTGGGACCACTTGGCCTGTCGCTGACGCCAGGCACGCGCCATCCGCTTTATTCTGCCGGTGGAATCGTCTTCCTGCTGGGGCTTTACAATGCGCCTTTGGTGTTCCTGTCGGTTCGTGCCAGCCTGTATCGCCTGCCCGCGCCGCTGATCGAAGCGGCCCGCTCGGCCGGAGCACGCCCGCTGCCCGTCACCCGTGACATCGTGCTGCCCTTGATCCGCGGCGGGATCTTTGCCGGAGCGGCATTGGCGTTCGTATCCTCGATCGGCAATTTCGGCATTCAGGCAATGCTGGGAATTCCCGCGCGGGTGCCCACCCTGATCACCCTGATCTACAGGCAAATGAATTCCTACGGTCCCTCGGCACTGAACGACATGGCGCTTCTGGCGCTTCTGCTGGCCGGGTTGACGGTCATGGGAATGGCTGTGACCGCATGGTTGGGCAAACGAGGCGATCAGCGCGTGGACAACAGCAGCCGGCCACCGCGCCTGTCGTTGGGCGCATGGCGCGCACCGGTCACGCTGCTGGCATGGGGCTATCTGGCGCTTTGCCTGATCCTGCCCCTGACCGCATTGCTGGGCAGCGCATTGGTGCGCGGCTATGGGCAACCGCTGAATGCCGAAACCATCACCTTCCAGAATTTCGCCAATGCACTGTTTCGTCATGAAGGCATCCGCGATGCCTTTCTGACCAGTCTGTGGCTGACCTTGGCGGCGGTGGCGGTGCTGATCCCGGTCTCGGTCGCGCTCGGCTATGTGTTAAGCTGGCGCCGGGGGTGGCTGGCCCGGGGACTGATGCTGGCCTCGGAACTGGCCTATGCATTGCCCGGCATCATCATCGGAGTGGCGATGATCCTGTTCTTTCTGCGCCCTCTGCCGCTGATCGGCACCGGGCTTTACGGTACCGTCTGGGTGATCCTTGCCGCCTATCTGTCGAATTTTCTGGCCCTCACGCTACGTCCGATACTGGGCGGTTATGCGCAGATCGACCGGGTTCTGGACGAGGCGGCGCAACTGACCGGCGCCAGTCTTTTCGCCCGCCTGCGCGATATCGCCCTGCCCGGTCTCGCCCCTTCGGTCATGGCCTCGGCGGTGCTGGTCTTCATGACCGCGATCAACGAGATTCAGGTCTCCGTCCTGCTGGTCACATCGCGGGCGCAGACCATCGGACCGATGATCATCTTTCTGGAAGAGGCAGGCTCCTCCACGCTGGCGGCGGCGGTGGGCTGCCTGATGGTCGCGCTTGTCCTGATCCTGATGCTGGCCAGCCTGATATTCGGCCGCCGGCTGCCGCCCGGGGTTTTACCCTGGCGCGACTGAGGGTGATTTCCAGAGCGGATGCCCCCCGCCGCAACGCATCGTCAAAGCGGGGTCTCACCAGCAAGCCGGGCAACGGCCGTTTTCGCCCGCGCATACAGGTCGCGGGGATCGGCGGTCTGCAAGCGGTGATCCTGAACGACCGCCCTGCCCTGCACATACACCGCCCGAGGCCGGATCGGTGCGCAGAATGTCAATGCGGCCACGGGATCCCATTGCCCGGCCAAGGGCAGGTCGCTGACATCCCACAGAACCAGATCCGCTTGCATGCCGGGCTTCAACGCCCCGATATCGCTGCGGCCCAACACGCGCGCGCCGCCAAGCGTCGCGATCTCAAGCGCTTCTCGCGCACCCATCGCCGCCGGACCGTCTTTCAGGCGAGCGACCAGCATCGCCTGCCGCGCCTCCAGCCCCAGATGGCTGCAATCATTGCTGGCCGAGCCGTCCACGCCCAGGCCCACCGGCACTCCCGCATCGCGCATGGCCCGGACTGGCGCGATCCCACTGGCCAGCCGCGCATTCGAACAGGGGCAATGCGCCACTCCGGTTCCGCTGCGGGCAAAAAGGTCGATTTCAGGGGCGGACAGCTTGACGCAATGGGCATGCCAGACATCGTCTCCGGTCCAGCCAAGGCTTTCGGCGTAATCCCCCGGAAGCATACCGAAATTATCCAGGGAATAGCGGATATCTTCATCATTCTCGGCCAGATGAGTATGCAGGCGCACGCCTTTCTCACGCGCCAGAACGGCGGCGTCGCGCATCAATTCACGGCTGACGGAAAAGGGCGAGCAAGGGGCAAGCGCCACCTGCACCATCGCCCCCTCGCCGGGATCGTGGAACGCATCCACCACCCGCTCACTATCGCGCAGAATCGCGGCTTCATCCTCGACCAGCGCATCGGGCGGCAATCCGCCCTTGCTTTCGCCGATGGACATCGCGCCCCTTGTGGCGGTGAAGCGGATGCCGATTTCCGAGGCCGCCTCGATGGAATCGTCCAGCCTTGCACCATTCGGGAACAGATAAAGATGGTCCGACGAGCAGGTGCAACCCGACAGCGCCAGTTCCGCCAGCCCGACCTGTGCCGAAAGCCGGATATCATCAGGTCCCATCCGTGCCCAGATCGGATAAAGTGTCCGCAACCAGCCGAACAGCGCCGCGTCCTGCGCGGCCGGAACCGCGCGGGTCAGGGTCTGGAACAGATGGTGATGGGTATTGATCAGACCGGGGGTGACAACGCATCCCCCGGCCTCGATCACCTCGGCGCTCTCGCGCGGCAGGTTGTGACCCACCGCTGCGATTCTGCCATTCTCGATCAGGATATCCCCGCCCGCGATCTCTTGCCGGTCGTCATTCATGGTGACGACGATATCGGCATTGCGGATCAGCGTCCTAGTGGCCTTCATTCGCGTGCCCCGCCTCTTTCACGGCTTCTTCGTCGATATGAGGCGCGCCATTATAGAACCAGTTCAGCAGCACCGCCGAAATCGCGGCCAGCAGGATCCCCGAATGGATCAGCGGGTGAAGCGCGTGCGGCATCCACTGGTTGAAATCGGGCGCGATCATCGGGATCATGCCGATACCCACCGAGATGGCGACGATGAACAAGTTATGCCGGTTACCGGCGAAATCGACACGCGCCAGAATGCGCACTCCGGTTGCGGCGACCATGCCGAACATGACCAGCCCGGCACCGCCCAGAACCGTGGTCGGAAGCGACTCGACCAGGGCGCCCATTTTCGGGATCAGCCCCAGCACGATCATGATCGCACCACCCGCCACGCAGACAAAGCGGGAGCGGATACCGGTGACCCCCACCAGCCCGACATTCTGCGAAAAGGACGTATAGGGAAAGGTGTTGAACAGCCCGCCAATCGCCGTTCCCAGCCCATCCGCCCGCAGGCCGGCGGCCAGAGGTTTCTGGGACAGCGGCTTCTTGCAGATATCGCTGAGCGCGAGGAACATGCCGGTGGATTCAATCATCGTGACCAGCATCACCAGCAGCATGGTCAGGATCATGATCGGATCAAAGGTCGGTATCCCGAAATGCAGAGGCTTGATCAATGCGAACCAGCTTGCTTCGCCGATCTTTTCGAAATGCATCATGCCCAGCATGGTCGCAACCACGCCACCCACCGCAATACCGATCAGCACGGCGATATTGGCAAGGAAACCGCTGGCATAGCGCGAGATCAGCAGGATCGTTCCCAGCACGAGCACCGCGATCAGGATATTCTGGCTTGAAGCATATGCCGGGTTGCTGATCGTCGGCGCAAGTTGAACGCTTTCAGGCACGCCGCCCGCGGCAATGGCCTGTTGCAGCCATTCCTGCGCCGCCGGGTCCACAAGCTTGGGCGCAGTCGGACCGGCCGGCAGACCGAAGATCCAGTTGATCCCGATAGGCATCAGGCTGATACCGATGGTCAGGATCAGGGTGCCGGTCACGACCGGCGGAAAGAAGCGCAGCATCTTGCTGACCACCGGCGCAAGGACAATGCCGAGCAGTCCCGCCGCGATGATCGAGCCAAACAGCGCCCTTGCCCCCTCATGTCCCGGCGTCGCGGAGGCGATCGCCACCATCGGCCCGACCGAGGCAAATGTGACGCCCATCATCACCGGCAGCTTGATCCCGAAATACTGGGTCGTCCCAAGGCTTTGAATGATCGAGACGATCCCGCAGACGAACAGATCGGCCGAGATCAGGAACGCGACTTCTTCGGGCGTCAGCTGCAACGCCCGGCCGACGATCAGCGGGACCGCAATCGCCCCCGCATACATGACCAGCACATGCTGAAACCCGAGCGTCAGAAGTTTCGGGGCGGGCAGGATCTCATCGACAGCATGCACCGCCCCTGATTCTCCTGCCTGAATAGTTGCGTCAGACATTGCGGACCTCCCTTTCCACTGATGTCGCTGTCGTGTCAGATATCGACCTCGACGGCCTTTTTTTGTTGTTTTGCCAGCTCCAGAACGGCCCCCGCGACTGCAAGATCCTGTAATCCAACCCCGGTACCGTCAAAAATCGTAACCTCCGCATCTCCACGTCCTTGGTGTTGACCGATAATCACCTGACCTATCGCGGTCACATCGTCAGTGGAAATGGATTTATCCGTAAATGCGTGCTGAAACTCCCCGATGCTGACCGATTGGGCAACCTCATCGGTAAACAGCCGCGACCGCGCGACCAGCTTCGGGTCAAGTTCCTGCTTGCCCTTGGTGTCCGTTCCCATCGCGGCGATATGGGTACGGCCCTTGACCTGACCATCCAGCAACAGCGGCTCGAATGCCGAGGTGATCGAGATGATCACATCCGCCTCTGCCCCCAGACGTGGAAGCTCCACGGCTTCGAAAGGCAGACCCAGTTCGGCGGCGGTATCGGCGAGGCGGGACAGCATCTCGGGATGCGGATTCCAGCCAAGCACCCGCTCGAAATCACCCACACGGGCGGCGGCCCGCATCTGGAACGCCGATTGATGGCCCGCACCGATCATGCCAAGCACCTTCGCGCCTTCAGGCGCAAGATGCCGGATCGAGACGGCGCTTGCCGCAGCGGTGCGCAGCGCGGTTAGCAGGTTTCCCCCGACCGCTGCCTGAACCCGGCCGGTATCGGCATCGAACAGAAACACGGTGGACTGATGATTGATCAACTCGCGTTTCTGGTTGTTGGGCCAGTAGCCGCCAGCCTTCAAGCCAAGGTTCAGGGCGCTGCGGTCGAAACCGCCCTTGAACCCGTAAAGCGCATCTTCATGCCCGATGGCTTCGCGCACCACGGGGAAGTTGCTGGCTTCCCCGCTTGCCATGGCGGCAAATACCGCCTGAACCGCATCGAACGCCGCTTCGGGCGTCATCAGCCCGGCGATCTCTTTTTCCGGAACGATCCACATCAGTAGGCCTTCCCCCGTGCCGAAACCGGCCACACCGTTTCGACCTTGCCGTTCCGAACACCCACATACCAGTCATGAACATTGCAGGTCGGATCGCAATGCCCCGAAACCAGCCGCAGCTTTTCATTGACCTTCAGCACCCCATTGGGGTCGCTGATCACGCCATGCTCGTCGCTGCATTTGATATATTCCACATCGTCGCGGCCATAGATGAAAGGCAGGCCACTATCGACCGATTGCGCCTTGAGGCCGGCATCGCAGATCGCCTTGTCGGGCTTCGCGTGACTCATGACGCTGGTCAGGATGAACATCGCGTTCTCCCATTCACCCTTGTCGATGCGTTTGCCGTTTTCGTCCAGGATACGACCGTAATCGGCATCCATGAAGGCGTAGGAACCGCATTGCAATTCATTGTAAACACCCGAATTGCTTTCGAAATAATAGCTGCCGGTGCCGCCGCCCGAGACCAGTTCGGGCTCCAGCCCCTCGGCCTTGAGCCCCTCGACCGCGTCTTTCACCTGCGCAATCGCGGCATCCAGCTTGGCCTTGCGGTCCTCATAGCTGTCGATATGCTGCATCGCGCCCTGATAGGCCTGAATTCCAAGGAAGTTCAGCCCTTCTGCGGCATCCGCAGCCTTGGCGATCGCCACGACCTCTTCGGTCGTTCTGACGCCGCAGCGTCCCGCCCCGCAATCGATCTCGACAAAAATGTCCAGAGTGGTGCCATGCTTTTGCGCACCAGCCGACAGATCGGCGATATTGGCGACGTCATCGACGCAGACAATCACCCGGCAGCCCAGTTTCGGCATCCGCGCCAACCGGTCGATCTTCTGCGGGTCCCGGACCTGATTGCTGACCAGAATATCCTTGATCCCACCGCGGGCGAAAACTTCGGCCTCGCTGACCTTCTGACAGCAAACGCCAATCGCGCCGCCCAGCTTTTCCTGCAATTTCAGCACATCGACGGATTTATGCATCTTGCCATGGGCGCGGTGGCGCATCCCATGCGCACGGGCGTAATCGCCCATCTTCTTGATATTCCGCTCCAGCGCATCCAGATCCAGGATCAGGCAAGGCGTCTGGATATCGGCCTCATCCATCCCCGGCAGGGCGGGAACGTCGAAACCCACTTCAAGATTGTCGAAATTCACAGGCGCGTTCATTGCAACTCTCCTTGATTCCACGGCAGCTTGTCGAGATCGACATTGCCGCCAGTGATGATGACGCCGACCCGCTTGCCGGCAAAAATATCGCGGTTCTTCAGGATCGTGGCCAAGGGCACGGCGCTTGACGGCTCCATCACGATCTTCATGCGTTTCCAGATCAGTTTCATCGCCTCGACGATCTCGGGATCCGAGGCGGTCAGGATGTCGGTGACATGGCGCTGCACGAAATGCCATGTCAGCTCCTTCAACGGCACCAGCAGACCATCGGCAACCGTCTTCGGGGCATCATCGGCGATGATATGCCCGGCCTTGAAGCTGCGCATGGCATCATCGGCCTGCGCGGGCTCGGCGGCATAAATCTTCACTTTCGGGGCAAGGTTCGACAGCGTCAGACAAGTGCCCGAGACCATTCCACCCCCGCCGATCGGGGCGATTACGGCATCCAGATCCTCGATCTGTTCGATCATCTCAGCCGAGCAGGTGCCCTGCCCCGCGATCACACGCGGATCATTATAGGGATGTACGAATTCGGCCCCCGTCTCGGCCACCACCTCGGCAAAGACAGCTTCGCGGCTGCTGGTTGACGGTTCGCATTCGACGACCCGCGCGCCATAGCCGCGAACCGCGTCCTTCTTGGCCTGAGGCGCGGTGCGCGGCATCACCACCGTGCAGGGTATCCCCCTTTGCCCGGCGGCATAGGACAGGCAAGTCCCGTGATTGCCGCTGGAATGCGTGGCGACACCACGGGCCGCCTGCGCATCCGTCAGGCCGAACACCGCGTTACTGGCCCCGCGCGCCTTGAACGCGCCGGCCTTTTGCAGGTTCTCGCATTTGAAGAACAGCTCGGCCCCGGTCAGTTCATTCAGCATGCGCGAGGTCAGAACCGGCGTGCGATGAATATGGGGCGCGATCCGTTCGCGCGCTGCCTTCATATCGTCCAGGGTTGGAATATACATGGCCTGATCCTTCATCACGCGGCCTTTTTCAATGCGGCGGCGCTTTGGCGGTAATGCTCCTGCGCGGCGGCGACACCGCTGCCCAGCGCGACAGGCAGGCCCAGATCGGCCATCACCATTTCGGCGGTCGCGATACCGGACAGCGCCATGACATCCGTCAGACTGCCCAGATGGCCGATGCGGAACACCTTGCCCGCGACATCGCCAAGTCCCGTACCGAATGCGATGCCATAGGCTTCAAGCGCATGGCTGACTACGAGATTCGCGTCGAAACCTTCGGGCACCCGGATCGCACTGACGCTATCGGAATAGAGTTCCGGCCGCAGGGCGCAAAGCTGCATCCCCCACGCGGCAATCGCCTGACGAACCCCCTCGGCAATGCGATGGTGGCGGGCGAAGACATTCTCCAGCCCCTCATCAAGCAACATCCGGGTGGACAGGTTCAGCCCGTTCAGCAGGCCGACCGGCGGCGTATAGGGATAACCGTTATTCGCATAGCCCTTGGCCATATCGCGGATATCAAAGAATGTGCGCGGCAGTTTCGCGGTTTCCGTTGCTTCCATCGCCTTGGGCGAGACGCCAACGATCGCCAGACCAGGCGGCAGCATGAAACCCTTTTGCGAGCCGGTGACGGCGATATCGACGCCCCATTCGTCCATGCGGAAATCCATGCTGCCGATAGAGCTGACCCCATCGACGAACAGCATCGCCGGATGCCCCGCCGCATCAAGTGCGCGGCGCACGGCGGCAATATCAGATTTCACGCCGGTTGCGGTCTCGTTATGCGTGGCCAGAACGACCTTGATCCGATGTTCTTTATCAGCGGTCAGGATCTCTTCGAACTTGTCGGCAGGGACACCACCGCCCCATTCTTGCGTCACGACCTGCACATCCAGCCCGTGCCGCTGGCACATGTCGATCCAGCGATGGCTGAACATGCCGTTGCGGGTCGCCAGCACCTTGTCACCGGGGGAAAGCGTGTTGCTGATGGCCGTTTCCCATCCGCCCGTTCCGGTCGAGGGAAAGACAAAGATCTGTCCCTTGACGGTTTTCAGAACCTTCTTCACCCCTTCAAGCGCGGGATGAAGGATTTCACCGAAAACCGGGCTGCGGTGATCGATGGTCGGCATGTCCACGGCCTTGCGCAAGACCTCGGGGATATTGGTCGGACCGGGGATGAAAACGGGATTCTGGTTTGTCATGACATTCCTCCTGCGAGTTATCCTCAGACTAACTCGGGTATTGCAATGCTGCAATTTTTCTGGAAAATATTTTCAATAGGCAGAATTATGCCATAATCTGGCGTCATTACAGATGGTTGGCATTTTCCACTTGCCGAAAGCCATTTTCGCCGCAATGAGGATACATCATCAAGCAGAGGTAAATAATGCCCGAACCTACCCGCCGCCGCGGCCGCCCGCGCAACTCAGGCGAATCTTCCGGCACCATTCAGGCACTGGACCGCGCTCTGGACATGCTGGACCTGCTGGCGGCCCAGCCCGGCCTGACGCTTAGCGAAATCGCCGAGCAGATGAAACAATCGCCCTCGACGGTCCATCGGGTGCTGCACACGCTGTCTGCTCGCGGTGTGGCCGAAGCCGATCCGGCGACACAGACATGGCATATCGGCCCGGCTACATTCCGGCTGGGTTCGGCCTTCATGCGGCGCTCAGGGATCGTCGAACGTGCCCGCCCCATCCTGCGCGGCCTGATGGAACATACATTCGAGACTGCCAATCTCGGTATTCTGAACGGCGATGCGGTGCTGTTCGTCGCCCAGGCTGAAACGCAAGAGACGATCCGTGCCTTCTTCCCGCCCGGTACACGTTCACCACTTCATGCATCGGGCATCGGCAAGGCGCTTCTGGCCTTCGGGCGTCCAGAAACCCTGCGGATGCTTCTGGATGAGGGTGAACTGATCCGTTTCACCGACAAGACCCTGACGACAGCCGCCGCCCTGCAGGAGGATATGACCCGCATCCGCGCCCGCGGTTTCTCTTTCGATGACGAAGAGAAGACGCGCGGCATGCGCTGCATCGCCGCCCCTGTCTTCGATCTGACCGGAGAGGCCGTCGCGGGCATATCGGTCAGCGGTCCGACGCATCGGATCGGCCATGAACATGTCAAGACGCTTGGCGCCGCCGTGGCCGCCGCCGCCCAGGATTTGACCCAAGCCATGGGCGGCTGAAAACCATCCATCAGACCAATCCGGAGGTATCCTGCATGCATGGCGGCACGCGCCTATCGCGCCGGGTCGAAACCTTCCACCCATTCGATCTGGCGCGGCAGGCAGCGCAGATGCAGATCATAGCCATCGCAAATTGTCTGGCGGGCGGCGCGTTTCAGCCGTTCGGCCTCGGGATCGCCTTCCAATCCACGGATCATCGCCGCAGACAGTGCCGCCTGATCGAAGAACGGCACCAGCCGCCCGTTCTCGCCATCGCGGATCACCTCGCGCACGGGTTCGGTATCCGACGCCACGATATAGGCCCCTGCGGACATCGCCTCGGTCAGTGACCAGGACAGGACGAATGGATATGTCAGGTAGCAATGCACGCGGGCAAGCTGCATCAGCGACAGATATTGCCCATAGGGCAGACGTCCGACAAAATGCACCCGTTCGGGATCAAGCCTTCCCCCGATTTCCTCGAGCATGACATCCTTCCAGCTTCGACCGTCTTCGGGCGACTTGCCGTAGCTGACGCCATCCCCACCGACCAGAACCACCTGGGCATCGGGACGCCGCGCCAGTACATCCGGCAACGCCCGCATGAAGACATGAAAGCCGCGATAGGGTTCCAGCGAGCGGGAAACGAAACTGAGCACCTCATCCCCGACCCGCAATTCGCGCCCGTTGGGAAGGATCAGCCGCGCGTCAGGGTTCGGGCGTACCCTTTGCGTATTGATACCATCATGGATCACCGAGATTTTCCGGCGCAGTTCCGGCGGGAAGCTGTCGGCCTGATACTGTGTCGGAGCGATGGCCGCATCCGCCTGAACGATGCCCTGAATCAGATGCGCCGAGCGCGCGACGGTCATCAGCCGTGCCTCAAGGTTTTCCGGAGACATTTCGGCATCAAACCCGACATCGGCACCGGTGGTCCGGTACATCAGTTCGGCATAGATCAGCAGTTTCGCTTCGGGCCAGATTTCCTTCAGAAACAATGTCTCGCCCCAGCCTGAATGGCCGATGATGACATCCGGGGTAAACCCGTGATCGTCGCGCAGCGCACGTGCGCCGCGGGCTGCCATCAATCCGCGTTCCGCATTGACCGAATAGGCCCGGCCCAGAACACCGTCGGTCTGAATCCTGTTCGGCTCCTTGTAGCGGACCGTCCGGACCGGAGAGGGCCGTTGGTTATTCGCATCCGTCAGCGCCAGAACCTCGTGCCCGCGATCGGCGAGTGCGGGGGCGAGATGGGGGAACTGTCCGGGAAAATTCTGGTGAACAAATAAAATCTTCATAGATCACGTTCAGGAAAGGCCGCTTTCAACAGAGCCCGGGTATATTCGGTCTTCGGATTGTTAAAGATCCCGGCAGCCTCGCCATATTCCAGCACCTCGCCCGCGCGCATGACCATGATCTGATGTGACATGGCGCGGACCACCCGCAGATCGTGACTGATGAACAGGAAGGTCAGGTTATGTTTTCGCTGAAGATCGCGCAGAAGCTGAACGATCTGGACCTGCACCGTCATATCCAGCGCCGATGTCGGCTCGTCCAGCACCACGACCTTGGGACGTAGAATCATCGCGCGGGCAATGGCGATACGCTGGCGCTGGCCACCGCTGAATTCATGCGGATAGCGATGCATTACCGAAGGGTCCAGCCCGGTTTCGGCCATGATCTCGGCGACCATTTCGCGATGGTCGCGGGTCGGATCGACCTCGTGCACGCCAAGCCCTTCCGCGATGATCTGCTCGACCGTCATGCGGGGTGACAGGCTGCCGAAGGGATCCTGAAACACGACCTGCATATCGCGGCGCAGCCGACGCAACTGCCTGCCCTGCCTGCCAGCGATATCCTGCCCCATGAGCAGGATCGGTCCCTGGCTCTCGATCAGCCGCATGATCGCCAGCGCCAGCGTCGTCTTGCCGCTGCCGGATTCTCCGACGATCCCCAATGTCTCGCCTTGCCTCACGGAAAGGGTCGCGCCATCCACGGCTTTCACATGCCCCACAACCCGGCGAAGAAATCCGCGCTTAATCGGAAACCAGACCTTCAGATCTCGGGTCTCGACCATCGTCTTTGCATCGTCGCGAACAGGATCGGCCATGCCCTTCGGCTCGGCCGCAAGAAGTTTCCTCGTATATTCATGTTGCGGATCCGAAAAGATTTTCTCGGTCGGTCCCTGCTCGACGATCACGCCGTCCTTCATCACGCAGACCCGGTCGGCGATACGGCGCACGACGCCCAGATCGTGGCTGATGAACAGAAGGCTAAGCCCCTCGGCCTTCTTCAATTCGGCCAACAGGTCGAGGATCTGCGCCTGAATGGTTACGTCAAGGGCCGTTGTCGGTTCATCGGCGATCAGCAGCTCGGGTCCATTGGCCAACGCCATGGCGATCATGATCCGTTGCCGCTGGCCGCCCGAAAGCTGATGCGGATAATCCGCAAGCCGCGATTCGGGATTACGGATGCCGACGCGGTTCAAAAGCTCTATCACCCGTTCCCGGGCTTTTGCGCCGGTCAGGCCCTGATGCAGCCTGACACTTTCCGTGATCTGCTTTTCCAGCGTATGCAACGGATTCAGGGATGTCAGCGGTTCTTGAAAAATAAAGCTGATATCGTTGCCCCTGATGGTACGCAGCAGTTTTTCAGGCGCTTCGATAATTTCCCGCCCTTCATAGCGCACCGAGCCCGAGACTTCGGCGGCATCCCCCAGAAGCCGCACCGTAGACAATGCCGAAACCGACTTCCCCGAACCGGATTCGCCGACCAGGGCAAGCGTTTCGCCCCGCCCGATATGGAAACTGACCCCTTTGACGGCATCGACACGCTTGCCGTCCTGCTGAAATGCCACGCGCAGATCCCGCACCTCCAGCACCGGATCGCAAGATGCCTCGCCGGGCTGTTCGGAGCGGATGATGGTGTCTTCGGCACTGGTCATTTGAACGTCTTCCGCGGATCGAAGGCATCGCGCACGCCCTCGAATATGAACACGAGAAGCGACAGCATAACGGTAAAGGTGAAAAAGGCCGTGAATGCCAGCCATGGCGCAGGCAGGTTCTGTTTCGCCTGCAGTGCCAGTTCGCCCAACGACGGAGCCGAGGTCGGAAGGCCGTAGCCCAGATAGTCCAGCCCGGCCAGCGTGCTGATCGTTCCGGTCACGATGAAGGGCAGCATCGTCATCGTCGCGACCATCGCATTAGGCAGAATATGGCGGAACATGATCTTGCGGTCCGAGACGCCAAGCGCACGCGCCGCCTGCACATATTCGAAGTTCCGTGCCCTGAGAAACTCGGCCCTGACCACCCCCACCAGGGCGGGCCAACTGAACAGGATCATGACAAAGACCAACAGCCAGAAACTTCGTCCCAGAACGGCAAACAGGATGATGATGACGTAAAGCGTCGGCGTCGAGGCCCATATTTCGAGCAGGCGCTGCAGGATCAAATCCGTGCGCCCGCCGAAATAGCCCTGAATCGCCCCGGCAGTGATCCCGACCAGCGATGCCAATGTCGTCACGATCAGGGTAAACAGGATTGAGGTGCGGAAGCCGTATATCACCCGCGCCAGCACATCGCGAGAGGTATCGTCCGTCCCAAGCCAGTGATCGGCATCGGGCGCGCTTGGCACCGTGCCGACATTATTGATGGTCCGGTAATGATAGGGGATCGGTGGCCAGATCATCCAGCCCTGCTCGGCTTTGGGGACATCGCTGGTCCCGTTGTCGATCGACGCGATGATCTGTTCGGGCTCGTCCCAGCAGGCTTCACGGCCTCCGCTTTTGATCAGGCATTGCACTGCCGGGTCGGTATAGATCGCTTCGGTATTGAAATCGCTTCCGAATGCGCTTTCGGGATAGAAATTCATGACCGGCCAGTAAAGCTCTCCGCGATAGCTGACGACGATCGGTCTATCATTGGCAACGAGTTCGGCAAAAGACGAGATCACAAACAGGATCGTCAGGATCACCAGCGACCAGAAAGCGCGGCGATTGCGGCGGAAATTGCGCAGGCGGCGACGATTGAGTTCCGAGAGCGCCATCACCCGTCCCTCTTCTCGAAATCGATCCTTGGATCGACCAGAACATAAGTCAGGTCGGTCAGGATGCCGATCACCAGACTAAGCAGGCCAAAGACGTAAAGCGTGCCGAAGATCAACGGATAATCGCGCTTGACCGTCGCCTCGAAGCCCAGCAGGCCCAGACCGTCAAGCGAGAAGATATTCTCGATCAGGATGGACGACCCAAAAAACGCACCGAGGAAGGTGGCCGGAAAACCCGCGATCACGATCAGCATCGCATTGCGGAAGACATGGCCATACAGCACCCCCCGCTCGGTCAGGCCCTTGGCGCGCGCGGTCATGGCATATTGCTTGCTGATCTGATCCAGGAAGCTGTTCTTGGTCAACAGGGTCAGCGTCGCGAAAGCCGAGATCGACATGGCGATCACCGGCAGCGCGGCGTGCCACATATAATCCAGGATCTTGCCCCAAAGCGAAAGCTCGGACCAGACGGAGACATCGCTGGTCAAGCCGCGGAGCGGGAAAATCTTCCAATAGGTGCCGCCCGCGAAAAGCACGATCAGAAGCACCGCGAAAAGAAAGGCCGGGATCGCATATCCCATGACGATAATGCCGGACGTCCAGTTGTCGAAACGCGAACCGTCCCGGACGGCCTTGCGGATCCCCAGCGGAATCGAGATCAGATAACCCAGAAGCGTCGACCATAACCCTAATGTGATCGATACCGGCAGTTTCTCGATCACCAGATCGATCACGTCGCGCCCATAGAACCAGCTCTCCCCGAAATCGAAGCGCAGATAATTACCCATCATCATCAGGAAACGTTCATGCGCGGGCTTGTCGAAGCCGAATTCCTTTTCAAGCTTCGCGATGAATTCGGGTGGAAGACCATAGGCGCCCTTGTACATCTCTTCCGAGCCGCCCACCTCGGCGCCGCTCCCGGAGAGATTGGCGAGGACATCCCCTTCGCCCTGCATCTGCGCGGCGATTTGCTCGATCGGGCCGCCGGGCACGAATTGCGTCAGCGTGAAATTGATCAGCATGATGCCAATCAGCGTGGGGATGATCAGCAGCACTCGCCGCAGGATATAGGCGCCCATCAGCCTGTCCTTCTGCCCACCCCTTCGGGGGTCGCGGACCTTACCGGCCCTGTTCGATTATCTTGCCTTGTGGGCAATCCGGCACCCGAAATCAAGCCAAGTGATCGTTACTGCAGCACGCCATCTTGCTTGAGCTTATCGAGTTTCTCGGGGTTGGCCCACCAGAAATCCGTCACTCCAAGCGCATGGGGCGGCAATTCCTTGGGATGTTCGTAGTAATCGTAATATGCAACCAGATAATCCGGTTTGTACCATTGCGGCACCCAGAAGCGCAAAGCCCGCATCACCCGGTCAAGGGCACTGATGACGATATTGGTTTCTTCCAGCGTCGTCGCTTTCTGGCCATGCGCGATCAGGGCATCGACGGCAGGATCGGCCAGCCCCATCGGATTGAAGACATCATTGGCGTCTTCCGATCCGTAACGCTGCTCCATTCCGCCGGCAAAGACATAGGCCCCGCCCAGCGTCGCTTCCACGATATCGAATTCATGCGAGCGGGTGCGGGTCGTCAATTCGGACGGATCAATGCGGGTGGCCACGGCATCCACGCCGATCGTCCGAAGGTTCTGGACAAAGGGCGTCGTGTACCGTTCGACGCTTTGGTTGGAATAAAGAAATTCGACCTTCAGGGTCTGCCCCTTGTCATTCCGGCGCATTCCGTCATCGCCGGTGCGCCATCCGGCCTCTTCCAGCAGCACACCGGCCTGACGCATGTTCTTGCGATCCAGCTGGCGTTCGCCGGAAACCGGCGGAGACACCGGCTCATCGGTCAGAACGCCTTCGGGCAAGCTGTCCGCCAGAGGTTCAAGCAAGGCCAGTTCGGCTTCCGACGGAGTACCGCTGGCCTTGAGATCCGAATTCTCCCAAAGTGAGGTGACACGCTCATTCAGATCGTAGAAGAGCGCGGAATTGCTCCACTCGAAATTGAAGGCGAGTCCGATGGCTTCACGCACACGCGGATCCTGAAATTTCTCGCGCCGCAGATTGAATACCCATGCGTCGGCATCCGCCAGATCGCCATTGGGGATTTCTTCCTTGATCACCTGACCGTTTTCCACAGCAGGGAAATTATAGCGCGTTGCCCAGTGCTGATCGGATTGCTCGGCTCGGAACGTATAGATCCCGGCCTTGAACGCTTCGAAAGCGGCATCGTAATCGTCGAAATATTCGAAGCGCAACCTGTCGAAATTGTTCCGTCCGATATTGATCGGCAAATCCTTCCCCCAATAATCGGGGTTTCTTTTCAAAGTGATCGAACGGCCGAAATCCTGCCGTTCCAGCGCATAGGGACCCGAGCCGAGAAACGGCTTTTTCGTCGGCTGTTCCAGATCGTAATTGTTATCCTCGAAATCCTTTTCGGAGAATACGCTCATCCCGCCCATCTGCGAAATGATATCCCGACGCGGAGCTTCAGGCGTAAAGACGAATTTGACGCGATGCGGATCAAGCACCTCTACCGACGCGACATATTCCTCAAGCATGGTACGATAAGAGGAAAACGCCTTTTCGCGCAGCATTTCATAGGTGAATTTCACGTCATCGGCGGTCAGCGGCGTGCCATCGCTGAATTTCGCCTCGGGCCGCAGATTGAAGATCACCCAGTCGCGACTTTCCGGATATTCAATCGTTTCGCAAAGCAGGCAATAACTGGCCAGAGGATCGTCAGCGACCGGAATCATCAAGTTCTCGATCGCCATGACGCTGGGCGCCGTCGCCCGCCCCCGGAACGTATAGGGGTTGAAGCTGTTATATCCGCCGATTCCGTATTGCGACAGTTCCCCCCCTTTGGGCGCGTCGGGATTCACGTAAGGCAGATGCTTGAAATCCGCAGGCAGGCTCGGTTCGCCGAAATAGGTAATGCCGTGAGATTTGATGATCGTCTCGCCATCGGCAGATGCCTCTTGTGACAGCGCAGCCGGGGCTGCTCCCAGGGTCAGGGTGGCGATCAGGACGAGATGGCGCATCGGCAGGCTCCTGCAAGGAATGGTCAGGCGCAACGCTAGGCAGCCGCCGCCCGACGATCAACCCGCGTTTTCGTGAGTTCACGTCGCTTCATAATGAAAACGGGGCCACAGGGCCCCGTTTTCCGATTTTGTCGCCTGTTCAGGTTCAGGCACGGCCACCCTGGGCATCCACGCTGATCGGTCCGGGACCAGCAAAGAAAATATACAGAAACACGAAGCAATACAGGATCGAGGCGTCGCCACCGTTCAGCACCGGGAACGGGCTTTGAGGCGCATGTACCATCCAATAGGCGACGGCCATCTCGCCCGAAAGCAGGAAGGCCACCGGGCGCGTGAACAGGCCCAGGACAAGCAAGGCTCCGCCCACCAGTTCCATAGCTCCGGCGATCCACGGAAGCGATAGAACCGCAGGGCTCATATCGCTGGCCGGGAAACCCAGCAATTTCTGCGTGCCATGCGCCATGAAGATCAGTGCCGCGACGATCCGCAGCACGCTCAGGAAGATTGGCGCATAGCGCGAAAGAGATTTCAAAGACATGTCATTTCCATCCTCTGTTCAATCAAGCGCTGCCCGGAATGGGCTGGTCACTCGTCGTCCTCGTTGGACACGTCCGCGATATCGTCCAGGGACACGTCGCCGTCGTCATCGTCGTCTTCCAGCAGATCATCGTCCAGATCACCGCCATCCGTGTCCAGATCGTCGTCATCATCCACCAGATTGGCATCATCATCGCTATCTGCAGCCGTCTTGTCACTGACCAGCGATTTGGTCCGGCCTTCTTTCAGGCTTTCCAGTGTCATCTCGCTGCCGCAGGCCGGACAGGTCATCGGATTGTTGTTCAGGTCGTAGAACCGGGTGGCACAATGCGGGCACAGACGTTTCGTGCCCCATTCCTCTTTGGGCATGGTAATCTCCTTCCGCCGCGATTAGGGAATTTTGCGACCCCCTGCCACAAGGGCCCGGGGCTGTCAAAGGCTTTCTTTTCGTCTGGGTGAAAGAGATTAGGACAATTGACTGATACCATCACGCTCTCCGACGGTATCCGTATCGCGTTGCGCAGGTCCGCCAGAGCGCGGCGAATGACGCTGCGCGTCCCCCGCGCCGGCGGCGAGCCCGTACTGACATTACCGGTTCGCGTTTCCCTGAACGAGGGTCGCGCCTTCGCCGAAATGCAGGCAGAATGGCTGCGCCGCGCAAGATCGAAACAGGTTCCGCCGCAGAAGGTCTGCCTCGGTGCCATCTTGCCTGTGGAAGGCCGCCCGCTGCAACTGACCCCCTTCCCCATCCGCCGGACCCGGGTCGAGGGCGACCGCCTTCTGCTGCCAGAGGGTCGTCAAACCGCGCCGACCGTACAGGCCTATCTCAAGCATCTTGCCGCGGAACGCCTGCGCCATGCCTGCGACGGCTATGCGTCTGCTTTGGGGCGGAATTATCGCGCCCTTGCCCTTCGCGATACCCGGTCGCGCTGGGGAAGCTGCACCTCGGACGGACGGCTGATGTTTTCTTGGAGACTTGCCATGGCGCCACCCCGGATACTGGAATATGTCGCCGCCCACGAGGTCGCGCATCTGCTGCATATGGATCACTCGCCGCGATTCTGGGCTGGGGTCGAGACCCTGATGCCCGGCTACCGTGCGGAACGCGAATGGCTGCGCGATCACGGCAACGAATTGCTGGCCTGGAGTTTTCGCGATTGACGCCATCCGGCGTTGTGATCACATATCGCCCATGACCTCGCCCCGGACCTCCGACCCCGCCGCACATGAACGGCTTTATCGCAGTCTTCGCGGCCGGATCATGCTGGGCGAATTGCCGCCGGGCGAGGCCCTGACATTGCGAGGCCTTGCCCAGGATTATCACATGTCCATGACCCCTGCGCGCGAGGCCGCCCGCCGTCTTGTGGCTGAGGGCGCTTTGACCTTATCCGGCTCGGGCAGGCTTTCGACGCCGGAACTGTCGGATGAGCGGATCGAGGAACTTGCCGCCATGCGCGCCCTGCTTGAACCCGAACTGGCATCGCGCGCACTTCCCCGGGCGCATTTCGCCCTGATCGACCGGCTGGCAACGGTGAATGCCCAAATCGGCGATGCTGTCGAAAAGCATGACGCGGTTGGGTATATCCGCTGCAATCTCGATTTTCACCGGATGCTGTATCTTCGCGCGCAGGCCCCCCTCATGCTGGCGATGCTTGAAACGATCTGGCTTCAGCTTGGCCCGACGATGCGGCAGCTTTACGGTCGTGTCCGACGCAATGAGCCTCCCCGCCATCACCGGATGATCCTTGCCGCGTTGCGGGCTGGGGACGAGCCGGCTTTACGGCTGGCGATCCGGGCCGATGTGACCCACGGCTTGCGGCATCTGACAGCGGGATAAGGCTATCGCGGGAGTTGCCACCCTGTTGCAATTAGCGGGCAGGAGATATCACTCCACAATCAAATCTGCGTGCAATGCGCCGGCGGCATGAATGGATTTGAGGATATCGATCATGTCTCGCGGAGCCACCCCCAAGGCGTTGAACCCTTCGATCAGATCACCAAGCGAGGCATCGCCGGGCAGTTTGACGAAACCGATCCCCGGTTCATTCGCGAGTTCCGCAGAACTGCGCGGCAGAACCACCGTGTCGCCATCCGCGAAGGGATTTGGCTGGGACGCCAACGGCGCCTCACTCACCCGCAAGGTCAGATTGCCTTGCGAAACCGCGACGCTGGAGATCCTGACATGCTCCCCCATGACAATTGTCCCCGATCTGTGATCGATCACCACCTTGGCGCGATCCTCGGGCTCGACCAGCAGATTTTCGATCCGCCCCAGGACATGGGCAGGGCTTACGTCTCCCAGATCACGAAAACGGACGATGACCGTGCCGCTATCCTGCGTCGCCGCAATAGAGCGATTGAAATCCCGGTTAATGGCGGCTTCGATCCTTGCGGCGGTTGTAAAATCAGCATTGCGCAATGCGATGCGGATATTCTCGATTTCAGGAAAATTAAAGGCAACCTCACGTTCGACACGCGCGCCAGACGGAATCGTGCCGGCCGTCGGAACGCCCTCGACAACCCGTGCGGCTTCACCTGTCGCCGAAATACCGCCCGAAATCAGTGAACCCTGCGCAACCGCATAAATATTGCCGTCCGCCGCCTTGAGCGGAGTCATTACCAATGTTCCGCCAAGAAGACTTTTCGCATCCCCGATCGTCGAAACACCAACATCGATACGACTGCCCGAACGCGCGAAAGGCGGCAATTCAGCGGTCACCACCACCGCCGCAACATTCTTTGACCGCAAAGCGTCATCGGTCACGTTGGTTCCCAGCCGCTCCAAAAGCCCAGAGAGCAATTCTTCCGTGAATGGCGCATTACGAAAACTGTCTCCGGTCCCGTCAAGCCCCACCACCAGCCCATATCCGACAAGATCATTTCCACGGACACCATCAAAATCCGCCACGTCCTTGATCCGGACCGCAGCAGTCACGGGCCACGCGAATACGGATGTGATCACAAGAAGTAAAATGATGCGAATCATCGCAAATAATCCGCAAGATTCAAGCTGGAAATGCGGGCGGTAAGCAGATAGAGATTGCGCAATTGCGACTCGGTTTCAAGTATAGCAGACGACGTTTCGTATAAATCCACCTGCCGGATATCATTCCTTGCTATCGTCAGTTCGGATAGCGTCGCGCTGTTCCTGACCTGGCCACGCTCCACCTCTTCCTGAGCGGCACCGATAGCCGAGATCCGTTGAATGAGATTTACCTCATTATTCCAGATTTCCCTCGCTCCACTTTCTAATAATCTACCAATCTCGGCACTATCGCCACCAAGATCGACGTGATCCGCAAGCGCGGCGATTGCCAGCCCCTTCAACATATTCTTTATTTCCGGCTCTATCGCGGATATTCCGATATCGACGACCTCACCTTCGGAAATATTGAATCTGATATTATTATTACTCGCTCCATTATAAGCGAAGCTATCAAAGCCCTCCTCACCGGCTTCAGCATCGAACCAAATTGAAATTCTCTGAAAAATCTCCTCTGCCGATGTAGCTTGATTGGCAATTTCAGTCATTTTACCAATAACTTCACTAGGCGATCGAAACGGACGTTCATTTATATCCAATCCCGAAAAAATGTATCTTCCCGACACATCCCGATTCAACTGGTCAACAATGATCGAAAACTTCTCGGTCGCCTCTTGTGCAAGCTCCTCAACGACGACCTCATCAAAAGCTTGCGGCAGCGTCAGAATTTCATTGGCAAATTCCGAGGTGAAATCATTTGCCATCGCAAGTACTTGCTGCTGCCACTTCAAGGTCACACTCGCATCCTGAGAGTTTTTTTCGTATTGCTGGATCAACGAAATCCGATTTTCCAGATTGTTCAAGATAACTGTATCGCCTTGCAATCGCAGCCCAAGATCCGCCACCTCACCGCTTGCAGATTCTTTCGTTAATTTATTCAATTGCTCTCCGAGACGCGCAGCATTCGATCGCAGTGCAAAAATTCTCGCCTGATCACCAATGTAATTACTTTGCATCTCACCACCTCAAAATTTGATCTAGCATTTCGTCAACAGCCTGAACCACACGTGCATTCGCGGCATAGGACTGCCCAAGCGTAATCAGTTTTTGTATTTCCGTATCCGTATTCACCCCGCTCTCCCAAACTCCCACCGACAATGCATCAGTCACACTGCTTTTATTCACATAGTCCTTTTCAAACGCCAATCGTGTCGATGCGATATGGGTTTCAATTTCCGCCAACCTTCCGCTTAATGAGTCACTTCCTTTAAATGCGCCTCCAGAAACTGGAGAATTATTTTCGGAAAATACGTTACTCAACTTCACTAACAATTCAGTATTTCCCGCTGAGCCCTCACGTTCCGCATTCAGACCATCGCGTATTTTCCAAAGATCACCTCCTGCGGAAGGATCAATTTTGGGATTCAATTTCAATCGCAATGACAGCCCGCTCAGATTGTCGATACTCGCCCTATTTTCACCATCCAGAAATAGTCCGGGGGCATTATCAGTCAGTGTGGAATCCGTCTGTGGATCAGCAAAGAGATCGTGTAACTCCATGGCAAATGAATCCAACTCGTGCTGAACCCGCGGCGCCAGATCATCTCTGACCGCAAAATTCGCATGTATCGAACCACCCGCAAAAAATTTCATCTGTGCATCAGAAAGTTCTTCATTGTTGATGATCAAACGGCCGGCCATATTACCAGGAAGATCATTCTGGGGCGTAAACTGCTGAGTCGGATCGAAATTGATTTGCGTCGGAGTAGTGCCATCCAGCAAAGCTAACCCACCTATCGTAAACAGGGCCACTTTTTCGGATTTTCGGGGAACTTCATGCACGGGAACGAATGCATTTATCTGGCTGATAAGTTCTTGACGCTTATCAACCAACGCCGCCGTCGTTTTTCCCTGATTTGATAGGCTTGATATCCGTCGGTTAAGATACGCAACCTGCGAAACACGTAAATTCAGTTCTTCCACGCTTTTTGCAATTGCGGAATCGGCCGTTACACGCGCGGTCTGAACAGCTTCGGACGCATTTCGCAAGCGATTGCCAAAAGTTCGAGCCGCCTGAACGACATTCTCCAGGTTCAAATCACTGTCCGGTCGCCTGCTTGCGTCGACAAAACTTACCTGAAGTTCATTCAAGGTCTGGCTCAGCCCGCCGGGCGTTCCGGGCAAGCCAATCACATTCTCCATGTTCTGAAAGAATTTGAAGCGAATTTCGGAATCGTTACGCGCCGCTGCCGCGTGCCGCTGCTCGGCCAGAAGCCCGGTATTGACGACGCGTGCGATCCCGTCAATTCGTACTCCCCCGCTTTGGCCGCGCGAACTCACATGCATTTCGCGGCGCACAAATCCCGGAGTTTTGGCATTCGCCAAATTGTCGGCGACAATCTCGGTGCCGCGCGAGGAAACGGCGAGGCCCGATACCGCATTCAGCAATGCATTTCCCAAACTCATGCCACAACTCCTGATTAACCCTGGGATGATATGCTTTGAATTATCGTTTTATATTGGTCGTTTCCTGCATCATCTCGTCCACGGTCTGGATGATTTTCGCATTCGACGCGTAGGCGCGCTGGGTTTGAATCATATTCGTCAATTCTTCCGCGATATCTGTGGTCGATGATTCGCGCGCGTAACCGTTGATCGTACCTGCCGGCCCGTCTCCGGCATCCCAGAGAAAGAATCTTCCAGAGGCCTGGGACACGGTATATGTCTGGGCATTCCCAGCGTTCAGACCGTTCATGTTCGGAACGGTAACGACGGGAATCTTATAGTATGATTGAATTTCGTCGTTGTCATATTTCACCCGGAGGATGCCGTTTTTATCAATTTCCGCCGAAACATATCTGCCTACCGGAGCGCCGTTCCGATCAATATTTTCCTGTGCATAGGTGTCACCGATCTGTTGCAGTAACTTGTTCTGCCCGCGCGGCTGACCAATCATCAGATCAAGCTCCCCTCCCGCGACATTCAGGGGAATGATACCTGTTTCCGGATCATAATCTTCTCCGGAAATCGTCGTCACCGAGGCGATCGAGCCAGCATATTCCGCCGTGCCATCAAACACCACGGTATATGAGCCGATCAGGTTATCCGTCGGTCCCTTGGCCAGATCCCTGACATCCATCCGCCAGGTCAACGACATATCGTTCGTGTTCGACACCTGCGGCGTGTAGGTGATATCCAGAAACTCCGTCGTTCCCAAATTGGCGTAATATTCGATCGTGGAACGAGACACGGCGCCATCAGCCCCCAGGGCGGTCTCGGTCGCGGGCAGGGTAACGCCCAGTTCAATCCTGGTCGTCGGAGTACTTGTTGCCTGGCTGAGCGGCAGCCGAACAGGTGTCAGACTGGAGGAGGTATCACGAGACGGCGACGAAAATGTACCATCCGCATTATAGGCCCATCCCATCAATACCAATCCCGAGGCGGTTCGCAGATAGCCATCGGCATCGGGCTCGAAACTTGCGGTTCGGGTCATGAGCAGGGGCAGATTTGAAGAATCCGCAACCACATCGGCGATTCCCGTCGTGGGAAGCATTCCACCACCGTCAATTGCCAAATCCAATGCGTTTTTGGTCGAGACAAGTGGGCCGGACTGATCCACCCGGCGGCCATTCGACGTGCGCACACCACCGGCGGAATATCCCCCGCCACCCGTACCGCCCAAAACGACTGCGTCGAATTCCGTTTCGACCCGGCGATATCCCATTGTCGAGGAATTCGCGATATTATCCGATATGGAGGCGAGCCGGATCGCGTTTGCCGTCAGACCGGCGACACCGGCACCCATTGCTGAAGTCATCGACATAAGAGAAACCTCTTTACTTGGTCCAATACCGGCAGCATCAGAGAGACAGTTTAAGATTCGCCTAACGGCGCGATATTGCACCTTAACGAAGCAGGATGACTTCAATCCGGTTATTGGCGGCATTCATGGGGTTTCCGTTGCGATTCTTCCGATCCGCAAAGCCGGTCACCCGCTGAATGCGCCGATCCGGCAATCCGGCCTGATCAAGCAGATTACGCAATGTATGCGCCCTTGCATCGGACAGCGCCCAGACCGGCGAGGCAATCAGCGTCTCGGGATAGGCACGCACGTGACCAGAAATTGCCAAGTCATTTCTGGTGTCTTCAAGAACACGGGCAAGCACCGTTGCAATCTCTTTCAAAACCGGTCGTGCCTGGGCGGTATCTTCCACAAAAAGCGGCTGATCGGTCAGATCACCGACTTCGATTACCAGACCCTCATCCGTCATTCTGGTGACGACATGGCGCAGCAGATTGGTCAATTGCTGAGATTCTGCCCCGGTTCCGGTCAGCCGATCCTGAACCTGCCTAGCCAGTTCTTCGAAATCAGAGCTCTTCTGACTATCAGGAAGATCTTCGAATATGGCATGGCGAACCCCTAGTTCCACCCCATCGCCGGAAGCGCCGGATTTCTGGACTATTGTCGGATTGAAATAATCCGCAAGGCCCGAACGCTGCTGTTCGGTCGTGGCATTCAGCAGCCACATCAAAAGAAAGAAGGCCATCATTGCCGTTACGAAATCCGCATAGGCGACCTTCCAGGCCCCCCCATGATGCTGCGCGCGCCCCGCAGCGACGACCCTTTTGATAATGATCTTATTCCTGTCCACAGCCATGATTATACCCACCAATTGCAACGAATGCATTTATGGAGGAGAACAATCAGGGAACAAGTTAATGCATCAAATGCAGTTCATCTTCGTGCTCAGTCATAGCTTCGCCGGTCCTCGATGACCTTGCCGTCATTGGGAAGACTGCCCGGCGGAACGATTTCGATCCGCCCCTTCAGTTTGAGCGTATCCACCACCGACCCCGCGTAGACATTCGGGTCCCCCTGCTGCGCTTCGATCTGCACGGTCATCAGATCCATCTCGCCCTCGCGCTCGGCGATGATGCGCGCGCGGGTGATTTCGGGATGTCTGGCAATCAGAACCGCGACCTGTTCGGGCCGAACGAACATGCCCTTGATCTTCGTGGTCTGATCGGCACGGCCCAGCCAGCCCCTGATACGCATATTGGTTCGCCCGCAGGACGAAATCCCCGGCATCACGGCCGACAGATCACCAGTCGCAAATCGAATCAGCGGATAATCGGGATTGAGCGACGTCACCACGATCTCACCCACTTCACCATCCGGCACCGGGTCACCGGTGCCCGGCCGGACGATCTCGACGATCACACCTTCATCGACGATCATCCCGTCCAGGGCATCGCTTTCATAAGCGATATTCCCCAGATCGGCGGTCGCGTAGCATTGCCGTGTCACGATCCCACGATCCGCATAGCCTTGCCGCAGTGACGGAAACAGCGCTCCCCCGCCGACCACGGCGCGAGTTATGGACAGATGCAGACCCAATTCGTCGGCACGATCCAGAATGACCTTCAGGAAATCCGGCGTTCCGGCGTAACATGTGGAGCCGATATCCACGGCGGCCTGCACCTGAAGATCGGTCTGACCGGTTCCGGCAGGCAGCACCGCCGCGCCGACCGCCCGGGCGCCGGAATCGAACATCATCCCCGCTGGCGTCAGGTGATAGCTGAAGCAATTCTGCACGATATCGCCACGCCCTATGCCCGAAGCATGCAGAAAGCGGCCCAGACGCCACCAGTCGCGCTCGTGCCGCCCCGGTTCATAGATCGGGCCGGGGCTTTGAAAGATCAGATCGAATTCCGCAGGCGACCGCGTGGTATAGCCACCGAAAGGCGGGTATTCCTTCTGCGCCGTTGAGAGTTCGGCCTTGCGGATCACCGGCAAATGGGCAAGGGCGGCATGATCGGTCACCTGCCCGGGCTCGACCTCTTGCAGCAGCCGGGCCAGCGCAGGCGCGGCCTTGGCACGGGCGATCGCCCTGGGCAGTGCCTCGGCCAGATCGGCGATACGCGCCTCGGGATCGCGGGTTTCCAGATCGTCGTAATTTCCGGTCATTGTTGCTCCTTACGCCAGCCAGCGTTTGCGGCGGCGGTAGCTGCGCACGTTGCGGAAGGATTTCCGGCCTTCATCCGACATGCCCAGATAGAATTCCTTGACATCCGGGTTCTCGCGCAGGGCGGCAGCGGGACCGTCCATCACGATCCGGCCATTTTCAAGGATATAGCCGTAATGCGCATAGCGCAGCGCCACATTGGTATTCTGCTCGGCCAGAAGGAAGGTCACCCCCTCGCCCTCGTTCACCGCCTTCACGATCTGGAAAATCTGCTCGACCAGTTGCGGAGCCAGCCCCATCGAAGGTTCGTCCAGCAGAATCGTCTCGGGACGCGACATCAGCGCACGCCCCATGGCGGTCATCTGCTGCTCACCGCCCGAGGTATAACCGGCCTGAGATTTACGGCGCTCGCGCAGACGAGGAAAATAATCATAGACCATCTCGAGATCGCGCCTGATCGCCGCCCCGCCGTCCTTACGAGTGTAAGCACCGGTCAGCAGGTTCTCTTCGACGGTCAGATGTTCGAAGCAGTGCCGCCCTTCCATCACCTGAATGACTCCACGCGACACCAGCGCCGCGGGATTTCGCGCTGCCACCGGCTCGCCACGATAGAGGATGGAGCCCTTTGTCACCTCTCCCCGCTCACTGGCCAAAAGGTTCGAGATCGCCTTCAACGTCGTTGTCTTGCCAGCGCCGTTACCGCCAAGCAGGGCAGTGATCCCACCCTTTGGAACCGAAAGGCTGACGCCCTTCAGGACCAGAATGACGTGATTATAAATCACCTCGATATTATTGACTTCCAGCAGGGTTTCACCGTCTTCGGCGTCAAGCATGGACCTTCTCCGGCAATAGGGATCCGGCGGCGATCTCCGCCGCCGGACATGTCGTCAGCAATCGCGGGGGGTGACCCCGGCTTCCTTGGCATAGGCCTCGCTGTCCTCGGTGATCAGCGGCTTGAGAACGTCCTGATCCGGCTCGGTGAATTCGGTGATCAGGTTCCACTTGCCGGCTTTGGCATCCCATTGCTGCATCCGCGACATTCCACTGCCGCCGTGATTGTCGCAGGTCATCTTGATCTCGGGACCGAAATCGGGAAGGCCAAGCTCCGTCAGCCGTTCGGGCGTGATGTCAAGCTGCTCGAAGCCATCGCGCAGTTGCTCGGGATCGATCTCCGGGGTCCCGGCAAGTTCCTGCGCCTTCCGGATCGCCTCGGAAATCACCAGCGCCGCATACATGCCGCGCGAATACAGCACCGAGCCGACATGCTCGCCGCCCTGCGAGGCCTTGCCCGGCTCGATCACATATTCCTGCAGGTCGTCATAGACCGGATAATCCGTACCGACGCCGTGGAAGGTCAATGCCTTGTAGCCATTCGCCTGGGCGCCTACCGGCTTCACATCAACCTCGGAGCCAGACCACCAGATTCCGATGAAATTCTCCATCGGGAAACGGATATTCGCGGCCTCCTGAATCGCCGCCTGGTTCATCACGCCCCAACCCCACATGATGACGTAATCCGGGCGATCGCGGCGGATTTGGAGCCATTGGCTTTTCTGCTCCTGTCCCGGCGCATCCACCGGAAGCTGCGTCAGCGTGAAGCCATGCTTTTCAGCCAGAACCTGAAGCGTCCGGATCGGTTCCTTCCCATAGGCCGAATTATGATAGACCAAGGCAATCTTCTTGCCGTTCAGATCGCCGCCATTCTCGTCCAGCAGATATTTGATCGCAACCGAGGCTCCGTCCCAGTAATTCGCCGGAGCATTGAAAATCCACTCGAACACCGTGCCGTTCTTGGCCGAAGTGCGTCCATATCCCGGCGTATACAGGACTTTCTTGTCGACCGAGACCTTCGGAATAAGCTGATAAGTGATCCCCGTCGAAAGCGGGTTGTAAACCAATGCGCCCGAATCCTTGGTCGCCTCGTAGCATTCCACGCCCTTTTCGGTGTTATAGGCCGTCTCGCATTCCGGCACCTGGATCTTCTCGCCGCCGATCCCGCCGTCACGTTCGTTCAGCAAAGTGAAATAATCGTTGAAACCGTCGGCATATTGGGTCCCGTTCGCCCCATATGCACCTGTGCGATAGGACAGGTTAGGCACCACCAGATCGGCCAGTGCCGGGCTTGCCGCCACTATCCCGGCTGCCAGAAGCGCAATGAATTTCCGTTTCATTCGGGTCTCCTCCCCAAAGTTGAGATTGGCCGGTTGTCCCGGTCACTAAGGTTAATGCGGGAATGGCCAGAGCCGCAGTTTCTCCTTGGTCAGTGCCCAGAGGCGCGCCAGCCCATGCGGTTCGGCGATCAGGAAGAACACGATCAGCGCGCCCACGATCATCAGTTCGAAATGCGCTGCAAGATCGGTGGCCCAGCCGAATTGTCCGACCAGCAGGTTCTTCAGCACCACCGGCATCAGAACCATGAAAGCCGCGCCAGCGAAGCTTCCGAAGATGCTGCCCAAGCCACCGATGATGATCATGAACAGAACAAGAAAGCTCTTGTTGATCCCGAAGGCCTCGCCCACTTCCGCAGCCCCAAGATAGACCGAGAACAGCAACGCCCCGGAGACCCCGACGAAAAAGCTCGATACGGCAAATGCCGAGAGTTTGGCGCTCAAGGGATTCACCCCGATGATCTCGGCAGCGATATCCATATCGCGGATAGCCATCCATTTGCGGCCCAGCGTTCCCCGCGTCAGGTTCCGCGCCACCCAGGCCAGAATGAAAACAAATAGCAGGCAGATCAGATATTTTGCCGCGGCGCTGGTCGACGGCCCGGTCACGGCAAGGCCGAATACGGTGCGTGTCGGCGCCGTGATCTGCCCCGATGCGGAATAATTGTAGAACCACGGCACCTTGTTGAAAAGCCAGACAAGAAAGAACTGCGCGGCCAGCGTCGCGACGGCCAGGTAGAATCCCTTGATCCGCAGCGAAGGCAGCCCGAACAGCACTCCGACGATCGCGGTGATGCCGCCGGCCAACAGGATATGGATGATGATATTGATCTCGGGGAAGGTGGTCATCAGCTTGTAAACCGCATAGGCCCCCACCGCCATGAAGCCGCCGGTCCCAAGACTGACCTGCCCGGCATATCCCGTCAGGATGTTCAGCCCCAATGCCGCAATGGCATAGATCAGGAACGGCACCACAACCGCATTCGCCCAATAATCGTTGATAACGAAGGGCACGATCAGGAACGCCACGATCAGCACGGCATAATAGGCGACCCGGTCCAGCCGGATCGGGAATGTCTGGCCATCGTCACGATAGCTCGTCTTGAAATCGCCCGCCTCACGATACAGCATTTGTCACTCCTGCCCGATCTGCCGGATTTGGATATTCATATGCAGAAGAAGGCCGTGCGGCTTCGTCACCCAAATATCCTCACCGGAGGCATCAAACCTGTCCATCCCTCAGACCCTTTCGATAATCCTCTCGCCGAACAGCCCCTGCGGACGGAAGACGAGAAACAAGAGCGCCAGCACATAGGCGAACCAGTTTTCGGTCGCGCCGCCGATCATCGGGCCGATGAAGAATTCGAACATCTTTTCGCCCACGCCGATGATCAGCCCGCCCGCGATGGCGCCGGGAATCGAGGTGAACCCACCCAGCATCAGCACCGGCAATGCCTTCAGCGCGATCAGCGAAAGGCTGAACTGAACGCCGGATTTTGTGCCCCACATGATCCCGGCGACAAGCGCCACGAAACCCGCGATCGACCAGACCATCACCCAGATGAAGCGCAGCGAGATCCCCACCGACAGCGCCGCCTGATGGTCATCGGCCACTGCCCGCATGGCGCGGCCTTGCTTGGTATATTGCGCGAAGGCGACAAGGGCGGTGACCAGCAATGCCGCGATGATCGCAGCCCAGATATCGAGCCTGTCAATGAAGAACCCGTAGCCGAACCAGTTCGCCGAGACGCTCTCGATGCTTTCCGAGATTCCCTGCGGCAGCCCGACATCCAGGTTCTTGATATCCGCCCCCCACATCACATCGCCCAGCCCTTCCAGGAAATAGGCCAACCCGATCGTCGCCATGAACAGGATGATCGGCTCCTGTCCGACCAGATGCTGAAGCACCAGTTTTTCGACCAGGAAGGCCAGCAGCACCATGACCGCACCCGCCAGCAGGATCGCGAGAACCACGGGAACGGTCCAGCCGAAATATTCCAAATGAGTGCCGAATATCGAGTTGATCAGATGCGCGAAAGGCACCTGCCCCTGCTGTATTCCCACCAGTGTCAGCGCCGCGAACAAGGCCAGCACGCCCTGCGCATAGTTGAAGACGCCAGAGGCCTTGAAGATCAGCACGAAACCCAGGGCGACAAGCGCATACATCACGCCGGTCATCAGGCCGTTCATGAACACCTCGGCGGCGAAGACCAGTTGGTCCATCAGCTTGCACCCCCTGCCTGCATGTCAGTCATGCGCCACCCCCAGATAGGCATCGATAACCTCTTGATTGTTCCGAACCTCATCGGGAGAGCCGTCGCCTATCTTGCGACCGTAATCCATCACCACTACCCGGTCCGAAAGATCCATGACGACACCCATGTCATGTTCGATCAGCGCGATGGTGGTCCCGAACTCGTCATTCACATCGAGGACGAAGCGCGACATGTCTTCCTTTTCCTCGACATTCATTCCCGCCATCGGTTCGTCCAGCAATAAAAGCTGCGGCTCTGCTGCCAGGGCGCGGGCCAGTTCGACCCGCTTCTTCAGCCCGTAGGGCAACCGTCCGACCGGCGTCTTGCGGATATTCTGGATTTCCAGAAAGTCGATGATCCGCTCGACCTGCGCGCGATTCTCGATCTCCTCGCGCTCCGCGGGCCCCCACCACAGCGCCTGCGACAGAAATCCCGCCTTCATCCGGTGCAGGCGTCCTGTCATGATATTATCCAGCACGCTCATCCCGTCGAACAGGGCGATATTCTGGAAGGTCCGGGCAATGCCCAGCCGGGCCACCTCATAGGGTTTGACCGGCCCGCGCCGCTCGCCCCGAAACCAGACCTCGCCCTCCTGAGGAACATAGAAACCCGAAATCACGTTGAGCATCGAGGATTTTCCGGCGCCATTCGGCCCGATGATCGCGCGGATCTCGCCCTCGCGAATGTCAAAGCTGATATTCTTGATCGCCTCGACACCGCCGAAACGCAGCGTGATGTTCCTCAGCTCCATCAAGGTGCCGCCTAGTTGACGGTCGGCTATGGCGATATCCGTCTGCGTATTCATTGCGCCGCCACCTTCTGCTGCACCGCACCGCCGAAGACCTGCACATCCTCGATTCTTAGCGTTGCCTTTATCTTGCCCTTGCGGCCGTCCTCATAAGTCACTTCGGTTTCGGTATAGATACTGTCCGAACCATCATAGAGAGCCCCGACCAGATCGGCGAATTTCTCGCTGATGACGGCGCGGCGCACCTTGCGGGTGCGCGTCATTTCGCCATCATCGGGATCGAGTTCCTTGTGCAGCACAAGAAAGCGGTGAATCTGGCAATTGGACAGCATCTCATCTTCAGCCACCGAGGCATTCACCTCTTCGACATGGGTCCTGATGGCCGCATAGATCTGCGGATGCGCGGCCAGTTCCTGATAGGAGGCATAGGCGATATTGTTCCGCTCGGCCCAATTGCCGACAGCGTTCAGATCGATGTTGATCATCACCGTGCAATAGTCGCGATTATTCCCAAGCACGACTGCCTCAAGAATATTTGGAAAGAATTTTAGTTTGTTTTCAACGTATTTCGGCGCAAACATACTGCCGTCGGCCATCTTGCCCACATCCTTGGCCCGGTCGATGATGCGCAGATGCCCGGTCGATTCCTCGAAAAAGCCTGCATCGCCCGTCGCGACCCATCCGTCAGGATCCTTGGTCGAGGCGGTGCTGTCCGGGTTCTTGTAATATTCAACGAAAGTGCCGGGGCTGCGATAGAAGACCTCGCCATTCTCGGCAATCTTCACCTCGACCTCCGGAGACGGCACACCGACCGTATCGGAACGTACCTGGCCGTCCGGCTGCTGGGTTATGAACACCGAGGCCTCGGTCTGGCCGTATAGCTGTTTCAGATTGATACCCAGACTGCGGTAGAAATCGAAAATCTCGGGGCCGATCGCCTCGCCGGCGGTGTATCCAACCCTGATACGGCTGTAGCCCAGCGTATTTTTCAGCGGGCCGTAAACCAGCAGCTTGCCCAGCCCATATGCCAACCGATCCGTGAACCCGACGGTTTCCCCGTCCAGAAGCGCCGGTCCAACGCGCCGTGCGATCTTCATGAACCGGTCGAACAGCCATTTCTTGACCCGCCCGGCATCCTCCATCCGGATCATCACCGAGGTCAGTTGCCCTTCGAAGACCCGTGGCGGCGCAAAGAAATAAGTCGGGCCGATTTCGCGTGTATCCGTCGCCATCGTATGCGCGCTTTCGGGGCAATTGACGGTAAAGCCCGCCCAAAGCGCCTGCCCCATCGAAAAGATGAAATCGCCTACCCATGCCATCGGCAGATAGGCGACGATTTCCTCGCGCATGGTCAGGCGGTCGAAATCGCAGGTATTCTTCGCCGTCTCGATGATATTGCGGTTGGACAGCACCACGCCTTTGGGCTTGCCCGTCGTGCCCGACGTATACAGCATCACGCAGATGCTGCTCTCATCCAGTGCAGCAATACGCGCGTCCAGTTCAAGCCCCAGCCGGGGTTCCGCCGCCCGACCCTGATCCTGTGTATCGGCAATGGAATTCATACGGGAATGGTCGTATTTCCGCATCCCGCGCTTGTCGTTATAAAGGATCCGCTGGATCCCCTTGACGGATTCTTCGACCTCCAGAACCTTGTCCACCTGCTCCTGATCGCCGCAGATCACGAAGCGCGCGCCGCAATGTTCCAGCACATAGGCCATCTCTTCCGCCACCGCGTCCTGATAAAGCGGCACCGGAATCGCCCCGCACATCTGAGCAGCGATCATGCTCCAGTAATGCGCGGGACGATTCCGGCCGATGACAGCCACGTAATCGCCCTGTCTGAGACCGAGAACCAGCATCCCGAGTGCAAGCGCCCTGATTTCTTCGGCCGCCTCGGCCCAGGTCCAGCTTTGCCAGATGCCGAATTCTTTTTCCCGATAGGCGGGTCTGTCGCCAAAGAGGGCCACATTCCGCGCCAGAAGTGCAGGAATCGAATGCAACGCGCCCGCAGGCGTCTGCTGGTCCGTCATGTCTCCTCCCTGTCGCATGCGTTTACCGCATGTCTGCCGAAGCGCCTCCCACCCCGGTTGACGATCACATTTGCCAGCAATCTTTACCGCAGTTTTGCGCGAATCCTACGAATTGTTACGCCGCTTCGATTGAAACATTTCCATTTGAACCTGAACCGGTGCTAATCAGGTCCGCGGAGGACAGAAACACGAATGACGCCAACTGAGATGCGCGATGATCTGACCCGCTCGGGCCTGAACCTCATAGGTCAGGCATTGTCGATCTTCGACGCCGATCTGCGTCTGGCGGTGGCGAACCGGCAATATCAAAGCATGTTCGACTTGCCCGATGAACTCGTGAAGCCCGGCACCAGCTTCGAGGACACCATCCGCCACATGGTCAATCGCGGTGATTATGGTCCCCAGGACGACCCCAGGGCGGCCGTCGCCTCACGCGTGGAACAGGCCCGCGCGTTCGAGCCGCATTACTTCGAGCGTCAACGCGCCAATGGCCGCTGGATCGCGGTCGAGGGCGCGCCCCTGTCGCAAGGCGGCTGGGTCACCGTCTATACCGACATCACCCACAGCAAAAAGCAGGAATCCCTGCTGCGCGCCCGGTCCGAGGAATTGTCCGAGCAATTGCTGGATCATACCGAACGGCTTGCCAGCGCCAATCGCGAGCTGGCCGCCGCCAATGCCGCCCTGCAGGAAGCGCAGCGGGTCCTGACGCAGATCGAAGCCCGTACCCGGCAAGTGACCGAGATGGTGCCAGCGCATATCGCGCATCTGGATACCGCTTATCGCTATACATTCTCGAACCACCAGCAACCGACGGTCTTTCCCGGCAGTACCGGCAAGGTGATCGGAAATACGGTTGCCGAGGCACTGGGGGCCGAGACTTTCGCAACCCTGCAACCGTGGATCGATCGCGCGCTGGCCGGAGAGTCCCAGGTCTTCGAAATGACCCACAGACCGTCGGGACATCGTGTCCGCATCGCGCTTACGCCTGATCGTCTGGGACAAGGGGTCTATGTCCTGTCGACCGATGTCAGTGCCGAAGTGCAGGCCCGGGAAGCACTGACGCATGCCAGCAAGCGCAGCCTTGCCGCCGGGCTGACCTCGGGAATGGCCCATGATTTCGGCAACCTTCTGACGATTATCCTTGGTCTTCAGGGACGACTTGCCTCGATGGCCTTGCCCGCAGAGGCAGCCGAAGACGTGAAGGCGACATTGGCCGCGGCCCGCCGCGGCGCCTCGCTTCTGGATCGGCTTGCCAAGATCAGCGGTCCTCGCAAAACCGCGTTGCAACCCGTGGAATTGCGGCCACTTCTGAACGAGATGGTGACACTCGCCCGCCCGTCGCTTCATGAGGGGGTGACACTTGGCTTGACCGCCAGGTTGCCGGATGCGCCGCTGCTTCTTGATCCTGATGCCTTGCAGGATTCGCTTTTGAACCTGATCCTCAACGCGAATGCCGCGCTTGATGGGCCGGGACAAATCGATCTGATCGCACAGATCGGTGGCGACTGGATCGAAATCGCCGTCGCCGATACCGGTCCCGGCTTCTCGAACGAAGCGCTTACACGTGCAACCGAGCCTTTTTTCAGCACCAAGAAGGAACAGGGTTCGGGGCTTGGTCTGTCCATGGTCTATGATCAGACCAAGCTGGTCGACGGGGTCATGCGGCTGGAAAATACCGCCACAGGCGCGCGGGTCAGCCTGCGCCTGCCATACCGTCCGGTCACGCCGCAGATGATCCTGCTGGTCGAGGATGACGACACGATCCGCGCCGATATCCGGAGCCAGCTGACCAATCTGGGGCATTCCGTCATCGAGGCAGGCAGCCTGACGGAAGCCCGCAGGATGACCGATCTGCCGGGATTGACGATGATCCTGTCGGATATCCATCTGGGCGACGGGCTTGGGCTTGATCTGACGGGCGCGGGCCTGCCGATCCTGCTGATGAGTTCCGTACCGCCGGATGACCCGCTGCGGCGTTCGATTTCCGGGCAGGTCTTGACCAAGCCTTTCACTGCCGCCCGTCTGGCGGCCGCCCTGAACGGCGCAATGAAGGAATCCGCATGACAGATATTCCCGTTATCGCGATTCTGGATGATGAGCCCGAAATCCGGCGCCTGCTGTCATCCGCCCTCGAAGAAGCGGGGTTCCGGACGCACAGCTTTGCCCGCGCCGCCGAGTTCGAGGCCGCTTTGCGCCGGATCACCCCGGATGCCTGCCTGATCGACCTTGGTCTGCCGGACCGGGACGGGCTTGCCCTTGTTCACCGGCTCGCGACGGAATCGGGGGCCGCAATCATCATCATTTCGGGTCGCGCTCAGGTGCAGGACCGTGTGGCGGGGCTGGAACTGGGCGCGGATGATTATGTCATCAAGCCATTCGAGCCTGTCGAGGTCGTTGCCCGTATCCGCGCCCGGCTGCGACGCCCGGTTCAGCCTGCCAGCCACGACGCCCAGATCGTCGGATTCTCGGGCTGGACCGCGGATTTCGACCGTTATCTGCTGATTGCTCCTGACAAGGCCGAGATCCCGCTCAGCCATGCCGAGGCCGAGGTGCTGCGCATGTTCACGGATGCCCCGCGACGCCTGATTACCCGGACCCAGATGCTTGACGCATTGGGAGGCTCGGCCGGGGACAGTTTCGATCGCGCCATGGATGTCCGGATCTCGCGCCTGCGCACAAAGCTTCGCGAGGATCCCAGAAACCCGCAACTGATAAAGACGATCTATGGAGCCGGTTATATTTTCCTTGCCGAAGTAACATGACCTGCGTCTTTTCGGAATATCATCCTGTCTGCGGGTCACCCCTGAGTGTACTGACGAAATCGTAATCGGCTTGCCTTGCCCAATAGCTCAGACCGCCGCGCGTAAAACAATGCGCGTAATCAAGGTTATTCAGAAATGGCCCGCAATTCTTCAGATTGTCTTCGATCAGGATGACCGGAGAGTGACGCGTGATCGTGTTGGCCGCCCCTTCAAGCGCACTCAGTTCGTGGCCTTCCACATCCAATTGAATAAGGCAGATATCCTCGGTTTTGAAATCGTCGATCCTGAAGGTCGGAACAAGTTCGCACCTGCCGATATTCTCATTGTGAAAGCCCGACGCGCCACCCAGGAATCCCCCTTCCGCGTCATGCGTGGACAGGGACATTATCCCGTTCTCACGCGACAGCGCAGCATTGACCAGAACGACATTCCTCAGACCAAGCCTTTCGGCGTTTTGCTTGGCGAGAACATAATTTTCCAGCACCGGCTCAAACGCATAGACCATTCTGGCCGAGCGGGAATAAGTATGCAGCATATCGCCGAAAAACGTGCCCGCATGAATCGCCGAGCCATTCTTGCGATAATCCAGTATCTTCTTGAAATTCACATGGGAAAACGGTTCATAATAATTACCGGCAAGGCAGCACCTGACCGCCGGACGATGTCCTCCGCGGACGGGCACATCAATTTCGATTTCATATTCAAGCTTGCTGTGGCGGATGCGTGTCCGCAGATAGGGTATGGAAAACAGATGTTCAGTGCTGACAGACATATCATGCCCTCTCTTACCAGGAAATGGGCTGGCAATCGTTACGAATACCGACAAATATTAACGATATCTGAGCATTATTACATCCTTAATTTCCGTCGGCGATGCTGGCACATCGAATCGGCATGAAGTCGCCTTCATCATCGGACCCAAGCGAATAGGAGCGGGAAGACCGGATACCGCCTATGCAGACAAGCGCACCCAGACCGGAACATGATCGCTGGGTTTTTCCCCTGCCCTGGCCTCACGGTCTACGCCGGTTTCCTCAAGCAGATCGGCCGCCTGAGGCGACAGGAGCATGTGATCGATCCGGATTCCGTCATCCTTGTTCCACGCTCCGCCCTGGAAATCCCAGAAGGTGAAGGGACCGCGCGTGGACCACGGATCACGGGCCCGGATCGCATCGGTCCAGCCTTGCCAGACGATTCTGCGCAAGGCAGCACGGCTTTGCGGCAGGAACAATGCGTCTTCCCGCCATTTCTCGGGACTGGCGGCATCGCGCGCCTCGGGGATGATATTGAAATCGCCCAGCATCACGACCGGCATCTCTGCCGCCAGCAATTCCTGGGCACGCAGCCGCAGCCGCTCCATCCAAGCAAGCTTGTAGTCATATTTCGGTCCCGGCACCGGATTGCCGTTCGGCAGGTACAATCCCGCGATCCGAACCGCCTGCGCGCCTGTTACGGTCGCTTCGATATAACGGGACTGTTCATCACCATCGTCGCCCGGCAGGCCGCGGATCACATCTTCCAGCGGCAGCTTCGACAGGATCGCCACCCCGTTGAAACCCTTTTGCCCATGCGTTTCGATATTCCAGCCCAGATCCTCGAAATGCGCGCGCGGGAAAGTCTCGTCGACGGATTTGATCTCTTGCAGAACCACGACATCGGCATCTGCCCCGGCCAGCCAGTCGGTCAGCGCATTGATACGGGCCTTGATGCCGTTGATATTGAAGGATGCGATTTTCATGGCGACATAGTGGGGCGCTGCGACAGAATTGGCAAGCGCTGAGCAGGGCTATTGGCATAGGGAGCTGCCTGCCTCCGCCTGATCAGGACGGATCGGACTCCCCCAAGGATATTTCCATGAAGAAGAAGCGGTTAAGGTGAATAGTTCAGATCGAGAAGGAGGTGCCGCAGCCACAGCTCGAGGTGGCATTCGGATTCTCGATCGTGAAGCGCGCGCCGATCAATTCATCGGTGAAATCTATGACCGCGCCGGTCAGATAGGGCAGCGACACCGGGTCAACCACAACCTTCTGGCCACCACCTTCCAGAATCAGATCGTCATCTTCGGCGTCATCCAGCCGGATATCGTACTGGAATCCTGAACAGCCGCCCCCCGCAACCGCCACACGAAGCGGGCGGGGATCGGTATCTGCGTTGATCTCGGCCAGTTGGGCAAAGGCGCGTTCGGTCACTTTCGGAGGCACGTTCATGGGGCGTTCCCGTTTTCGTCTGCTTAATGGGAATATAGGCTTGCGTCGAACACCCTGCAAGGATGGTCCATGACTGCACCCTATGCCTGCAAACCCGAAGACAGCCGCGGCCGGCTGTGGTCCGAACAATTATCAACCTTCCGCTCGCCATGGCAGCGGGACCGGGACCGGATCATCCATTCCTCGGCTTTCCGGCGGCTGAAGCACAAGACGCAGGTCTTTGTCGAGCATGACGGCGAGGAATATCGCGGCGATTATTACCGGACCCGGCTGACGCATACGATCGAGGTTGCGCAAGTCGCGCGCACGATTGCCGGCGCGTTGGAACTGAACACCGATCTGGCCGAATCCGTCGCCCTTGCGCATGATCTGGGACATCCGCCTTTCGGTCATACGGGCGAGGATGCGCTGGCCGTGCTGATGCAGCCTTATGGCGGCTTTGACCATAATGCACAGGCATTGCGGATCGTTACCATGCTGGAACGGCATTACGCCGATTTCGACGGCCTCAACCTGACATGGGAGACATTGGAAGGCATCGCCAAGCATAACGGCCCGGTGACCGGTCCGTTGCCCTACGCGCTGGCAGAGGTGAATGCCGCATGGGATCTGGAACTGCACACGAATGCAAGCGCCGAGGCGCAGGTCGCGGCGGTCGCCGATGATGTGGCCTATAACCATCACGACCTGCATGACGGGCTGCGTGCCGGTCTGTTCACTGAAGAGGAATTGGCCGAACTGCCCGTCATCGGCCCGGCATTTGCCGAGGTGGACCGGCTACATCCCGGACTGGATCGCATGCGGCGACGGCACGAGGCCCTGCGCCGGGTCTTCGGCGTGATGGTCGAGGATGTGATTGCCGTGGCCCAAAACCGGCTGACCGGGCTGCAACCCCGGTCGGCGCAGGAAATCCGCGACATGGACGGGCCGATCATCCGGTTCTCGAAACCGCTGTATCAGAATATCAAGGCGATAAAGGCCTTCCTGTTCCAACGGATGTACCGCGCCCCTTCGGTCGTGGATGAACGCCATCAGGTCACCGCAATCCTCAACGATATGTTTCCGCTGTTCCTGAACGATCCTTCGCAGCTTCCGCAAAGCTGGCGACAGGCTGCCGAGCAGGCTGGCAACGAGACCGAACGCGCCCGCATCGTTCTGGATTACGTCGCGGGCATGACCGACCGCTATGCAATTGCCGAGCATCAGCGATTGTTTTCGGCGCAGAACGGATAATCTCAACGAATTATCAATCCACCTCATGATCTTGTAGAAAATTATGAATTTGCGGGCGGGTCATACACTGCCTATGTTACGGCTGGCCTGAGCAAGGATAAGAGTAATGAGCGGCAAACTGACCCTTTCCCCCGTATTCGAGGCGCTGAACCGCGCCGCCCGTGAGCGAATCCTGATTCTGGACGGAGCCATGGGCACGCAGATCCAGACGCTGGGGCTGGACGAGGGTGATTTTACCGGCACCTCCTCGGGCCAATCCCTGCGCCACAGGACCGAGCATCCGCAAAAGGGCAATAATGATCTGCTCAGCCTCACCCAACCCAAGGTGATAGAGGAGATCCATTACAAATTTGCCATGGCCGGGGCAGAAATCGTCGAAACGAACACGTTTTCCTCGACCACGATCGCGCAAGCGGATTACGGATTGCAGGCGGCGGTACATGATCTGAACGTCGCCGGTGCGCAGGCCGCACGCCGCGCCATGGACCGCGCGACTGCGGAAGACGGCAAACCGCGCTATGTCGCCGGAGCCCTTGGCCCGACCAACCGCACGGCATCCATCAGCCCGGACGTGAACGATCCCGGTTTCCGCGCCATCAGCTTTGACGGCCTCCGCGTGGCATATCTGGAACAGGCGACCGCCCTGATCGAGGGCGGGGTGGATCTCCTGCTGATCGAAACCATTTTCGACACGCTGAACGCCAAGGCCGCGATCTTCGCCTGTGGACAGGCGATGCAGGCGCATGGCAGGCAATTGCCGCTGATGATCTCGGGCACGATCACCGATGCCTCGGGCCGCACATTATCGGGCCAGACGCCCACGGCCTTCTGGTATTCCGTCAGCCATGCCCGCCCCTGGACGGTCGGCCTGAACTGCGCCCTTGGCGCCGAGGCCATGCGTCCGCATCTGAGCGAGATTTCGGGCGTGGCCGATACGCTGGTCTGCGCCTATCCCAATGCCGGCCTGCCCAATGCCTTCGGTCAATATGACGAAGGCCCCGAGGATACCGCCCAGCAGGTCGCCGAATTCGCCCGCGAAGGGCTTGTGAATGTGGTCGGCGGCTGCTGCGGCACGACCCCTGAACATATCCGCGCCATCGCCGAAGCCGTGGCCGAACATAGCCCCCGAAAGGTGCCGGAATATGCCTGAACGTCTTCTGCGCCTTTCCGGGCTGGAGCCCTTTGTCCTGACCTCTGACATTCCCTTCGTGAATGTCGGGGAACGCACGAATGTCACCGGCTCGGCCCGTTTTCGCAAGCTGATCAAGGAACGCGACTACGCCACGGCGCTGGAAGTCGCCCGCGATCAGGTCGAGAACGGTGCCCAGATCATCGATATCAACATGGATGAGGGGCTGATCGATTCGAAAGCCGTGATGGTCGAGTTCCTGAATCTTCTTGCGGCTGAACCCGATATCGCCCGCGTCCCGATCATGCTGGACAGTTCCAAATGGGAGGTAATCGAGGCCGGGCTGCAATGCGTGCAGGGCAAATCCGTCGTGAACTCGATCAGCCTCAAGGAAGGCGAGGAACAGTTCCGCCATCATGCCGGGCTCTGTCTGGCCTATGGTGCGGCGGTGGTCGTCATGGCCTTCGACGAATCCGGACAGGCCGACACGTTCGAACGCAAGACCGAGATCTGCGCCCGCGCCTATAAGATTCTGACCGAGGAAATCGGGTTCCCGCCCGAGGACATCATTTTCGACCCGAATATCTTCGCCATCGCGACCGGGATCGAAGAACATAACAATTACGGCGTGGATTTCATCGAGGCGGCCCGCTGGATCCGCCAGAACCTGCCACATGCTCATATTTCGGGCGGCGTCTCGAACCTGTCCTTCAGCTTTCGCGGCAATGAGCCCGTGCGCGAGGCGATGCACGCGGTGTTCCTGTATCACGCCATTCAGGCCGGGATGGATATGGGCATCGTCAATGCCGGACAGCTTGCGGTCTACGATCAGATCGACGCCGAGTTGCGCGAGGCTTGCGAGGATGTCGTTCTGAACCGTCGCGACGACGCCACCGAGCGGCTTTTGGAAATAGCCGAAAAATACCGTGGCGAGGCTGGTGGCCCCAAACGTGAGAAAGACCTGTCATGGCGCGAATTTTCAGTCGAAAAGCGGCTGGAGCATGCGCTTGTCAATGGCATTGTCGAATATGTCGAAGCCGACACCGAAGAGGCCCGCCTGCAAGCCACCCGGCCGCTTGACGTGATCGAAGGACCGCTGATGGCCGGTATGAATGTCGTCGGTGACCTGTTTGGCGCGGGCAAGATGTTCCTGCCGCAGGTGGTCAAATCCGCCCGTGTCATGAAACAGGCCGTCGCCGTATTGCTGCCCTATATGGAGGAGGAAAAGCGCCTGAACGGCGGCAGTGACCGCGAAACTGCGGGCAAGGTGCTGATGGCCACGGTCAAGGGCGATGTACACGATATCGGCAAGAATATCGTCGGCGTCGTCCTGGCCTGCAACAATTACGAGGTGATCGATCTTGGCGTGATGGTGCCCTCGCAGAAAATCCTTGAGGTCGCGCGCGAACAGAATGTCGACGCGATCGGCCTTTCCGGCCTGATCACCCCGTCTCTGGACGAGATGGTGCATGTCGCCTCGGAGATGGAGCGTGAGGGTTTCAATATCCCGCTGCTGATCGGTGGGGCAACGACCTCGAAGACCCATACCGCGGTCAAGATTTCTCCGCAGTATCAGAAGAACACGGCGATCTATGTCACCGATGCCAGCCGGGCCGTCGGTGTCGTGTCATCGCTGTTGAGCCCCTCGCAGCAAAAAGCTTATATCGAGAATATCCGCGCCGAATATCTGGATGTGGCCGAACGGCATGAACGCTCGGAAGCGGCCAAAAAACGGCTGCCTTTGGCCGATGCGCGGGCAAACGCCCTTAAGCTGGACTGGGCCGGCTTCGCGGCGCATACCCCCTCTTTCACCGGTACGCGCATCATCGATGACTGGAATTTGCAGGATATCGCCCGCTATATCGACTGGACGCCATTCTTCCAGACATGGGAAATGAAAGGCGTCTATCCCCGCATCCTCGATGACGAGAAACAGGGCGAGGCTGCCCGTGCCCTGTTCGCCGAGGCTCAGGAAATGCTTGCCCGCATCATCGACGGAAACTGGTTCCGCCCCCGTGCCGTGGTCGGTTTCTGGCCTGCCAATTCCGTAGGCGACGATATCCGTCTTTATACCGGCGAGGATCGGACAGAGACCCTGACCATGCTGCACACCCTGCGGCAGCAGGTGTGGAAACGCGGTAACCGTCCGAATGTGGCGCTGTCGGATTTCGTCGCGCCGGAAGGAGCCGGGCCGGATTATGTCGGCGGCTTCGTGGTCACGGCAGGACCCGAGGAATCCGAGATCGCCACCCGGTTCGAGCGCGCGAATGACGATTATTCCTCGATCATGGTCAAGGCGCTGGCCGACCGTTTCGCCGAAGCCATGGCCGAGATGCTGCATGAACGTGTGCGCCGCGAATTATGGGGTTATGCGCCGGACGAGAATCTTGGCAATGCCGACCTGATTGCCGAGCGTTATGACGGTATCCGCCCTGCTCCCGGCTATCCTGCCCAACCGGATCACACCGAGAAGCTGACCCTGTTCAACCTGCTTGACGCCACCAATGCAACGGGCGTCGAACTGACTGAAAGCATGGCGATGTGGCCGGGTTCGTCGGTGTCCGGATTCTATATCGGACATCCCGAGGCTTACTATTTCGGTGTCGCCAAGGTCGAAGAGGATCAGGTTCGGGATTACGCCACCCGCAAAGGGATGTCGCTAAAGGAAACGGAACGCTGGCTGGCCCCGATCCTCAATTACATCCGCAAGGATGCGGTTGCCTGACAGGCAGCCATCGCCATGACCGAGGATGACGGAACCCGGGGGAAACGATCCCCCGGTGCCGTGTCAGATATCCACAACGACCTTTCCAATCGGGTTCGAGCAACAGGCCAGGATATACCCCGCCTCGATATCCTCATCCGATATGCCGCCGTTATGGACCATATGCACCTCGCCTTCGAGCTTGCGGGTCTTGCAGGTACCGCACAGGCCGAATGTACAGCCCGAGGGGATATTCAGTCCGCTTGCCTTGGCAACGGCCAGAACGGTATCGGTCTCGTTGCAGCGCGCACTGACCCCCGACGCGGCAAATACAAGCTCTGATTTGGATTCCACGTCCGGAACGACATCGTCCAGATCCGGTGCCTCGGCCTCGGTTTCGACCGGCGCGCCGAAGCTTTCCTGATGATAATGATCCATGTCGAAGCCAAGCGAGATCAGGATATCGCGCACCGCCTGCATGAAGGGCTCGGGGCCGCAGCAGAACACCTCTCGCTCAAGGTAATCGGGCGCCATGAGACCTAGCATCAACTGGCTGATTCTGCCCCGATAACCGTGCCATGACTGAAACTCGTCATGCTCTTCGACGGTGATATGCAACTGCAGACCGGATTCCCGGTTTGCCATGTGATGCAACTGTTCCTTGAAGATCACATCGGATGGACGCCGGGCTGCATGGAGAAAAGCGACATCGGGTTTCTTCCCCGAATCCCACAGCCATGTCGTCATCGACATCATCGGCGTGATTCCGGAACCGGCAGAAATGAAAAGATATTTCTCACCCGGATGCCGCTGAAGGCTGAAAATCCCGGCAGGACCGTACGCCTTGACCTGCATTCCCGGCTTCAGGTTATCCATCATCCACCGGGTCGCGATCGAATTGGGCTGCGCCTTCGCGGTGATCGAGACATACATCGGCCGCGAAGGCGAAGAAGAAAGCGTATAGGTTCGCTGCACATTCCCGCCCGGCACGGGCAGGTCCAGCGTGATGAACTGCCCCGGCTCGTAATCGAACCAGGCACCGGACGGCGCGCGAAAGGTAAATGTCGCGGTATCCGCCGTTTCCGGCACCATCTGGGTAAATTCCAGAAGCTCGGAATCGTCCCACGGCTCGGCCGACCAGTTTATACGCTGCTTGACCATTACCTACTCCGCCGCCGTCTGCAACGCCAGCCGGCTGCTCATTACTCCGCAATACCAGTCGATCAGATGCAGAACCCCCATTTCCTGCCGCGGAGAATAAGGACCGGGCTCATAGGCCGGACTCAGGATGCCGGCCTGATTTTCTTCGACCACCTGACGATCTTCGTCATTTGTCGCCAGCCAGACTTCGGTCAGCTTGGCCAGGTCGTAATCCTTCCCTTCCTCGGCATCCTTGTGGACCAGCCATTTGGTCGTGACTTCGGTTTCCGTCGGGCTGATCGGCAGGATTCTGAAGAGGATGGCATGATCGGGCAAAAGATGGTTCCAGCTGGTCGGGAAATGATAGAACATCAGCGACCCGGCATCGTTCCACGGAATCGTTCCCATCCGCCGGGCGACGGCGGCCTTGCCCGACATGGTGAAGCTTTCCTGATGATCCATCAGCGGCACCCGCGCCATGCGCCATTGCAGATCCGGCGCGCTCACGAAACGGGAGGGCAACCGGGCGGCGTCGCAGCGGTCCCAATGTTCCAGAATGATGTCGCTGGCGGAATGCGGCCCCTCCATCACCGTCATTTCGGGATCTTCCGAATAGGTCCGGCAAAGCGAAGGATGCGAGCCGCCGCAATGATAACATTCGCGGTTATTCTCCATCACCAGCTTCCAGTTGCCCTTCTCGATGATGGTCGAGCTGAACGCAACCTTGGAATCTGCAAGCCCGCTGGGGGTGAGATAGGTCATCAGATTCTGGGCAAGCTCATTGATGGCAGGGGGGATTTGCGCAAGGCAGATGAAAACCATGCCGCCCAGATCGACGCAATGAACCGGTTTCAACCCGAATTTCGCCGGATCGAACCCCTCACCCATATCGCGCGCATAAAGGAGTTTGCCGTCCAGATCATAGGTCCACTGATGATATGGGCAGACCAGTTTGGGACCGGTGCCATTGGTCTTGGGACAAAGCCGCTGCCCCCGATGCCGGCAGACATTGTGGAAGGCACGAATACGGCCATCGGCACCCCTGACGACGATCACCGGATATTGTCCGACATTCAGCGTAACAAGATTGCCGGTCGAGGGAATCTCGCAGGAAGGCAGCGCGAACAGCCATTCGCGATACCAGATTTGCTCCAGATCATCCTGATATGCCTGTTGGCTGCAGTAAAGATCGCGCGGCAACGAGAAGCCGGGCTTTCGGGCCGCGATCAGTTCGGCGGTAGAGTGTGCTGTGATCATCACGTACCTGGCTTGTGACATGCGCATCATGCGCGACTTGGTTGACGCAGGCTCCACGACCGCTGAGTCGTACTGCCTGTTTTACCAATCTAACCTCTGCAGCCGGGCCATAAGGACAATTTGCGACACAACATTGACGGATTAAGACACGTGGCGCGCAGCGTTATTCACGTCTGCTTGTGCAGCGAACGGCAGGGCTTCAGCCCCGTCCCCATCCACGGGCATTTGCGGATGAACCGGCCGCGCATATTGATCGTGATAGCGGATGATATCGTCTTCTTCCAGATAAACACCGGTCTGCACCTCGATCAGGATGACCGGTACCTTGCCCGGATTCGTCATCCGGTGAACCGCGCCCAGCGGCACATAAACGGACTCGTTTTCGCTCACCAGCCGCAGGTCGTCATTGATCGTCACCTGAGCGGTTCCGGAAACGACCACCCAATGCTCTGACCGGTGCATGTGCTTTTGCAGCGAAAGCGACGCACCCGGTTCGACCATGATGCGCTTGACCTGAAACCGATCAGCGCGCGCCAGCGTCTCATACCACCCCCAGGGGCGGTGTTCCCTCGGAAATGCGACGGCCTGTTTGCGCCGTTTCGCGGCGAGCGCATCAACGGCCAGACGCACATCCTGCGCCCGTTTCAAATCCGCCACCAGAACCGCGTCGCTTGTGGCCACGACGATCATATCCCGCAATCCGATGCCGACGACCTGCAAATCGTCGCCCCCCGAACGCAATAACACATTCCGGCAATCTATCGCGGTAGCGCCCTCATCCGCGACAACTGCATTTCCGGTCGGACAGGCCGCCACCGCCTCATGCCAGACGGAATCCCATCCACCGAGATCGGCCCAGTGGCAAGAAAGGCGGCAGACCGCAATATTCCCGGATTTTTCCATGATCGCATAATCAATCGAGCGATCCGGCAATTCCCGCCACGGCTCATCCCCAAGCCACAGAAAATCAGTATCATGTCGGGCAAGATCAAGAGAGGCCTGAACCGGCGACAGAAATTCCGGCGCATGGTTTCGGAATTCGTCGATCATGGCCTGCGCCTGGAACAGGAATATCCCCGCATTCCACAGACAATTGCCATCGGCCAGGAGATCCGCCGCGCGATCGGTTGCCGGTTTCTCGATAAAGCGGCGCACCATCTGAAAATCGCCTTCCTGATCGGCCAGTTCCAGATAACCATAGGCGGATGCCGGACGGTCTGGCCGGACACCGAAAACGACGATCCGGCCGGTTTTCACAATTTCCACCGCCTTCGTCACAATTGCCGAAAACGCGGCTGAATCCGAAATCATGTGATCCGATGGCGCGACCAGAACCAGACCAAGAGGGTTCCCCGAGGCGACCATTTGCGCGGCAGCCAATATGGCCGGAGCGGTATTCCGACCCACAGGCTCGACAACGATTGTCGCGCCCGAAACGCCGGTTTGCTCAAGCTGCCCGGCAACGATGAACCGGAAATCTGCATTCGTCATGACGATTGGTGGTGCATAGACTGGCCCGGCGAGGCGGCGAACCGCCGCCTGAAAAAGCGTTTCATCGCCCGTAATTGAAGAAAATTGCTTGGGGAATGTCTTGCGTGAAACGGGCCAAAGCCGCGTGCCGGAACCTCCTGCCAGCAATACAGGGGTGATTTTCCCCGAAACATGATCCTTCATCGTCCAATGTCCCAATTACCCTGAACACGGCACCGCATTGCGCCTTGACAAACATGCCCGCAATCGGGTGGCCAGTGAAGGAGATCGCTACAATTTTCGGCATTATGTGGAAGTGCCGAAGAACGGAGGCGCGTACCTGTTTCGCCATTTTTCCCACCCGCCCGAACATGCCGCCCACAAGCGTTCAAGTCCTATCGCAACCTGCGGTCTGGCGCGGGGGCGAGGCAATTCTAGCCGCTTGACGCCAACGGCTGTTTGGACCGGGCCGCCAATACCCAGACCGCAAGCGCAAACCCTGCCACACCTCCCGCCAGTTTCCCAAGCAGCAACGGCAGAATGATTGTCGGCTGGAAATTCGCCGAAAAGGCCAGATGGTCCCCGAACATGAAGGCACCGCAGACCGCGAAGGAGATCACCAGCACCTTGTCGCGCGGTGGCATGTCCTTGATCAACCTGAACATCGCCAGCACATTGGCCGAGGCGGCCAGCAGACCGGCCGTGCCTGCCGATGACAGGCCCAGCCGGGCTCCCACCCATTGCATCGGTTTTTGCAGGAAATGATTCAGCATCCAGACCATCGGGAACGCACCGCACAGCATGATCCCGATATAGCCTGCGATTTCAAGCGCACGGAACTGGTCCTCTTCATCAGCGATGATCGGGGCGAAACCCCAGTGACCGAAAATCGAGGTGAAGAAACCGGTGAAATATTCGACGATCGAGAAAACCAGAACCAGCGTGATGGCCGCATTCATGATCCGCCCGAACCCAAGGAACAGCCGGATCATGAATGCCGGAAACAGCCGCAACCCTACTGCAAGGACCACACAGAACAGAATCAGCGGTGCGATGTTTCGCAAAACGCCCAGCATACCCATCGCCAGTTGATAGGTCGCCTCCCCGGTGGCCGCGATCTCGGGCCGGATTGCAACCTCCATCACGCCCAGCACCAGGCAAGAGACCAGCACGCCTATAGGGATCGACAACACGCCGCACATGATGCCAACGGCCATGAATTCATGATCTTCCTTGTCCAGCATGGCGAGCCCCACGGGGATAGTGAAGATGATTGTGGCGCCGGCCATGAATCCGGTAAGGGAGGCCATGATCCAGCCCTCGGTTGAGAGCGCAAGCTCTTTGGCCAGTTGATAACCGCCCATATCCACAGCGATGATCGAGGTCGCCGCCATGGCCGGATCGGCATTGATTGCCTGAAAGGCAGGACTGATCACCGCCGTAACGAAGGCGGAAAGATAAGGGATCGATGCCATGATCCCGGCCACGGGAATGAAGATATAGCCGATGGCGTGGAGACCCGCATTGAACTCTTTCCCCAACGGGCTTTCGCTGTCGATGATCGAGGCAACCGCGCCGATAATCGCTGAAATCATGATGATGTAGATAACGAATGTGCCGATATGGGCCATTGGCGAACTCCCTGTCGAGGTGAGAGGCGGGCGGATTCTTGCAGTCCGCTTCCACCGAAAGCTCAGCGGAAAAGCTGAGCCAGATGGTCGTTGAGATAGACCCCTTCCGGGTCCAGCTTGCGCCGCAACTCGCGGAAATCGTCGGCGCGCGGATAGATCGAGGTAACATCCTCGCCGGTCAGGAAGTGCATCTTGCCCCAATGCGGACGCGAACCAAAGCTGCGCAGGATCCGATCGACCGCACGCAGATAATCCCAGTAATCCTTGCCGGGCTCGCCCGAGACCGAGACGGTCACGCTGTCCTGCCGGTAGAAGGGACTAAGCCACGCCTCGTCACCGGCGGTGAAGCGGTATTCGATGGGATAGATCGCCTCGGGGAACTCTTCCAGCATCAGCTTGCGAACCGCGCGCACTGCATCCTTTCCGTGTTCGCGCGGTACGGCATATTCGAGTTCGTGGAAATTCGCGATATATTCGATCGGATAGACATCCGAACTATAGGCGACTTTCTCGAATTCGGTTTCGAATGGTTCCGCGTCAGTGATGTCGATCACCTTCATTTCGCAGACATCCGTACTGCGCCCCGTCTTCGAGGTGGCCGAGGTGTCTGGCAGGCAATAACAATGCCGGCTTTCCTCATAAGGGCACCAGAAGAAGCTGAAATGACGATGCGTCTCGGCAAGCTCGTCATGCCTCTCCATCGCGGAATCGAAATCCTCGCGCCAGATTTTCTCGTGCAGCCGGTAACTGTCGGTCAGTTGCAGCGTCATTTCCGAAATCGCCCCTAATGTTCCCAGCGAAACACGGCTGGCAAGAAGAAGCTCGGGCGTGCTTTCATCGACGATCTGGACGGACCCATCGGGCTGGATCAGACGCATGCCAACGATGGAATCCGCCAGAACCGGCAGACTCGCGCCGGTGCCATGCGTACCGGTGGTCAACGCCCCGGCAATCGCCTGACTGTCGATATCGCCCTGATTGATCATCGACAGGCCTTCCGCCTTCAGCACCTTGACAAGATCGTTGAACGTCGTCCCGGCAGAGGCGGTCACCCTGCGTTTCTCATGATCGATGCTTTTGACGCCCTTCATATTGGCCAGCGTCAGGTGAAGCCCGTTGGTCAGGGCAACCGGTGTAAAACTGTGACCCGAGCCGGCAACCCGGACATTAAGCCCTTTCGCTGTCGCATCGGCGATCATGGCGCATAGCTCATCTTCGCTTTGCGGCGCCCCTCTTGCGGCGCGGACACAGGACTGGTTACCGACCCAGTTGCGCCAATGGGCGTGTTCCAGGCCGAAATCATTGATGGTCATCCCATGTGACGACGTGTTCATATCTTCCCCCTTTGCTTCCGGATCAGATGGCGGTGTAGGCATTGTCGGCGAACAGATGCGCCCCGTTCACGAAGCTCGCATCATCGCTGGCCAGGAACAAAGCAGCTTTCGCGACCTCATCGGGACGGCAAAGCCTGCCCTGAGCGGCGGCGATGGCCTCCTCGGATACATCGACGCCATTTTTGGTCAGCAACTCGATCTCGCGCAGGCCATGAGCGGTCGCGATGAAACCGGGACAGACCGCGTTCGAGCGGATATTGCGGTCCCGGAACTCTACGGCCAATGCACGCGCGAACATGTGGCACGCGCCTTTGCTGGTGCAGTAAAGCACTTCCATCGGCGTGCCGACCACCGCTGAAATCGAAGAGGTGCAGATCACGCTGCCGCCGCCCGCCTCGATCATGCCGGGCAGCACCGCCTTGCTGACAAGGAACATGCTTTTCACATTCACGGCCATGATCCTGTCCCATTCCTCCTCGCTTGTTTCGAGGAATGGCACGGCTGCCAGAATTCCGGCATGATTCATCAGCACCGTGACCGGCCCAAATGCGTCCGTCACGGCCTTGACGCAATGCTTCACCTGATCTGCGTCCGAAACATCCGCAGGGGCAAAAATCACGTCATGGCCGGCATCGCGCAAACGCCGGGCGACGTCGTCCCCCTTGCTTTGCGGCAGATCGACAATACCGACCTTCGCGCCTTCCGCCGCGAAAAGCTCTGACGCGGCCAGTCCGCAACCGCCCGCACCGCCGGTAATCAACGCCACCTTGCCCGCCAATCTTCCTGTCACATCAGCCTCCCTTGACCAGAACTTGCGCACCCGGCCACAATACGGGTTCATGGAACCCTGGGCGAACCCTGGGCCGGTCCCTCCCAAGGCCGGGTAAGAGAAAGCCTAGGCGACAGCACATGAATGGCCATATGTCGAAAGTTATATGTCCGGAGGCGGGCAGATGATCTCGCAACGACTTTCCGATGCGGTGGCAGGGATGATCGCGGCCACCGGCAATGTGCATTATGGACAAGCTCTTGATTCATTGACAGAATATGCGGCAGAATTCGACATGAGCTGCGCATTCGTCTTCAGTTCCAACCATAGGCCCATCGTCATCCATGACGGCTATTCCGAGACCGTCGATCGTCGCGCCCTGCGTTCCTATCTTCGCGGGGCCTATCTTCTGGATCCTTTCTATACCGCCTGCGTCTCGGGCGTGGCCGAAGGTCTGTGGCGCATGCGCGATCTGGCGCCGGACCGGTTTTATGACGCGCAATTCGCATGGTCGCGCGAGGTTCATCCCTGCATTTCGGATCAGGCCGGAACGCTGGTCGAGGAAGTGGGCTTCATCGTTCCCCTCGCCAACGGAACGGCAGCCAATTATTCACTGATGCGCAATCGCGGCGGCCAGCTATTCGACGACGCCGAATTCGAGTCCCTGGCCAGGCTGACACCGATCATCGCCGCCAGCATAAGGCAGCACTGGCCGTTCATCCAGAATTCGGAGGCGGACGCCCCGGCCGCTCGCCGGGATGCCGACCTGGTCTTTCAGCAGGTTTTCGGGGATGCGCTTACCCCGGCCCAGCATTCGGTGACTCAACTGATCCTGCGCGGACACAGCAGCCTGTCAATCGCCGAGCATCTTGGCATTACGGAAGGCACGGTCAAGCTTCACCGGTCCAACATCTATCGCCGCCTTGGCATTTCCAGCCAAAGCGAGCTCTTCCAGCGATTTATTGACCATCTTGTGGAATAAGGCCCAAGAGCCTGTCGCGCTGAATCGGAAACGGCGGTTATGTGCGTCCCGCGAAGGCCGGGGGCGCTGCCCCCGGACCCCTGAGGTATTTACCGCAAAGAAGAAGGAGGAGAAGAGGGAACCAATCCGGGAAGGCGCGACATGCTCTAAATGCCCGTTATGTCTTTCGCTGGCGCTCCGGCGATATAGACCTGTTGAACTGCGCGATCGTCGCCCATGATCTGCAAAATGAACAATTCTTCGGCCAGCGTTTGCGCCCGCTCGGCCCGCAAGGACATCGCGCCGGTGGCATGAACGTTCAGCACGACCAGATCCGCATCCGATCCCGGAGCCAATGTCCCGATCCGGTCCTGCATCCCCAATGCGACGGCATTTCCGCGCGTGGCCCAGTGAAACGCCTTCAGCGGATGCAGTTTCTGCCCGTTCAGCTGCAGGATCTTGTAACCCTCGTTCAGCGTCTGCAGCATGGAATAACTGCTTCCTCCGCCGACATCCGTGGCGATTCCGCTGACGATACCCGCCGCGCTTAACCCAGCCTCGTCAAACAGCCCCGAGCCAAGGAAAAGATTCGAGGTCGGACAGAACACCGCACGACTGCCCGTTTCCGCCATCCGGGCGATTTCACGTTCACGCAGATGGATGCAATGTCCAAGCAATAGCCTGTCCGAAAGCAACCCGTAACTTTCATAAATATCCAGATAATCCCGTGCCTTGGGGTATAAATTTAGCGTAAATTCGATTTCTTCGAGATTTTCGCTGAGATGGGTCTGGAGGTGACATTCCGGGTATTCGCGGACCAAGGCGCCCGCCATCTCCATCTGTTCCGGCGTCGAGGTAATGGCGAAGCGCGGCGTGATCGCATAACGCAGCCTGCCGCGCCCGTGCCATTTCTCCAGCAACCGCTTGCTGTCATCATAGCCCTGCTGCGGCGTATCCAGAACCCCGTCCGGCGCGTTGCGGTCCATCATCACCTTGCCGGCGACCATGGCCATGTTCCGGGCTTCGGCCGCCTCGAACAACGCCTCGGCGCTTTCGGGATGAACCGAGCAGAAGGCAACGGCAGAGGTCGTGCCATGCGCCACAAGTTGATCAAGGAACAGCCCTGCCATGCGGGTGGCGTGACCACGATTGCTGAAACGCGCCTCTTCCGGGAAAGTATAGCTGTTCAGCCAGTCCAGAAGCTGCGCGCCCCAGCTTGCGATCACCTGCACCTGCGGGAAATGGATATGCGGGTCGATGAAACCCGGCATGATCAGATGCGGGCGGTGATCCGTCACGGCCAGATCGGGCCGGGCAAGCGCGGTATAATCGTCGACAGCGACAATGCGGCCATCCTCGATCAGAATGGCGCCGTCTTCGAGATAGCGGTGATTGTCTTCGGTTTGGGCGGGATCGGCGTGAAAGCCGAGGACGCGCCCCCGGATCAGATGTTGCATGAGTGCCTTGACAAGGAAGTTGTTGCGTTCAGCCGGGTCATCAACTCGGCAGCGGTAAAGGCGGCGATCACCGCCGGGCGTTTGTCGGGTGAGAACCCCGCGCCGATCGGTGAAATCAGCGGCGCGGGGTCGATCCCCCGCTGCTGGGCAAAGCGGTTGAACTGCGCGCGCTTCGTGCCGCTGCCGATCATGCCGATATAGGCAAGATCGTTTCGGGCAAGCGCCTCTGCGGCCAGCAGGAAATCCAGCGCGTGATCATGGGTCACGATGACGATGAAACTGCCGGGACGGGCGTGGCGGATTTCGGCTTCGGGCAGCGGGGTGAGACGGGTATCCAGCCCAGGGGTCGCCAGCGACAGCTCTTCGGCACGTTGATCGATCAGGACCGCATTGACCGGCAGCGGGTGCAGCGCAAGCGCCAATGC
>NZ_QZCG01000019.1 GCF_003591515.1 Paracoccus onubensis
GCTGACACCTATATCATCGCCCGAAAGCTAATAGGCCGATATGCAAAGATCCGTCGACTAAAAGCCAAACCGCCCGCATATCTCTTCAGTTAATAACCACAAATGTCAAAAAGCAAAGGAAACAAAACAACCGGAGCGCCAATCTCTTAGCGCTTTACCCAGCCGCCTGATCTCCTGAATTCGTCCTGGCAACCCAACCGCTCTGGGCGGGATCACCGTCCCGAACCGCGTCTCCGCCGTCCGGTGAAGGGGTATCTACGGAGACTCGCCGGGGGGCGCAAGAGGATATTTTCAAAAAATGTCACGATTCTTCCGATAAATTTTTAATATATTGATATTAATTGGTAATTTTTAATCCTTTTGCTCTACCTCGCCCCAATGGCCGCCGAATCGCAAGACGCGCGCCCAGCAACAGCAGAATCACCAGCAGCCAGAATCCCGGCGTGACCGGGAACACTTTCAGCGCCCATATCCAGTGCAGCGCAACAAGCGGGCCAGCAAGATAGACAAGCTTGTGCAGGTTCCGCCACGACTGCCCCCCCATTCTGCGAATCGAAAGATTGTTCGAGGTGACGGCAAGTGGAATCAGAATCAGCAACGACAGCATCCCGAAGATCAGATAGGGCCGCTTGACCACATCCTTCGCCATCTGGGACCAGAGGAATCCCATCTCCATGCTGATCCAGCTTGACACATGCAGGACAGCATAGGTGAAACACAGCAATCCGATGGCACGGCGGAACTTCATCAGGCTTATCCCCGTAATCCGCAGCAACGGCGTCACCGCCAGCCCGCCGATCAGGAAATAGAACGCCGTCTTCCCAAGCCGCCACTCGATATCCCGCACTGGATCGATTCCAAGATTCCCGGCAAAGGTATCAAAGATCAGCAAGGCCAGCGGCAACAGCCCGGCCAGCCATACCGCCCAGACAGGCAATCGGCGCAAAAGATCGTTGAATCGTCGTTTCATCAGTAGTTCTTCGCCAGATCCATCCCGGCATAAAGCGAGGCAACCTGTTCGCCATAGCCGTTGAACTTCAGCGTTTCCTGCCGCCCGCCGAACAGTCCGCCACCGATCCGACGCTCGGTCGCCTGGGACCAGCGGGGATGATCGACCTCGGGATTCACATTGGCGTAAAAGCCGTATTCCGAAGCCTGCATCTTCTGCCAGGTACAGACAGGCTGCTTGTCCGTCAGGGTGATCCTGACGATCGACTTGATCGATTTGAACCCGTATTTCCACGGCACGACCAGCCGGATCGGCGCGCCGTTCTGATTGGGCAGCGGATCGGAATACAGCCCCGTCGCAAGAATCGCCAACGGGTGCATCGCCTCATCCAGACGCAGCCCCTCGCGATAGGGCCAGTCCAGGATCGGATAGCTTTGACCCCGCATCTCTTCGGGGCGGTTCAGCGTCTCGAAAGCGACATACTTGGCCGAGGACTGAACACCGGCCTTGTTCAGAACCGACGACAGGGGCACACCGATCCACGGAATGACCATCGACCACGCCTCGACGCAGCGCAGACGGTAAATCCGCTCTTCCAGGGCATTATCCGGGGCGAGGTCTTCGACCCCGTAGCTGCCAGGACGTTCGGCCAGCCCGTCGATCTGCACCGACCAGGGATCGGTGGTCATGGCCGCCGCATATCTGACAGGATCCTCTTTCCCGGTGCCGAATTCGTAGAAATTGTTGTAATTGGTGATCTCTTCCAGACTGTTCGGTTTTTCGTCGGTCGAGAACGAAGACGGCTTACCCGTCAGGGCCACTGCCGGAGATGCGGCCAGCGCCGCGCCTGCCGCGATGAAATTGCGCCGGTTCAACCAATCGGCCTTGGGAGTAACGTCAGACCAGTTAAGTTTCATATCCACTCTCCGATATATCTTGCCCGCCGGGGCGGGCTGACCCATCATCGCACAGTCATGACGATGGAGGCCAAGATGCGTTTCACAATCGCTTTACTTTTCGGCTGCGCGGGGCTGGGCGTTACAGCCAGTGCCGATGACATTCCGGTGATCCCTCCCGTCACGCATCAGGTCGATGGTGAATTCGACGATATCGCCTTCAGCGTCGAGAATGCGATCATCAATGCAGGGCTGGTCATCGAAAACCGCAGCCATGTGGGCGATATGCTGGCCCGCACCAAGGAGGATGTCGGCGGATCCAAGGATATCTACACGAATGCCGAGATCTTCACCTTCTGCTCGGCCACGGTTTCGCGACAGATGATGGAGGCCGATCCGGCGAATATCCAGTTCTGCCCCTATTCCATCTTTCTGTACGAAACACCGGACGCACCGGGCAGGATCACCGTGGGCCATCCCTCCTATGGCGGCTCGGCGGCGCCCGCGCAGGAGATGCTGGACGGGATTCTTGCGGATGCATTGATGCTGGAATAGCTCCATGCTCAGGCTGCTGTTCCTTTTTCTGCTGTTGCCGGCGCAGGTCATGGCCGGTGAATGCGTCGTCCTGCTACACGGTCTCGCACGGACCGACGGGTCTCTGGCGGTGATGGAGCATGTGCTTGAACGTGAATCCTATCAGGTCGTCAGCAAGTCATATCCGTCCACCGACAAACCGATAGAGGATCTGCTTGCCTATGTCGGCGACGCGGTTGCCGAATGCGACAGCACACCGATCAACTTCGTCACCCATTCCATGGGCGGGATATTGCTGCGGGGATGGCTGCGCGATCATCGGCCCGCCGATCTGGGCAGAACCGTCATGCTGGCTCCGCCCAACCGGGGGTCCGAGGTCACCGATACTTTCGGCGATCTTGCGATCTACGAATATCTGAACGGCCCCGCAGGTCAGCAACTTGGCACAGAGCCGGACAGCGTGCCGAACCGCCTGCCTGCCGCTGGTTTCGAACTGGGCATCATCGCCGGAGACAGGACGCTGAATCCGATCCTGTCGACCAGCTTCAACGGCCCGAATGACGGCAAGGTGTCTGTCGAAAGCACGAAGCTGAACGGGATGAGCGATCATATCACTCTGCATGCCACCCACACATTCATGATGAACAATCCGGTTGTGATCGCGCAGACGCTGCTTTTCCTGCGCAACGGACAATTCGACCACGATCTGACGACCGCGGAAGCCGTCAGAATGGTTTTCGGCAAATGATCCGTGCCGGGGCAGGTTTCTGAAATTGCCAATCCGCTCCACCAGAGCATTTCCGGATGGCATATCTTCGGTATCCAGTGGTAAATGGGAGGCTGATAACCGTGTAAACCGCCATTCGCCGATCAGACCCGGCGTTTTGTCGTCGCCTGAAAAATCCGCGATGGATATTCAACACGACCAAAATGAGAGTTCTGTAATGAGAAAACAATTTTCAGTCACAATCGTCATGCTGCAACTGCTCGGTGCCTGCGCCGCTCCGCTCGGCGTGACCGGCAAAGCGAAAGGCCCCTCTGATGACGAGGGCCTGCCCCAAACCGTAATTCAATTGGCGGCGCCGAACCAGAACGTGTATTCCGCGCGCCTGCAACCGGACGGACGCTATTGGTACGAGTATCATGGGCCGGTGGAAACGACATTGCTGCCGCTTCTGACCGTCGATGGAAAGCGCATCTGCGGCGAGGCCGGAGCAGGAGAGACAACGCCGGGCTATGCGACATAGGCGCGGCGGATTTCATTCCTTCGGACAATAGCTGCCCTGCTCGCAAGATAGCCGAATTCCCGATGCCAAAGCGAATTCGGCAGGTTTCGTCGGAAACCTGCCGGGTCGCCTGGAATGTCAGCTGACGGCGCCGAGCGACTCCTCGGCCGGGTAGAGAACCGCCGTCGCCTCCAGTTCGACCTGATCGTAAAGCTCATTGATATGCGGCATGACCATGCGCACGCAGCCCGAACTGGCCCGCGTACCGATAGAGCGCGGATATGGCGTGCCATGTATCCGAAGATAGGTATCGCGATCACCGACATAGAGATACAGGGCGCGTGACCCAAGCGCATTCAATGGCCCCGGCTCCATTCCGTCCGCGAATTCCGCATAAATCTCCGGCTCGCGCTCGATCATGCTTTGCGTCGGCGTCCAGTGCGGCCACCGGACCTTGCGCCGGATCGTGTAGGTTCCCGGCTCGTACAGACCGCCCCTGCCGATGGCCACGCCGTAACGCATGGCCAGACCATTATCCTTGATATGATAAAGGTACCGGGCCACCGCATCCACATGGATATCGCCGGGCACCAGCCCGTCATTCGCTTCCACCAGAACCGGAAGAAACCGCTGATTGAGATCCCAGGGATTCGAGGTCCTCAGGTCGAAGAATGGCGGCGTTACCTCTGCGTCCCAAGCCGCCTTTTGTGCCTCATCTGGCCATTCACTCGCGTACAAAGGGGCGGAAACAGGCGCCGAAAAAAGCGCCGCCGCGGTTACAATAAAATGGCGTCGTGCCAGCATGAACGATCCTTTCTTACCCCGGGAATTGTCAGCTTCGGTAAATTCCCAAGCATGGGTTTCGTGGCGCTTTCACCATATCATGCTGCAAATTCATGGCATTAAAACTAAATGTGAGACCGGGCAGCGTCAGGCCCGCCTCATCTGGATCGCCCCGGCGCAAACAGCATCCGCGTCCCTAACCGGCCCCGGTGATCTCTTCCAGAAACGCCGCACCGAAGCGTTCCAGCCTTGCGTCGTCCAGATGACGGCCAAGCGCGGCCGGATCGGTCGGTTGCTGCTCGGCGATCCTGCGAATCTGCGCGGTCGAGCATGACAAGGGCTTCGCTGTCCCGTCCTCTCCGCGCATCAGCCGGTTCTGCGCCTCCAGCAGACGGTCGAACAATGCGCCGGCAGGCCGCCCCGCCAAAGCGCGGCGATGGGGATGTATCCGGGGCTGATCTCCGGCGATCACCGACAAGAATTCGCGCCCGTAACTTTCCAGCTTCCTGGCGCCCACCCCGTTCACCTGCGCCATCTCATCCAGATTGCCGGGGCGGCGCTCGGCCATCTCGATCAGGGTGCGGTCGGGGAAAATGACATAGGCGGGCACCCGCGCCGCCTCTGCCAATGCCCGCCGCCTGGCCTTGAGGGCGGACAAAAGCGGTTCATCCTCTTCCGCAACCTGGGTGCGGATGACATTGGCGGATTTGGCCCGCAGCGTCGTGTCATGGCGCAATGTCACGCCTGTTTCGCCACGCAACACCGGATGGGCGGCATCGGTCAGATGCAGCGCGCCGTGACGTGCAGGATCGGGCCGGCAGAGATCCAGCCCCATCATCTGCCGGAAAATCGCCTGCCACTGCCCCCGGCTGTGATCGCGGCCAACGCCGAAAGTCGGCAGTTGGTCATGGCCCCGGGCGCGGATCTTGTCGGTCGTGTTGCCGGTCAGGATATCGATCAGATGCCCGGCCCCGAACCATTCGCCGGTCCGCACGATCGCCGACAGGGCCTTGCGCACCGATTGCGTGCCGTCGAACAGTTTCGGCGGGTTCTCGCACAGGTCACAATTGCCGCAATCCCCGGTTTCCTCACCGAAATAGGTCAGCAGACGTTTCCGACGGCACCCCGTCGCCTCGGCCAGTCCCAGCAGGGCATTCAGCCGCGTATGATCCGCGCCCTTGCGCGCCGCCTCGGCCAGCCCTTCATCCACCTGCATGCGGCGGAACCGGATGTCGTCAGGGCCGTATAGCGTCAGTGTCTCCGCCGGATCGCCATCGCGGCCCGCCCGCCCGATCTCCTGATAATAGGACTCGATGCTTTTCGGCAGATCGGCATGCAGAACCCAGCGGATATCCGGCTTGTCGATTCCCATGCCAAAGGCCACCGTCGCGACCACGATCAGGCCGTCCTCGCGTTGAAACCGCCCCTCGACCTCACGCCGCGCCTCCGCCTCCATCCCGCCATGATAGGCCACGGCGCTGTGACCGGCTTCGGCAAGGGCAGCGGCAAGCGTCTCGGTCCGCGCGCGGCTGGCGCAATAGACGATACCCGATTGCCCGCGCCGGGCGGCAACGAAGGCCAGAACCTGCTTGCGTGGGCTGTCCTTGGGCTGAAACGCCAGCCGGATATTGGGGCGGTCGAAACCGCGCAGAAAGGTGACGGGCTGCCTTCCATCGAACAGACGGCTGACGATCTCGGCCCGGGTCTCGGCATCGGCGGTCGCGGTAAATGCGCCCAGCGGCACGTCAAGGCTGCGCTTCAACTCTCCGATGCGCAGGTAATCGGGGCGGAAATCATGACCCCACTGGCTGACGCAATGCGCCTCATCCACGGCAATCGCGGTCACGCCCGCGCGGCGCAGCAGATTCACCGTCCCGCCAGAGGCCAGCCGCTCGGGCGCCATATAAAGGATTTTCAGCCCGCCCTGCGCCAATGCCTCGAATACCGCATCGGTTTCGTCCTGTGTATTCCCGCTGGTCAGCGCCCCCGCCGCCACCCCGGCCTCGCGCAGCGCCCGCACCTGATCCCGCATCAGGGCAATCAGCGGTGAAATCACCACCGTCACGCCGCCGCGCATCACGGCAGGCAGTTGATAGCACAGGGATTTGCCGCCCCCCGTGGGCATGATCGCCAGCACATCCCGGCCATCGGAAACCGCCTCGACAATCTCTTGCTGGCCGGGGCGGAAGCCGTCAAAGCCCCAGATTTGCCGTAAAAGCGCCGTTGGCATCACATGCCGTAGAAGAAGCCCGCATTATTCGCCAGGGCCTGCTGAAGAATGAGGATGATGACGAACACCACCAGAGGCGCAAGATCCAGCCCCCCGGTATTTGGCAACATATTCCGGATCGGGCGATAGATCGGCTCAAGCAGCCGGGACAACCCGTCCCAGATCGATGCGACCAGCGGCTGCCGCAGATTCAGCACCTGAAAATTGATCAGCCACGACATGATGATATGGACGATCATGATGAACCACAGCAGATTAAGGATCGTCATCAAGGCGTAATGCAGCGTTCCCATCATTTCCTCTTCGTAGCGATTGCGTCCTGTATGACCTTGCGAATCGCCGTATGCAACCCGAATGCCGCAGCGTTCACCTTGACGTCCGCGTGACTTCCGGCCACCCCTGTTCCGAACCGGAAAAAGGACGGCCAATGTATCCGTGGATCAGATTTGCCAAGGAAATGTTGAAATTTCGTAACCAGCCGCTTCTCAGTCCGACTGACGCGCATGTTTCGACCCATATCTGCTGGCCCTGGGATCTCGATCCATGGATCGAGTTGAACAATGGCCGGACGCTGACGCTTTACGATCTGGGCCGGATTCCGATGGCGATGCGCTGCGGGTTGATAAAATTGCTGAAAGAGAAGCACTGGGGAATCACGATCGCGGGAAACTCGACCCGCTACCGCCGCCGCGTCCGCGTGTTCGACCGTTTCACCATGGTGTCGCGCATGATCGGCTGGGATCATCGGTTCATCTATATGGACCAGACCATCTGGCGCGGCGGCCATTGCTGCAATCAGGTGCTGATCCGCTCGGCGGTCACCTCTGCTGATGGCATGGTGCCGCCGGCCAAGGTCATGGAAGCACTTGGCCATGAAGCCGAAAGCCCGCCGCTGCCCGAATGGGTCGCAGCATGGATTCAGGCGGACGCGGCCCGTCCCTGGCCCCCGGAGCTTCCAGCAGAGGTAAAACAACCCTTGCCAGCCTGACCCGGCTCGGGCCTTATATGCGCGAACCGGATGAAGGATATGACATGAGCCGCAAGCGCATCTGGGGCTGGTGGTTTTTCGACTGGGCAAGCCAGCCCTATCATACGCTGCTGGTCACCTTCATCTTCTCGATCTATTTCGCCGAGGTCGCCAAGACGCATTTCATCCGGCTCGGGGACGATGCAGCGATTGCGGGCGCGAATGCGCAGGCGCTCTGGGGCTACGGCCTCGCGGCGGCAGGTGCTGTCATCGCGGTATTCGCGCCGGTCCTTGGCGCGGTCGCGGATACATCCGGCAGGAAAATGCCATGGATCTGGCTGTTCTCGGCCTTCTATGTCACCGGAGCTGCCGGGCTGTGGTATCTGACGCCTCAGCACCCGCCGCTGCTTCAGGCGGTGGCGCTGTTCAGCATCGGCATGATCGGGCTTGAATTTGCCACCATCTTCACCAACGCCATGCTGCCCGGCCTTGCCCCGCGCGATGAAATCGGCAGGCTGTCCGGCACTGGCTTTGCTTTCGGTTATCTCGGCGGCGTAGTCGCGCTGGCCCTGATGCTGGCGCTGTTCGCCGAAACGCCCAGCGGCAAGACGCTGGCCGGACTGGAACCGCTCTTCGGTCTTGATCCAGCGCAGCGCGAAGGCACGCGCTTTGTCGGACCGTTCACCGCGATCTGGTTCATCCTGTTCATGATGCCGTTCTTCCTGTGGGTCAGGGAACCGCGCGGCCCCCGTCGCCCGGTCAGGATCGGCGCAGCCTTGCGGGATCTGTGGGCCCTGATCCGCAGCCTGCGCCACCGGCGCAGCCTTGCAAGCTGGCTGGCCTCGTCGATGCTGTCGCGGGACGCCCTGAACGCTCTATACGGGTTCGGAGGCATCTACGCAGGCACGGTCCTGGGCTGGCCGGTCTTTCTGGCGGGCATTTTCGGCGTGGTCAGCGCGATATCCGCCGCCATCATCAGTTGGCTGGGCGGCATGGCCGACAGCCGCTTTGGTCCGAAACCGGTCATCATCGCCTGTACATTGGTGCTGATCGCGGTTTGCGTCACCATTGTCGGGATGGACCGCGAAACGCTGTTGGGCATATCCCTGCCGACAACGCCGGTCCTTGGCAGCCTGTATCCGCCGGACCTGATCTTCTTTGCCTGCGGCGCTCTGATCGGCGGGGCCGGAGGCGCATTGCAGGCCGCCAGCCGCACGATGATGGTCCGCCACACCACGCCCGAACGCGCGACCGAGGGTTTCGGGCTTTATGCCCTGTCCGGCAAGGCCACCGCGTTCCTTGCCCCGTTCCTGATCGCATTGGTGACCGACATGTCCGGAAATCAGCGTATCGGCATCTCTCCCGTGATCTTGATATTTCTTCTGGCGCTTGTTCTGCTACTCTGGGTCAAACCGGAAGGAGAGGGACAGCAGTGATCCGCAAAATCATCACCACGGCAGCCCTGATTGTCGGGCTTGCCTTGCCCGCCATGGCCGATCCGCTGGCCAAGGATGTGTTCGGCCAGTTCCGAAGCGCATCGCAAGGCGCGGCGGTCTCGATCGGCTATTATTCCCAGGGCTGCGGCCAGGGTTTTCAGCAATTGCCCGAAACCGGGCCAAGCTGGCAGGCCATGCGCCTGTCACGCAACCGCAACTGGGGCCACCCCGAGCTGGTCAGCTTTCTGGTCGGGCTGTCGCAGGCGGCGCAACAGGCCGGTTGGCGCGGGCTGTATATCGGCGATATGAGTCAGCCGCGCGGCGGGCCAATGGTGTCCGGCCATGCCAGCCACCAGATGGGCCTTGATGCCGATATCTGGATGTTGCCGCCCCAATCGCTGAGCCTGACACCCTCGCAACGGGAAAGCATCTCTTCGGTTTCCGTGGTTGCAGGCGGCGGCACGCAATTGTCGCAATACTGGAACCCCGGCCATATGGCGATCATGCGCGCGGCGGCACGTGATCCCCGTGTCGAACGGATTTTCACCGATCCCGTCGCCAAGGTCGCGATGTGTCAGATGGAGACCGGCAACCGCAGCTGGCTGCGCAAGGTCCGTCCGCTGAACGGTCACGATTATCACTTCCATGTCCGGCTGACCTGCCCCAAGGGCTCGATCTGCCGCACTCAGGATCCGCCGCCTTCGGGCGATGGCTGCGAAGAAGCTCGGGAATGGATCAGGAACCGGATTGATCCAAGCAGGGTGAAACCCGTTCCTCCCGATCCGAACTATCGCCATCCCCGCAGCTACAGGATGAGCGAGATGCCCAGCCAATGCCAGACTGTCGCCGCCGCACCCTGATCGCGGCTCTTACCATGGCATTCATCACGGCCGGCGGTTCCGCGTCGGCCGTGACTCTGGACTATATCGGCACATATGTCTGGGATGACAACGATCCCCGCTTCGGAGGATTTTCCGGAATCGAAATCACCGAGGACGGCCGTCGTTTCCATGTTCTCTCGGACCGTACAAACCTGTTCTGGGGCAATATCGAGCGTGACGTCGCGGGCCGGATCAGGCATATGAGCATCTCGGGACGCGCGCATCTGAAAGGCAGCGACGGCGAGCCCCTCGCCGGTGGCTATCTGGGTGACAGCGAAGGGCTGGCCATCGACGACGAGGGGCAGATATGGGTCAGCTTCGAGGGGCTGAACCGTGTGGTTCTGCATACCAATCCCGACGCCCCCGGACAGCCTCTTCCCCGCCCGCCGGCAATGCCCGAAGGTAATTCCAACGCGGGCCTCGAATCCCTTGCAATCGACGCGGACGGTGCATTGTTCACCATACCCGAAAGATCGACCGGACCGGATCGGCCATTCCCGGTCCTGCGTTTCAAGGACGGAGAATGGGATCAGCCCTTCACCATCCGGCGCGAAGGACGCTGGCTGCCGGTCGGATCGGATTTCGGACCGGATGGCTGGTTCTATCTGCTGGAACGCAGCTTTCAGGGGGTGCTTGGTTTCTCTTCCCGCGTCAGCCGTTTCCGCTTTGACGATACGGGCGTCACGGAAGAGCAGAGGCTGTTGGAAACCAGCGCCTTGCAATATGACAATCTCGAAGGTCTGTCGGTCTGGCATGACGGTCAGGGGATCCGGCTGACGATGATCTCGGACGACAATTTCCTGTTCGTCCAGCGCACCGAACTGGTCGAGTACCGGCTGCGGGAATGATCCTTTTCCGTTGACAGCGGCACGGACCAGGCGTATGCGCCCTCTGCCCTGTCACCGGGCCGAGTTGTTCCGCTACCTTGTAAAACGGAAATTCATAATGAACCGCTTTCTGCCCGGCATCCTTGCCATGGCCGCCATCGTCGTGGCCTCGAATATCCTCGTGCAGTTTCCGATCGGAAACTGGCTGACATGGGGCGCGCTTTCCTATCCTTTCGCCTTTTTGGTGACCGATGTGATGAATCGGGTCTATGGCGCCGCCGCCGCGAGGCGCGTCGTTCTGGCCGGTTTTGCGGTCGGTGTGATCTGTTCCCTGATCGCCGCCGGGCTGGACAAGACGACACTGCGCATCGCCATCGGATCGGGCTCGGCCTTTCTTTGCGCGCAAATGCTGGATGTCGCGGTATTCGATGCGCTGCGCAACCGCCGCTGGTGGGTGGCCCCGCTTGGCTCCACCCTCGTCGGATCGGCGGTCGATACCTCGCTGTTCTTCTTCATCGCCTTCGCAGCCACCCTGCCCGCCGATGGCAATACCGGCTGGGCGAACGAAATGGTGCCGCTGCTTGGCACCGGGGCGGTCTTGCCGCTTTGGGTTTCGCTGGGAATGGCAGACTGGCTGATGAAAATCGGGCTGGCAATACTTGCCCTAGTACCGTTCCGTATCATCATCCGCAATTTCTTGCGTGTTTACCAAGAAAACTGATTGACAGATTCGATATCTGTGGCACCCTTCTAAGTAACGGCAACTTATTGAAAGGAGGTGGTCCAGTGTCGAGAGTGATATTGGAGAACGGTGGCGGAACAGTCAGGGGGGCCGTGGCCTAAAGGCAATCCTTCGGGTCGTAAACCCTGATTGGGACCGGGCGGATTTCCATCCCTAACCGGACCATCTCCGTGGAACTCGCGGGCCGTCTGATCTGGGCGGCCCGTTCCATTTTTCCGGATTTATACCGGCGGCGATCTCATACGCGTTCGGCCATCCCCACAGCGACGGCTTGCGGCAATATCCAGACACCGCCCGGCGGCGTATGATTCACCCGCAACCGGCAGCCGTAAGCGGTTGAAAGCAGGTTATCCGTCAGCACTTCGGCGGGCGGGCCCTCGGCCAAAGAGCGGCCATCCCGCATCAGCAGGACATGATCGGCAAACATCGCGGTCAGGTTCAGATCGTGCATCACCGCAACGACTCCACCGCCCTGCCGGGCGTAATCCGCAGCAAGTTCCATGACGCTGATCTGATGGGCGATATCCAGACTGCTGACGGGTTCATCCAGAAACAGCCAGCATGGGCCGCCGCGCCCGACCGGGTGCCAGACCTGCACCAGAACCCGGGCAAGCTGTACTCGTTGTTGCTCTCCGCCCGACAATTCCTGATAAAGCCGCCCTCCGTAACCCGGCAGGCCGACCTTCGCCAATGCCGCCTCGATCAGCCGGTCACGCCCGGAATCCACCTGCGCGGTCAGCCCGATGCGAATGATTTCCGCCGCGGTAAAGGGAAAGCTCAGCACCGTATGCTGTGGCAGGACCGCCCGGGTCGTGGCCAGCACCTCTGGCCGCAATCCGGCGATATCACGGCCATTCAGGGTAATGCTGCCGGAATCGGGCAGATATTCCCGCGTCAACGCCCGCAGTAACGAGGTCTTGCCCGAACCGTTCGGCCCGATGATCGCCGTCAGCCTGCCCGCCTGCGCGGTCAGGTCAAGCCCGTGCAGGATCTGGCTGCGGCCCAGTTTCAGCCGAATATCCCGCGCGATCAGGCTCATGCGTCCAGAACCCGGCGGTTGGACAGCAGCACCCAGAGGAAGAACGGACCGCCAATCAAGGCGGTGATGATCCCGATAGGCAGTTCGGCAGGCGCAACGATGGTCCGGCTGACCATATCCGCCGCCAGCAGCGTCGATGCGCCCAGAAGCGCGCTGTTGACCAGCAGCCATCGATGATCCGGCCCCGAGATCAGGCGCAGCAGATGCGGCACGACGATGCCCACGAAACCGATCGCCCCGGCAATCGCAACCGATGCGCCGGTCGCGGCGGCGGTGATCAGGATGGCGGCGGTCTTGACCCGCTGCACATGCAATCCGACATGCGCCGCTGCCGCCTCGCCCAGCGCAAGCCCGTTCAGCCCTCTTGCCAGAAGCGGCGACAATGCCAGGGCAAGCGCGATGACAGGCCCGGCGACGGCGATCTTGGTCCAGCTTGCCCCGGCAAGCGAGCCAAGGCTCCAGAATGTAAGGTCGCGCAGTTGCTGATCGTCGGCGCGATAGATGATCAGCCCGCTGAGGGCGGCGATCATTGCCGACATGGCAATCCCGGCAAGAAGCATCGTCGCGACCGAAGTGCGCCCCTGCCGGGTTGCGATACCGTAAAGCGTGAACATCGCCACCCAGCTTCCGGCGAAGGCGGCGATGGGCACAAGATGCCAGCCGGTCAGGACGGCAATGGCCGGCGGCAGAGCGCCGCCCAGCACGATGGCCGATATCGCGCCAAGCGACGCGCCGGCACTGACCCCCAGCAATCCCGGATCGGCCAGCGGGTTGCGGAACAGCCCCTGCATCATCGCCCCGGACACCGCCAAGGCCGCGCCCACCAGCAAACCGGTCAACAGTCGCGGCAGGCGAATGCTGTACATGATGATCCGGTCAACCTGTGCCGGTTCGCGCCCGGCCAGCCAGTCCAGCAACATCTGCGTGGCCGAAACGCCAGACGCGCCATGCCCCAGCGACAATAACGACATGACGACCAGCAACAGGAACAGCAGGGCTGCAAGACGCCGCCCGATATGGCTGCGATCACCGGCCAGCCTGACCCGTGTCGCCTCAAGCATGGCCATCACCCGTCTCCGTAGATCGCTTCATGCAGATCCAGTGCGGCATCTACGGCGCGTGGGCCGAAACCAAGAAGATACAATCCGTTCATGCGGATAACCGCGCCATTCCTGACCGCCGGAGTCTCGGCAAGCGCAGGCAATGATTGAAGCGTCTCTGCTGCGGCGCCATGCCCGTCCTCGCCATCGCCGCGATCCATCATCAGGATCACATCCGGCGCGGCGGCGGTGATCGCCTCGTCCGACAGGGGTTTATAGCCTTCGAAACCCTGCATCGCATTGCGCGCTCCGGCAAGCTCCATGATCGCCTCGGCCTCGGTTCCCTGACCCGAGGCCATGACCCGTCCGCCCTGCAGGGACAGAATGAACAGTACCGATCTGGTCTCGGACAGATCCTGCGTCTTCTCGGCCAGCCTGCTGAAATCGGCCTGCAATTCTTCAACCGGTCCCGCTGCGGCGTCCGGCACGCCCAATGCCTCGGCCACGGCCTCGATCTTCGCTGTCAGCCCTTCGGCGTCGGTGCCCGATGGAATGGTCACAAAGGGCACCTCGGCCTCTTTCAGCAAGTCGATCGTCTCGGGCGGACCCGCGCCTTCCTCGGACAGGATCAGATCGGGGCCGGCCGAAAGCACACCTTCGGGTGACAAGGCCCGCATGTAACCGACATCCGGCAATTCCTGCGCCTCGGCGGGATAGGTCGAGGTCGAATCCCGCGCGATCAGCCGGTCCTGCTGGCCCAGAGCATAAACGATCTCGGTCACCGATCCGCCGATGGCCAGCACTTTCCCCGCATCGGGATAGGATTCCGCCGCAACCGCGGCAGAAAGCCCGGCCCAGACGACACTCGCCGCGATCAGCCCTCTCATGCGTCATCCCCGGCAGGCAAAGCTTCGACCAGCCGTTTCCAGCCCTCGGCATCGCCACCCTTTTCCGGGCGCATTCCGAAACATTGGAAGATCAGATCGCCGTTTTCGTCGAATGCCTCAACCGAGATCGCAGGGCCGCGTTTCGTCGGCTTATCCACAAGCCAGACCTCGGCCACATGATCGCCGCGCAAATGCAGGTTGAACCGCGCATCCATCACATTGAGCCACGGTCCCATCGGCTTCAGGTTCTGAAACGGGCCCGAATGGATTTCGATGCAGCCCGCATTGCCGACGAAGAACATGACCTGCTGCCCCTCTGCCTGAACCCGCTCCAACAGCGTGGGGACGGCATCGATGGCAAGCTGCCGCGCAAGCGGAGCGCCGGCGACGCGATAAGCGCCAAGCCGATTCATCTTCAGGCGGCGCGTCAATGTGTTGAATTGATGGGTGTCGGTCATTCGCACCCATTCGCTGCGCAATGTTTCGGCCTTGTCTTCCGCGATCCGGGCGCCTTCGGGCGCGGCGCGGCCGGCGAATTCCGAAAGTGTCGTCTGATCCGGCAGCGCAAGCTCGCGCTTCAACGCCTCCCATGCCGCCTGATCAGAGGTGTCGCGCAGATGAACCTTGTGGATCGCATCGCCCGCCGCGTCGAAAACCTGAACGGAACGGCGCGTGCCCTCGGCGATTACCGTCTCGACGACATAGGCATGGACCCAATGCCGGGGGAACATGCGCATGTCGATCTCGGGATCCACGGTCATCGCCGCATGATCGCCGTCATGAAAATCATTATAGGTGCCGATCTTCTCGATCACGCAGGAACGGTTGCGCGTCAGGGCCATGACCTCGCCCAGACGCTGCACCGCCGGGATCAGCCTTGACAGCGCCGGATCGATCCGGATCACGCCAAACCCAAGATCGGCCTCAACCAAGGCAGCCTCGGGCAGGCCAAGCTCTTGTGCAAGGTCATAGGGGCGCGATTTGGTCTCGCGCTTCAATTCCCGTAGCCGGGCGGGGGTCAGATCATTCATTTGTGCCTCTTGTGCAGCAGGTCCGGTCGGGTCACACAACGGCCACTCATTATACTTGACTTCTTTAGTCGGAAAATTTAGCGGAAGCAAGACGCCAGCACCCGCCAGCCCGATAACGAACGCTTGCGAGGGAACTGGCCATGCCAAGACATATCACCGCTGTTGCTCTGCTGCTTGGAACGACTTCTATCGCCCTTGGGCAGGACGCCGGTGAAGGACTGACGCTGGACCCGATCATCCTTCGCGCCGGCACCGAAAAAGTCGCCTCATCCGTGCCGCAATCGGTCAGCGTCATCGAGGCCGAGGAGCTAAACGAGATCGCGGCCGGAAATATCGGCGATGTGCTTGCGCAGGTGCCCGGCGTTGCGGGGGTCGGATCTTCCAGCTTCTTCGGTCAGGGTTTCAACATCCGGGGCTTCGGATCTGATGAGGCGGCGGCGGGCGAAGCCGGGATCATCCAGCTTATCGATGGCGAAAAGAAATATTACCAAAGCTATCGTCAGGGCTCATTTTTCGCGGAACCGGAATTCATCGGCAGGGTCGAAGTTCTGCGCGGTCCCAGCGCGGCCACGCTTTACGGTGTCGGCGCTTTAGGCGGTGTCATCGCCGTGGAAACGATCGATGCCAGCGATATCATCCCGGAAGGCCAGAACAGCGGCGGCCGGGTCAAGCTGGGCTATTCGTCCAATCCCGATTCCGTTGTGGGCAGCGTCATGTGGGGCTGGCGGCCCGCGCAGGATTTCGAAGCCCTCGCCGCCTTCGCCTATCGCACGATCGGGGAAACCGAGGATGCGGATGGCAACCGGCTGGTGCGGTCGAACTCGGACACGCCAAATATGCTCCTGAAAGCCCGCAAGACATTCGGAGATCAGTATATCGAGGCATCCTATCTGCATCTGGAGGCCGAGGGCGATGATCAGGATTTCAACCAGCTTGAGGGCTCACAGGTCGGACTGTTTCCCGGCTTCCCCGGCTGGGGCGTGGGCGATATCCTGACCCGCGACCAGACAGCAAGGCTGGAATGGGGCTGGAACCCCCAGGACAACCGGCTGATCGACGCCACGGTGACATTGTCATACACCAACACCATCAAGGACGTTCAACAAGGTGACAAGCCGGACGAGCCGATCATCGACAGCCTGCTGGGCCGGCGCGATTATGCCCTGGCCAAGCTGAAGGCGCAGAATGTCATGGATCTGTCGGGCGCCGGCTACAGCCATTACCTGACCATCGGCGCCGAGACTTACAAGCAAGACCGTTCAAGTTCCGGCTATTCGGCATCTCATCCCGAGGGTTATACCCGCTCGCAATCGGTATTCGCGTGGTCCGAACTTGAATGGAACCGGCTCACGATCAATACCGGCCTGAGATACGAGCGGCAGAAGACCGAGCCGAAAGACAGCGCCATGCTTGAAGACAAACTGGGCGACGGCAAGCTGAACGCGGAGGCGCTGGAACCGCAAATCGGCCTCATGTACCGGTTGACCGACAATTGGTCCGTTTTCGGATCTGCCGCGCTGGTGAACAGGGTTCCGACCGTGGACGAGCTTTACGACAGCCATATGGGCGGAGCGCCCTCGCCCAATCTCAAGGAAGAGAAGGGCAAGAATATCGAGATCGGGGTCAGTTACCGCGCAGGCGACCTGTTCGCGGCGGGTGACGAGGCGGCGATGAAACTGACCCTGTTCCGCAACCATATCGACGACATGATCGTGCGCACCGGCCTGCCCGCGCCGACACCGGCCTATGAAAATATCGATCGCGCCTATCTTCGCGGCGGCGAACTCGAGGCAAGCTATCGCTCGGGGCCATGGAACATTGGCGCGGCGATATCCGTCGTCAACGGCCGGAATCAGGATGGTGAAGACCTGAACACCCTTCCCAACAACCGACTGGTGCTGTCCGCCTCATGGCAGGCGACATCAAGCTGGAAATTCGGGATGCGCAGCACCCTTGCCGCCTCGCGCGACAAACCGGTGAGCGCGACCAATCCCGCAGGCGAGGATCGCGCAGGTTTCGGCACACATGACATTTATGCGATCTGGACTCCCGATCAGGGCGCCTTGCAAGGGGTAGAGGTCAATTTCGGCATCGATAACGTGACCAACAAGGATTACACGCCCGCAACCTATCTTCTGGGACCGGCGGCCGGGCGGAATTTCAAGATCTCGCTCAGCAGGACATTCTGATCCCTGTCCCCGGAGGCGCGACCCGTCGCCGGCAGGTCTCTCGAACCAGCGGCGCGACCCGTCAGCGCCCCCCCAAAAGGTATTTGGACAAAGAAGAAGGGTGCCGGGCAGGACGGGTGAGGCGCGGATATTCCGGCAATGAGAGACCGGTGGCTGACGGGGGCGGGCCTTATCTTTCCGTAAGCTTCAACTCGATCCGGCGGTTCCGGGCGCGGCTTTCGGCAGTATCCGCCCCGTCTACCGGTCTTGTATCGGCAAAGCCCGCCGCCGCCAGCCGATCGGCCGGGAAGCCCAGTTCGTCAATCATATAGCGCACCACGGCCAGCGCCCGCGCCTGACTGAGCTCCCAATTATCCCGATAGCGGCCGCTTCCGGACAGGGGCGTGTTGTCGGTATGACCATCGACACGGATCATCCAGTCGATCTCGTTCGGGATTTCATCCGCGATGTCGGACAGCATCCGCGCCACCCCGGCCACCTGTTCATGACCGGATGAGGAAAGGCTGGCCTCACCGGGCGGGAACAGCACTTCGGACTGAAATACGAACCGGTCCCCGACGACCTGCACCCCTTCGCGCCCGGACAAGATCTGCGACATCCGGCCGAAGAATTCCGAACGGTAACGGGCAAGATCGCGCGCTTCCTCTTCGGCCAGTTCGCGGGCTTCTTCTTCCAGTTGCAGGCGGCGTTCCTTTTCTTCGGTTGCGCGCAGCAGGGCGGCATTGAGCTGTTGTCCCAGATCCTCAACCCGCAACTCGGCCTGTTCCTGTTCATCCCCGGCGGTATCCAGCAATGCCTGCAATGAGGACAGTTCCGCCGTCAGGGACGCAACCTGTTCGTTCAGCAGGGCCAGTCGGCGCTGATCTTCGGTCGAGATTTTCTCCTGTTTGGCCAGTTCGGCGCGGGCAGTCTCCAGCAAGGCCGCTTGCCGATCGGCCTCGGTCGTAGCCTCCCCGGCATTCCCGGACAGGCGATCGCGGGCAGATTCCGCGGCGGCCAGAAGTGTCAGCGTCTCTTCGGCCTGCTTGCGGCTTTCCTCAAGCGAAAGGGTCATCGCGGTCAGTTCGGCATCCGATTTTTCCAACCGTTCACGCAGGGCCTTCGCCGCCTCGGCCTCGGCAAGACGGGCGGTTTCAGCCTTGGTCAGCCGGGTTTCGGTGGCCGCCAGATCCTCGCGCAATTGCGCCGTCTCTCCGCCGGTTTCGGCATTCCGGCGGCGAAGATCGGCCACCAAAGCCTCAAGCGCCTCGCGCCGGGCAGCGGCCAGCCGGGCGGTTTCGGCATTGGCGTCGGTTTCCTCGCGCGCGGCGGCAACCGCCAGTTCCGCCGCCGAGGCACGCTCTTGTTCCTGATCCAACCGGTCCTGCAGCGCTTTTTGCGCGGCAGCGGATTCCGCGAAATCCTTGTGGCGCGCGGCAATCAGCGTCGCCACCTCGGCCTCGAAATCCGTCAGCCGGGATTTGGCGTCCTGCAATTCGGTTCTGCTGCTGTCCAGCTGGTTGCTGAGCCGGGTGATATGCGCCGCGCGGTCGCGGGCCTGCGCCTCGGCCTGCGCAAGCTGTTCCTCAAGGCCCGCACGCGCGTCATTCTGCTCGGCAAGCCGTTCCTCGAGTTCCGCCCCCTGCTCTTCGGAGACGCTCAGCGCCTGACCCAATGCGGATACCTGCTGGCCAAGCTGGTTCAGCCGCTGCTCCTGCCGGGAAATCTGCTCTTCCTGCCGGGTGATCGTGCTGCCCTGATCGGTGATCTGTTCGCGCAGCACCGACTGGACGATGACGAATATCGTCAGAACGAACATCAGCACCAGAAGAAGCGCGGTCATCGCATCCACGAAACCGGGCCAGATCGTGGCGGAAAAGCGATTGGTCGAGGCGCGATTCAGCGCCATTTCATTCCTCCTGCCGGCGTTGCGACAGGGGCGGAATGGTCAGTTGATCGTCGCGGAACGGATCCGAGAACCGCGCCGCCCGGACTGCCCGTGTCAGCACCAGAAGATCAAGCCGCAATTCCGACACCATCTCGTCGCGGTCTTCGCTGAGATGCCGGGCAAAACGTTCGAGCGCGACGTCAAGTGTCCTGGCATCCACGCCCGAACCCTGCCCCTGCCCCTGCCCCTGCAATGCCGCGGCAAGCCGGTCCTGACCATCGGCCATCCGGCCCACCGCCGCCGTCAATTCGGCTGCTTGCCGGCTGGCCTCTTCGCGTTCTGCCCCCGACTGCTTGACCAATGCATCCACGGTTTCGACCAGTGCCAGAACCCGCTCATCCGCCATCGCCGCCGCTTCGTCACGGATCACGTCGCGCTCGGCATGGAACTGCTGAAGCCAGTCGATCTGCACGGCGATCTGATCCATCAACCCGCTGCCCGCGCCTGCTCCGCCCTCTTCGCCATCGCCGGAAATGCTGATGCGGGTGAAGCCCGACATCCATTCCTCCAGCTCGCGGTAAAAGCGGTTCTGGCCATGGGTGGCGAACAGTTCCAGAAGGCCGACCACCAGCGATCCCGCCAGCCCCAGCAGCGAGGATGAAAACGCCGTCGCCATGCCGCCAAGCTGGGCTTCAAGCCCGCTCATCAGCTTGTCGAACATCTGGGCGCCTGTCTCGCCATCCTGCGGAGCGAGGGCGCGGATCGTTTCGATCACCGCCGGAACGGTCGTCGCCAGCCCGTAGAAGGTTCCAAGCAGGCCAAGGAATATCAGAAGATTGGCAAGATATTTGGTGATATCGCGAAGTTCTTCGATCCGGGTGGCGACGGATTCAAGGATCGACCGCGCCGATCCCGTCGATATCACCCCCCCTGCAGGACCCCGCGCGCCCAGCAGCGCAGCCAGCGGCGCCAGCAGGCGCGGCGGCTGATCGCCATCTTCCACACCACGCGCCGCAAGACCCTTTTCCACCGCATTGCTGCGATGCCCGGCGAAACGTTCGATCCAGTGGACGGAGCGCATAAGTTGCTGAACCTGCCAGAAACAGGCCAGAACCCCCAGCGCGAAGACAAACAGGATCAACCCGTTCAGCCAGCGATTGGCCATGAAGATCGGCAGGATGCGCCCATAGGTGAACCAGCCCCCGACCAGCACCAGAACCAGCAGCGTCAGCATCATCAGGATCTGCCGGACAGGCTGCGAGAAATGCGGATGCGTGGTGGGCATACGCCTTGCAGGGGCAGCAAGTTTCTGCCTGGGCCTGTCGCTGGTCTGGCCGGTGTTCGGATCGCTCAAGGGCTCACCTTCCTGATCGAAGCAGGGTCATTCGCGCGAAGTGTAGGATGCTGCGATTGACTTGCCAAGCACTCGCAACGCCGACCGATGCTTAAGCCTGATCCGTCATCAGACGGCGCACATCCTCGGAAAGCTGCTCGAGCATCTCGTCATTCATGCCGATTTCCGCAAGGTGGCGCACGGTGTTGAACAGGTAATCCGCATTCGGGCCGCGTCCGCCATGTGCCCGCGCGATGATATCCGCCTGCTCATTCGTGCAAAGGCCCCCGGCATATTGCCAGTGATCGCGCCGCATCACATAGGCGATCGCATGAATTTCGCGCCCATCCTCCAGATGCAGCGGGACGATCATTTCCCGGTAGGCGCTGCTTGCGAGTTCGCGGGCACGCAGATATTCCATCACCCCGGAATGTTCGTCTTCGGCGATACGCAATGCCAGACCCCGGCATTCCGCCCCGGGCTCTTCATCAAGACCCAATACGAGACCCGGTGCCTCATGGGTGCCGCGAAACGTGATCGAGCGCAGGCAGAAGCTGCGTGAATAGCCGCTAAGCCGCGCCTTGACCGTCTCGACCGGATTAAAGCCTGGATCCCACATCAGGGAGCCATAGCCGAAGACCCAGAAAACCTTTTCCATCGCCGAAATGCCTTTCATCCGATGAAAAACTAGGTGACGCATGACGGGATTGAAAGCCCCCGGAAAGATTTTACGTCAATTTGAAACACGGTCAGTTCGGCAAGCTCCCGGCACGAAACCAGGGCCCCGCCCGTAAGCCGCCCGGCCGCCAACCGGGCATCACGCAGCGCCGATTTGCAGATTTCACGCAACAGGCCGGATCCTGATGCATGTCGCGCCCGCCAGATTCCGCTTCCTCTGCTTCTTCTTTGTCCAAATACCTCGGGGGTCCGGGGGCTGGCCCCCGGCCATCGCGGGACGCAATTCACCGGCATTTCCGGTTCAACGCGACATGCCCTAGATATCCTGGCCTTTCGCATCGGGGCTGCGTCCGAAATCCGGAGCTTCGGTGTCCTGCCCGGCTTCGATGATCCCGCGGCGGATCGCGCGCGTGCGGGTGAAATAATCGTAAAGCTGCGGCCCGTCGCCCATGCGGATCGCTCTTTGCAGCATGAACAGCTCCTCGGTGAAACGGCCAAGGATATCCAGCGTCGCCTCTTTGTTATGCAGGAAGACGTCGCGCCACATGGTCGGGTCGCTGGCCGCAATGCGGGTGAAATCACGGAAACCGGCGGCGGAATACTGGATCACCTCTTCATCCGCCACCCGGCTGAGATGATCGGCCACGCCGACCATCGTATAGGCGATGAGATGCGGCGCATGGCTGGTCACGGCCAGCACCAGATCATGATGGGCGGGCTCCATCCGGTCCATCTTGGCGCCCATTGCGGTGATCAAGCGGCCCAGCCGGTCAACCGCGCCCGCGTCGCTGTCCGGCAGCGGAGTCAGCAGCCACCAGCGATTGCGGAACAGGCTGGCAAAGCCGGAACGCGGGCCGGAATGCTCGGTCCCGGCCAAGGGGTGACCGGGCACGAAATGCACACCTGCGGGAATATGCGGCTGAACCGCCGCGATCACCGCCTGCTTGACCGAGCCGACATCGGTCACCGTCGCGCCAGCCGCCAGATGCGGGGCGATCTCGGCGGCAACCGTGCCCATGACCCCCACCGGCACGGCCAGAACGACCAGATCGGCGCCGGCAACAGCTTCGGCCGCGCTGTCGCAAACCATATCGCAAAGCCCGATTTCACGCGCGGTTTCCCGCGTCGCCGCGCTGCGCGCATAGCCGGTGATTTCCCGCGCAAGCCCGGCTTCGCGCATGGCATGCGCCATCGAGCCCGCGATCAGGCCAAGTCCGATCAGGGCGACACGGTCATAGATCACGCTCATTCCACAGCCCTTCTGCCCGCCATGAAGCGGCTGAGACAGCCGACAACCCGGCGGCATCCCGCCTCATCGCCCACGGTGATCCGCAACGCTTCCGGCAAGCCATAACCGCCTACGCGCCGTACGATGATCCCATCTTCGCGCAAGGCGGCGTCGGCGGCGTCGGCCTCTTCCGGGCTGACGAAGCGGGCCAAGAGGAAATTGGCGAAGCTCTCGTCGCAGCCGATGCCCATCTGCACGAACGCATTGCGCGTCCAGTCGCGCCAGCGGGCATTTTCCGCGGCACAATGGGCGGTGAAATTCGTGTCGCGGACCGCGGCCGCCGCGGCGGCAAGCTGAGCCGAGGACAGGTTGAAGGGTTGCCGCAGACGGTTCAGCACGTCGATCATCTCTCGCTGCGCATAGCCCCAGCCGATCCGCAGCCCGCCAAGCCCGTGGATCTTCGAGAAGGTCCGCGTCATGATCACATTGGAATAACGTTCGACCAGCGACAGCCCACCGTCAAAGCCATCCGTGAATTCAGTATAGGCCCCGTCATGGACCAGCAGGACATGATCCGGCAAACCGCTGGCCAGCCGGTCAAGTTCTTCTTCGTCCAGCATGGTTCCCGTCGGGTTCCCCGGATTGGCGAGAAAGACGATCCGCGTCTGTTCCGTCACCGCCGACAGGATGGCATCGACATCTACCCGCCGCTCGGCCTCGGGCACCGTGACCGGCTTTGCGCCCACCATGCGGGCCAGAATCGGATACATCGAGAAGCCATGCTCGGTCGTGATGATTTCATCGCCCTGCCCCGCATAGGCATGGGTCACGAATTGCAGCACCTCGTCCGAACCTGCCCCGCAGATGATCCGGGACGCATCCAGCCCATGCACTTCGGCAATGGCGTCGCGCAATCCGGCGTGGTCGGTCGACGGATAACGGTTCAGCTCTGCCGCTGCCTGCGCGAAAGCCGCCTTCGCCGCCTCGCTGCATCCAAGCGGGTTTTCATTGGAGGACAGTTTCAGCACATCTTCATGCCCCTGCAACCGGCTTTCGCCGCTGACATAAAGCGCGATATCCATGATGCCGGGTTTCGGGGTAATCCGATTCATCGCCGACCCTCCTTTTGCGGGCCCGGTTTAGTCGCCGCATCAACGCTTTGAAAGCCTGAATTGGCGGATAACGGCAATCCATGGCGCTGCGTCGCATGCCCCGCCGGAAGAGGGCCGGATTTGTCACGACATATTTAGTCTGAATTTATGCCGATTGCGCATTATAGTTGCGCAACGCCTTCATAGGATCTAGCAATGCTGCAATGCCGCGAAAGGAAGATTCGATGAAAGACATGCGCGACCTGACCGCAACCGTCCTGTCCGAGATCAGGGATCTGCAAAAACGGGGGACCGATGCCTTGCGGGCCGTAGTTGCCCCGGAAGGCAAGGTGGATGCCGCATTGCTTGAACAGCATCAGCATGCCACTCATGCACTTTCGTGGCTGACCACCTATGTCGAGGCATTGGCCCAGCTTGGCGCCTGGTCGGATCGTGTCTCGGGCGAGATGGAAGAGCTGATCCTGAAGATCGGATTTGGCGAATATCTCACCCAGATCGCTGGCGGGATCCCGATGAGCCAGAACGAATTCGCGCGTCTTTCGGATCTTGGCATCGACTGGACTCCGTCCGAAACCGCGCGTGAGCTGATGGCAGGCAATACGCCCGATGTGCGGGCAAGGCTGGCCCGGCTCATGGCGGACAATCCGGGCAGCGCAAGTTTCGGCGCGACCGGGCTGGACGAGGATCTTGAGATGATCCGCGATCAGTTCCGCCGCTGGTCCGATGACAAGGTGGTGCCGCATGCGCATGAATGGCACCTGAAAGACGATTTCATCCCGATGCAGATCATCGAGGAACTGGCGGAACTGGGCGTTTTCGGCCTGACCATCCCCGAAAATCTTGGTGGTCTCGGCATGTCCAAGGCCGCCATGGTCGTGGTCAGTGAGGAACTCTCGCGCGGGTATATCGGTGTGGGCAGCCTTGGCACCCGCAGCGAAATCGCCGCCGAACTGATTCTGGGCGGCGGCACGGACGAGCAGAAAGAGCATTGGCTGCCTCGTCTGGCAAGCGGCGAAATCCTGCCGACCGCCGTATTTACCGAGCCGAATACCGGCAGCGATCTGGGCAGCCTGCGCACCCGCGCCGTGAAGGATGGCGACAGTTGGAAGATCACCGGCAACAAGACCTGGATCACCCATGCCGCCCGCACCCATATCATGACGCTGTTGGCCCGGACCGAGCCGGAAACGAGTGATTATCGCGGATTGTCGATGTTCATCGCCGAGAAAACCCCGGGTGACGATGAAAACCCCTTCCCGACGCCCGGCATGACCGGTGGCGAGATCGAGGTTCTGGGTTATCGCGGCATGAAGGAATACGAGATCGGCTTTGACGGATTCGAGGTCAGAGGCGAAAATCTTCTTGGCGGGGTCGCCGGTCAGGGTTTCAAGCAGCTTATGCAAACCTTTGAATCAGCGCGGATTCAAACGGCGGCCCGCGCCATTGGCGTTGCGCAGAACGCGCTGGAGCTTGGCCTGCAATATGCCCTTGACCGCAAACAGTTCGGCAAGGCCCTGATCGAATTTCCGCGCGTCAGCGATAAACTCGCGATGATGGCAGTCGAAATCATGATCGCCCGCCAGCTTACCTATTTCAGCGCGTGGGAAAAAGATCACGGTCACCGCTGTGATCTTGAAGCCGGGATGGCCAAGCTTCTGGGCGCGCGCGTGGCATGGGCGGCAGCGGATAACGCGCTGCAAATCCACGGCGGCAACGGTTTCGCGCTTGAATATCAGATCAGCCGGGTGCTTTGCGACGCCCGGATTCTCAATATTTTCGAGGGTGCGGCCGAAATTCAGGCGCAAGTGATCGCGCGGCGTCTTTTAGGGTAACGCGAATTTCGCTAGAAGTCTGGAACGAAAGCGGATTTACTGCGTTCAGTCTCGATCAGACCGCCTAAGGAGAGAAATGATGTTCCGACCAGCCCGCATTGGTCTTCCGATTGCCGCCGCAATGGCCGCATTTGCTCTTGCTGCCTGCGAACCGGCTCCGGAGATTTCACCGGATGACCGCGGCTTTATCCCGGGCGGCGATTATGTGCTGGTCGGCATGGACGGCGCCGCGGTGCCCCTGCGGAACGTGACGCTTAAAGTCGAGGAAACGCGGGTATCGGGCCTTGGTCCATGCAATGGCTATTCGGCACAGAACACCGCCGAATTGCCCGCCGTCGCGCTTGAACCGATCGTTTCGAACAGGATGGCCTGCAAGAACTCGGAACTTGAAAACCGCTTCTTCTCGGTGCTGCAATCGGCAACCGAAATGGAATTCTATGGCGGTGTGCTGAAGGTCAAATCGCCCTCGACATGGCTGATCTTCGAGCGTGGCGTCCGGGCGAGCAGCAGCGTCACTGCGCTTGACGAGGTGCGCGGCGGACAATGACCGGCAGCTGACCCACAACCAATTGACCGGTTGCTATCATATAAGAAAGGCGGCGAAGGATGACTTCGCCGCCTTTCTTCATTTGTCAGGCTGACCTGATCAGATCAGCTTGCCCATCGCAACCGCCGTATCGGCCATGCGGTTCGAAAAGCCCCATTCGTTGTCATACCATGTCAGGATGCGGCAAAGCTTGCCTTCCATGACCTTGGTTTGATCCATATGGAAGATCGAGCTATGCGGGTCGTGGTTAAAATCGGACGACACCAGCGGCTCTTCCGTGTAACCCAGAACACCTTTCAGGGGACCGTCGGCAGCAGCCTTGATCGCCGCATTGATTTCATCCACCGATGTATCGCGGGCGGCTTCGAAAGTCAGATCGACGACCGAAACATTCGGCGTCGGCACGCGGATCGCCACACCGTCCAGCTTGCCTTTCAGCTCGGGCAGCACCAGCCCCACGGCCTTGGCGGCGCCGGTCGAGGTCGGGATCATCGACAGGGCGGCGGCGCGGGCGCGGTACAAATCCTTGTGCATCGTGTCCAGCGTCGGCTGATCGCCGGTATAGCTGTGGATGGTGGTCATGAAACCGCGGGTGATGCCGATGCTGTCATTCAGCACTTTGGCGACAGGCGACAGGCAATTCGTCGTGCAGCTTGCGTTGGAAACGACGATATCGTCCTTGGTCAGCGTATTGTCGTTGACGCCGAACACGATCGTCTTGTCGGCATCCGTGCCCGGAGCCGAAATCAGCACCCGCTTCGAGCCGTTCTCAAGATGCGCCTGACATTTATCCTTCGAGGTGAAAATACCGGTGCATTCCAGCACGATATCGATATGCCCCCAGGGAAGTTCGGCAGGGTTGCGGATCGCGCTCACTTCGATCGGGCCGCGGCCGACATCGATAGCCGAACCATTGACCTTCACTTCGGCAGGAAAGCGTCCATGCACGCTGTCATAGCGCAGCAGATGGGCATTGGTCTCGACCGGCCCAAGATCGTTGATGGCGACGACTTCGATATCCGTCCGCCCCGATTCCACGATACCCCGCAAGACATTGCGCCCGATGCGACCGAAACCGTTGATGGCGACCTTCACAGCCATAGTTCATTTCTCCCGACCAGATGACGTTGCATTCCTGTAGCGCGGCTTGAGGGCCGATGCAAATCCCCATAATGCCGCAGCACAAAAGGTCTAGCCCGGACCTATCGCCAAAAGGCAAGCCGCGCTATCGTATCGTCCAGAATTTTCCCGGCCTTCACGAGCAGATTCTGCTCCAACCAGACCTGGTCGAGGACAAGCGTCCCGACGATCAGCGCGACTATCACCACAGCAACCTGATTGTTCATCGCAGCCTCCGGAAACGGCCTGCCCGATCGGCATCCCTCTTCCTGATATCCCCGACCGGTCTTTCGGACAAGGATTCCCGGCATGCCGATCCTTCGGACCATATTTGCGCCCCGAAGGCTGCGCGTAATGGCATGTCAGTCATCCTTGGGCGGAATCAGGGTCAGTTCCCCTTCCGCCGCAAGCCTTCGGATCAGGACCACGACCTCATTGGTGGCCGCCTCGGCATCCTGTGGCGTCACGTTGCCCAGTGACGCGATCTCGTCGCGCAAATTCTCGGACATGCGCTGCGACAGGTTCGACAGGATGAATTCCGCTGCGGCAGCTTCTTCCCCCGAGTTCTGCGACAATGCGCGAAGCAGAACCTGCTGATTCATGTCCCGCACGATCCGGGGAACGTCCCTGGGCTCTACCCGCTTTGGAATATGCGCAAAGACAAAGATCGCCCGCCGGACATCCAGCGCAAATTCCCTGTCCTGCTCATCCAGCATCTCAAGCACATTGGCGCGCAGATCCGCATTGGCGAAATTCAGCATGTCACCCATGCGGTCGCAGGCTTTGATTTCGATGGCGGGACGCGGCAGGGCATCCGCCGCCTGCGCCAGAACCAGCCCGACCCTGCGCAACGCCTGCGGGCTGATATCGCGTGTCATCGCCATGGCCTGCGCGACCTGCCGCGCCCGTTCCGGGTCCATTGCCGTATAGGTTCTGGCCGCCTGTTCGACCGGAAGCTTGGACAGCATCACGGCAATCAGCTCGACCGCCTCACCATCCGCCAGGGACTGGATATCGTCCTGAGAAAGCTCATGTATTCGTGGCCACGGATCACCATTCCCGGTCATCATCACCAGCCGGCGCAGCCGGTCGGAACTGTCTTTCGACAGACGGTCGGACATGATTTCCAACGTGCCGTCCAGATCGCCGGGAAAGGTCACGCCGACAGATTCGAGATGGTCGCAGAATTCCGAAATCACGTCGTCACGGGTCTGACGGTCGATCAGGTCCATCCTTGCCATTTCCTCGAACAGCAGGGCCTGTCTTTCGCCATTCAGGTTATCCAGCGTGACCTCATCGTCATCGTCCAGCAATAGCCGGACGATGATAGCTGCCTTCTGCCGTGGACTAAGCCCGGTCTGCACCGCCATTCCATGCCCTTTTCAGCCGTTATTCCCTTGCAGGCGGCCATTCTGGCACGGAATTCCTAACACGGATTTACCGCGCAGAATATGTCAGGCGGGATTCTCGCCGAAAACACGCGCGAAAATCGTATCGACATGTTTGGTGTGATAGCCAAGATCGAATTTCTCCTCGATCTCATCGCGGGACAATGCCGCCGTAACCTCGGAATCGGCAAGAAGCTCTTCCTTGAAATCCTTGCCCTGCTCCCAGACCTTCATGGCATTACGCTGCACCAGCCGATAGGCGTCTTCGCGCGAGACGCCCGCCTGGGTCAACGCCAGCAGCACCCGCTGACTCATGACCAGCCCTTTGAACTTGTTCATATTGTCCAGCATGTTCTGCGGATAGACGACCAGCTTGTCGATCACGCCTGCAAGCCGGTTCAGGGCAAAATCAAGCGTGATCGTCGCATCGGGCGCAATCCCGCGCTCGACCGAGGAATGGCTGATGTCGCGTTCATGCCACAGGGCGACATTCTCCATCGCCGGAACGACAGTCATGCGGACCAGCCGCGCCAGTCCCGTCAGATTCTCGGTCAGCACCGGATTGCGCTTATGCGGCATCGCCGAACTGCCCTTCTGACCGGGGCTGAAAAATTCCTCGGCCTCCAGCACTTCGGTCCGCTGCATGTGGCGGATCTCGATAGCGATATTTTCCATCGACGAAGCAATGACACCCAGCGTCGCGAAGAACATCGCGTGACGGTCGCGCGGAATGACCTGTGTGCTGATCGGCTCGGGGTGCAGGCCCAGTTTCCTGCAGACATGCTCTTCCACGAACGGATCGATATTCGCGAAAGTGCCTACCGCGCCCGAGATCGCACCGGTGGCGATTTCCTCGCGCGCCCGCTCCAGCCGGGCCTTGCCCCGCGCCATCTCGGCATGGAACCGCGCGAAGGTCAGGCCCATCGTCGTCGGTTCGGCATGGATGCCGTGGCTGCGGCCTATGCGCAGGGTGTCCTTGTGTTCATATGCGCGTTTCTTCAGTGCCGCCAGAAGCTTGTCCATATCGGCAAGCAGAATATCGGCGGCGCGGACAAGCTGGACATTCAGCGTCGTGTCCAGAACATCCGAAGATGTCATCCCCTGATGCACGAAGCGCGCGTCGTCGGAACCGATATGCTCGGCCAGATGGGTGAGAAACGCGATCACGTCATGTTTCGTGACCGCCTCGATCTCGTCGATACGGGCCACGTCAAACTCGACATCCTTCGCGCGCCAGACGGCGGCGGCATTTTCTTTCGGGATCACCCCAAGTTCTGCCTGCGCATCGCAGGCATGCGCCTCGATCTCGTACCAGATGCGGAATTTCGTCTCGGGGGACCAGATTTCGGTCATTTCCGGGCGGGCGTAACGAGGGATCATCGGCAGGCTCCTTGTCAGTCAAGGGCGGCATAGCGCCCCGCTGCCGCTGGGGCAAGCCGCAAACCCGTCACCGGTTGACCTCTGCCCGCCTCTCGGTCAATTTGCAGCGCCTGCAATCTTCATGCCCAGAGGTGACGTCGTGCTGCTTCTTCCCTATATCGCGCTGCTGGTGGCGATTGTCCTCGAGGTTGTGGGTACGTCGCTGTTACAGCTTTCGGCGCAATTCACCCGCCCCTTGCCGACCATCGGCATGGCGATCTGCTATCTGCTCAGCTTCTATCTGCTGTCGGTCAGCCTGAAGGTCCTGCCGCTTGGCATCGCCTACGCGGTGTGGAGCGGGGTCGGCATCGTGCTGGTTGCCATGATCGGACTGGTTGTCTTCGGGCAGCGCCTGGATCTTCCGGCGGTGATCGGGCTGGGGCTGATCGTGCTAGGCGTGCTGGTGGTGAATCTGTTTTCGAAGACCGTGGGGCATTAAGCAGAGACGGAGCGCAGTCTGAATTCGCCGCTGTCTCCCCGCCCGGAATCAAGGGCCAGCGGCCCGCCGTGCCGCGCCCGACCGCCCCGTCGTGCTTTGCACGCATTCGCGTGACGGGCTGGCGCTTCCCGGTTCCGTTTGGCAATCGCAGGACCTTATCAATCCCTGTTGCGGATCACCTTGGCGAAGGCGGCGAAAACCTGCGGATTGGCGGCAATCTGACGGCCCGATTCCAGCGGGTCGTCACCGTCGCGGATCCCCTCGACAAAGCCGCCCGCCTCGCGAACCAGAAGTATGCCCGCGGCTACATCCCACGGATTGTTGGACCGCTCCCAATAGCCATCATGGCGACCGGCGGAGACATAGGCCAGATCCAGCGCAGCCGCGCCCAGATTGCGCACACCGGCGGCCAGCGGCATCAGCCGGGCCAGATCCTGCAACGACGCTGGCAGCGGGCCACGCCCCGCAAAGGGAATACCGGTCGCGAACACGCTTTCCGCCAGCTTCGAGCGTCCGGAAACCCGCAGCCGCTGATCGTTCATATAGGCGCCGCTGCCCTTCTCGGCCACGAACATCTCGTCCTTGGCGGCATCGAAGATCACCGCCGCGACGATCTCGCGCTTATGCTCGAGCGCGATGCTGACGGCCCAATGCGGCAGGCCGTGCAGGAAATTCGTGGTTCCGTCCAGCGGATCCACGATCCAGCGGCGGGTCGGGTCCTCGCCCGGTTCCTCGCCGGTTTCCTCGCCAAGCCAGCCGTAATTCGGCCGCGCGTTGCGCAGTTCTTCCTTGATGATCCGCTCGGCCTCGCGGTCGGCACGGCTGACGAAATCGCCTGCCCCCTTGACGCTGACCTGAAGGTTCTCGACCTCGCGGAAGTCCTTGACGAGACTGCGCCCGGCCTTGCGGGCGGCCTTGATCATGATGTTGAGATTGGCGCTTGCCATCATTCGCTCCTATCGGGTTGCGCGCGTCATATGCGCAACCGCCGGAAATGCCAAGGATCACTGGGCAGGTTCGCGCAGCATTCGCAAGGGTTCGGTGCGCGCAAGCCGCAATACATGAGACATGTAGGGATAGATCATGTCCGCCTCGCGCACAGCGGCGTAAAGCTTGCGCCTGATCCCCTGCTGTCCAAGCGGAAGCAGGGCCAGTTCAGGATTGGCGGCGTGACGGCGCAGCACCCAGTCGGGCATGACCGCCACGCCGCGCCCCGAAGCGACCAGCATCAGCGAAACATCCGTCAATTCGACGGTACGCTGCTGCGCCGGAGAGATGCCGGCAGGAGTCAGGAAATCGCTGAACACATCAAGCCGCGCCCGGTCCATCGGATAGGTCAGCAATATCTCGGACGCTAGATCCTGCGGCTCGGCATAGCCCTTGGCAGCAAGGGGATGCGCGGCGGGCACGACCAGCGTGGGCGAGTAATCGAACAGGTAGTGAAAGACGACGCCCGGCAGTTCTTCCGGATCAGAGGATATCACCAGATCAACCTCTTCCCGTGTCAAAGCGGGCAAGGCCGTAAAGGCCAGACGCTGACGGATATCCAGATCGATATCGGGCCAGGCACGGCGGAACTGATCCATGACCGGCAACAGCCAGTCGAAACAGGCATGACATTCCATGGCGATATGCAACCGCCCGACCCGCCCCATCTCGACGCCCTTGAATTCCGCCTCGGCGGCAGAGATCAGCGGCAGCACCTGCTCGGCTACCCGCAGCAGGCGCATTCCTGCGGCGGACAGGCGCATGGGCTTGGCCCGCCGCACGAAAAGTTCGACCCCGGCCTGATCCTCCAGCGCCTTGATCTGGTGCGAAAGCGCGGATTGTGTCATATTCAGGCTGTCTGCCGCACGGGCCAGCCCGCCTTGTTCATGAACGGCACGAACGGTCCGCAGATGGCGCAGTTCCAGATGCATATGAGCAGCTTTCATTACAATCTTGAAGATTATGAATTTGTCTCACGCTGCGCTTCATGACACAAGACCGGCAATGAAAGGAATCGATATGGCCCTCAGAACGCCGCATGTCAGCTTTGAGTTTTTCCCGCCCAAGACGCTGGATGCGTCTTTCCGGCTGTGGGAAACCGCGCGTGGCCTGGCCCCTTTCGCACCGGATTTCGTTTCCGTCACTTATGGCGCGGGCGGCACCACCCGCAAGCTGACGCATGAGGCGGTGACGACCATCAAACGCCATTACGGACTGGAAGTCGCCGCGCATCTGACCTGTGTCGAGGCGACCCGCGACGAAACGATGAAGATCGTCCAGGAATATGCGGATGCCGGTATCCGCGAGATCGTGGCCCTGCGCGGCGATGCGCCCAAGGGGCAGGAACGGTTCACGCCGCATCTCGACGGTTTCGCCAACTCGGTCGAGCTGATCGAGGCGATTGCCGCGCGTGGCGACATGACGATCCGCGTCGGCGCCTATCCCGAGCCTCATCCCGACGGCAGCGGCACCGATTCGGATGTCGCGTGGCTGAAGCGCAAGATTGATGCCGGGGCAAGCAGCGCGATGACGCAGTTCTTCATCGAGCCCGAGACCTTTTTCCGCTTCCGCGACAAATGCGCGGCGGCGGGAATCGATGCGCCCATCATCCCCGGCGTTCTGCCGATCCAAAGCTGGAAAGGCGCAAGACGCTTTGCCGAAGCGACCGGCACCAGCGTGCCGCAATGGATCGATGACGCTTTCGACAAGACCGATGGCGATCCCGCGGCCGAGCGCGAACTGGCCACCCGCCTTTGCGTCGAACTTTGCGAAAAGCTGATCGACGGCGGCGTGGAGCGCCTGCATTTCTATACGCTGAACCGCCCGGAACTGACCCGCGACGTCTGCCTTGCCCTTGGCGTCAAGCCGACCCGCGCATTGGAAAACGTTGCCTGAACCATCCGCCATGCCGGATCGCTGTGACTGGAACCCGTCGCGATACGAGCCGGCGGGACGATCCTGCCCGCCCTTTACCCTGTCCGCCGATTTTCACCCATGCTCCGTCGTAACAGCGTGTGGCGCCCGTGTGCAGTTTGCCATTCGTCGTCTCCTGATCGGACAGGCCGGGACGGGTATCGGCACATCAACTGGTTCCTCCTTGTCGATATCTTCGGCAAAACCCATCCGATGCGGAATTTTGCAGCCCGTCACGATATGTTATTGGCCGGATCGGCCGGCGCAATCCGCGCCGATTCCCCCGGAAAGGCCCGCGAATGACATGCGACACGACGATTGATGCCCTGCTGGACCGGCTGACGGAACTGGCCGGTCAGACGCGGCGGAGTTTCGTCGCCTTGGCGGGCGCTCCGGGCGCGGGCAAAAGCCATGTGGCCGAGCAGCTGGCAGCCGGGCTTGCGAGCCGTGCGCCCGGCCAGGCGGCGATTCTGCCGATGGATGGCTATCACCTGGACGATGGGCTGCTGGAACAGCGTGGCGACAGGCTGCGCAAGGGTGCGCCGCATACATTCGATCTGGATGGTTTCGCCGCCATGCTGGAACGGCTGGCCGCCGATGACGGCCGCCCGGTTCTGGTCCCCGTTTTCGACCGCTCGATCGAGATCGCCCGCGCCGCCGCCCGTGAAATTCCGGCATCCGCACGGCTGATCATCGCCGAAGGGAACTATCTGCTGCTGGACCGGCCGGGCTGGTCAGAGCTTGCCCGGCGGTTTGACCTGACGGTGTTCATCGACGTTCCCGAAGAGATCCTGCGCAAACGCCTTGCCGCAAGATGGGCCGGGACAGAGGCCACAGAAGCGATGCAAAAGCTGGAGGGCAATGATCTGCCGAACATGCGCCTTGTCGCAAGACATAGCCGGCCTGCCGATCTGCGTCTTCCCAATGGCTGAAACAGCGAAAAACACCTGTGACGGCAAGGCATTGCCATGTTTATACAGGGCCGTTTACAATTAATTTCAGATAGTGCAACAATTGGATGAACCGGACTCGATAGATCGAGTGGCTCATCCGGGAGCCTATCCCCCGGCCATCCGAGCAGGTTCCTGTTGCCGTGGGTTACGATGGTCCTGTTGGTTAACAGAATTTGCGGCGGCAGATTCGAACCGGTGCTCATATCCAATGTGAACACAATGCCATGACGAAACGCGACTCTTTTTTCCAGGAACTCATACAAAAGAAGTTCAAGAATCTCGTCAAAGACACGATCCGCACGGGCACTCTGATCATCGAGCTCCCGTCCGGTGCCCGTTACCAGGGCGGAGACGGTTCGGGTCAACCGGTGATCATGCGGATCAAGAACTGGCGGGCACTGGCGCGAATCGTGTTGTATCCAGATCTTGCGCTTGGCGAAGCCTATATGGATGGCGATCTGATCCTGATCGAAGGCGACATGTACGACCTTCTCGATCTGATATTCGTCAATCTGACAGTCGAGGAACCCCGCGGATTATCCACCTTGACCCGGCGCCTTGTCCGCCTGTTCATCCGCATCACCGATTACAATACACCTCTGCGTTCGCGCCGGAATGTCGCCTATCATTACGATCTGGACCGGCGGTTATACGACCTGTTCCTGGACAGCGACCGGCAATATTCCTGCGGTTATTTCGAAACTCCCGACAAGGGCCTGGAAGAGGCGCAGCTTGCCAAGAAGCGGCATCTTGCGGCGAAGATGAACATGCAGCAGGGCCAGCGGGTGCTTGATATCGGTTCGGGCTGGGGCGGGCTGGCGCTGTATCTGGCGCGGATGTTCGATGCCAGGGTGCTGGGCGTCACCCTGTCGGATGAGCAACTGGCGATCTCGACCGATCGCGCCCGCGCCGAGAAACGCGCCGGTCAGGTGGATTTCAAACTGCGCGATTACCGTGCATTGACCGGCAAGTTCGACCGGATCGTTTCCGTCGGCATGTTCGAACATGTGGGACGCCGAAGCTATGGCGAGTTCTTTTCCAAGGTCAGCGAATTGCTGGCGGATGACGGGGTGATGCTGCTTCACTATATCGGACGCTCGACCGCGCCCTATGTGACGAATGGCTGGGTGCGGAAATACATCTTCCCGGGCGGTTATCTGCCTTCGCTTTCGGAAGTGATGCCCGAGATCGAGAAATACGGCCTGATCGTCACCGATCTCGAGGTTCTGCGCCTGCATTACGCCGAGACCCTGCGGCATTGGCGCAAGCGTTTCATGGCCAATCGCACCCGCGCCATCGAACTTTACGACGAACGCTTCGCCCGCATGTGGGAATTCTATCTTGCGGCGGCCGAGACCGCATTCCGTTATCAGGGTCTGGTCATTCATCAGATCCAGCTTGCGAAATCGGTTTCATCCCTGCCGCTGACCCGCAATTATATCCATATGCAGGAAGACAGCCTTCGGAAGCAGGATAGCGGCCGCGGCCCGGTCCTGGCGAAAACCGCCGCGAGTTGAGCCGGGAATATCCATGCGCAGCCTGGGACGTCACCGCCTGCTCTCGCAAATGTGAGTCAAAGGCGAGGGCGTTCCTTGCCGTTACTGCGTTGCCACCGGCAAATGCCCCGTCTAACCTGCCGTCATGACATTCAAGCGCAGACATTTTTTAGTTGGTATCCTGTTATCCGGGCTTGTGGCCTGCGGTGACAGCAAATTCAAATCCTATTCCGGCCCCAGGGTCACCCGGATCGACGTCTATAAAAGCTCGCGCCAGATGTATCTGTTCAGCGGAAACAAGGTTCTGAAGGTCTATCCTTTCGGGCTGGGTTTCGCGCCGGTCGGGGATAAGGAATTCGAGGGCGACGGCAAGACGCCCGAGGGGCTGTATTACATCAACCGCCGCAATCCGGACAGCCGCTACCACCTTTCGATCGGAATTTCCTATCCCGATATACAGGATGTTGCAGAGGCTCAGGCCAAGGGTCTGCAAGTCGGCAGCGACATCTTCATTCACGGCCAGGGCCCGGAAGGCCGGGTGTTGTCGCAGCGCAAACGCGACTGGACCGTGGGTTGCATCGCAGTGACGGATGAGCAGGCCGAGGAAATCTATGCCATGGTCGAAGACGGAACCCCGATCCGCATCCTTCCGTAAAAGGCCGAAACCATCGGATCTCGACGGGCAGATCTTATCCGCTTAATGCCCGTCGCAGCCGCCCGAATTCACCTCCGCCCCTTCTTCTTTGTCCAAATACCTCGGGGGTCCGGGGGCAGCGCCCCCGGCCGTCTGCCCCGAAAAACAGACTTCACCATCGGGAACAGGATAAGCGCAACAGCCGCCATGATGAATCCGCAGGCGATCGGGCGTTCCAGAAAGATCATCGGATCCCCGCGCGAGATCAGCATGGCACGCCGCAGATTGGTCTCGATCAGCGGGCCAAGAACAAAGCCAAGCAGCAGCAATGCCGGGCTGAATGCGGCCAGCGACAGCGCGTAACCGACGGCTCCGATCCCGGCCACCATCGCGATATCGAAAACCGAGCCGCGCACCGAGTAGACGCCAAGGCAGATGAACACGATAATCGCCGGATACAGCCAGCGGAACGGGATGCGCAGCATCGACACCCAGATCCCGATCAGCGGCAGGTTCAGGATCAGCAGGAACAGGTTGCCGATCCCGAAACTGACCACCAGCCCCCAGAACATGTCGGGCCGCGCCTCCAGCATCAACGGACCGGGCTGAATGCCGTGGATGATCAACGCGCCCAGCATCAGCGCCATGATCGGATCGCCGGGAATGCCAAGGGTCAAGGTGGGCACGAAAGCCGTGATCGCAGCCGAGTTGTTCGCCGCCTCCGGCCCCGCGACCCCCTCGATCGCGCCCTTGCCGAATCTTTCGGGCTGGCGCGCTATGCGCTGCTCCATCGCATAGCTGAGGAAAGACGAAATCGTCGAGCCGGTCCCCGGCAAGGCACCCAGCATGCCGCCCAGCCCCGTCCCGCGCAGCACAGGCGCCACCATCCGGCGCAGATCCTGACGTGTCGGGATCAACTGGCGCAGCGTTACCCGGTCGGGCGGGCCATGACGGTCGGCCCTGCGGATATTCGAGATCACCTCGGCCACGCCGAAAAGACCCATCGCCAAAGCCACCAGATTGATGCCGTCGATCAACTCGGTCCGGCCGAATGTCAGTCTCTGCGCTCCCGAATTCACATCCGTCCCGACACAACCAAGGATCAGGCCAAGAACCACCATCGCAAAGCTTTTGGCCGGATGTTTCGATCCGATGGTCGAGGCCGCGACCAGTCCCATGATCATCATCGCGGCATAATCCGCCGCGCCGAACTCGGTCGCGACAGCGGACAGCCAGCCGGCAAGCACCACCAGCACCACGATCCCCAGCATCGAGCCCGCAAAGGACGAGATCATCGCCGTGAACAGCGCCACCCCGCCCCGGCCCTGCTGCGCCATCGGATAACCGTCCAGCGCCGTCACCACCGATTGCGGCGTGCCGGGAAGGCGCAGCAGGATCGAGGCGACCGCGCCGCCATATTGCGCGCCGTAATAAACCCCGGCCAGCATGACCAGAGCGGCTTCGGACGAAATGTAATAGGTCAGCGGCAATAACAGCGTGATCGCCGCCATTGCGCCGATCCCCGGCAAGACTCCGACAAAGGTTCCCAGCAATGCGCCGAACAGGCTGTAGATCAGCACTTCCGGCTGCAGGGCGACGGTGAAACCGTGGGCGAGTCCTTCCAATGTCGTCATGTCCGCCGCTCCTGAATCACCGGCTCCACGGCCAGACGGGGATCGCCATTTCAAGCGCCTCGATAAAGACCGCCCATGTCAGCCCCGCGATCACCGCCGCAAGAACCAGCCGCCAGACGATCCCGGGACGTGGCGCCACCGCGCTTGCCACGAAGGACACGGCCGCCGCCGTGACAACGATACCTACGCGATTCATCAATAACGCGAACAAAAGCAATGCAACGATGATTCCGAGCAATTCGCGCCCGGCAAAGCTGCGGGTTTCCCCTGCACGCCACAAAGCCGGGATGGCGATGACCACACCCAGCAGCGCCAGAACCGCGCCGAGCGAGACCGGAAAAAATCCCGGTCCCATCCGCCGCAGATTGCCGATATCGTAATGCGTGGCCGAATAAACGGCCACGGCGAGACCAAGCAGGGACAGAAACCCGCCCCATAGAATATCGTGATAATCGCGCTGCATTCCCGCCGCTTACTCTGCCGCTGCTTCGGTCTTGTCGATCACGGCACCCCATAGCTCGGTATCCTCGACGATACGTTGCGCAAGAAGATCGGGCGCACCGCCTTCGGCCTTCCATCCGATGGCCAGAAGTTTCTCCTGAATCTCCTTGTCGCCCAGAATCGCGGTGATTTCGGTGTTCAGCCGCTCGATGATCGCCGGATCCGTTCCGGCGGGCGCGATGAATGCGTCCCACAGCTCGGCGCGGAAATTGTCAGGCAATCCGGCCTGACCGGCCAGCACCGGAACATCGGGCACCTGCGGGAACGGCTCGGCCGAGGTGACGCCAAGCATCTTCATCTTCCCCGCCTCGACATGCGGCAGGGCGGCCGAGGGGGCCATGAAGCCGGAATCGATCTCGCCGCCAAGGATCGAGGTCGTGACCTCGGCATAGCTTTGGAAAGGGATATGGAACAACTCGATCCCCGCCTCGCTGGCAAAGAGTTCCGCGGTCAGATGCGCCCCCGATCCCTGCCCGACCGAGCCATAGCTGATCTCGCCGGGGCGGGCCTTGGCGTCCTCGATGAAGCTGGCGGCGTCATCGGCGGCGAAATCGCTGGACACGGCCAGCACCAGAGGAGTCGTCGCAATCAGGGAAACCGGCGCGATATCCGTCACCGCGTCATAGCCAATATCCGCAATCATCCGTTGCGCCGTGGTCAACGGACCGTTGATCGTCACGCCGAAACTGTGGCCATCGGATTGCGCCAACATCTGCTGCACGCCGATCACGCCACCCGCGCCGGGTTTGTTCTCGATCACGACGGGCTGGCCCAGTGCCTCGGCCAGCGGTTCCGCGATCATCCGGGCAATCGTGTCGGGCGATGATCCGGCAGGAAACCCGACATAGACATGCAGCGGCCCCGTCGGCCATTCCTGCGCCAGAACCGGCGTAGCGGCGGTCAGGGCGATCGCGATGGCAGCGGCAGAAAATCCCCGTCGGCTGATATGAGTGATCATGGTCCGGTTTCCTTGTTGTTCCTTGTATGTCTTGTCCCGTCTTTGCCTGGCAGCGTCAATGTTTCACGGGTCCGGTTGCGCAGATCGACGCGGAAAATCCGGGCGTTGACAGGATATAGTAGCGTCACGGGGAATGATTTGTTATCGACCCGAAAGGATATCCGATTGGTCAGGCGTCGTAATTGTGACTGATTTTCATTGCCCGAATTGCGGAACACCGGTGAATGAGCTGGCGCGATATGCGCGGATGACCGTCTGCGAAGCCTGCGATACCGCAATCCTGATCGAAGACGACGCAGTCCGCGCAGCAGGCGTCAAAGGCGTCATGCATGACACGGTTTCGCTGTTCGACATCGGCGATACCGTGAAGGCGGGCGGTCAGGTGATCACGCTGGGCGGCAAGGCGCGGTTTTCCTATGGCCGGGGCTTCTGGGACGAGTTCTGGGGCGTGGATGAGAAAAACGCCCCGGTCTGGGTGTCACTGGACGAAGGCGACGTGGCCATCCAGCGCGAACTTGACGACCGAAGCCTGTCCAGCGCCGTCCAGAAGGCCCGGATCGGTGATGCGATCCGCATGGGCGGAACTGAATATGTCATCACAGAAATCGAGCAGGCGGAATGCGTGGCCCTGCGCGGTGTTTTCGATCATGAATTGAAAGTGGGCGAAACCTATAATTTCTTTAACGCATCCGGGCGAGGCAGCGCGATTTTGTCCTATGAATATTGGGATGGTGGCGCACAGCTATATCTTGGCGACTGGTTCAACCCCTTTGATATCGTCGTGGAACCCGCTTCATGACGCTTTCCGCCGAACTCAGGTCGATCGACTGCACCTCTTGCGGTGCGGGGCTGAACGTCCTTGGCGGCGGGCGCGTGACCACGCATGTCTGCCCCTATTGCGGCACGTTGCTGGACGCGAATGACGATTACCGCGCCTTGAAATCCTTCGGCGAATTGCAGCGCCCGGCAAGCGCATTCAAACTTGGCGATCGCGGCCGGCTTTTCGGCGTCGAGTTCACCGTGATCGGCACGCTGGGATATGAGGAACACTGGAATGGCGAAGTTTGGGCATGGACCGAGCATCAGGTCTATTCCGAAACCCATGGCTATGGCTGGCTGAATTTCGAAAACGGCCATGTCACCTTTTCCCGGCGCGTCAGGACCGATGCCTGGATCAGCACCTATCAGGTCGAGCATTCGGAACATCGCCCCTCGGCCAGCTGCGGGGACGAGACATACAGATATTACGAGACCACCGATGCCGTGATTTCCTTTGCGGAAGGCGAATTCACCTGGCAGCCCGAACCGGGGCAGCGCACGCAGACAATCTCGGCCTTGGGCAATACGGGCATGCTGGATTTCTCGCAGGAGGAAACCGAGCGCGAGATCTACCTGACCACCTATGTCCCTGCAAAGGACATCGCCGACGGTTTCGGGATCGAACTGCCGCCGCCTTTACAGAAAAATCATCCGCTGAAACCCGCCAGGACATGGGCACATCGCAAATTTGTCGGCGCCGTCTCGGGCCTGTTCGGGGCGATGCTGCTGATCCTTGGCCTGATCCTGTCGCTGAATCCCGGCGAACAGCTTGTCTCGCGGGTGTTCGACATCAATGCCGACCTGCCCGCCACAGTGGATTTCGAGATCACCAATGACCAGGGGCTGGTCGTCATCGAATTGGACAGCGATGTCGTGGACGGCTGGGCCGGCATCGATTTCCTGCTGACCGATCCCGATGGCAATCCCCGCTTCGAGATCGGCAGGACCAGCGATTACTATTCGGGCCGCGACGGCGACGGCAAGTGGACCGAAGACGGCTCTCACGCGGCAATCCGTTTCAGGCCAGGGGAAAAGACCGGCCCTTACCAGCTTGAGATCGATATCGAAGAGGCGGGATTCTGGAAGGACGGGATATCCAGAACCCTGTTGCGCTCTGAATTCCCCGAGGTCGTCCGGCAGATCTCGGTAAGCGTCAGTCAAGCGCAGACCAGCGGCGTCCCCGCGTATTTCGCCGCCGCGCTGTTCTTCGTCCTGTCATTCGTGACACTCGCGCTGCCGGCTATCCTGCACCAGCGGCGCTGGGCGGGAAGCGACTGGGACGATGAGGATTGAGGGGCCAGATAGATGAGCGTTTTCCGCATATTTTTCATCGTCTTGTGCCTGTCCGCCTTTGGCGGATCGTGGTATGTGGGGCGCCTTGGTATCGGCGGAGAAAGTACCGACATGCCCTCAGCCGGTGCCGGATCGGTCCGGGTTGGAGGTTCCGGCGGGTATTATGCCGGAGGCAATGTGAAATGATCTTTGCAAGGGGAAGCTGATATGGACCACTTTATGGCAAGTTTCGTTCTGGATGTGATCAGCACGATCGCATTCACATTCCTTGGATGCGCCCTGATGTGGGGAGTCTGGAAGCTGATCGACCGGGCAACGCCCTTCTCGATCATCAAGGAGATCGAAGAAGATCAGAATATCGCGCTGGCGATTCTGTTCGGGTGCATCTTCCTGTCGATCGCCCTCATCATCGCAGCCGTCATCGTTTCATGACGGCGGGTTCGCGGCCGGCGCATCGAGATGTCTGGCTGCTGATCGCGACATTCCTGATCGCCGTCGCGGGGCTGGTCTATGAATTGATCGCCGCAACGGCATCCAGCTATCTTCTGGGCGATTCCGTCCGCCAGTTCTCGCTTGTCATCGGTGTGTTCCTGTCCTCCATGGGCGTCGGCGCATGGCTGTCGCGCTTTGTCGAACAACCGGTTTCCGGCTTTATCTGGGTGCAGATCCTCATCGCGGTGGTCGGCGGCTTCATGGCTCCGGCGCTGTTCTATGCCTATGCCTATCTTTCGGCAGTCGGCCCGGTGCTGTTCGGCCTGCTTGCGGCGGTGGGTGTTTTGTCGGGCATGGAAATCCCGCTGATCGCACGGGTTCTCGAACGTGTGGGCGCGGCGCGGTTCCGTTTCGAGAACGTGCTGAGCGTGGATTATGCCGGCGCCCTGATCGCTTCGCTGGCCTTTCCCTTGCTGATCGTTCCCCATCTGGGCCTGATGTCCGCCAGCCTTGTTTTCGGCGCATTGAACCTGCTGGTCGCCGGAATCTCGCTTTGGCTGTTTCGCGATGAAAGCAGCGGGCGGCAGCGTGCCGCATGGCTGATTGCGCTGGTCCTGACCTGTACGGCATTGATCCAGTCCGAGAAACTTCTGTCGGTTACCGAGGCGCAATTGTTCGAGGATGACGTCATTTTCAGCGAAGCGACGCCCTATCAGAACATCACCCTGACGCAGTTCCGCGACCGGACACGGCTTTATCTGGATTATTCGCTGCAATTCGATTCGCTCGATGAATATCGATATCACGAAATGCTGGTGCATCCGGCCATCGGCATGGCTCCGCGCCGCGAGGATATCCTGATATTGGGCGGCGGCGACGGCATGGCCGCGCGCGAGGTTCTTCGCCATGACGAGGTGAAGAATGTCACGCTGGTCGATCTGGACTCCCGCGTGACAGAGCTGTTCCGCGACCATCCCCAGCTTGCGCCGCTGAACGATCATTCGCTTTCCGACGACCGGTTGAAGATCGTAAACGAAGATGCGTGGCAATTCGTCGAAAATGACGATGGGGCCTATGATGTCATCATTCTGGACCTGCCCGATCCCAAGAACCTGACGCTGTCCAAACTCTATTCGGCAGAGTTCTACGCGCTGCTGATGGAAAGGACGACGGCGCAATCGGTCATCGTCACCCAGTCCGGCGCGCCGCTGTTTGCCCGCGAAGCCTTCTGGTCGATCGTCACCACATGGGACGAGACCCGCAACCCGTTCGATCTGTCTGCGCCGCTTTCCGTTCTGCCGTACCACGCCTATGTGCCCAGTTTCGGAGAATGGGGCTTCGTGATGGCGTCACCCATGCGCTTGCGGGATCGCATGCCTGACTTGCCCGATGGGCTGCGATATCTGGATTCCGGACAATGGAGCGCCGCCACGCGCTTCCCGCCCGACATGGCCCGCCTCGAGGTCGAGGCGAACCATATACAGACCCATGTTCTGGCAGATTATTATATGGATGGCTGGGAAAAATGGTTCGAGTGACCGCGCATCACCCGCCGTGTTTCCACATGCCGGGGCGCAAGCGATTGCTTCAGCATCCCCGCCGCCTTGTCGGGATTCGCGTCTCCGCACATGAAGATATCGATGGCCGCAAAGCCCCGCTCGGGCCAGGTGTGGATCGAGATATGCGACTCGGCCAGAAGCAGCACGCCGGTCACGCCGTTGCCGCCGCCGAAATGATGAAACGAGCCCGACAAAACGGTCGCCCCGGCAGCCGCGGCGGCAGCGCGCAGGATGGCTTCAAGACGGGCGGGATCGTCCAGAAACCGACCGCCGAAATGGTCGATCAGAAGATGTGTTCCCGTGATATGTCGTAAGGGTTCGATCATGCGGGCAATTTTAATGCCCTGCGCCGGAAAGCGCCATGCGACTTCGCATGAACCATGTGAATATGGTTAACCGGGCCAAATCCCGGTTAAAGATCGGATTTTATGGATTAAGGAATGCCCGGCATCTTGCGCCGCCGATCGTTTCAATGCAGATTTAAGCCGTTCACATCTGGTTGATCGGCATAAGCCCGATAACTCTGGGGAATCGATATGGGTTTTAAAGAGGCAGTTCGCACGTGTCTGCGTGAAAAATACGTCACGTTTTCTGGCCGGGCGCCGCGCTCGGAATATTGGTGGTTCCAGCTTTTCTATTATCTGGTTCTGCTTGGCGGTATCGCACTTATCATGTTGGCGTCCGGCCTTCTTTACTCCTCGCAAGGCACCGGATTTGGAGCGGTCACGATAATCCTGTTCGTGATTGTCGGAATCGTGGTTCTCGCCCTTACATTGCCGTCGATTTCGGTCATGGTTCGCAGATTCCATGACCGGAACCTGTCCGGCTGGTGGGTTTTGGCCGTCTTTGTGGTGCCGGGCATCTTCAGCGTCATCGGAACCGAGATTCCGGGACTCATCATCACGGTGGCATCATTCGTGATTACCGTGCTCAGGGGCACTGACGGCCCCAACAAATACGGCCCCGATCCCCTCAATCCGGAATCGAGTGCCGAAGTTTTTGCCTGATGGCGTCGTTCCCGCCCTGTCTTCGGCGGGGATCTGTCGTCTTCGTTCCGGCCCTGATTGCCTTTTGCGCCGCGCCTGCCGTGGCGCAGCAATCCGGGGAAAAGAACGGCTATCGCATCATCGAAAGCATTCCCGCACCGCAAGGGGAAAGCACTGATGCTTATGCGGAAATCGTGGCGAAACAGCGACTGAATCCCGATACGACCTATGCGACGCGCATCGAGGGGCAACTGGTCACCGGCCGACGGCTGCCATCCGAAGAACCTGACGGCCCCCCCGATCTTTCCCGCGAACCGTTATTCGACATGAATGGCGCGGGTGTCGCAGTTGCCGTGCTGTTGCTTTTGGCGGGGCTGGCGGCCTGGATGAAATTCGCGGGCGGCGGCGCATTGCTTGCCCGTGCGCCCACGGATGCCGCCACCAAACCCGAAGACGCACCCGACGGCTGGAAGATGTCCGCGCAGGAAACCGCAGCGAGCCCGGCAGATCTGCTGTCCAGGCTTGCGCAGATGTCCGATCGCGGAACCGCGCTTGTCCTGCTGTTGCGGCATTGTCTGCTGGCCGCCGGGACTGCGACGCAGATCCGCTTTGCGCGTTCCGATACGGAACGGCGCGCATTCGCCCGCTTGCCGCGTGAATATATCCACGGCAATCGCCTGTCCGAGATTCTGAAAACGGCGGAACTCGCGCATTATGGCGGCCGCCAGGTCGGAGAGGCCGAATTTTCGGCCATGCTCGATGCTGGCCGGTCGATCCTCGCCGAAACCCGCAGGGGTGCGGCGGATGGCTGAGGGGCGGGGCAGGAAAAGCGGCAAATCCGGACTGTTCATACTGTTGATCGTGGTGATTCTTGCCGGATTGGGGCTTTGGCTGCTCAGCATCGGCGCGAATAACGCACGCGACCGGGCGCTGGACAAATCGCCAATCGGGCTGGCCGGGCTGGCGCCGTGGCTTCGATCTCAGGGTCTGGACGCGCGAACGGCCAATCCGCGACTTATCCTCCCCGCCGAGGATTTCGGACTGACGGTGGTGCCGCTTTACGATGTGGATCTGTACAGTTACGAAAACGCGCCCGATAATCGGGAAGAGCGTATCGCCGCGCCGACCCTGCGCCAGATGGACGAGTGGGAGTTCGACCAGAAGATCAACCAGATCCCGGCCCTTGTGGCATTGCCGAAATGGCGTGGTGCCATGGTGGAGTTGGGCGTCGCGCATGAACAATCGCTGATCGCGCCGGACGATCTGGACCGCTTGAAGCTGCAGCTGGGCCTGGGCGATACCGCCATCATCAGGGAAGGGCCTGAATTCACCGGCTCGGCGCAACGCTCTGGCGAGCGGGTGGAATTATTCCATGCGCAGCTTTTCGACCGGGCAACGCTGACCGATGATTGCCGCGAGGTCATCGGGCTGGATTCCGGCGCATTGGTTTTGCGCTGCCAGTGGGAATCCGATCAATTGCCCGTATGGTTCCTGTCCGACCCGGATCTGCTGAATAATCATGGCCTTGCGGTTGCGGATAACGCCGCATTCACCGCCAGCTTCCTCAAACGTCTGCAACAAGAGGCTCGCCCCGGCGCGATCTATGTCGATTTTCTGTCCGTGACCACGACCAAACAGGAATGGGAGGACGAACGGCAGGATTACAGCCGTGACAGCGAGGAATTCTCGCGGTTCTTCGAATATCCGTTCTCACTGTTATGGGCATCGCTGCTGATCGTCTCGGCGCTTGCGTTCTGGCGCGGCTCGCTTCGCTTCGGTCCGATCAACCAGTTCGGGATGGGTGCGCAAAGCGTCATGCGCGAACGCACGAAACGGGTTTCTCTGGGGGCCAAGGCGCGGCTGTTGCGCCTGTCAGGGCATGACGGGCAGCTGGTTTCGGATCTCGTCCGGGCGCAGATGGCGGATCTTGCCCGAAATCTGCTGGGCCGGGATGAGGGATTGCGGGGAACGGAACGCGCGCTGGCCATGCTTGCCCGACGTGATCCGGAACTTGCACAGGAATTCGGCGCGGTCTCGCAGGGCCTGATAGAGAGTGGACCGGCAATGCCCCCGCATCAGCTTTCGGCGCAGCTCGCGCAATATCAGTCACTTCGCAAAAAGGTCATGAATATTTATGGATCTGCCTGAATTTCAATCGCTTGCCGCCGATATACGCGGCGAAATCGGTTCGGTCGTGCAGGGGCAGGACGAATTGATCGACATGCTTCTGGTCTCGCTTTTCGCGCGCGGGCATTGCCTGTTGGAGGGGCCTCCGGGCACCGCAAAGACCTTGCTGGCGCGATGCCTCGCGCAGGTGGTCGATCTGGAATTCGGACGGGTTCAGTTCACCCCCGACCTGATGCCCAGCGATGTTCTGGGCGTCAACCTGTTCAATTTCCAGACCAATGCGTTCCATCTGACCAAGGGACCGGTCTTCACCGATATCCTTCTTGCCGATGAAATCAACCGCGCCCCGCCCAAGACTCAGGCATCGCTGCTGCAGGCCATGAACGAACGGGAAGTGACGATCGACGGCACCAGCTATCCGCTGGGCGGCGATTTCTTCGTGCTTGCCACCCAGAACCCGATCGAACAGCACGGAACCTATCCGCTGCCCGAGGCGCAGCTTGACCGTTTCCTGTTCAAGATACTTGTGGATTTCCCGGACCGGCAGGCCGAGATCGACATTCTGACCCGCAATGCCGGGCTGCCGCTTGACGCGGATAGCGGGCGGCGGGAATTGCGCAAGGTGCTTGATCGCGGCACCCTGCGCGCCGGGCATGAACTGGTGGATTCCATCCGTCTGGACAGCACGATCATCACCTATATCGTCGATCTGCTGCGGGCGACCCGAAATAACGGAGACATCCAGCACGGCGCCTCGACCCGCGCGGCGGATTCGCTGGCGCGGGCGGTCCGGGCAAGGGCGGCGCTCGAGGGCCGGGATTATGCCCTGCCCGACGATGTGCAGATGCTGTTCACCCCAGCACTGCGGCATCGTCTTGTGCTTGGCCCCTCGGCCGAGATCGAGGGGCGTCGCCCCGACGACGTGCTTGAGGCAATCATCCAGCGTGTAGATGCGCCGCGCTGATGAGACCGTCGCGGCTTCTTGTCATCCTTGGCGTTGTCGCATCGGCGGCAAGCCTGTCCGTCGGGCTTTTCAGCCCCGATAACGGGATATACGCCTTTGCGCTATGGTTTATTCTGGCGATGGCCGGGGCGCTGGATCTGCTGATCTCGCCCGCGCCGCGCCGATTCACGATCAAGGCCGATCTGCCGCAACGGGGTTTTGTCGGAACGATGGTTGCGCTGGATGTCGAGATTGCGGCAATGAAGGGGCAGCTCCCCGCAGATATGCAGCTTCGGATCAGCCATGACGACCATATCGTCCCCGAATCCGAAACGCTGACGATCCGGCCCGATGCCGGAGCAGGCAGGATGAAGATATCCCTGCCGCTCGGATTGCGGGCACGCGGCAATTCCCGGATCGAACGGTTATGGCTGCGTTTTCCGTCGCGCCTGCAATTATTCGAAATCATGCCAAGCCGGCCGCTGGATCTGGATATCCGCATCCAGCCCGATATCCAGCCCGTTCTGAACGGCGAGATTCAGACCCGGTTGCTGCCTTTGACCGACGGGCTGAAATCCATGCAGATCCGTGGACAGGGCTCTGAGTTCCACCAGCTGCGCGAGTTCCAAAGCGACATGGATCCCCGCATGATCGACTGGAAGCGTTCAGCCCGGAGGCGGGAACTGATCGCGCGTGAAACAAGGGCCGAGCGCAATCACCAGATCGTATTGTGCCTGGATAGCGGGCATCTGATGGGTGAGCAGATCGGCGGGGTTTCCCGATTCGACCGCGCCTTCAACGCGGCGCTTGCACTGGCATGGGCCGGAGGGCTGGGCGGCGACAATGTGGGTTTCTACAATTTCGGCAGCCGCCCCGGCCGTTTTCTGCCGCCCCGGCCCGGACGAAATGCGTTCAACCTGATTCAGTCGGAAGGGGCGGATCTGTTCCCGGAAGAAGCCGAAACCAACCACACGCTGGGGCTTTCGCATCTGAACGGCGTATTGTCGCGCCGCTCGCTGGTGGTCGTGTTCTCGGAATTCGCCGACAGCGAAACGGTGCAACTGATGGTCGAGAATCTGGCCGTGATTTCGCGGCAGCATCTGGTGCTGTACGTCGCCTTCCGCGAGCCGGATATCGAAACTCTGGCCCAGCCGGAAAGTACCGGCATGGACGATGTCGCGCTTGCCGTGGCCGCCCGCCAGTTCCGGCAGGAACGGCAAAGCGTGTATGACCGGCTTAACCGTCTGGGGGTGCTGTGCCTCGACACCGCGCCCGAGGATCTCACTGCCGGGCTGATCTCGCGTTACGTCGATATCAAGGCACAGGAGTTGATATGACGCCCGAGCATGACATCCCGGCCGATCTGATCCGCTCTTCCCGCTTCAGGGCAGAGCGCGAGGAAAACTGGAAGAAACTCGACGAGTTGGTCAGCCGGGCCGAGAAATCCGGCGTGCAGAGTCTGGGATACGGGAACACGATGGCGCTTGCCAGCCTGTACCGACAGGCAATGAGTTCGCTTAGTCTTGCGCGGGCCATTTCAATGGACAAGGCGCTTGAAACCTATCTGGCGGCGCTTTGCGCCCGTGCATATCTGGTCGTCTATGCGCCGCAGGAAAGCATTCGCGGCGTGACATCCCGCTTCTTGTCCCGGCGGATACCGCAGGCCGTACGCAGATCATGGTTCCCGATCCTTCTGGGCTTCTTCATGATGATATTCGGCGCGGTGGTCGCGCATATCCTTTACCGGCAGGATCCAAGCTGGTTCTTCACCTTCGTTCCCGGCGGTCTGGCCGACGGGCGCACGCCGGAAGCGTCGGTCGATTATCTGCGCAGTACATTGTTCGATGACGGTGATCAGAATCACGAACATCTGGCCGTCTTTTCGACATTCCTGTTCTCGCATAACACCCAGATCGCGATCCTGATCTTCGCATTGGGTGTATTCGGCGCCCTGCCAAGCTTTGTGCTGACCTTCTATAACGGGCTGGTGCTTGGCGCTTTCGTCACCATGTTCGCCGATGCCGGGCTGGGATTCGAGGCTTTCGGCTGGCTGTCGATCCACGGCGTCACCGAGATTTCCGCAATCGCCATCGCCTGCGGCGGCGGCGCGCGTCTTGGCCTTGCAGTTCTGGAACCCGGCAGTTGCAGCCGCAGCGAGGCCCTGTACCGCGCCGGGCGGGATGCCGTGACGCTGATCATCCTGGCGGGGCTGATGCTGATCGCCGCCGCGATGATCGAGGGTTTCCTGAGGCAATTGGTACAGGACACAATGTGGCGCCTGATCGTCGGCTGGGGGATCGGCGCCCTCTGGCTGGCATGGTTCCTGCTTGGCGGGCGCGAGGATGCGACGGGCGGGCTGAATGCCGATCAGGAAAGCGCCGGAACATGAGCAGCAAGACCCTGTCCATACATCCGCCCGAAGGCGTGCCGATCAGCTTTGCGCTTGCCTCGATCGGCGCGCGGTTCGGCGGGCAGCTTATCGATATCCTGCTGACTTATGGCGGGTTGATCCTGTTCTTCTGGCTGATGATTTTCACCGGAATCTGGGACTGGTCCTTTCTTGCCGCCCTGTTCTTCCTGCTGAGTTTCCTGGTCCGCACCCCCTATTATATCTTCTCCGAATTGGTCTGGAACGGGCGCACATTGGGCAAGCGGATCACGAAAACCCGTGTGATCAGTGCCGACGGAAAGCGGCTTTCGGCTTATCAGATCGTGGTGCGGAACCTGATGAAGGAGGTCGAGGTCTTCATGCCGATCGTGGTGCTGTTCGGCGGCGATCTGATCGGCTCGGAAAGCAAGGCCTTCATGACATTCTGGATGATCGCGGTTCTTTGCGTTCCGTTGTTCAGCAAGCGCAACCAGCGTCTGGGCGACATGATCGCCGGAACGCTGGTTGTCGATCAGCCGGCAACCGTGCTGCTGCCCGATCTGGCGGTGCAGAACCCGTCGGACCGGGTCGATTTCACCTTCACACCCGAGCAGTTGGGCGTTTACGGCCGCTTTGAACTGCAAACCCTTGAACAGATCCTGCGCGAACCGCCTCATACGCAGGAAGCGACCGACCGGCTTGATGCGGTCGCGCGGACGATTGCCGAAAAGATCGGGTTCGAAGGACAGGTACCCCCCTCGGATCATTGGGATTTCCTGTCGGATTTCTACCGTCAGCAGCGCGAATTCCTTGAAAGCAGGCATTTGTTCGGCGACACCCGCGAGAACAAGTTCCATGCCGGGAAAAGCGAAAAACCGACGCCCAAAGCCCGGTCAGACTCGGATCACCGCCCGTAAAGGCACCACCACCCACCGCTGGCCTTCACTCCTTCCTGTCAGATACCGCATCCTCCCCGGCAAAACGATCCGGTATCGATCAGGCTTCTTCTTCACTCAAATATCCCGGGGGTCCGGGGGCTGGCCCCCGGCCATCGCGGAACACAAGTAACCGGCATTTCCGATTCAGCGAGACACGCTCTAGCCCGCCAGCCGCTCCTTTGCCGCCTTCCGAAGTGCCGAGATCGTCGTCCGGGTCGAGATCTGTTCGGGATCCGTCACCAGTTCCAGCACTGCGGGGCGTCCGCTTTCCCGCGCCCGGTCAAAGGCGGCGGCGAAATCCTCGGTCCGGGTCACACGCTCGGCGTAACACCCCAGACCTTCGGCCATGCGGCAGAAATCCTGATTGCGCAGGGTCGTGCCTGAAACACGCTCGGGATGCTCCCGCTCCTGATGCATTCGGATCGTGCCATACATGCCATTATTGAACAGCAGCACGATGGGACAGGCACCGTATTGCGCGGCGGTGGCCAATTCGTTCCCGCTCATCATGAAGCCGCCATCGCCCACGAAGGACAGCACCAGCCGGTCGGGATTCACAATCGCGGCCGCCACGGCGGCGGGTACGGAATATCCCATCGCCCCGCAGGTCGAACCCAGAACCCGGCCCGGACGGCCATAGCGCATATATCGCTGCGGCCAGCCATTGTGATTGCCCGCATCCATCGCCACCACGGTATCGGCGGGCAGATTGTCGCGAAGCTGCGCCAGCACGACACCCATATCAAGCGCCCAGTCGCCGCCATTGGGCGCTTCGGTATCGGCAAGATAATCGCGATTCAGCGTGGCGCACCATTCGGCCCAGTCATCCGCATGGCCCAGATCGCAGCCATCCAGGGCAGCAGCAGCCCCGGCAGGGGTTCCGGCCAGCCCCAGATCGGGGGAATAGACGCGGCCAATCTCATCAGCATCGGGATGGATATGGACCAGCCGGATGCCGGGATTTGGTGAATCCAGCGTGCTATAGGCGCGGGTCGTCATCTCGCCCAGCCGCGCGCCGATGACCAGAAGCAGGTCGGCCTCTGCCAGATGCCGGTAAAGATCCGGGCCGGTCGAGGTGCCGAAATCGCCCGCATAGCATGCCGAACGGTTGTCGACGATGTCCTGCCTGCGAAACGCCGAGGTGACGGGAATATTGTTCGTCTCGGCAAAGCGGGTGATCGCCATCGCCGCCTGATCGGTCCAGCCCGATCCGCCAACCAGCATCAGCGGGCGTTTCGCGGTTTTCAGTTCCGCCTTCACCGCTTCGACCGATTCCGCGGCAAGGCCGGCGCTGGTCGCGGTATAGGGCCGCGCATCCGCCACGGCGACGCGATCGGTCAGCATGTCTTCGGGCAGGGCGATAACAACCGGCCCGGGGCGACCCGAGGTCGCGACGCGGAAGGCCCGCGCCATATATTCGGGAACGCGCCGCGCATCGTCGATCTGCGTAGCCCATTTCGCCACGGTGCCGAACATGGCGCGGTAATCGATCTCCTGAAACGCCTCGCGGTCTGTGGTGTCGCGGGCGACCTGACCGACCAGCAGGATCATCGGCGTGCTGTCCTGCTGCGCGATATGCACGCCGATCGCGGCATGGCAGGCACCCGGGCCGCGCGTCACCATGCAGATCCCCGGCTTTCCGGTCAGCTTGCCATGTGCCTCGGCCATATCGGCGGCACCCGCCTCGTGCCGCGCGTTGATCAGGGTGAAACGGTCCTTCACGTCATGCAGCGCGTCCAGCACTTCCAGATAGCTTTCTCCGGGAACGCAGAAAGCGGTATCCGCACCATGGATCAGAAGCTGATCGACAAGGATCTGGCCGCCGCTTCGGACCGGTGTCTGGGAAGATTGCAGCATGTTCGTCTCCGTTATTTCACAGTGGCCATTCGCCCGCATGGAAAGCCAGGCTTTGTTCGCGCATATCCTGGCGGAACCAGACAAGCACGGTGCTGGCCGGACCGCAATATGTCATCCTTTGGCATGGGATAGTGGATGCATGACAAGCCCGCAAACGGAATGACGGCCATCAGGGATCAAACTTGCGGGATCCCCGCTATATATGGGTCAAGGGTTACGGCAAGGGGCGCAAAACTTGCAATAATCTGCCATCTGCTCCATGCCCTGACGCGTGCCGGGCAATACGGCAATGCGATAGATCCGAAAGGCCGATGATGAACGACGAAGCACGACAAAGCCGGTTTGCGCCTCCTGCCGGCGCGGCGGAACTTTTCCTTGTCCGGCATGGCGAATCCATGCCCGCGCTGCGGGGCGAAGACTTCCCGCTGAAGGACGGTCACGGCGACCCGGCACTGCATCCGGACGGCGAGGCGCAGGCGCGGGCCGTGGGACAGCGGCTTCGGAACAGCAATATCGCGGCGATCTATGTGACCACGCTTCAACGTACCCATCAGACTGCCGCACCTCTGGCCGCGGCACTGGGCCTGGAACCCCGGATCGAGGCGGATCTGCGTGAAGTATGTCTGGGGGAATGGGACGGAGGCGCATATCGCTTTCACGCGACCGAAAAACATCCCGCCTATCTGCAAGCGATGCAGCGGCATGAATGGGGCGAGATCCCCGGCGCGGAAACGACCGACGCGCTTCATCTGCGTGTCCGGCGCGGATTGTTGCGGATCGCGGCGGCGCATCCGGATTCGCGGGTCGCGGTTTTCGTGCATGGCGGCGTGATCGGCGCGGCCATGTCGATTGCCACCGGCGCAAGGCCATTTGCGTTCAACCGTGCCGATAACGGATCGATCAGCCTGCTGGTGATTCACGGCGAGACGATGATCGCAAGGCGATTCAACGACACCACGCATCTGGAGTGATCAATCGACGGTCAGCACGACCTTGCCAAGCACCTTCCGATCCTGCAGCAGCGCAAGCGCCTTTCCCGCCCGTTCAAGCGGGTAGCGCGCGCAGATGCGGGGTTTTATCCGCCCGCCGGCATATAGCGAAAACAGCTCTGCCACATTCTCGGCGTGACCTTCCGGCTCGCGCCGAACCGCAGCGCCCCAGAAGACGCCCATGATCTGGCATCCCTTGAGAAGGGTAAGATTAAGCGGGATCCTGGGAATTCCCGCAGGAAATCCCACGACCAGAAAGCGCCCCTTCCATGCCAGTGCACGCAGCGCCGGTTCGGCATAATCCCCGCCCACCGCGTCATAGACCACATCCACGCCCTCGCCGCCGGTCAGCGATTTGATCTGATCGGAGAATTGCTTCTGCGCGTCACGATTCATCTCGCGCGGATAGATGATGATCTCGTCGGCCCCAAGATCCCGGCAGAATTCTGCCTTTTCCGGCGATGAAACCGCCGCGATGACCCGAGCCCCCGCCGCCTTGCCAAGCTCGACGGCCGCGGCACCGACACCGCCTGCCGCGCCAAGCACCAGAAGCGTCTCGCCTTGCCGAAGCTGTGCGCGATCCTTCAATGCGTGATGTGAGGTCTCATAGGTGAACAGAAAGCAGGCCGCTTCATCGAAGGGCATCTGGTCGGGTATCCTGACCGTCCGCGTGGCCTCGGCAATGACATGTGTGGAATATCCGCCATGACCGGTCAGGGCCAGAACGCGATCCCCGACGACAAAACCGCTGACATCCTCACCTATCGCCGCAATCTCGCCAGAAACTTCGCCGCCCGGCGCGAAGGGGCGCGGAGGCTTGACCTGATACAGGTCGCGAATGATCAGCGTATCGGGAAAGTTGACCCCGGCGGCACGGACCCGAAGCAGCACCTGCCCCGGTCCCGGTTGCGACATGGACTGCCTTGTCAGGACGAGTGTTTCGGGTCCACCCGGCCCAAGGCTCAGCATGGATCTCATGTCGCCCTCCTTTCATTTCGGCCTCAATAGGCCAAAGAAGCGTCCATCTTGTCAAACGATTTTCAAAATGGCATTTTGCATAGCGAAACACCCATGCAGGAAAGCGGGCAGGGCATTCTTGCTTGGGATCGCGCCCGGCGCCGGTTCAGGCGGTACCGCCATCGAATCCCGGCCGCCGCAAAAGATATGGGAGGCAAGATATGCGTGATGCCGTAATCGTTTCCACCGCGCGGACCCCTATTGGCAAAGCATATCGGGGCGCATTCAACGATACGCAGGCCCAGCAACTGATCGGCCATGCAGTGTCCCATGCGGTCAGCCGGGCGGGCGTCGATCCGGCGGAAATACAGGATTGCATCATCGGTTGTGCCATCCAGCAGGGCAGCACGGGTGCCAATATCGGCCGGCAGGCAGTCATCCGGGCCGGTTTGCCCGATACGATAGCGGGCATGTCGATCGACCGGCAATGCGCCTCGGGGATGATGGCGATTGCGACGGCGGCCAAGCAGATCATCCATGACGGCATGGATATCGCCATTGGTGGCGGCGTTGAAAGTATCAGTCTGGTCCAGAACCAGAATCTGCGTCAGGATCGCCGCACCGACCCTTGGATCGACCGGCATCTCCCCTCGCTTTACATGACCATGCTGGAAACCGCCGAAATCGTCGCCGAGCGATACGGGATCACGCGCGAGGATCAGGACGCCTACGCCCTGCGGTCGCAGCAGCGCACAGCCGAGGCGCAAAAGTCCGGCAGGTTCGACGATGAGATCGTGCCGCTGAAAACCGTCAAGAAAGTCGTGAACAAGGAAACCAGCGAGGTCTCGGATGTCGCGGTCGAACTTGATCGTGACGAAGGCAACCGCCCCCGGACCACGCTGGAGGATTTGCAGCGCCTTTCGCCAGTGTTCAAGGACGGTCAGGTCATCGGGGAAGGGAAGCATATCACCGCCGGGAATGCCTCGCAGCTTTCGGATGGCGCATCGGCCTCGGTCCTGATGGAAGCACGGAAAGCCGAGAAGATGGGGCTGCAACCGCTTGGCCGGTATATCGGGGTCATGGCGGCGGGTCTGGCACCGGATGAAATGGGCATCGGGCCGATCCATGCCGTTCCCCCTTTGCTGCGGCTGCATGGATTGCAGGTGGAAGATATCGATCTGTGGGAACTGAACGAGGCATTTGCCTGTCAGGTCCTTCACTCGGCCCGGGTTCTTGGAATCCCGGATGAGTTGCTGAACGTGAATGGCGGCGCGATCTCGATCGGCCATCCCTATGGCATGTCGGGCGCGCGCATGGTCGGCCATGCCCTCATCGAGGGCAAAAGACGCGGCGCCAAATACGTCGTCTGCACCATGTGCGTCGGCGGCGGCATGGGTGCGGCGGGATTGTTCGAAGTTCTTTGAAATTCACCGCCAATAACAGGGTAATGATATGAAATACAATTATAAAATTTACACGAATCATGCCGGGAATTTCCCGGACACTTGTCAGGGGAATAAAGAATAACGGCGGCGCAAACAGCCGGATTGAAACCAACGGGAGGATAAGATGAAATATACCAACAAGGTTTCCGCCACAGCGGCAGGGATCAAACGGCGTGCATTGCTGCGCGGCGGGGCGCTTGCGGCGGTTGCGTCACCGGCGCTTGTCGGCAAGGCTTTGGCCGCCGGTGAGGTGACCTGGCGGGTGCAGGCTCACTGGCCCAAGGCATCGGCATCTTTCACGGACAGTCTTGAAACGATGTCAGCCATCCTTGCCGAACGCACCGACGGCGCATTCAAGCTTGAACTTCTTGGCGAGGGAGAGTTCGCCAAGGGTCCGGATATCTTCAATCTCGTCAGCAAGGGCGTGGTTCCCATGGGAACGCTGGCCGCTTCCTATTTCGAGGATCAGGCGACGGTCGCGAATTTCGTCTATGGCATGCCCGGCACTTTCAGGGAGGCGTGGGAATTTTCGCATGCTCTGAAAAATCTGGGGCTCGAGGCGCTGCTGAACGAAGAACTGGCGCCGAAAGGCGTCATGCTGAAGCCCGAAAAGGTCCTGCCGGTCGAGATGACCGCATCCAAAAAGATCGAGTCGGCCGCCGATTTCCAGGGTCTCAAGATCCGCTCGGCCGGGGCGATGATGGATTTCCTGACAGCCGCAGGCGCCGCTCCGCAATATATCGCGGGCGCCGAGCTGTATCAGGCGCTTAGCTCGGGTGTCGTCGACGGGGCGCATTGGGGCGCGGCGGTCGGCGCTAAATCCATGTCGCTATGGGAAGTGTGCAAATATCACTACAAGCCGGTGCTTGCGCAGACGACAGATTCCTATCTGTTCAACCTGAAGGCGCTGGAAGACTTGAGCGACGATTTGCGCTCGGCGCTTATGGATACGATCGAAACGCGCTTTTTCCTTCGCACCGCCGAATATCAGCACGAAGAAGCACTGGCGATTGCGGATGGCGTGGCCAACCAGAATCTGGAAGTTCTGACCCTGCCCGATGAGGTGCTTGAAATGCTGGCGCAAGCGTCGGGCGAGATATTGGAGTCAGAGGGCCAGCGCAGCGAGATGGCTGGAAAAGCGGCTGACATCTACCGCAATCTCATGGCCGATCTGGGTTACGTCTGATCTTGCGGGCCTGCGCGCGGGCCTGTCACCGGCCCCCGGCGGCAAGGCTGGACAAATCCGGAAATGACGGATCGGGCGGCTGGCGGCTGCCCCCCGCATAGCAAATTTGCACAAGGAACTTGAACCATGTTTCAGGCGGCACGCGCCGTAACGCGCATCAATCGCTTTATCGGACGTTGGGTTTCGCTTGCGGTGATCTTCCTGTTCGTCTTCCTGCTGATCGACGTGATCATGCGTTATCTGATCGGCAGACCAACGATCTGGACCTCGGAACTCGCCACGCTGATATTCGGAGGCTATGCCATCCTTGGAGGCGGGTATCTTCTTGCCGACCGGGCGCATGTGAATGTCGATATCTTCTACGGAAAATTAAGCGCCCGTCGCAAGGCGCTGCTGGATATCCTGACATGGCCGCTCTTCCTGCTTTTCGTGGGCGTATTGCTGTGGCAGGGCTGGGTCATCGCCTCGGATTCCATCGGTAGCCTCGAGCGTTCCAACTCGATCTGGAATCCGCCTCTCTGGCCGACAAAGCTGCTTATCCCGGTCGCCGCAATTCTGCTTTTGCTGCAAGGTCTTGTCCGTCTTTGGGCGGATATCCGGGTCGTTATGGGCCTGCCGGTTCCAGATGACATCTTTGGCAGCCCGGCCAGTAGCGATCATGCTCAGGACACACAGGAGATACATCCATGAGCGTCGAGATCCTGACATTCCTGTTCTTCGGCGCGCTGCTGCTGTTCATCCTTCTGGGATCGCCGTTGACTTTCGTTCTTGGCGGCATCTCGGTCGTTTTCCTTTACTACGAAATGGGTTCCGTAGGGTTCTACCTGCTGGCCTCGAAAATGTGGGAAACGATGCAGTCGCCTACATTGATGGCCATCCCGTTATTCGTATACATGGCCATATTGCTTGAGAAATCAGGGGTCGCGAACGATCTTTACAGCATGATGCATCTGTGGTGGGGCGGGCTGCGCGGCGGCCTGGCCATCGGAACGGTGCTGATCTGCGTGATCTTCGCCGCCATGTCCGGCATCTCGGGCGCGGCTGTGGTGACCATGGGAACCATCGCGCTGCCCAAGATGCTTGAACGCGGTTATGACAAGAAACTGGCATTGGGCGCCATCAATGCGGGCGGAGGCTGGGGCATCCTGATTCCGCCCTCCATCCTCATGGTGCTTTATTCGCTGCTGACCGAGGTTTCGGTCGGACGCCTTTTCGCGGCAGGAATTGGGCCGGGGCTGCTGCTGTTCGTACTTGTTTCGATCTATATCGGGGTCCGCTGCTGGCTTCAGCCCGAGCTGGGCCCCGCCCTGCCCCGGGAAGAACGCGCGGGTTGGGGGCCAAAACTTCGCTCGTTGAAGGCCGTGATCCTTCCGATCCTCATCGTCGCCATCGTGCTTGGCGCGATCTTCGGAGGCTATGCGACACCCACCGAGGCCGCTGCCATCGGCGTTTTCGGCGCGTTTGTCGCCACATTGATCAATCGTCAGCTTTCATGGCGGGTGATCCATGACACCTCGATCGCCACACTACGCCTGACCGCGCTTGTCATCTGGATCCTGTTTGCGGCCCATGCCTTCTCGGCGGCCTATACGGCATTGGGGGCGCAAAGCATGATGTCGAACCTGATGGGCTTCATTCCCGGCGGGAAATGGGGCGCCCTTCTGTTCATGCTGATGATTCTGTTCCTGTTCGGGATGGTGCTCGACCCGGTCGGCATCATGCTGATCACATTGCCGGTCTTCCTGCCGGTGATCCGCGAAGCGGGTTTCGATCCGATCTGGTTCGGCATCCTGTTCATCATCATGATGGAAGTGGGTTATATGACGCCGCCATTCGGGTTCAACCTGTTCTATCTGAAGGGCGTTGCGCCGCCGGGCGTCACCATGAGCGACATCTACAGCTCGGTCATTCCCTATGTTCTGGTGACGCTGCTGGGCGTTCTGCTGATCATCCTGATCCCGGGCATCGCGCTGTACATTCCAAATCTGCTTTACGGCTGATAGAAGCCTTGCCGGACGAATGCATCCCTCCGGCAAGGCAAGACAGGATTCCATACCATATGACCACCCGGATCGAAGCGGATCTTATCGAGGATCCTTACCCGTTTCAGTCCCATATGGGTTATGAACTGACGGACTGGTCAGAAGATTACTCCCGGTTCGAGATGCCGATCCGCAGATTTATCGAAAATCGCTACGGCATTCCGCATGGCGGTATTTACGGGGTTTTGCTGGATACGGTCATGGGTTTCGCAGGATGCTATACCGGCGATCCCGAACAGCGCAGATTTGCCATGACGTTATCCATGAATGTGAATTTTCTGTCGCGCCCGAAGGGGAAACGTCTCATCGCCGAGGGCTGGCGCAAGGGCGGCGGCCGTTCGACCTTCTTCGCCGAAGGCCGCGTGACCGACGATACCGGCGAGGTTCTGGCCACCGGAACCGGGGTTTTCCGCTATCGTCGAACGGGTTGAAATAACCTGTGGACTGCGGGCACGTTGCAACGCCTGCCCTGCGCCGCTAGGTTTTTGCATGGCCCGGGAAAATCGGAGACGTTGGATCAGTGGCTCGTGAAAATGCACGTATGCGCGCGGTGCGCAAAGAGCTTCTGGAAGAGGCCGATATCACCAATGTCCGCAATCGGGATCTGATCCAGGCCAAGCGCCAGCAGATCTGCGAGGGCGCGCTGGAGCTTTTTATCGATAAGGGTTTCGCGGCCACGACCATCCGCGACATCTGCGCGCGTTCGGGCGTCAATCAGGCCAGTATCTACGATTATATCGCGGACAAGAACGATATCCTGCGCCGCCTGCTGAATCAGCTGTGGTTCCGTACGGATGTGCCGACCCTGCCGGATATTCTGACCGATCACTCGGTCCCGCTTGAAGAGGCGATCGAGCGCTATCTGATCGTTTCGTGGAAGCGCAAGCGTCAGGCGACCCTGCTTGCCTATCGGACCATTCCGCATCTGCGGCAGGAAGACCGCCGGGCCATGCGGCTGCGCGAAATCGCCGTCATGAAGGATCTGGCGGATCAGCTTGCGGATCGGCTGGGTGTCGGGCCAGGGGATCAGCGGCTGGAGATCATCGCCAATCTGATGGTTTTCCTGAGTGCTTTCGGACCCATGCGCGATTGGCTGAACCGTGATCAGCCCGACGAGCTGATCGCCCGGACGATCGCGAAAGGCGCGGCCGCCATGATCAGGGCGAGTATTGGCGAGGACTGAGGGCGCAAGCCGGGGTTTGGATCGGGTGTCACCATATCGCCCACGGGGCGGCTTTGTTCAGGTCCACATATTCGACCCGCCGCAGAGGGTAAGCGCCTGCCCTGTCATGTAACGGCTGGCATCCGAGGCAAGGAAAACCGCGATCCCGGCGAAATCCTCGGGTTCTCCCAGCCGGCGCAATGGAATGTCGTTCTGGATCCGCTTTTCGACATCGGGGTTTTCCCATAATTCGCGCGCGAATTCCGTGCGCACCAATCCCGGGCAGATGGCGTTGAATCGCACGCCCCTGGGTCCGAATTCGGCGGCCAGATTCCGCACCAGCCCGATCAGTGCCAGCTTGGACATGCCATAGGTGCCCAGCATGACCGAAGGCTTGAATGCCCCGATGGAAGAGGTGAAGGCGACCGAGCCCGCGCCTTTTTCGATCATGTCGGGCACCACCATGCCGGCAAGCCACAGGTTCGACTGCACATTCGTCTTCAGGGTCTTGTCATAGGCGTCATCGGGGATCTGGGAGGTCGGGCCGTAATAGGGATTGACCCCGGCATTGCCGATCACCACGTCGATCTTGCCCGCAACGGAACGGGTTTCATCCACCAGGGCCTGCAACTGGTCCCTATGACCCACATTGCAGGCGACACCATATGCCCTGCCCTTCCCAAGCGAATTGATGCTGGCTGCGGCCGCATCCAGCTGATCCTGCTTGCGGGCCGATATCACCACCGTCGCGCCATGTTCCGCCAGCGCCTTCGCCATGGCGAATCCCATGCCCCGCGACGCGCCGGTCAGCAGCGCAACCTTGCCGGTCAGGTCGAACATCATGTCTGGAACTCCTTTTTTCCAACGATGGTTTTCGGGCGGCGATACCCGCCAGCGGATCGCTTGCGGTCAGGCCGGCGCCCCAAGACAGACAAGGCGCACGGCGCGGCGGTCGGTCTTGTCCGTGGCGCCGCGCGCCAGAGGCTCGTATTGGCACCAGAGTTTCTGGGGAATCTTGAATCGCGCCAGATGCTGTCCAAGGTAATCCGACATGGCATCAAGGCTCATGCCGGCGCCGGGGCGAAGCTGAATGGCGATTCCCACGATCTCGCCCAGTCGCTCGTCCGGGACGGGGAAGGCGCAGGCCTCGATGACATCGGGATGACCATGCAACGCGCCTTCCACCTCGAGGCAGGAAATATTCTCGCCGCCCCGGATGATGATATGCTTCTTGCGGTCGAGGATGGTGACAAAGCCTTCATCGTCGATCACGCCGATATCCCCGGTACTCAGCCAGCCGTCTTTCAGCACCCGTGCAGTTTCTGCCGGCTGGTTCAGGTAACAGCGCATATTCGCCAGGCTCCTGACGGTGATTTCGCCCAGCGAACCCGGCGGAAGTTCCGCGCCCGCATCGTTCACGATACGGATTTCCTGCACCGGCGGGTAAAGCCGCCCCGCCGCATCCGGGCGTTTGACATAATCATCGCCGAACATCCCGATCCCCAATGCATTGGTTTCGGTCATGCCCCAGCCGGTGCCGATATCGGCCTGCGGAAAGGCCCGTGCAAGCTGTGCGACCTGCGGCGCCGGGCGTTTTGCCCCGCCCGCCCCGACATAGCGCAACGAAGGCAGCGCCGCGCCGGTTTCGCGCACCGCCTCCATCAGTTCCGCCGATTGGGTCGGCACGCCAAGGAACCGCGTGACATTCCGTGCCTCGATCAGCCGGATCGCCTCATACGGGTCCCATTTGTACATGAGCGTCACGGTTGCGGGCGCCAGAAGACTGTAGAGAAACATCGTATGGCAGGCCGTGGTATGGAAAAGCGGCGTAACGATCAGCACGGAAACCGGCAGCGCCGGAGGGGCATCGGGGCCGGCAGGGAACATGAGCGGCTTCAGCGACATCTGCATCACCCATGTATAGATTGCCGTGACCGCGCCGCGATGGGTCTGGACCACGCCTTTCGGATGGCCGGTCGAACCCGAGGAATACATGATCTGGAAATCGTCATCGGGATGGATTGCAGCAGTGACGGCTGCGTCATCCGGGGCCGCGCGCAGCATGGAACTGTAGCATGGCGCATCTGCTTGCTCGCCGTCCCTGACTCCGATGATAGTCAGGTCATGGCGTTTTCGCAGCGGCTCCAGACGCGCGGCGCGCGGCCCGTCGGCAAAGATCACCCGCGCCTCGCAGTCGCTCAGGGCGTAGTCCAGTTCCTGGCTCGTCCACCATGCGTTCAGATTGACAACGACCGCGCCCAGCGACGAAATCGCCAGAAACGAGATCATGAATTCAGGATAGTTCCGCATGGCGATGGCGACGCGGGTGCCTTTGGTCACGCCAAGCTGCTCGCGAAGCGACCATGCGATGCGATTCACATCACGGCGGAATTCATCATAGGTCCAGCATTCGTCCTGATACGCAAGATAAGCCGCCGCGTCATTGCCATGCCGTTCCCGGCAATCCCGCATCAGATCGGGTATGCTTGGCGGGCAGTTTCGAAACGCCTTGTAGCTGACGCCGTTCACCGTCACCCTGGTCGTGTGGAACATCGGATTGGTGGTCGTGACGTGGTGAACTGCCTGTTCGAAACTCATCGAAGCGGTCGCTGTCATGCAAAATGCCTCTTCATGCCGGGTGAAATCCCAAATATCGCCACGATATCCGCGATCCGTTCATGCGCAGAGATCCTGCCGCCCATGGCGGACCATTCGCGGGCTGAACCGGTCATCAGCATGTCACTCTGCCCCGGTCCGGGCAATCTGGCAGCCGATCTCTGCCACGCGCCGGGCACGGGCTCCGTCCTGCTCGGCATCGGCGCTTGCGCTGCTGACATTGCCGCGTGCCGCGCGGGCTGCAACGCCCTGAACGATCGCGGCATAGCGGAAACAGGCAAAGGCAAGGAAAACCGGCCAATCCTCGACCCGGGACAGCCCCATCCCCTTGCAATAGCGGTCAAGCACCTGCGCTTCGTCCGGCAGTCCCGCCGCCATCGGATCCACTGCCTTGGGCAGATCCGGCGGAAAGCGATATTGCAGGCAGAGATATGCCAGATCGGCAAGCGGATGACCGATCGTCGAAAGCTCCCAATCCAGAACGGCAATGACGCGCGGCTCTGTCGGATGGACGATCACATTGCCAAGACGGAAATCGCCATGCGAGATGGCGCCCAGATCCGCCACATCGGAATGCGCGATCAGCCAGTCGCGCAGCCAGTCCAGTTGCGCATAGTCGAAATCCCGCGGAAGATCGGATTTGGCGCCTTCGTATTGCCGTGCCCATAGCTTGACCTGTCGGGCCAGATAGGCGTCGGGCTGTCCGAAACCTTCCAGCCCGGCGGCCCGCCAGTCGACGCGGTGCAGATCGATCAGCGTATCGACCAGCGAGTGCATCATCGCCGGGCGCTGTTCGCGCGGGATCGTACCCATCGCCGGATCGGTGATGACCCGCCCGTCGACAAATCGCATGATGAAGAATTCCGCCCCGATGACCTGCGGATCCTCGCAATGGGCGATCATTTCGGGAACCGGAACCGCGCTGTCGCCAAGTGCCCGCATCACCCGATATTCACGGTCGACGGCATGCGCCTTGGGCAGCAATTTCCCCGGAGGTTTTTTCCGCAGAACGAAGCGCCCACCCAGACGCGAGGTCAGCATGAAACTCGGGTTGGACATGCCTCCCTGAAATTGCTGCAATTCGAAGCCGTCCCGCAATTCGGGCAACCGTTCTGACAGCCAGACCCGCAATGCATCGGTCTCGAATCTGTGCGCAGGCAGAGGATCGACCAGAACCGGCGCGGAATTGCCGGATTGCCGCATCATGCCCGAGCCGGTTTTCATCTGACCTCCCAACTGTGCGGAACATCGCAAAGGATTTTCCTGACACTTGTCAGTTATCTATAATTCCGGGTCTCGGGCCGGTCAATCGGCGCGGTCGGGAAATTGCGGAATCTGCAAATCACTGCCCGCCGGGCTTGACCCGGAACAAAACCCGGCATTAAAACTGACAAGTGTCAGGAAAATCCGGTACCGGCCGATACGTCCCGGAATTATCGGGGCAAGGAACGGGTTTTCCGGCGACACGCCGGTTTCGGCACATGTCGGGGGGAACGAATGTCACAGGCGAATCCGCAGGACGAATTGCATAATCTGGCGATGTCGGAAGCCGCGCGCCCCTTGCTGGAAAAGGTCGTCAGGCATATCCGCGAGAATTGCGATCCGGCGCTGGCCGAATATGAACGGCTGGGCAGGAATCGTCAGGAACGCTTTTCCTTCGCACCCGGCCAGCTTGAAATCCTTGACGATCTGAAGGTCCGGGCAAAAAGCGCCGGGCTGTGGAACTTCTTCCTGCCCGACGCGGAAACCGGAGAAGGGCTTTCCAATCTCGACTACGCCTATATCGCCTTTGAACTGGGCAAGAACCCCCTTGCCCAGCAATCGCTGAACTGTTCCGCCCCCGATACCGGCAATATGGAGGTGCTGGAACGGGTCGGCACTCCGGAGCAGAAAGAGAAATGGTTAAAGCCACTTCTGAACGGCGAAATCCGGTCGGCATTCGCCATGACCGAACCCGATGTCGCCTCATCGGATGCGAAGAATATCAGCACAAGCGCGGTGCTGGAGAATGGCGAATGGGTTATCAACGGCGAGAAATATTTCATCTCGGGCGCGGGCGATCCGCGCTGCAGGATCATGATCGTCATGGTCAAGACCTCGCCCGATGCCGAACCGTTCCGCCAGCAAAGCCAGATCCTTGTGCCGATGGACACGCCGGGCGTGAAGGTGCTGGGTCCGATGCGGGTATTCGGCCATGATGACGCGCCGCATGGGCATATGCATATCGTCTTCGACAATGCCCGGGTGCCGGAACAGAACATCCTTTGGGGCGAGGGTCGTGGTTTCGAGATCAGCCAGCTTCGGCTGGGACCGGGGCGCATCCACCACTGCATGCGCTCGATCGGGGCGGCCGAGAAGGCGCTTGACCTGATGATCCACCGGGGGTTGAGCCGGGAAGCGTTCGGCAGGAAGATCATCGATCTTGGCAAGAACATGGAAACCGTCTCGCGCGCCCGAATCGAGATCGACGCGATGCGTCTGCTGGTGCTCAAGGCCGCCCGGGCGATGGATGTTCTGGGCAACAAGGAGGCGCGGATCTGGGTCTCGAAGGCGAAGGCCATGGTGCCCGAAAGATGCTGCCGGATCATCGACGACGCCATGCAGATGCACGGGGCCACCGGTATCAGCCAATGGACCGACCTGCCCGAGATGTATATCAGGCAGCGCACCCTCCGCTTTGCCGACGGCCCGGACGAGGTGCATCATCACGTCATTGCCCGCGCCGAACGCCAGGCTTTCGAAAGCTCGAATGACAGGCAGGCGGCGGTCCGAAACTGGACCATCAGGAACTAGGCGTGGAGCAGGCCGGGACATCCTTTACCGTAAGAACCGTTTCCATCCTGCAATTCTGTGGCTACAAGCAAAGGTGCCCAAATCGGCACCGTTTCAACCTTGCTTTCCGATTGTGGACAACCTGAAGGAGCCGGGCCGGATCATGTCGCATCGGGAACCTGACCCGGCCATATCGCCGCAGCCGGATCGCGCCGATGCGGCATCCCGGACCCGCGCCGCCCGGACCCGCCGGTTCCTCGAGGCACCTGTCGCGCCGACATTGGCCCGCCTTGCCGCGCCAAATATCGTGGCGATGGCGGTGCAATGCGCCATGAGCATCGCGGAAGGCTATTTTGCCGGACAGATGGGCGTGACGGCGCTTGCCGGGCTTGCGCTGGTTTTCCCGCTTGTCACGCTGACCCAGGCGCTGTCCGCCGGCGCCATGGGCGGGGCGATCTCCTCGGCCGTCGCCCGTGCCCTTGGCGCGAATAACGAAAGCCGCGCCGCCGGTCTGGTCGTCGCCGCATGGATATTGGCGGTGTCGATCGCCGCGCTTTCGGCGGTACTGATGGCATTGTTCGGACGCCCGATACTGGGGCTGCTGGGCGCAGGCGGAGGCAATGCCGTGGACGCCGCCCTGATCTATGCCGCAGTGTATTTCCCCGGATGCATCTCCTTGTGGCTCTGCCATTCGACGCTCAGCGTGTTGCGCGGCACCGGCAATATGGTGGCTCCTGCGGTCGTGCTGGTGCTGGTTTCGATGGGTTCGATCCCCCTGTCGGGCGCATTCGGGTTGGGATGGGGCCCGTTTCCCGCGCTTGGAATGGCGGGGCTGGCACTGGGAATGGTGATAGCCTATGGCATCGGCGCGCTTGCCGCCATCGCCTATATCCTGTCGGGCAGGGCTGGTTTATCGCTGCGCAGACGCCCGCCGCTGGCCGGTTCGGGGCTTTTCGCGGATATCCTTGGGGTCGGACTTTCGGCGTCGCTGAACTCGGTGCTGACGATTCTGACGGTCGTCGCGATGGTCGGCCTGGTCGGACGTCACGGAGAGGCGGCGCTGGCCGGCTATGGTCTGGGCGCCCGTCTGGAATTCCTGATGATCCCCATCGTCTTCGGTATCGGATCGGCGATGACCAGCATGGTCGGCGCGAATATCGGCGCGGGCCAGCGGGATCGCGCCATTGCCATAGCCTGGACCGGATCGCTGACAGCCGCCGCGATTATCGGTGGTATCGGGGTTGTGCTGGCGATCAATCCCGATCTGTGGCTGCTGATCTTCCTTTCGCAGGACCAGACCGAAACGCTTGCCGTCGGGCGGACCTATTTCCATACCATCGCGCCATTCTACTTCTTCTTCGGTCTGGGGCTGGCCCTGTTCTTTGCCAGTCAGGGCGCCGGGCGGATGTTATGGCCCGTGACCGGAAGCATCTGCCGCTTCCTCATCGCCTTTGGCGGCGCAATGCTTCTGGGCCGGGCGACCGATCTGGGCATTCAGGCCGTGTTCATCGCGATAGCCGCGGCGATGCTGATCTACGGCCTTGTGATCGCCATCGCCGTCAGGGCCTCGGGCTGGAGATGACCTTGGGCCTGCCGCGCTTGTCATCCGCCCCGGTTGCTGCGACAACAAACTGGAATTCAAGGGGTTTGCCGGAATGACCGAAGCTGCACAACGGTTGCTTGAACTGCTCGATATTGAACGGATCGAGACCGACATGTTCCGCGGTTTTGTCGAGCAGCAGCCGGGAAGAACGCGGATTTTCGGCGGACATGTCATCGCGCAGGCGCTTATGGCCGCATATCGGACCGTGCCCGACCGCGCCTGTCACTCGCTGCATGCCTATTTCATCCGGCCCGGAGATCCGGCTTTGCCTGTCGTCTATCTGGTCGATCGCGCCCGCGACGGCGGCAGCTTCACGACCCGGCGCGTCGTCGCGATACAGCATGGCAAGCAGATCCTGAACATGTCCGCCTCGTTCCAGATCGACGAGCAGGGCTGGGATTATCAGCACCCGATGCCCGCGATCGACGGCCCCGAAAACCATGCCGATCAGGCCGGGATACGCGCTATCCATGCCGATCGCGTTCCCGACCGGGTGCGGCAGGAATTCCTGCGCGAACGGCCGTTCGACATGCGCGAGGTGGAGCCCCGTGATCCCCTCGATCCCGTCGGCGCCGATGACCGGAACAGCGTCTGGATCCGCATGCAGGCGGCTGCGGGACAATCCCCGGAAATGCAGCACTGCCTTCTGGCCTATGCCTCGGATGCCAGCCTGCTTGGATCCTCACTGCGCCCGCATGGGCTGACATGGGTGAAGGGCAATGTCATGATGGCAAGCCTTGATCACGCCATGTGGTTCCACGCACCGATTCGTTTCGAGGACTGGCATCTTTACAGCATGGACGCCCCCTTCACCGGAGGCGCGCGCGGCTTCAATCGCGGCATGATCTTCGATCAGAGCGGCAGGCTGGTGGCCAGCGTCGCGCAAGAGGGGTTGATGCGGCCGATCACACGCTAAAGCGGATCACGCCCGGTTAACCCGCAGCAACATTTTGCCGGTAATCCGAGCATGCCGCGCCTGCCCGGATTCGCCTCCTCCCTTCTTCTTTGTCCAAATACCTCGGGGGTCGCCGGCGGGTCGCGCCATTGGTTCGAGAGACCTGCCGGCGACGGGGCAGCGCCCCCGGCCATCGCGGGACGCAAGTAGCCGGCGTTTCAGATGCGGCGCGGCCTGCTCTAATAATTTCACGGGCGATATCGGTATCACTTCCGTTTTTGTATCCAGAAATATACAGGACTGGCCATGACATCCCATTCCGACCATCCACGCCCCTTCTGGAGGCGAAAATTGCCAAGGCAGGTGCTGGCCCTGGCGATTTCCGCCATGGGAACAGCCCTGTTCCATCAGCTTGGCCTGCCGCTGCCCTTTCTTTTCGGCCCGCTTTTCGCCTGCCTTGCCGCCGCGCTGCTTGGTGCGCCGCTGATCGGGACAGGGCAGGTTGCGGTCGGAGCAAGAACAATTCTCGGGTTGGCCGTCGGTGCCTCGATCACCCCGGCGGTCATGCAGCAATTGCCGCAGATGGCGGCCTCGGTGATCTTTGTTCCGGTTTATGTGCTGCTGATCGGGCTGATCGGCATCCCCTTCTTTCAGCGTGTCTGCGGATTTGACCGGGCGACGGCCTATTATGCCGCAATGCCTGGCGGACTTCAGGATATGGTGGTTTTCGGACAAGAGGCGGGCGCAGATGTGCGCGCTTTGGCACTGATCCATGCCACGCGCATTCTGATCATCGTGACGATCGCGCCGCTGCTGATGGTGAACCTGTTTCACGTTACCCTGTCCAATCCCATCGGCGCACCTGCCCGCGATGTGCCCCTCGATCAGCTTTTGCTGATGGCAGCGGCCGCATTTCTGGGCTGGAAAGGCGGCGAGCGGATCAGGCTTTTCGGTGCAGCCATTATCGGACCGCTGATCGTGGCGGCGATCCTGTCCCTGAGCGGCATCTTGCATCAACGCCCGCCCGCCGAGGCACTGAACGTCGCACAGTTCTTTATCGGCAGCGCAATCGGGGTCAGCTATGTCGGCGTCACCCTGCGCGAGTTGCGCAAGGACGTGCTGGCCGGAATCGCTTTCGTCATGATTCTCGCGATTCTTGCCTTTATCATGATGGAGATCGTCGTGCAGGCGGGCTTTGCCCAGCCGATCGAGGGATTCCTGTCATTCACGCCGGGCGGTCAGGCCGAGATGACCGTGCTGGCGATCATTTCCGGCGCGGATCTGGGATTCATCGTCGTGCATCATCTGGTGCGGCTGATGGTGGTCATCGCGGGTGCGCCGATCATGGCCCATATCATCGGTTTGCGGGCGCGGAGAGAATAGCCGGTTCGGGTTGGATTACCTGAAACGGCGGCGCCCGGCTGGCAGTCAAAGACATGCGGCGCCCATCCGGGTGAGCCTCACGCCGCGCGCCATCGGGCCTTGATTCCGCGTTGGGTATACAGCGGTCCTGGTAGGTTTTCGGATTAACCCGTTCCGTCCGCTCCAACTCCCGCCACAATCACCCGCGTCTCCCATTCCCGGCATTTCCCGGTCAATTCACCGGGCAAGGGCCGATCCACGAATACCGTATCGAGTTCCGCCATGGAAATGATCCTGACAGGGGCGGACCGTTCAAGCTTGCTGATATCGGTCACCAGAAAGGTCTTGCGTGCCAGACCGGCGATGGCACGGCTTACCCGCACCTCGGCCATGTCGAAATCCAGCAGATCACCATCCGCATCCAGCGCCGAGGTGCCGATAATCGCGTAATCCGGCTTGAACTGTGCAATGAATTCGCTGGTCAGATCGCCGACCAGCCCACCATCCGAGCGGCGCAATGCCCCACCCGCCACCATGATCTCGCAGCTTTCATTGGCGACAAGGATATTGGCGACATTCATGTTGTTGGTGATGACCGTCAGGTTGCGATGATGCTGCAACTCGCGCGCCACGGCCTCGGTCGTGGTTCCCAGATTGATGATGATCGAGCAATTATCGGGGATCTCGGCGGCGCAGGCGCGGGCGATTGCGGCCTTGGCGTCTTCATTCATGCGGCGGCGTTCCTCATAGCCGATATTGCTGACACCGCTGCGCATGATGGCCCCGCCATGAACGCGGTCCAGCATGCCGTGGTCGGCCAGTTCACCCAGATCGCGGCGGATGGTCTGCAAGGTCACGTCGAAGCGCTCGGCCAATTCGTCGACGCCGACACGGCCCGTCGCACGAGCCAGATCCAGAATTTCCATCTGGCGAATATTCAGCGCCATAGCCGCCCCCCTGTTTCCTGACCTAACGGAACATTTATGCGCGGTTTTTGTCAATTCGAATAGAAACGCAAATCTGCGAAAAATTCCGTTGACAGAACGCACGGGAACGTGATCGGATATTCACAGCTTGGGGGAAGGCGATGCCGGATACAACCGACCTGTTCATTATTGGCGGCGGTATAAATGGCTGCGGAATTGCCCGCGACGCGGCAGGCCGCGGGCTGTCGGTGCGTCTGGCCGAGATGGGCGATCTGGCGCAGGCGACCAGTTCCAAATCGACCAAGCTGTTTCATGGCGGGCTGCGCTATCTCGAATATCTGGAGATCCGGCTGGTACGCGAAGCCCTGAAAGAACGCGAGGTTCTGCTGCGGGCCATGCCGCATATCAGCTGGCCGATGCGGTTCGTGCTGCCGCTTGACCCGGAAATGACCTTCGAGGCGCATACGCCGGTATCGCGGGCACTGGGCATGCTGATGCCGTGGAACAAGGGCCATCGGCCGAACTTCCTGATCCGCGCGGGCCTGTTTCTTTACGACAATCTGGGCGGCCGGAAGATTCTGCCCGGCACGCGCAGCCTGTCGCTGGAAAACACCGCGGAAGGCGCGCCGCTGCAAGACCGGCTGAAACAGGCTTACGAATACAGTGATTGCTGGGTGGATGATGCAAGGCTGGTGGCCTTGAACGCCCGTGACGCCGCGCTGCGCGGGGCCCGCATCATGGTCGGTGCAGAGGTGGCCGAGGCCGCGCGCGATGGTGATCTGTGGCGCGTGACTCTAACGGATGAGCGGGTTTTCCATGCCCGCGCATTGATCAATGCGGGCGGACCCTGGGTCGGGCATATCATCCGGGATGTGGCGCATCTTCCCTCGGCCGAGACGGTGCGGCTTGTCCGGGGCAGCCATATCGTGGTGCCGAAGCTTTACGATCACGACAAGGCTTATTTTTTTCAGGGAAAGGATGGGCGGATCATCTTCGCGATTCCCTATCAGGATGAATTCACCCTGATCGGGACAACCGACCGCGATCATGACGGCAGTCCGCTGGATGCGGAATGCACGCCCGAAGAACAGCAATATCTGTGCGATTTCGCCTCGGGTTATTTCCGGCAAGCGGTAACACGGGATCAGATCGTCTGGACCTATTCCGGCGTGCGGCCATTATACGACGACGGGGCAAAATCAGCTACGGCGGCAACGCGGGATTATGTATTGTCTCTGGACGATAAAAGCGCGCCCTGCCTGAATGTTTTTGGTGGCAAGATCACGACTTATCGCCGGCTGGCCGAGCATGCGATGGAGAAACTGATGCCGTATTTCGCGAATGCCGGGCCGGCATGGACGACAGGCGCAGCTTTGCCCGGCGGGGATTTTCCGGTCGAAAGCGTAGCCAGGCTGATCGCGGATCTCCGGGCCGGATATCCTTTCCTGACCGGTGAATGGGCAACAAGGCTGATCCGCGCCTATGGAACGGATGCCCAGGAAATTCTGGGCAAGGCGCAGGATTCCGCCGCGCTTGGCCACGATTTCGGTGCGACCCTGACCGAAGCCGAGGTTCGCTGGCTGATGACGCATGAATTTGCCCGCCATGCCAGTGATATCGTCTGGCGGCGCAGCAAGCTGGGATTGCGGATGGATCAGGGCCAGATCTCCGCATTGGAGGAATGGATGAGCGACGCGAGGGCTGCCGCATGACGCTTGAACTGCGCGGGGTTGGCAAGACGGTGGACGGAGCGGAGCATATCCATCCGACCGATCTGACATTGCAGCCGGGCAGCATGAATGTGCTTCTGGGGCCGACGCTGGCGGGAAAGACCACGCTGATGCGGCTGATGGCGGGGCTGGACCGCCCAAGTTCGGGCGCCATCTTCTGGAACGGTCAGGACGTGACCGGGCAGCGCGTGCAGGATCGCAAGGTCGCGATGGTCTATCAGCAGTTCATCAATTACCCGTCGATGAGCGTTTACGAGAATATCGCCTCTCCGCTGCGCCTGATGAAGGTCGCGAAATCCGAGATCGACCGGCGCGTGCGCGAAACCGCCGGGATGATGCGGCTGACCCCGATGCTGGATCGTCGTCCGCTGGAACTGTCAGGCGGGCAGCAGCAGCGCTGCGCCCTTGCGCGGGCTCTGGTCAAGGGTGCCGGGCTGGTGCTTCTGGACGAGCCTCTGGCCAATCTGGATTACAAGCTGCGCGAGGAATTACGGGCCGAGATCCCCCGGATATTCGAGGAATCCGGCGCGATTTTCGTTTACGCCACAACCGAGCCCGAAGAGGCTTTGCTGCTGGGCGGCAATACCGCAACCTTGTGGGAAGGCCGCATCACGCAATTCGGTCCGACGCCCCGGGTCTATCGCGCGCCGCAGGATGCCGTGACCGCACGGGTGTTCAGCGATCCGCCGATGAATTTCGCGCCAGTGCGGCTGGAAAGCGGACAGGCTTTCCTGGGCGCGCTCGCATGGCCCGCCGATCTGCCTGATGGCGCCTATCAGGCGGGCTTCCGCGCCGCACATCTGTCGCTTACGGAAACGCCGGACGCCCTGCCCCTGCGGGTTGCGCTGGAATCGGTCGAGTTTACCGGCGCGCAGACATTCATGCATTTCCGTCACGGTCAGGATCAATGGGTGGGCCTGATCGAGGGCGTGCAGCGCCGCGAATTGGGGCAGGAACTGACCGTCTGGCTGAAGCCCTCGCATATCTATCTGTTCACACCCGAAGGCAGGCTTGCCCGCGCGGCCCCCTATGCCGCCGCTGCATGATGGCGGGGAGGAAGGAATGACACGGATCACACTGGAAAACCTTGCACATAGCTATCAGCCCAAACCGTCGCATGACGATGATTGGGCACTCAAGCCCATGAATCTGACTTGGGAGGATGGCGGGGCCTATGCGCTGCTGGGCGCATCGGGTTGCGGGAAATCGACGCTGCTCAATATCATTTCGGGGCTGCTGGTGCCGTCCAGCGGGCGGGTTCTGTTCAATGACCGCGATGTGACCGGCCTGCCAACCGCCGAACGCAATATCGCGCAGGTCTTTCAGTTCCCCGTCGTCTACGACACGATGAGCGTGCGCGAGAATCTGGCATTCCCGCTGAAGAACCGTGGAATGCCCGCCGATCAGATCGCCGCCCGCGTGGACGAGGTGGCGCGGATGATCGGCATGACAGCCATGCTGGATCACCGCGCACGCAGGCTGACGGCGGATTCCAAGCAGAAGATCAGCCTTGGCCGCGGCATGGTCAGGCAGGATGTCAACGCGATCCTGTTCGACGAGCCGCTGACCGTGATCGACCCGCATATGAAATGGGAATTGCGGACCCAGCTCAAGGATCTGCATCGCCGTTTCGGCCATACGATGATCTATGTCACCCATGATCAGACCGAGGCGCTAACATTCGCCGATCAGGTGGTGGTCATGCATGATGGCCGGGTCGTGCAGTCGGGCACGCCTCAGGCGCTGTTCGACGCGCCTGAACATACATTCGTCGGATATTTCATCGGCTCGCCGGGAATGAACCTGCTGGATGCCCATGTCGATGGGACCACCGCCCATATCGCCGGGGCGCAGATCGGTCTGGCACATGGCTACGCGCCCCTCTCGGGCAAGGTGCAGCTTGGCATCCGGCCCGAGTTCCTGCGCCTTGGTTCCGGAACCCAAGGGCTGCCCTTTACCATCCACCGTATAGAGGATGTGGGCCATCACCGGATCATTCGCGGCAAGGTCGGCGATGCCGATATCAACGTGATCCTTCCGGAAGCGCAGGAAATTCCCGCGGATGCCAGCCGGGTCGTCCCCGATCCCGGCCGTGCGCATATCTATGTGGATGACTGGCGGGTCGATCCGTCGGCACGGGAAAGGGCCGCCTGATGGATAAACCCGTCAATAACCGCGCATGGTTCCTTGTCCTGCCCGTTCTGCTTCTGGTCGCCTTCTCGGCGGTGCTGCCGCTGATGACGGTAGTGAATTATTCGGTTCAGGACACATTCGGCGGCAATCAATTCTTCTGGGCCGGGCTGGACTGGTTCGAGGAGGTCCTCGAATCCGACCGCATCCGGGCCGCTTTGGGCCGGCAGATCCTGTTCTCGGCCATCATTCTGGCGATCGAGATTCCGCTGGGCATCTTCGTCGCGCTGAATATGCCGAAAAGGGGGATCTGGGCGTCCTTCTGCCTTGTGCTCATGGCCCTGCCCCTGCTGATTCCGTGGAACGTGGTCGGCACGATCTGGCAGGTGTTCGGCCGCGTCGATATCGGGCTGCTCGGCCATACGCTGAAACAGCTTGGCATCAACTATAATTATGTGAACGACGCCGTCGACGCATGGATCACCGTGATCGTCATGGATGTCTGGCACTGGACTTCTCTGGTCGCGCTTCTGTGCTATGCGGGGCTGCAATCCATCCCTGACGCCTATTATCAGGCCGCGCGCATCGATCAGGCCAGCCGCTGGAAAGTGTTCCGCTATATCGAATTGCCCAAGATGCAGGGCGTATTGCTGATCGCCGTTCTGCTGCGCTTCATGGACAGTTTCATGATCTATACCGAGCCTTTCGTCGTCACCGGAGGCGGGCCGGGCAATGCCACCACCTTCCTGTCGATTGATCTGGTGAAGATGGCCGTGGGCCAGTTCGACCTTGGCCCGGCGGCGGCGTTCAGCCTGATCTATTTCCTCGTGATCCTGCTGATCTCCTTCGTATTCTACACCGTCATGACGAAAGAGGCGAAATAATGGCCGCGGTCGCTGAATCCAAAGGCAGAGGATCCACCATCATCATGGTCCTCTATCTGCTGTTCCTGATGCTGCCGATCTACTGGCTGCTGAACATGAGCCTCAAGACCAATAACGAGATCCTTGGCGCGTTCAGTCTGTGGCCGAAAAATCCGACGCTGGCAAATTACCGCACGATCCTGACGGACCCAAGCTGGTATATGGGCTATGTCAACAGCCTGACCTATGTGGTGATGAACACGGCGATCTCGATCACTGTCGCCCTGCCCGCCGCCTATGCGTTCAGCCGCTATCGCTTTCTGGGCGATAAACACCTGTTCTTCTGGCTGCTGACCAACCGGATGGCCCCCGCGGCGGTCTTCGCGCTGCCCTTCTTCCAGCTTTATTCCTCGATCGGGCTGTTCGATACGCATATCGCCGTGGCCTTGGCGCATTGCCTGTTCAACGTGCCGCTGGCGGTCTGGATCCTCGAAGGCTTCATGTCCGGCGTCCCGCGCGAAATCGACGAGACCGCCTATATCGACGGCTACTCCTTCCCACGCTTCTTCGTGCGGATCTTCATGCCGCTGATCGCCTCCGGTATCGGCGTGGCAGCATTCTTCTGCTTCATGTTCTCATGGGTGGAACTGCTGCTGTCGCGCACGCTGACCTCGGTCGATGCCAAACCCATCGCCGCGACCATGACCCGCACCGTCTCGGCATCCGGCCTTGACTGGGGAGTGCTGGCGGCGGCGGGAATGCTGACGATCATTCCGGGCGCATTGGTGATCTGGTTCGTCCGGAACTACATCGCCAAGGGTTTCGCATTGGGGAGGGTGTGAACCAATGGTCCCTGCAAAACGCGCGCTTCTTCTTTGTTTAAATACCTCGGGGTCCGGGGTGGAACCCCGGCCATCGCAAGATGTAGCCGGAGGAGCGATTTGATGCGCCGCCCCCTCAACATCACCTTCACCCTCGCCGCGCTTCTCTGGGCCGGGGTGATCTACTGGCTGCTGCGGCATGTTCCGGTCACGGATGAGGGCATGGACTGGACCGGCTCCATCAATCCCGGCGGCTGGATGGCGTGGACCCTGCCGACCGCTTTGTTCTTTACTATAATCGCCGGGCTTCTGATCCTGTTCACATGGCTTGCGATCCGCTTCCCCGAAACGCCGCGCAGGGGCATCCTTGGGATCGTGACAACCCGGGGCGACCGGCTGTTCATCAGCCTGCTTGGTTCGGCCTTTCTCTGTCTGATCTGGCTGGCGGTGATGGGAACGCCCCTGTGGGGAGGCGTTGCCTGCGCCCTGATATACGCCGCAGCGGTCTTTCGCTGGGTATGAATTAACCAAACCGGGAGGATGACATGAAACTCTACCTGACAACGGCCATGGCGCTTGCGCTATTGGCCACATCCGCGCAGGCGGGGATCGAGGAGGCCAAGGAATTCCTTGACTCCGAGATCGACAATTCGGCCCTGACCCGCGAAGATCAGGAAGCCGAGATGCAATGGTTCATCGACGCTGCCAAGCCCTTCGAGGGTATGGAGATCAATGTGGTGTCGGAAACCATCACCACGCATGAATATGAAGCCAAGGTGCTGGCTCCGGCATTCACGGCGATCACCGGCATCAAGGTCACGCATGATCTGATCGGCGAAGGCGATGTGGTCGAGAAATTGCAGACCCAGATGCAATCGGGCGAGAATATCTATGACGCCTATGTCAACGACTCGGATCTGATCGGCACGCATTGGCGGTATCAGCAGGCGCGGGACCTGTCCGGCTGGATGGAGGGCGACGCCAAGGATGTGACCAATCCGGGGCTGGATCTCGATGATTTCATCGGCAAGTCCTTTACCACGGCGCCCGATGGGCATCTGTATCAGCTTCCCGATCAGCAATTCGCTAATGTCTACTGGTTCCGCTACGACTGGTTCAGCGATCCCGACAACCAGAAAGCCTTCAAGGAAGAATATGGCTACGACCTTGGCGTGCCGGTGAACTGGTCCGCCTATGAGGATATCGCCGCGTTCTTCACCGGCCGGGAAATCGACGGCAAGAAGGTCTATGGCCATATGGATTATGGCAAGAAGGATCCCTCGCTTGGCTGGCGGTTCACCGATGCATGGCTGTCGATGGCCGGAAACGGCGACAAGGGCATCCCGAACGGTGTGCCGGTCGATGAATGGGGCATCCGCGTGGATGAGGACAGCCGCCCCGTGGGATCCTGCGTTGCCCGTGGCGGCGATACCAACGGCCCGGCCGCGGTCTATGCGATCCAGAAATATCTGGACTGGATCAACAATTATGCGCCCCCTGCCGCCCAGGGCATGACGTTCAGCGAATCCGGTCCCGTTCCGGCCCAGGGTGAGGTGGCGCAGCAGATGTTCTGGTACACCACCTTCACCGCCGATATGGTCAAGGAAGGCACGCCGGTGATGAATGAGGACGGCTCGCCGAAATGGCGCATGGCTCCGTCGCCGCATGGCGCCTATTGGCAGGAAGGCATGAAGCTGGGCTATCAGGATGCGGGTTCCTGGACGATCCTGAAATCCACGCCGGACGACCGCGCCAAAGCGGCATGGCTTTATGCGCAATTCGTGACCTCGAAAACCGTGGATGTGAAGAAAAGCCATGTCGGCCTGACGTTCATCCGCGAGTCGACGATCCAGCATGAAAGCTTCACCGAACGCGCACCGAAGCTGGGTGGTCTGATCGAATTCTACCGCTCGCCCGCTCGTCTGAACTGGTCGCCGACAGGCACGAACGTGCCGGATTATCCCAAGCTGGCGCAGCTTTGGTGGCAGGCGATCGGCGATGCCGCTTCGGGCTCGAAAACCCCGCAAGAGGCGATGGACAGCCTGTGCGCCGAACAGGAAAAGGTGATGGAGCGGCTGGAGCGCGCCGGTATTCAGGGCGATATCGGTCCGAAACTGGCCGAAGAGCATGATCTGGAGTGGTGGAACAATTATGCCAAGGAAAACGGCACGATTGCACCGCAACTGGCGCTGGAGAATGAGAAGCCGCAGCCGGAAACCGTCAGTTACGACGAGTTGGTCAAGAGCTGGCAGGAGTAATTCCGGATTATCGGACCGGGGGCCCTGCCCCCGGACCCCCGAGGTATTTGGACAAAGAAGAAGCAGGCAC
>NZ_QZCG01000001.1 GCF_003591515.1 Paracoccus onubensis
ACCCTCCTCTCCTTCTTAGAACAAATACCTCGGGGGTCCGGGGGCAGCGCCCCCGGCCGTCGCGGGACGCAAATAACCGGCATCGCCACCTCAATGCGGCGCTCTGAAATGGCGATGATTGCCCGATCCGGTCAACAGCCGGGCAGTCATCGGAAAGATGGTGGCACAGGGCGATTTTCGGCGGCTATTCCGCGATTGCCCAGCCGGTCGCGGCTAGCGGGCCAGTCCAAGATTGCTCAGGTAAGCGACCGCGGGCAAAATCCCCGCCTTGTCGCGCAACTCCAGAATAAGCCGCGGGTTGGATGTCAGTTCGGCAAGGCTACGGAAGACCTCGTGCCACCGGATCGTTCCCTCGCCGATGGTCCAGTGCCGGTCGGCGTAACCATCCGCATCCTGAAGATGGATATGCTCCAGCCGGTTGCCCGCCCGCCGGATATAGTAATCGACCGGAGGCGCACCGGTCGAGCCATGGGCGTAATGCGCATGCCCGGTATCGATGGACACGGCCATGGCGCGCGAATTGAAGCTGTCGGCAAGGATGCGGCGGATATCGGGATCCTTGTCCTCGATATTCTCGATCACCATCGTGACGCCAATCGACTCGGCGCGGTGAACCACCTCACCCATGGTCTTGTGGCAGTTCTCCAATACGCGGTCATAGGCGCCACGCGCCGGGAAATTGTCGAGATTGTTGTAATCCCATGTCGTATAGGGCGAATGGATCACCATCTGCGTCGCGCCCAGATATTCGCAGACTTCCAATCCCTGCAAGAACCGGCGGGTCACGACGGCGCGGATATCATAGTCGGGATTCGCGATATTCAATCCCCAGAACGGCCCGTGAATACCCAGACGGCCGGTATGACCGTCAAGCAGTTTCCGGGTCTGATCGGCGACGGATTTCCAGTCGCCGTCCAGAAGTTCGGCCTCGATGAAATCCTGAATCTCAAGGTCACGATTCTCGCCAAGGATGAAGTCCTGCATCCCGGCAAGATCCCGGGTCATCATGGCTGCGCCAAGCAAGGGAAGATCGGGCATTTTCAGGTTCCTTATGTCAGGCTGCGGCAGGCAGCGAAAGTTTCGTCAGAAGCGCGTGAAGCTCGGTCATGCCGTGAACGACGTGATCCGCTCCGGCATCCCGCAGAGCGCTGGCATGATCCTTGCGCCGCTCGGACGGGCCGATGAACCCTATGGAAAGGCAGCCCGCATCAAGCCCGCAGCGGAGGCCATGAGGATTATCATCGATGAAGATCGCCTCACCCGGGGAAACGCCCAGCTGGGCCGCGGCAAAGAATGCGAGATCCGGCGCGGGTTTCGCGGCGGGCACATGTTCGGCCGAGTAGATATGCCCGTCAAAACGTTTGGCCAGCGGGCTGCGCGCGATCGAACGGTCAAGGCGGCGGATCATCGAATTCGAACAGACCGCCATCGGCACGTCGAAATCCCACAGGACCCGCTCGATCCCATCGATCAGCGGAATGTGCTGATCGAACATCTCGAAAAGGATCCGGTCCGCATGTTCGAAAACCGTATAGGCATCCAGCCCCGCCCGTTCCATGACGGTAAAGCTTGCTTCGGCAGAGCTGCCGCAAAAGAGCGTGACGGCCTCGTCCACGGTTATGTCCACCCCGGCGGCGGTCATTGCCCTCGCGACGGCGGCGCAACCAAGAGGTTCGCTGTCAAGAAGCACGCCATCGCAGTCGAAAAGGATCGCTTTGAACCGGCTCATGCGGTGACACCTTCGTCCATCAGCTGGCGGAGGAGCACAGGATTATCCGAGACGAGGTAACCCGGCGCGCGGGCAATCCAGTGGCGCATCATCTCGGGCTCGTTGATCGTCCAGACCGAGCAGCACTCGCGTAATCCGAGACCTTCAATCAGGCCGAGTTCCGCTTCGAAAAGCTCGTGATGAATGCCGATGATATCGACCAGATCCCTGACTTCCGACAGGAATGGCTCAAACCCGCCCTGCTTGTCGGCCCAATCCCGGTTGACGGAGATGAGGCGACGAAATTCGGGGGCGAGGTCGCGTATCCGGCGGAGGACATCGATATCGAAGGCGTGGAGAACGGACCGGTCTTCAAGCCCGCGGCGACGCAGGGCATCGGCGGTCATCGCGATCATGCGCGGATCGGTGAAGCCGGTTTCGTCCGATTTCAGTTCGACATAAAGATCGGCCTTGCCCGGTGCGAGAATGTCCAGCGCTTCGTCAAGACTTGGGACGCCTTCGTCGATCAGCGTATCGTCGGGCGCTTTCAGGCGCAGCGCCTTGCGGCTTTCGGGGGTCAGGTCACGAACCCGCCCCGCGCCATTCGTCGTCCGTTCAAGGGTCGGGTCATGGATCACCACCAATTCGCCCGCATCGGTCAGATGCAGGTCGAATTCGATCCCGTGGAAATCGTGTTTTGCCGTTTCCCGAAAACCTGGAAGCGAATTTTCCGCCCAGATATTGCGTGCGCCGCGATGGGCGATGATCTGTGTCATGGTCTTCCTTTTTCAGGTTAGCGAATTGTCGGGTCCAGCCTGTCGCGCAGCCAGTCTCCGAGAAGCGAGATGGAAAGCGTGGTCAGAACAATGACGAGCGAGGGGGCAAGCATGATCCAGGGCGCGCGGGTCAGGTATTCGCGGCCGAAACCAACCATATTGCCAAGCGAGGATTCCGGCGGCTGGACACCAAGTCCAAGGAAGCTGAGGCCGGATTCCATCAGGATGATTTCCGGGAAGGTCAGCGTCATCGAGACGATCAGTGTCGAGGCGACATTTGGCAGGATATGCCGCAGATAAACGCGCGACGGCCTTGCCCCGAGTTGCACCACCGCCGCGGCATAGCCCTGCGCCGAGGCGGAAATGGCGAGTCCGCGGGCGATCCGCGCATAGCGTTCCCATCCGTAAAACCCCATGAGACAGACCAGCAGCCAGATGGAGGTGCCAAAGAAGGCCAGCACCGCCAGCGACATGATCATGAAAGGCAGCGCCGCCTGAAAATCGGCAAGCGCGACGACCAGATGTTCGACCCATCCACGGAATTGCGCGGCAAGGAAGCCCAGCGTGGTCCCGAAGACGGCCGAGATGATGGTTGCGCAGAAGGCAATGACCAGCGATACGCGGATCGATTGCAGCAGGCGCGAGAAAACGTCGCGCCCGAGTTCGTCGGTGCCAAGCAGATGACCCGGCGTTCCCATGGGAACCAGACGCGCGCCGAGATCCATCGCCGTGATGTCATAGGGGCGCAGCAGGTCGGCGAAGATTGCGACGAAGATCATCAGACCCAGCCAGCTCATGGCAAGCATGACCAGAAATGGCGCTTTCAGGCGAATGCGGCTGATGAAGTGCTGCGCGGGAATCGTTGCGGTGTCCGACATGATCGCCTCTCTAATGCGCCCCGTGGCCGTGACGCAGGCGGGGGTCCAGCACGCCATAGGCGAAATCCACCAGCAGATTTGCCATGACCATGCTTGCGGCGATGACCAGAAGAACACACTGGACCACCGCAAGATCGCGGTTCGCCACCGAAACCACGATCAGCCGTCCTATTCCGGGCCAAGAAAAGATGCTTTCGACAACGATCGCGCCGGCGATCAATGCACCGACCATGAAGCCGAGAAGCGTGACGATGGGAACAGCGGCATTTGGCAAGGCGTGCTTCCAGACCACCTCGCGCCACGGTAGTCCCTTGGCCATGGCGGTGCGGATATAGGGCTGGCCCAGCACCTCGATCATCGCTGATCGGGTAAACCGTGCGAAAATGCCGATCCCGCCGATGGACATCGTGGCTATGGGCAGGATCGCATATTCCCATCCGTCCTGTCCGCCCGCGGGCAGCCAGCCAAGATTCACCGCGAAGATCAGGACCAGCACCAGCCCAAGCACGAAAGAGGGAATCGTGAACCCGAAAATCGCGAACATGATCACACCCCGGTCCGCGATCGATTCCCGGTGCAGCGCGGCATAGATACCCGCCGGGATCCCGATGGCGATCTTCAGCAGCAGCGCCGGGATCGTCAGGGCCAGCGTCGCCGGAACCCGCTCCAGCACAAGATCGATGGCGGGGGACTGGTCGCGCATCGAAATACCGAAATCGAAGGTCATGATCTGCTTGAGATAGGCCAGATATTGCTGCCAGAGAGGATCATCGAGACCCCAGCGGGCGCGGAAGGCGTCAACGGCATCCTGGGGCGCATCCGGGCCAAGCATGATCTGCGCGGGATCCCCCGAGAGCCGCAGGACGATGAAGGCGAAGCTCATGACCAGCAGGATGGTCAGCAGGGCCCTTGCAAGTTTTGCCAGCGTGAATTTCAGCATCGGGACCTCAGGCGGCGGAGCGCAGCGTGTGACGCAGCTTCCGGCAGGCGGCCAACCGCCCGTCATGGAGTTCAAGTTCGGGAATCGTGGCAGCGCAATCGGCATCGGCAAAGCGGCAGCGCGGATGGAAGGCACAGCCCGATGGCCGCGCGGCAGGGTTCGGGGGCTCGCCCTGCAGGATGATGCGCCCATGAAGCCCGGCGCCGATTTTCGGAACCGAGGACACCAGCGCCCGTGTATAGGGATGCCGGGGATCCGAGAAAATCGCGTCCGACGACGCTTCTTCGACGATCCGGCCCAGATACATGACAGCGACCCGGTCGCAGATGTTCCGCACGACCTTGAGGTCATGGCTGATGAAGACCATCGTCAGTCCCTCGCGGTCCTGCAGGTCGCGCAACAGGTTTACGACCTGCGCCTGAATCGAGACGTCGAGAGCGGAAACCGGCTCGTCGCAAACCAGAAAACGCGGGTTGCTTGCCAGTGCCCGCGCGATGACCACGCGCTGCCGCTGGCCGCCCGAAAGCTCATGCGGGTAACTTCCCGCCTGATCCTGACGAAGCCCGACCTTCGCGATCAGTTCGGCGACGCGTTCGTCCCGTTCGGATCCTGCTGCTGCCAGACCATGGATTTCCAACGGCTCGCCAATCTGCGCCGAGACGGTCAGGCGGCGGTCAAGCGCGGAGAGCGGATCCTGAAAGATCAGCTGCATCTCGGCCCGAAGCCTGCGCCAGGCCGGGGTGCGCGGTTCGGGCATGGGATGGCCGCGATAAAGTATTTCCCCCGCGAAAGGGGGTTCTAGCCCAAGAAGCAGACGGCCAAGCGTGGATTTTCCCGAACCGGATTCACCCACGATGCCAAGGATCTCACCCTCGCGGACGGTCAGGTCTATCCCGTCCACCGCCCGCATGGTGCTGGTCTTGCCAAGGAAAGTTTTCGCGGTTCTGTATTGCTGGATCAGCCCTTTGGCCTGCAAAAGCGTGCTCATGCGAAAACCTCCTGCCGGTTGGCCGACCCGATCGGGATCGGGTGGAAACAGGCGGTCAGCCCGGTGCTTGTCTGTTCTTTCAGCTCTGGCTGGTATTCCCGGCACAGATCACCTGCCCTTGCGCAGCGCGGTGCAAAGGCGCAGCCTTGGGGCAAACGTTTCGGATCGGGAACCGTGCCCGGGATCAGACTCAGCCGGGCGCGTCCGGCATCAAGATCGGGGATCGCGTCGAAAAGTCCGCGCGTATAGGGGTGGCGGGGTGCGGCGAAAAGCTGCTTGATATCGTTGGCCTCGATAATCCTGCCCGCATACATCACCGCCGCGCGGTCGCAGACTGTCGAGACTGCGCCGAGATCGTGGCTGATAAAGACCATCGCCATGCCGGTCTGGCGACGCAGATTGGACAGCAGGTCCAGAATTTGCGCCTGTATCGTGGCATCCAGCGCCGTGGTCGGTTCATCGGCGATCAGCAGATCCGGCGCGCCCGCCAGCGCCATCGCGATCAGCACCCGCTGGCATTGCCCGCCCGAGAATTCATGCGGATAAAGATCGAAGCGCGTATTGGCCGAGGGAATGCCGACGATGTCCATCAGGCGGATGGCCTCGGTGCGGGCGGCATCTCCGCGCAAGCCGCGATGCAGGCGCAGGTTTTCGCAAATCTGACGGCCGACGCGATGGACCGGATTGAGAGCGGAGGACGGATCCTGAAAGATCATCGCGATCTTCGCGCCGCGCACGGCCTCGATCCTTCGCGGCGAGGCGCCGATCAGTTCCTGACCGTCGACGGTCACGGAGCCCGAAACCTTTGCCTTGCCCGGCAACAGCCCAAGCGCGGCAAGCCAGGTCACGGATTTTCCGCAGCCGCTTTCGCCGACAAGGCCGACAGCCTCGCCGCGCCTGACATCCAGATTTATCCCGTGGAGCACCTGCACGCCGTCAAAGGCGACTTTCAGGTCACGGACGGAGACAAAGGACATATGCCATTTCTCCTTTCATTGGTGGGTGAGGGCGAACCCATGCAGTTCGCCCCGCCTTTCATCAGGCCGTCCAGTTGGAGGCGCGGAAATCCATGGCGAATGCCGGAGCGGCTTTCCATTTCAGGTCGGATTTCAGTCCGGTGAAGACAGCGTTCTGGTGCAGTACCGTATAGGCCGGGTCTTCGCGTTCGGTGATCTCCAGAAGGCGGGTGATGGCGCGCTTGCGCTCGGCCTTGTCGACCGAGGTTTCCATGACCGAACAGAGCTGGTTGACCTCGTCATTCGCGTAATCGCGTTTCTGTTGCGCTTCGCCATTCGGGCCGAACTGCACGACCAGCGGGGTGATCGGATCGTTGATAAGGTTCGAGGCCGACCAGTCGCGCACGCCCTTGTCGCCTTCGGGGTCGTGGATCTGATCCCAGTTTTCCTTCATCTGGATCTCGACATTCAGCCCGACCTGCTTCCACATTTCGACCAGCACCTGCGCCGTCGGAGTCTGGTTGGTGTAGTAATTGTTAAGCAGTCGATAAGGGATCGCGTCGCCCTTGTAATTGGCCTGCGCCAGAAGATCGCGGGCAAGGTCGGGATCGTATTCCGGGACATTCCAGCCCTCGACGAACATGTCCGAGGCACTGAAGCTGTCGAATTGGAGCCCGGCCGGTATCGCGGTTTCACCTCCCCACAAAGCCTCGACAATCGCCTGGCGGTCGATCGCATGGGAAAAGGCGCGACGGACCAGCGGGTCGGCGAGTATCTCGTTTTGCGTGTTGAAGACGGTAATGCGGTGGTTCCAGATGGTCGAGCTTTGAACCTCGAGACCCGGGGTGCCGTTGACCGCGCCGATCTGATCGGGGGGCAGGTCGCAGGCAAAGTCATATTCGCCCGACAAAAGCCCGTTCACGCGGCTGGCCACTTCCGGAACCTCGACAAAGCGGATGCGTTCCAGCGGAGGCCGGCCATTCCAGTAGTCGTCATAGGCGACAAGCGTCAGCGAAACGTCCGGGCGGAAATCCTCGACCATATAGGGATCGGTGGTGATCGGCTTGGCCGCCCATTCGGCATAGCTTGCAGCCTCATCCCAGGCGCGTCTGTTGGCTATCTGAGAGCCGAATGCGTAAAGGCGTCCTTCCAGCGTGATATCCGGCGTGGCGTTGTGGAACCGGACGGTGTATTTGTCGACGGCTTCGACCCCGCGCAATGCCGGCCAGAGGCGGCGGGCAACGCCCGGAATGCCCGCCGGCAATTCCTTGGCGTTCTGCGGCTTGAAATCTTCCGCATACAGCGTCTTGCCGCCTGCCGGTTCGGTCCCTGCGAACAGCCGCTCATCCGAGAAGGAGAAGACGACATCATCGGCGGTCAACTCGTCGCCATTGTGGAACTTCACTCCCTGACGGAGTTTCAGCTCGATGGTTTTATCGTCGAGACGCTGCCATTCTGTCGCAAGTCCCGGCACGGGTCCCTGATTGCCCATCCAGTCGCGCAGGATCAGCCCCTCCCACAAATTCGGGAAAAAGACCCGCTCGCCGACATTCGACTGTTCGTTCCAGATGTCGAGCGTATTGTTGTTGGTGATCTTCTGCACCGCAATGGTGACGGAACGGCGCTTCCCCTGCGCCATGATATGCCGCGGCAGGATCAACGACCCCGCCGTGGCGCCGAAAAGGCCAAGTGTGTGACGACGTGTGATGGGCATTTCCGTCTCCTGTCAGCTCGGGCATCGCTTTGATCCGTTTGGACCGCGTTGTGATCCCGCGATGTGACTGATGGGTGTCGGATCGATGAAGGAAACGTAAATTCCCACTCCGTGATGAAGTGGCGCCTGCTTGGCGGAAAACGGGAAGGAATTCCGGTTTTCGGGCAGATTTTTCGTTGTAAATAGAAGTGGTTGCCGGTGAGGGTGCAATTGCCTTGACCGGCAACCGGCGCAAGTCGGGCGGTTCTCTGCGCCTCGCCTCGCCTGGCGGCGACGGCTTCATCTTCCGCCCCCTGTATCCGGGACGGATCATACCGATAGAAATCAAGGAATATCCGGGGCTCAGACCCCCGGCTGGCAACCGGTTTCTACAGGATAAGGAAAGCGCTTTGACCGTCCTGATAGGTGTCGACGACGGGGGAGGTCTGTCCTGGTCCCACGATCACGCCGAAATTCAGCACGGTCCACATGTCATTGGCCTTGACCGTTATCAGATGGTGCTGAAACGACCTGCCCATGCCACCGCCATCTTTCGGATCGCATCGCGACGAACCTACGCCGCGGGTCATGTAATTGGCTGGCGTCAGTTCAAGGAGGGTCTTTCCGGTAACCTTGTTCTGCCCGACAAGACTGGCGCAATTCGCGTCATGGTGGAAATTCAGGAAATTTTTGTCCTGACCGTTATTGTCGGGAGCCTGAGTCTCGTTGACGACAAGACCGCACCCGTTCATCGCGCCGGTGACCACGATCGTGCCGTTGGGCGCATCCTTGGGCACCGTGACCGAACCTACGCCGTTGGGCTGGAACGGGAAATAATAGTCGGGATTGGCACCCTCCTGAACCGCGCCCCAGTTCAAACGGATCACACCATCTTCCCGGCTGGTCGAGAAAAGCCTGCATGGGCCGGCGGACTGGCCAGCGAATGAAAGCGCATCAACCACGAATTTGGTTGAAGATAAAACCTGTGCAGGATTGGCACGCAATGAAGCCAGATTGGTCATGTGGGATTTCCTGAAGCAATAAGGTCAATAATGATTCCGGCGCGAGCCGCAGCAACAGAAAACACCTTTTACGGATTCGGGACAACCGCGAAATCCGCGCTTTGCAAGACGCTTTCGATCCGGTTCCGGTCTTGTGGAACCGGCAATACCGATTGCGGGTGCCGACGAGGAATTCGCGGGCGGATCGGAGCAGGCCCGGGAGCGCAAACTGTCGCGGGGGGTAATGTGATGGCGGTCGGCCGGGGCCGCTTTCCTGCAGACCCGGCCGCTGTCCTGATCCCTCAGGTCTGCCGCTGGCCGGAGGTGGTTTCGCGCATCAGCAGGGCATGGAATCCTCCGCCCAGCACCGCGCCGATGATCCATCCAAAGCCGGACAGGCTTGCGAGGGCGGGCACCCAGACCGTCGCGACCGAGAAGAGCGCGGCGACAGCGAAGGCGATGATGGCTTTGCGATTCCATCCGCCTTCGTAGTGATAGACCGCATTCGGATCGGTGCTGAACAATGCGTTCACGTCCAGCTTCTGCTTATGGATCAGATAGTAATCGGCAATCAGGATGCCATAAAGCGGCGCCAGCACCGCGCCCAGCGTATCGACGAAAGCCGCAATCCCGACATTCGAGATGAAGGACACCCACAGCGCGCCGATGAAGAACGCAATCACCGCGGTGATGATCCCGCCCGTCCTGGCCGAGATCAGCTTGGGGGCGAGATTGGCGATATCATAGGCGGGCGGGATGAAATTGGCGACCAGATTGATGCCGACCGTGGCGGCAAAAAAGGTGATCGCGGCAATCAGCGTCAACCAGGTATTGCCCACGCGATCCACGATATCGGCCGGGTTGATCAGCTTCTCGCCGAACAGCACCACGGTCCCCGCCGTCACGAACAGGGCAATGAACGAGAACAGCGCGATCGAGACCGGCAGGCCCCAGAAATTGCCGCGCCGCATCGCATGCTCATTCGAGACAAAACGCGAGAAGTCGCCGAAATTGATCACCACGGCGGCGAAATAGGCGATCATCGTCCCGACCACGGTGATAAAGCCGATGACAGGGCCACGCGGATCGGTCGCGTCATCGCCCTCGAAGATCGATCCAAGCGCCGTAAAGATGCCATTCCCGGCTTTCCACCAGATCACGAACATCAATGCGATCATCACCGCATAGACGAAGGGACCGGCCCAGTTCAGGAACCGCCCGACCCATTCGATGCCCATCATGAACAACCCAAGCTGGAAGACACAGACGATGACATAGGACAGCCAGTCGATGCCGTTCATCCCCAGAAAGCCCGGCCCGCTTTCGCCTCCGAACAATGTATGCAGCAGAAGCGCGACAGCCGTCGAGGCGAAATAGGTCTGGACGCCATACCAGAAGATCGCGACGATCCCCCGGATCGTTGCCGGGAAACGCGCGCCGTAAATCCCCATCGCCGCGCGCGCGATGACGGGATAGGGCACACCGTAGCGCACCGAGGGGCGACCACTGAGATTGACCAGCCCCATGACGATGAACCCTGCCAGAACGATGCCGGCAAACACGGCCCAGCCGTTGAGCCCATAGGTGATGAAAAGCGATGCGGCGAGCGTATAGCCGAACAGGCTCTGGATGTCGTTGTTCCAGACGTTGAAAATCTCGAACGCGCCCCATTGCCGCTTATCCGCGGGAATAGGGGCCAGATCCTCGTTGTAAAGCGCGCCGTCCAGCGGCGGCTGGCTGTGTGATTGTGCCAAGGCAAACCTCCTTCTGCGTGGTAGGGGCCGCTTCGCCATCAACATGACCGCGCCGGCCTTCTGGATTGTTTCGTAACATGTTAGTAGATATTTTAGATATTAACGTAGATATCGTATCAGAAAACACGTTACGGGATATACTGAAAATTCGCTGGCCGTGATTCGTATCAGGTTGGATCCGGGAAGGGGTGCCATGAGTGACGACAAGATGCTGAACAGGCGGGCACAAGTGTCTTTGACCGAGGCATTGCGGCGCGGCGATCTGCGCTCGGGTCAGTTCCTCTCCATGCCGCAGCTTGTGCAGATCCTCGGTTATCCCATGGCCGCTGTGCGCGATGCCGCGCGCTATGCGAGCGTGTCCGGCTGGATGGATATCATTCCCAAGCGCGGGGTGCAGGTGCTGGAGGCGCGTTCCGATACGATCAGGGAAAGTCTGGACGCGCGGATGGTGCTGGATCAGGAAGGCGCGCGACGGCGGATCCGCCTGGATCTGCTTGCGGAACTGCCGGAATTGCGTCACCGGCACGAACAGATGCTGGCCGAGGCGTCGCGCGAAAGCACACCGGATTTCTCGGCGCGGGCGGTGGCGGTCGATTTGTCACTGCATGACTATCTGGCCGAGGGGCTGGGCAACTCGGTCCTACGCAGCGGCTATGATGCGAATCGGGTCCGCATCGCCATCATCCAGCGCGTCCGCCCCTTCGTACAAGAGCGGATCCGGTCTTCGATGCAGGAACATCTGCGCATTATCGAGGCAATGGAACGCCGCGACCTGCGCGCCGCCATTGACGCGATCTCGCTTCATTGCGAGCGGACGCAATACTGGTGGGGCGCCAAGACCTGACACCGTTACCGATCAAAGCCTGTCGCGCCCGCCCAGCTCCCCCTCCCTCTGCTTCTTCTTTGTCCAAATACCTCGGGGGTCGCCGGCGGGTCGCGCCATTGGCTCAAAAGACCTGCCGGCGACGGGCAGCGCCCCGGCCATCGCGGGACGCAAATGACCGGCGGCTCCGGTTCAATGCAACACGCTCCAGGCTCGATTGCCATTCCCTGCATCGTCGAACCACGCGATCAGTATGATCTGCAAATCGCGTGGATTTCAAGTGAAGGAGCCAGTCAGATCAGGCTCTCCGGATGGATCGGAAAGCGCTTTGGCCGTATGCCGGTGGCGTGCCAGACGGCATTGGCGATCGCGCCGACGGTTCCCGTAACGCCCAGCTCTCCCACGCCCTTGATGCCAAGCGAGTTCACGAAGGGATCGTCCTCATGCACCGTCAGGGCTTCGATCATGGGCACATCGGCATTGACGGGGATATGGTAGCCGGCAAGATCGGCATTGGTGAAACGCCCGGTCCGGACGTCGTGGATCGCCTCTTCCTGCAGGGCGAAGCCGATGCCCCAGATCATGCCGCCCAAAAGCTGACTGCGGGCCAGATGCGGGTTGACGATCCGTCCCGCCGCAAAGGCCCCGATCAGGCGGCTTACGCGGACCTGTCCCAGATCCGGATCGACCAGCACTTCGGCAAAGACACCGCCATGCGAGAACATGGCCCGTTCCGGCTCGCCTTCCCGTGCGCCCTTGCCTTCGCCCCGCAGAAGGTCAAGACCCGCGCGGGCCAGGATGTCTTCATAGGCTTCGGATCGGGTATCGTCGTCGTTGCGGTAAAGCCTGCCGCCGCGTGCCGTTACGCCTGCGTTATCCGCGCCGAACAGGGGCGAGGCGGGATCGTTTAACGCAAGCTCTGCCAGTTGGCGTATCGTGTCGGCGCCCGCATTGAACAGCGCGGTTCCCGCCGTGGCGGTATGCCCCGAGCCTCCTGCCACTCCGGCATCCGGCAGATTGGACTGCCCCGAGCGGAATTCCAGCCGGTCGATATCGATGCCAAGCCCGTCCGCCGCAATCTGCGCCAGCGAGGTCCATGCGCCCTGACCCATATCCGCGGCAGATGTCTCGACCACGGCGGAACCGTCGGCGCGCAATGTCGCATGGGCCGCGGCCTGAAACATCGGGCACGGGAATTGTGCCGTGCCCATGCCCCAGCCTTTCAGCAATCGGCCCTGTTTCATACTGCCGGGTTCCAGCGGCCGGTCCTGCCATCCGAACGCCTCGGCGGCCTGTGCGTAGCATTCGCGCAAAGCCTTCGACGAGAATTGCATGCCGGTCGCGGGGTCCGTCTCGGCGTAGTTCCTAAGCCGGAATTCCAGCGGGTCGAAACCCAAGGCATAGGCAGCATCATCGATCGCCACCTCCAGCGCGGCTGATCCGGTCGCTTCACCCGGTGCACGCATCGGGCCGGGCGTGCCGGTATCTGCGCGGATGCCCGCATGGGTGGTGCGAAGTGCGGTTGTGGCATAGACGCTGTGCGAGGCATTCGAGGCGTTTTCGATGAAGTCATCGAAACTGGAGGCCACAGCAATGGTGTGATGTTCCAATGCCGCGATATGTCCCCTGGTATCCACATCCAGTTTCAATGTCTGGCGCGTCGCAGGACGGTGGCCGACCGGCCCATACATCTGATCGCGACGCAGGGCGAGTTTGATGGGACGATCCAGATCCTTCGCCGCAAGCGCGACCAGAAGTTGCGCGCCGAACAGGATCGCTTTTGACCCAAAGCCGCCACCCAGAAACGGGCTGCGGATCAGGATATGCGCGGGATTGACCCCCAGATAGGCGGCGAAGCTTTGCTTTGCCAGACCGATCGCCTGGTTCGGGGTATCGATTTCAAGCCTGTCCCCGGTCCATTGGGCCGTGATTGCGTGGGGCTCAAGCGCATTGTGATACTGGGCGGGCGTTTCGATCACCGTTTCGAAATGCCGCGCCGCACCGGTACGGGCAGCATCGATATCGCCGACCTCCAGCGATGGCGGGCGGCCTATACTGATCGTTTCGGGCTGGAACGGAACCCCGCCATCAAGACCGATGCGCGGAGTGTCGGCGTCATAGCGCGGCGCAAGCAGATGCGAGCCTTCGGTTGCCGCCTCCAGCGTTTCGGCCACGACAAGCGCGATCGGCTGCCCGGCATAGCGGACGGTATCATCCTGAAGCGCCTCGGTCCGCCATGCGAAACCGTGGATCTTCTCGTCCGGGCTGACGGCAAGGTCGGGGCGGTTCGCGGGCGTATAGACCTTTACCACGCCGGGATGCGCTTCCGCCGCCGCCGTGTCCAGATGCGTCACGCGGCCCCGCGCGATGCCTGCTGTGGCGGTGACGGCATGCAGCACGCCCTCGGGGCGATTGTCGGCGGCATAGGTCGCGCGGCCCGTGACCTTCAGCACCCCGTCGCGGCGGGTCATGGACTGCCCGGCATTGGAGCCAAGGCGAACATGGCCCTGAATATTCATGACATCAGCCATTGCAATCTCCTTCGAAAACCGAGGCGGGCAAAGCGGGCAGCCGGTCCGGCGTGCCTGCCGCCGCGCGGGTCAATGCGCGGATTGCGATACGGCGGGCCAGCGTGATCTTGGCGCGATTGTCGCCAGAGGGTGCAGCGCCTTCGAGAGCAAGATCGGCAGCGCGGGCAAAGGCTTCCTCGGTCGGGGATTGGTCCGCCAGCGCTTTTTCCGCAGTGCGGGCGCGCCACGGACGGGCGGCGACACCGCCAAGCGCCAGACGGGCCTGCACGATCCTGCCATCCTGTATTTCCAGCGCCGCTGCGGCGGAGACGATGGCAAAGGCGAAAGAGGTCCGTTCCCGCAGTTTCACGTAACGGGCGTTGCGCGCCATGCCGCCGGAATCCGGCAGGCGGATATGGGTGATGATTTCACCCGATTGCAGGGGCGCCGGACCCGTGCCATTTGCGTCGGGCAGGGGATGAAAGCTTTCCATTGGCACTTCGCGCAGGCCATCGGGGCCGGTGATCTCGACCACCGCGTCATAGGCCGCCAGCGCCACGCACAGATCCGACGGATGCGTGGCGATGCAGGCTTCTGTCCAGCCCAGAACCGCGTGATTGCGCGTTTCGCCGCCGATGGCAGCGCAGCCGCTGCCGGGCTCGCGCCGGTTGCAGGGCGACAGCGGATCCTGAAAATAGCTGCACCGCGTCTGCTGCATGATGTTGCCGCCGGTGCTGGCCGCGTTCCGAAGCTGCGCCGAAGCGCCGGACAGCAGCGCCTCGGCCACTGCCGGGAATCGCGACAGGATAACAGGGTGCCGCGCCAGATCGGCGTTGCGGACCATCGCGCCGATCCGCAACCCGCCGTCATGTTCCTCGATATCATGAAGGGGCAGGCGCGTGATGTCGATCAACCGGGTGGGATTGACCACCCCGATCTTCATCAGATCCAGCAGATTCGTGCCTCCGGCGAGGATCGCGCCATCCTCGGTTGCGGCGCTCATCGCGGCATCCAGCGTCTCGGCCCGCGTATATTCGAACAGATTCATGCCGCGTCCTCCCGGTTCATGGCACGGGTGGCCTTTAACACCGCCTCGGTGATGCCGGCATAGGCGGCGCAGCGGCAAAGATTCCCGCTCATGCCTTCGCGCACGCGTTCGGGGTCAAGGCCGGCTTCGCCTTCGGCGATCAGTGCCACGGCCGACATGATCTGACCGGGCGTGCAATAACCGCATTGGAAACCGTCGGCTTCGATGAAGGCGGCCTGCACGGGATGCAGAAGCTCGCCCTGTGCCAGCCCTTCCACTGTGGTGATTTCGGCCCCGTCATAGGACAACGCCAGGGCGAGGCAGGAATTGATGCGCCGGCCGTCGATCAGCACGGTGCAGGCGCCGCATTGACCGCGATCGCAGCCCTTCTTCGTGCCGGTAAGACCGATCCGTTCTCTCAGGACATCCAGAAGTGTGGCGCGGGGGTCGTCTATCGGAATATCCTGCGATGTTCCGTTTATGGTCAGGTTCAGTATTTGTGTCATCTTTCCCTCTTTGGCGATAAGCTGGTGGGGAAGTCCGGCCGGTACGGCCACGGAGATGAATATACGGAGGGAGCCTCCGTTTTGCAAGAACGAAGGAAGCGCAGACGAGAAAATGTGCAAGCTGACGCCGAAACCAAGGAAACCACGTGCCGATCAGATTCGCAATCGCGAGCGGTTGCTGGAGGCCGCGCGCAAGGTATTCCGTTCCGACAACGGCAGCCTTGAGGCCGTGGCGCGGCAGGCAGAGGTCGGCATCGGCACGCTTTATCGTCATTTCCCGACGCGCGAGGCACTGTTCCAGGCCGTCTATGCCCGCGAGGTCGCGGCGCTGGAGGCGCAGGCGCAGCTGGGCGAACTGGCGGCCTGGATGAAGGCGGCGCTAGAGATGATGGCGACCAAGGGCGGCATGGTCGCGGCGCTTGAACCCGTGCTGGACAAGGACGCGCCGTTTTTTACCGAGCAATCGGCACGGATGGGCGCCGCAGTGGGCCGTCTGCGCGATCAGGCGGTGGCGGCCGGAGAATTACGGCCCGATGTCACTGCCGAGGATCTGATGCGCGTGCTTCTTGGCCTCAGCTATGGCCCCGGTGCGGATGCATCGCGTTCGGGGCTGCTGCTGGAGGTGTTTCTCGACGGGCTCAAACCGGAGTGAAAGCCTGGAAAATTGGCAGCTTGAAACCTCATGCCCTCTGGGCCGCTGTGGATTTTTAATCCGATCATGGATGTGATCCGAAACCCGACAGCAGCAGGTGATTTTTCCGAAGTGAACAAGTTTTCGGCGCAGTGCCCGATATTTCGGCAGCAGCTCAAGTTCTGACAGAAAAGGATATTTACTGTCACGAAAGTTTTTAGCGGAACGGGCTTTCCATAGGATGGTCTGGCGACAGCTTCCAACAAGGATGACGCCATGAACCTCATGAAAGCCTCTGCGGCCGTCTTGCTCGCAATGCTTCCCGCCGCTGTGCAGGCTCAGGAAGCCGCGCCCGATCTGAGCGCCGGCGATACGGCATTTGTCGCCACCTGCGCTCTGATCGTCATGCTGATGATGCTGCCGGGGCTTGGACTTTTTTATGCCGGAATGACGCGCAGCAAGAATGTGCTGTCCGTATTGACCCAGATATTCGCTACGATCGCATTGGTTTGTGTGCTGTGGATCGTCTTTGGCTATTCGCTTGCCTTTGACACCGACACCTCGTTGAACCCGGTGATAGGCGGTACGGCCAAGCTGTTTCTGGCGGCAGTGACTCAGAACGATATGGTGGGTACAATCCCCGAATATCTTTACATCCTGTTCATGATGATGTTCGCGGCCATCACACCGGCGATCATTGTCGGCGCTTTCGCCGAACGGATGAAATTTTCGGCCGTTCTGATCTTCATGGCTCTCTGGCTGACGATTAACTACGTTCCCATGGCCCATATGGCATGGGGTGGCGGATGGGTGTTCGATATTGGCGTCCAGGATTTCGCGGGCGGCAATGTGGTGCATCTGAACGCCGGCATGGCGGCCCTTGTCTGCGCATTGATCATCGGCCCGCGCAAGGGTTACGGCACAGCGATGATGGCGCCTCACAACATGACGATGACCTATGCCGGCGGCGCGATGCTATGGGTCGGCTGGCTTGCCTTTTGCGGCGGTTGCGCATTGGCGGCGAATGGCTACAGCACGCTGATCATGCTGAATACGATGCTGGGTGGCGCAGGTGGCGCGCTTGGATGGATGGCGGTCGAATGGGTTCACCGCAGGAAGCCAAGCACTTTCGGCCTGCTGTCCGGCTGTATCAGCGGATTGGTGGCCATCACGCCGGCCTGTGGTTTCGTCGGCCCCGCGGGTGCCGTCGCCGTCGGCTTGCTGGCCGCGCCGGTCTGTGTCTATGCGGTTGAAAGCGTCAAGCATCGTTTCGGCTATGACGATTCCTTCGATGTCTTTGGCGTGCATGGTGTCGCCGCGGTGGTCGGAGGCGTCCTGACCGTGATTTTCGCCGCCCCCGGCCTTGGCGGTCTCGGCTATCCCGAGGGTCGCGGCATGATGACCCAGATGGTGCCGCAGGTGCTGATCATGGGCTTCAGTATCCTGTTTTCACTGATGACGACATGGGTCGCGCTGAAGATTGCCGATGCGCTGGTCGGTTTGCGTGTCAGCGAAGATGACGAACTCGAAGGTCTGGATACGGCTACCCACGGAGAGGTCGGTTACCGGCTGGGCGATGGCGTCTATGCGGGTGCGGCTGTTCAGCCTTTGACTGATGATCATAGCCGCGTGACGACTTCCTCGGTGGTTACGCAGACCGTCTGATCCGGGTTGCAGACAGAGAGGCAGGGCCGGGCGGTTACCGTCCGGCCCTTCGGTATTCATAAGGCTTTTTCCGACCTTGCAGGCTGAACGCGGATCTGCCGCGGGGCCTGATCTTTCTTGCGGATATCGTGCCGGTTTTCGATATCTCGCACCGCCGGGATTTCCACCTGCCCGACGCCACGCAGGCATGATCCGGGTCATCCTGAAAAATCGCATCCACTGTTTTTCTGACGCGCCATAGGAAAAACTTCTCTCCGTGTCGTGATCTTTAGAATGGTCAGTCCCGGATCGATGGACAATAATAACGACCAATTTAGTCGTGATATATTTCACTCGAATAAACCCCATTGAAAGGAGAAGCGATGACCATCGAATTGCTGAACCGGGAAGCCCTGAAGCCTGCCGTTCAGGAGCATATTCCGCGCCCGGCAGCAACGGAAGCGCAGCTTCAACTGTTATCCTGGGCCGCGCCGGTGGCGATTCTGCTGGCGTGGGAAGTGGCAAGCCGGGCGGGGCTGATCGCACCGCAGGTATTGCCCGCCCCCAGTTCTGTCGCTGGAACCGCGTGGCGGCTGACCGTATCGGGCGATCTTTTCAAGCATCTGGGGGCCAGCCTTCTGCGCGCGGCCATCGGGTTTGCAATCGGGGGCGCGATCGGCTTTGCGCTGGGGGTTCTTGTCGGCTTCTCACGCGTGGCCGAGGCGTCGCTTGACAGATCCATCCAGATGATCCGGGCGATTCCGTTTCTGGCGCTGCTGCCTCTGGTAATCGTCTGGTTCGGAGTGGACGAAAGCGGCAAGATCTTCCTTGTCTCGCTGGCAGTGCTGTTTCCCATCTATATCAATACCGTGCTGGGCATACGGCAGGTGGATCCAAAACTGCTGGAACTTGGCCGCGTGACCGGGCTTTCCCGGATGAAAACCATCCGCAAGATCATCCTGCCGGGCGCGATGCCGTCGATTCTGACCGGTGTGCGCTATGCGCTGGCAACCGCGTGGCTGGCGCTGGTCGTCGCGGAAACGGTGGCGACAACAAGCGGCATCGGCTTTCTGGCCATGGACGCGCGGGAGTTTCTGCAAACCGACGTCATCGTTCTGGCCATTCTGATCTATGCGGTGATCGGCATCAGTGCCGACGGGCTGGCCCGGTTTCTGGAGCGGAAGCTGCTTGCCTGGCATCCCAATTATGCGAAAGAGGGCCGAAAATGACTACCGACACCGCTGTGATCGTCCGCAACCTGCGCCGCAGCTATGGCGAGCGTGTGGTGATCGACGGATTGGATCTGACGATCCGCAAAGGCGAGTTCGTGGCGCTTCTGGGCGAAAGCGGCTGCGGGAAAACGACATTGCTTCGCGCCCTGGCGGGCCTTGATCCCGTGAATGGCGGGCAAATCGACGGGCCGAAGCAGCCGGCGGTCGTTTTTCAGGAACACAGGCTGCTGCCCTGGGCCAGCCTGTGGGAGAATGTCACGCTTGGGGTGGATACCGCACAGGGCCGCAAACAGGCCGAGGCTGCGCTGGGCGAGGTGGGTCTTGCGGGCCGCGAAGAGGATTGGCCGCGCAACCTGTCGGGCGGTCAGGCGCAGCGGGTGGCGCTGGCCCGCGCTTTGGTGCGGGAGCCGCAGTTGATGCTGCTGGACGAACCCTTCGCCGCCTTGGACGCACTGACCCGGATCAAGATGCATGTCCTGATCCGCGAACTGGTCGCCCGGCACAGGCCCGGGGTGTTGCTGGTCACGCATGACGTGGATGAGGCCATCGCGATCGCCGACCGGATTCTTGTCATGCGGAACGGCGGTATCGCGGCCAGCTATCTGACCGCGGATATTGCTCCGCCGAAGCTGCGTGAAACATTGCTGCAGGAACTTGGCGTCGAAAGCGATAGCCGTGCGGCCTGATTTGAACCGGATTCATTGAATAATTGCAGGACGCCCCCGGGGCGTTTGCCTGCAGTTCGCCAAAACTCAAGGAGACTGACATGGCCTTCACCCTGAACCGCCGTCACCTGATCGGGGCCGGTGCTGCGCTTGGCGCGGCCTCGGTCCTGCCCGGCTTATCCCTTGCCCGCGCCACCGACACGGTCCGGGTGGGCTGGGGCAAGGGCAGCATCACCCAGATTTCCCTTCAACGGGGCGAGTTCGAGAAGAACCTGAAGGACAAGGGGATCAAAGTGGAATGGGTCGGCCCCTTTCCAAACCACGCCCCATCCCTGCAGGCCGTAGTCGGCGGCAGTGCCGATTTTGGCTTCTGGGGATCCACCACGCCCGCGCTTGCCGCGATCATCGCGGGTTCGCCGCTGGTTTTCACCCAATTCCTGGTTTACGGGCCGCGTTCGACCGCGATCATCGTGAAAAAGGACAGCGGCATCGACAATGTTCAGGATCTGGCGGGCAAGCGCATTGCCGTCAATCGCTCGGGGCTGGGCGAATTCCTTGCGGTCGCGGCACTGGAGCAGAACAACGTTCCGCGCGACAGCGTCGAGTTCGTCTATCTGAACCCGCCGGATGCCGCGCCTGCTTTTGGGCAGGGAAAGGTTGACGCCTGGTCGATGTGGTCGCCCGGCGTCGATATCGCGCGGGATAAATTCGACGCCAAGGATATCTTCTTTGAAGGAACCGATCTCGATTACCTGATCGACTATTCGTCGCTCGTGTCGCTGCGCAGCTTTGCCGAGGAGAATGGCGAACTGGTCCGCGAAGTCATCGATGCCTTCAAGATCGAAGGCGATTGGATGTCCGAGAACCCCGAGGAATCCGAAAAGATGATCCAGAAAGAGGCGGGCTATAACGACGCCGTGCGCGATCACCTTGCCGCGCTGAAGCGTCGCAATGTCTTTTACGAAGCCGACGACCCGGCCTTTCTGAGCGATTTCCAACGCGCCGCGGATTGGCTGGTCGAGCGTAAAATTCTGCCGCAACCGATTTCCGTCGCCGATCATGTCGTGCGCGTTCCAGGAGTGTGAACCATGAAAAAACATGTCCGACTGGGCGTAAACGTGCTGGCCTCGGGCAGGCATGACGCCGCATGGAAGAAACTGCCCGATGCGGCGCAGCTTTCCACCGATATCGACACATTCGCCCGCATCGCAAAGATCGCCGAGCGGGGCAGGATCGATGCGCTGTTCCTTGCGGATGGCCCCGGCGGGCTGGTCGAGGAAAGCTTCACCCGCCCCTGGCGCGCGCTGGATCCGGTGGCGCTGCTTTCGGCGCTTAGTCAGCAGACACAGTCTATCGGGCTGGTCGCGACCACATCAACCATTTTCGGCCATCCCTATGTGGTTGCGCGTCAGATCGCTTCACTCGATCATGTCTCCAGAGGGCGGGCGGCCTGGAACATCATCACCAGCCAGACGCCCGTGGCGCTCGCGGCTTATGGGATAGACAAGGGCTTCGGTCAGGATGAGCGCTATATCCGCGCCGATGAATTCGCGCAGATCGTCACCGGCCTCTGGTCCTCGCTTCCGCAAGAGGCGATCCTGTGCGATGCCGACCGCAATATCTTTGTTGATGTGGACCGAACGCGGCCCATCGATGTGCAGGGGCGGCACTTCCGCAGCCGCGGCAGCCTGTCGGCGCCGGTGGGGCCGCAGGGGCGGCCGGTCATTTTTCAGGCCGGGCAATCCGAAGACAGCAAAGCCTTCGGGGCAAAATGGGCCGACGCCCTGTTCACCGGGCAGCGGACCATCGACGGCGCGCAGAAATTCTATGGCGATGTCAAGGCGCTGGCGCGGGCAAACGGCCGCGATCCATCGCAGCTTCTGGTGATGCCCGGGCTGTTTCCGATCCTTGGCGGCACCGAGGAAGAGGCGCTTCGCCGCAAGGATGATCTTGATGCGGGGCTGGATATCGCCTTTCTGCATAGTGAACTTGCGCGTCACTTCGCGCTGGATCCCGATGATCTTCCGCTGGACCGGGTTCTGCCTTTCCACCTGATCGATACGCGCGAACCGCATGTCCCCATCGCGTCGCGCTGGCCGCGCAAGCAGATCCTGTCCGAAGCCCGCCCTGCCAACTGGACGGCGCGGCAGGCAGCATTGTCGAACATTATCGGCGGGCACCGAATGATCGTCGGCACGCCCGAGCAGGTGGCCGAAAATATTCTGCATTGGATCGACAATGGCGCGGCGGACGGGTTCAATCTGAACATAGATATCCAGACCTCGGGCCTTGAAGACCTTGTGGACGGGCTGATTCCCGTGCTGCAGCGCGCGGGCCGCTTCCGCACCGAATATGAAGGGCAGACCCTGCGGGATCACCTTGGCCTTGCGCCATTTGTCGACCAGCGCGACCTGCCCCCCATCCGCGTCAGAACGGAGGTCTGAGATGCTGCGCGAAACCTTCCCCCGAACCGAGGCCGTGCCTGCCTCTGTGCCTGACTGGTCATCGGTGACCCATCATCTGGGATTCGCACCGGTCTTTGACCGCTTCGCCGCAGGCGCGGCAGAGCGCGATACCGGTCGTCATCTGATCTTCGACGAAACGAAAGAGCTGAAACGTCTGGGCTTCGGCGCTTTGCGGATCGATCTGGAGGACCGCGCTTCCCTGACGCTGCCCGAATTTTTCCCTGTCGTGCGCGATCTCGCGGCGGCCGATCCGAATATCGCCCATGTGTTCCGCAATCACTTCTTTGCCGTCGAAACCCATCGCCGGACCCCTCGCGCGCGGTTTTCCAACCGGGTTCTGGGACTGGCTCGCGAAGGTGCGATGTTCGGTGTGGCCTTTAACGAGGTCAGCAAGAATCCGGCAGGAGGCGTGAACTATCTTCCATCTGCCGGGCTTGAACCGGATGGCGACGGTTTCCGCATTTCGGGCACCAAGATCTATTCGACCGGCAATATCTATGCCGATTTCCTGTTCGCATCGGCGGTCGATGCCGATGGCGAGGCCCGGCAATTCTTCATTCCAACCAGTGCGGAAGGTGTGCTGCTGGAAGATGACTGGGATGGTTTCGGCCAGAAGCTGACCGGGTCGGGCAAGACGGTGTTCGACCGGGTCCGGGTCGACAGCTCTGATCTTTACGACCTTTCGCAGCGTGGCCCCGATGAACCGTTTCTTTACGGCTATACGTTCCATCAGATCTATCTGACCACGATCATCTCGGGGATCGTCGACCGTATCCTGCGTGACGCGGTGGACCTGATCCGGGCCCGCAAGCGGAATTTCTATCATGCGCTGCACGACCATCCTTCGGAAGAGCCCGAATTGCAGTCCGTCGTCGGCCGGATCGCGGCATACCGGGCGGCCATCGGTGCAGTAACCGAGCGTGCCGCCGCTGCGTTGGACCGCGCATGGGCAGGGGCCGAGGGGCCGGATGCCGGGGAGCTGTCGATATCCGCCTCGATCGCCGCTGCCGAAGCCAAGGTCGTCACCGATGAGACCGCGGCGGTGCTGGCCAGCCTGCTGATCGATGTGTCCAGCGGAAGCGGAGTCAGCGCTTCACGCGCGCTGGACCGGCACTGGCGCAATATCAAGGTCATCTCGGCGCATAATCCGCGTGTCTATAAAGAGCGTATTCTCGGAGACCATTACCTGAACGGCACGGCACCCCCGACCGGGGCCTTCTTCTGAGAAATTGCAGATCGCATGATGCCCCTCGCTGCAGCATCACCTTGCCGGGGCGAGGGGATCGGATTTGCACCGCCCATCCGCACGCGGTAAGCACTTGTGCCGATATGCCTTTCGTCATTCGCCGGATCGCCCCGGCGGATGAGGTTTCCGTAACTCCAGCCAGATCACGAGCCGTTCATGACCAGAACAATCACTCCCGAAGCCCTGCGTTCCCATTGGTTGAACAACCGCGAGATCGCTCTGATCGATGTCCGGGAGGAATATCCCTATTCGCGGGGCCATGCTTTTTTCGCCCTTTCCGTTCCTCTGAGCGAAATCGAAACCCGGTTGCCTGCCTTGATTCCGCGTCTCGCGGCGCCGGTCGCGGTCATCGACAATGGCGAAGGTTACGCGGAACCCGCCGCCGCGCGGATCGAGGCCCTGGGATATGAGGATGTCGCCATAGTCGACGGCGGGTTGGCCGCTTATGCTGAGCTGGGCGAGATATATATCGACGTGAACGTGCCGTCCAAAGCCTTTGGCGAGCTGGTCGAAACCATCCGGCACACGCCATCGCTTCCCGCCGAAGAGGTCAAACGCATTCTCGAAACCGAAAAGGATATCGTCGTCCTGGATGTCCGGCGGTTCGAGGAGTTCAATACCATGTCGATTCCCGGCGGACAGAGCGCGCCGGGCGGGGAACTGGTCTATCGGGTGAATGATCTGGTCGCGTCGGATGATACCACGGTGATCGTCAACTGCGCGGGACGGACGCGATCGATTATCGGGACCCAAAGTCTGATCAATTCCGGATTGAAGAACCCTGTATATGCATTGCGCAATGGCACGATCGGCTGGACCCTGGCCGGGCAGGAGCTTGCGCATGGCCGGACGGAACGTGCCCGCGCCCCGTCGGCGGCCGGACATGACGTGGCCCGGCGGCAGGCCCGGCAATGGGCGGCGCATGTCGGCGTTCCCGAAATCCCGGCGGCGACGCTTCTGTCCTATCGGGCCGAGGCGGAAAGCCGCACGCTTTATCAGTTCGATGTCCGCACCCCGGAAGAATATGCCGAAGGCCATCCGGCCGGGTTTGCGTCGGCGCCGGGCGGGCAGCTTGTGCAGGCGACGGATGAATGGGTCGGCGTGCGTGGCGCGCGTATCGTGCTTTACGATTCCGATGGGGTCCGCGCGCGCATGACCGCAAGCTGGTTGCATCAGATGGGTTGGGACGTATCGGTTCTGGCGGAAGGCGAAACCCCACCCGCCACCGATGACAGGCCGGTTGTGCCGGATTGGTCGCCTGTCCTGGCGGCGGGGGATCTTGTGACCGCCGACACGGATCTGACGGATGCGGTTTTTGCCGATCTGGCGCGATATGCGGTTTATTCGCGCGGTCATGTTCCCGGAGCCTGGTACATCTCGGGTAATGAACTGGCACGGGATCTGGCGCGGCTGCCGGGGACGGGGCCGATTATCCTGACCTCGCCGGATGGAAACAAGGCCGCCGCCAATCTGGCGGCCGCCCGCGCGGTCACGTCGCGCCCCGTACGGGTTCTGAAAGGTGGAACCGCTGCGTGGAAAGCGCAGGGGTATCCGTTCGAGACCGAAGCCCGGCATGCCTCGGATCCCATCGATGCCTATACGCGCCCCTATGAGGGAACCGATAGTCCCAAAGAGAATATGCGGGCCTATATCGAGTGGGAATTACAGCTGAACGCCCAGATGGCGAATGATGGCGGAATTTCGCGCTTCCGCGTGGTGCGAGGCGAGCCGTCCGATCAGGGCGGGATTGCCGGATAAGCTTTGACGGATCGCACCCTCTGCTGCCTGTTGGCGACATTCCGCAAGGCGATGACGTAAGGTGAGCGGCGTATGGTTGAAATTGCATTTCCTGTGTAGGGGTCATAATGCAGATCGTGGAACTCGATCTTGCCATGCCTCCTCACAGGTTGTTGGCGCTTGTGCAAAAGCCGGCAGCCGGAAAGCGTCGCCATGCATATGAACAGCTCATCTCTCAATGCTCCCCGGATCCATGCGACGGCGGGGTCATCCGGGCGGGCGTGGAAAGCGGTCATCGTCCTCTTGATGGTCCTGTCGGCCTGCGGAGGGCGTCCGGGGCCAGAGACACTTATCCCTGTTGCCAATCCCGGCGCGGGAACCCAGCGCATAACGCTGCTTGCAGTGACGAACCGGACAAAATCCGCCTCGGTGCCCCCTGTTGTCGGCAATGGACGAGGCGTGCCAAGCTACGAGGAATTCACGCTTCAGAACCGTGCTTCGGCTCAGCCCAGCGAAGACGAGCTCCGTCATCCCTCCAAGGACCCGTCCGAGGATTTCGTTACGGTCGGCCGCCGGCTGATGGACAAGCCGCGATTCGAAGCCGAGGTTGCGCAAATGGCCGGCACGGATGACCGGATGATCGCCGTCTTCGTGCATGGTTATAATTACAGCTATCAGGAAGCGGTGTTTCGCCTTGCCCAGTTAAGCGCCGACAGTGACGGCACATCCGTGCCCATCCTCTTTTCCTGGCCATCCGACGGCCGGACGGCCGGCTATCTTTCAGATCGTGATGCCGCCACCTATGCGCGAGACGATCTTGCCGGGCTTCTGACCTCGCTGACCGGCGTCGATCCGGGCCGGCGGGTCGTTGTCATCGGCCACAGCATGGGCGCATGGCTGGTGATGGAGACGCTTCGGCAGTTACGGCTAAAGGGCAGCAACGGCGTGCTTGGACAATTGGAGGTCGTGCTGGCGGCGCCCGATATCGATATGGATGTGTTCCGCAAACAGGCCGATATCGTCGGCCCCATGTCCGCCCCTCTGACTTTGCTCGTTTCGCCCGATGATCGCGTTCTTGCCGCGTCGGGCAGATTGTCGGGCAATCGCATGCGGCTGGGGCGGGCGTCGCTGAACGACCCGGAACTGATTGCGCTTGCCGAGCGGAACGGGATGCGGGTCATGGATATCTCTGCCGCGCCGGGCAGCGATGGGCTGAACCATGATCGCTATGTCGGCTTCGCCGCACGTTATGCGCGACTGGAACAGGATCAGCAGCAGGGGGATGAATTGCGCCGTGCGGGGGTCTATGTTCTGGATACCACGGGCAAGATCCTGTCCGCGCCGTTCAGTGCGGCGGCTACTGTGCTGGGCGGACCATGAAGCCCCGGCGACCGATCGCCCGGCGCGGCTAGGCCAGCGTCACCCTGTAGCTCAGCCTGTCTGTCCGGTAGATGCTGTGGCGTCGTTCGATGGGCCGGCCAAGGATGTCATGCGCAAGCCGTTCCACCTGCAGAAGTGGTGTGCCTTCCACGACCCCGAGGATTTTTGCCTCTTCAGGACCGGCCGGGACGGCGATGATCGTCTCGTCGGCATGCAGCACGATGCAGCCATAAGCCTGCTGGTACAGAACGTATAATGCGCTTGGTAAAGGCGCGCGGCGTTCGAGCCCGGAAAACAGATCCGCCGGCACGACCGCAGTCTCGATTGCGCTGGCGACGCCCTGAAGGCTGCGCACACGGTTGATTTCGATCACCGTCAGGGGTGCGCCCTGCAATGTCTCGCGCTCGACATCGGTTGCCGGACGTTCAAGAAGCCGCTCATCGATCAGTTCGGGCCGGATGACGTCGCCGTTCCGGTTGCGCAGGCGGAAAAAGTTGAACAGCGAACTGTCCGGCGTCCGTGCCGTGACGAAGGTGCCGCGGCCCTGTTCGCGACGCACGATGCCATGCTGCTCCAGCATCATCAGTGCCTTGCGCGCCGTTCCCTGCGAGACGCCGGTTTCGCTGGCAAGCTGGGTTTCGCTTGGAAGCATGCCCCCCGGAAGCACCTCTCCCGAAGCGATTCGCGCGACGATCGTATCGATGACTTTCTGATAGAGCGGAGAACCCATTGGCGATGCCGTCCTTTGTCATTTTTTCCAGTCTAGCATGAGCCTGCCCGGCAGGAAATAACATATATAATTATTCTTGTATAAGACTTAATATATATGTTATCTCGGCTCCAAGGATTTCATGCCATCATCGAAAGGGAGGATCCTTTGAGCATTCCGCAACTTCTGGTCCACGATCACGAGGACAATGTCGGCGTTGTCGTCGTCGAAAATCTTGGCGCGGGCACCGATATGCTATGTGTCGTTACGGCCGATAATTCCGATTTCCGGCTGACTGCGAAGGCCGATATTCCGATCGGTCACAAGGTCGCGCTCAAGCCGCTGAAGGCGGGCGATACCGTGATCAAATATGGCGAGGATATCGGCAAGATGGTCGGCGACGCCGAGGTCGGCGGCCATGTCCACGTCCACAACTGCAAAACGAAACGGTGGTAAGTCATGGCTCTTGATTTCAGCAATATGACCGTAAAGGCATGGCGTCGCGAGAACGGCCGGGTCGGCGTGCGCAACCATGTCCTGATCCTGCCGGTTGACGATATCTCGAATGCGGCCTGCGAGGCGGTGGCCAATAACGTCAAGGGAACGCTGGCCATCCCGCATGCATATGGGCGCCTGCAATTCGGCGAGGATCTGGAACTGCATTTCCGCACCATGATCGGCACGGGCGCGAATCCCAATGTCGCGGCGGTCGTCGTCATCGGGATCGAGCCGGAATGGACTCAGGTGATCGTCGATGGCATCGCAAAGACCGGCAAGCCCGTCACCGGTTTCTCGATCGAACAGAAGGGCGATTTCGAGACCATCCGGCAGGCAAGCTGGAAGGCCAAGGAATATGTCCATTGGTCGACCGAATTGCAGAAAGAGGATTGTCCGCTTTCGGATCTGTGGGTTTCGACGAAATGCGGCGAAAGCGATACCACGACCGGCCTGTCCTCCTGTCCGACGGTCGGAAACATGTATGACAAGCTGCTGCCGCATGGCCTGTATGGCTGCTTCGGCGAAACATCCGAGATCACCGGGGCCGAGCATATCTGCGAAAAACGCGCCGCGAATCCCGAGACTGCGGCCAAGTTCAGGAAGATCTGGCAGGCCTATCAGGATGATGTGATCGAAGCCTACAAGACCTCGGACCTGTCGGACAGCCAGCCGACCAAGGGCAATATCCTTGGCGGGCTGACGACGATCGAGGAAAAGGCGCTTGGGAACCTTGAAAAGATCGGCCGCACCTCGACCTATATCGATGCGGTCGGCCCTGCGGAATCCCCCGAAAAGGGGCCGGGGCTGTATTTCATGGACAGTTCCTCGGCGGCTGCGGAATGCGTGACGCTGATGGCGGCGGGTGGCTTTGTCATCCACACTTTCCCGACCGGACAGGGCAATGTGGTTGGCAATCCGATCGTGCCGGTCATCAAGATCTCGGGGAACCCGCGCACCCTGCGCACCATGTCCGAACATATCGACGTGGATGTGACCGGCGTGCTGACCCGTGAAATGACCATCGACGAGGCCGGCGATTCCCTGATCGACATGATCGTCCGCACCGCCAATGGCCGCGCGACAGCAGCCGAGGCCCTTGGTCACCGCGAATTCTCGATGACCAAACTCTATCGCAGCGCCTGATCGCGCTGCCGTTCCGCCGCCCTCTCTGAAGGAGAAGGCGGCGGGCGGGATCGCACCCGGGGCTGCAAGGCAAAACGGGCGGGAAGACGACATGTCCGGCGCCATCCTCCTTGCTGGTGGTGCGGGTGCTGAATCTTCCCGTGCCCGCCGGCCTGCTGTTCTGACTTATGGAAAGGAAGCGGATGTCACGCGTCGTCATCACCGAATTCATGGATGAAAGCGCCGTTCAGCGGCTGTCTGCGGTCGCCCCGACACGATACGAACCCGATCTGGTCGACCGTCGCGACGATCTGCTTGCAGCGGTGGCCGATGCCGAGGTGCTGGTGGTTCGCAACCGCACCCGTGTTGACGCGGCGCTGCTGGAGGCCGGAAGCGGGCTGCGCGTCGTCGGGCGATTGGGGGTCGGGCTGGACAATATCGATCTGGATGCCTGCAAGGCCCGGGACGTGCAGGTCTGGCCCGCAACCGGGGCGAATGATCTGGCGGTGGCGGAATATGTCATCACCACCGCCCTGATGCTGCTTCGGGGCGCTTATCTGAGTTCGCATCAGGTGGCGGCGGGCGACTGGCCGCGGCAGCGACTTATCGGCGGGGAACTGTCGGGCCGCGTGATGGGGCTGCTTGGCTTCGGCGCCATCGCGCGTGAAGTTGCGGCAAGAGCCGGGGCGCTTGGCATGACGATCATCGCGCATGATCCTCATCTCGATGCGTCCGATCCGGCATGGACCATGGCGGAACCTGTCTCTCTGGATGATCTTCTGGCGCGATCTGACGTGCTTAGCCTGCATGTTCCGCTGACATCGCAAACGCGGCATGTCATCAATGCCGAATCCCTGTCGGGGATGCGGGCATCTGCGGTGCTGATCAACGCGGCGCGTGGCGGCGTGGTGGATGAGGATGCGCTGGCCGATGCACTGAAAGCCGGTCGGCTCGCCGGTGCCGCGCTGGACGTCTTCGAGGCAGAGCCGCTGACGGCCGAGGCAGGCGCACGGTTTGCCGGGCTTGCGAATGTCATCCTCACGCCGCATATCGCCGGGGTTACCGAGGAATCGAATATCCGCGTCAGCAGTCTGATCGCGGACAAGGTACTGGATTATCTGAAGGAAAAGGTTTCGTAGATGCCGCGTCTTACCCTGCCGCAAACCCATCGGCTTGTCACCGAAACCCTGATGCGCTGCCGGACTTCGGGGCCGAATGCCGAAGCCGTGGCCGACGCGCTTGTCGCCGCGGAACAGGTCGGCCAGGCCGGTCACGGGCTGCGGCGCGTACCCTCTTATGCCGCGCAGGCGCTGAGCGGCAAGGTTGACGGACATGCAACCCCCGTCACCCGACAGGGACGGCCGGGCCTGCTGACCGTGGATGCCTGTCACGGCTTCGCCTATCCGGCAATCGATCTGGCCGTGGACTGGCTGACTACCGCGACCCGGCAACAGGGCATCGCCGTCGCCGGTATCACCCGTTCGCATCATTGCGGGGTTGCGGGTGTTACGGTGGAGCGTCTGGCCGATGCCGGGCTTGTCGGGATCATGTTCGCGAATTCCCCGGCTGCGATGGCGCCCTGGGGTGGGCGCAGGGCGTTGTTCGGCACCAATCCGATCGCCTTCGCCGCGCCTCGTCCGGATGGGCATCCTGCCATCGTGGTCGATGTGTCGCTGTCGAAGGTAGCACGAGGCAAGATCATGGCAGCCGAGCAGCGGGGCGATATGATCCCGGCAGGCTGGGCCCTTGACGCCGAGGGACAGGAGACCACCGATCCCAGGGCCGCTTTGGCGGGAACCATGGTCCCGATGGGGGATGCCAAGGGCACGGCGCTTGCGCTGATGGTCGAGTTGCTGTCCGCGGGGCTGGTTGGTGCGCATTTCGGTTATGAGGCCTCGTCCTTCTTCAGTGCCGAGGGGCCCGCCCCCGGAGTCGGACAGATGATCCTTGCCATTGATCCGGCCGCCTTTGCCGGGCCGGGGGAGGGTCAAGGTTCGGCTGCGGCGCTGGACCGTATCGATGAACTGGCAAAAGCAATCGAGGCGGAATCCGGTGCGCGCGTACCCGGCGCCCGCCGGGCCGAGCTGAAACGGCAGGCAGCGGCGGAAGGAATATCCGTCGACGACGCCCTGCTATCCGAAATCGAGGCCCTTGGGGCGTCATGACTCCGCATAGGGCGAAAAACCGGTACTGAATCAGTCTTTCGCAGGTGGGGCGGTGGACTCGCGGATGATGAAAGAGAAATTCACCTGCTGATGTTTTATCGGCGTCTGCCCGGCAAGAAGATCGACCAGATAGCGTCCCGCGCGCACCCAGATCTCGTTGGTCGGGATCTGGATTGTGGTCAGGCTGGGAATCAGATGGCGGCTCCAGTCCAGATCGTCAAAGCCGACTACGGACAGATCACGCGGCACGTCGCATCCCATACGGATCGCTGCAAGCATGACACCATAGGCGATGACGTCATTGCCGCAGATGATCGCGGTCGGCCGGGATTCCCCCTGCAGCAAGGTTCTGGCGGCATCTCCGGCATCCGCCAGACTGTAATCGACCTGCAGCAGCCAGTCTGGCCCCGGTGCGCATCCCTGCTGATCGAGGATCTCCATGATTCCCCTTAACCGGGCCTGTGCGCGGTCGTTATTGCGCTGATGCGCCGCCACTACCGCGATCTTCCTGTGACCAAGCCCGGCGATATAGCGGGCAACCACGCGCCCCGCCTCGTAATTGTCCACGCCGACAGAGGGGTAGGGCTTGGCCGGTTCGCAAAGGCCGACATTCACGAATGGGATACCGTTGGTCTCAAGCAGACGGCGCAGGATCGCGTGACGTTCATCACCGCGCAGGATCAGGGCATCAATCCCCCGCGCCACGAGATTCCGGGCCTGCTGCAACTCGACATCGATATCATATTCGTTCGTCGCAAGAAGCAGAAGATAATCCTTCGTCGCCAGATAGCTTTGCAATGCCTGAAGTCCCTGGGCGAACATCGCGTTGTCCACGGTAGGAACGATGGCCCCGATCGTGCGCGTGCGCCGCGACGACAATGCCCGCGCCGAAGCGTGCGGTATGTAACCGGTTTCATCTATCACCCGACTGATCTTGTCGCGCAGATCCGCGCCAACCGATTCGGGCTTGTTCAGGAAACGCGATACCGTAGCGGTAGAGACCCCGGCGCGGCGTGCGATGTCCCGAATGCCTATGGAGCGCGCCTGAACAGCCGATTTATCGGGATTTTCTTTTCTCATTTATACCTCCAGGACCTTTCTACCCGGCATTTTGCCGGCAAGACAACACTGATTGCCGAGATCCGGCCGGCGGGAATCGTTGACGCCTCAATTCACAGATGATATGTAACCGGTTACAGGCTTCGAGAGAAGCAGGCAGGGAGGAGAACCGATGTATATCACGCGCAGGGGAGTCGCCTGTCTGACGGCGGCACTGGCCACGGTCTGGGTGACTTCCGCGGCCGCCCAGGAATTCGACTGGAAGGCGCATTCGGGCGAGACGATCACATTTCTCGCCAACAGCAACCCATTGGGGCAATTGCTGATCGATCATGCCGATGAATTCGAGGAGTTGACCGGCATCACACTTGAGGTCGACAGCTATCAGGAACAGCAAATGCGCCAGCGCCTGATGACGGTCATGAATGCGCGCAGCGATGAGGTGGATGTCTTCATGACACTTCCGTCGCGCGAGGGGATGCAGTTCGCCTCAGCGGGCTGGTATGCGGATCTGACGCCGTATATTCAGGACAGCGTTTCGCCAGATTACGACGCAGACGGTTTCGGCAAGGCGCTTATGGACGCGGCGACCTTTGACGGGCAATTGACCGCGGTGCCGCTGAATATCGAGGGGCCGCTGCTTTATTACAGAACGGATGTCTTCGAGGAATGCGGTCTCGATGCGCCCTCTTCGCTGGAAGGGCTTGCGGATACCGCTGCCAAGCTGAAGGAATGCACCGATCTTACGCCTTTCGCATCCCGCGGCCTTGCTCCGGCGGCACCTTATTCTTTCTCGGCCTTCATGCATAACATGGGCGGCCAGTATATCGTCGACGGCGAATCCGCGATGTGCTCGCCCGAGGCAAAACAGGCGCTGACTCTCTATTCCGATCTTCTGAAGAATTATGGACCTCCGGGTGTGGTCAATTACAGCTTCCAGCAACTGACCGCGCTGTATAGCGCCGGGCGTTCGGCGATGTCTTTCGAATCCTCGAATGAATTCGGCCTGATCATGGAAAGCGGCGACCGGCTGGAAGATACCGCCATCGTTCCGTTGCCCGAGGGTCCGGGCGGATCGCATCCCACAGTGATCGGCTGGGGGATGGCGATCTCGGCCAATTCGGCCAATCCCGATGCCGCATGGTATTTCCTGCAATGGGCGTCCAGCCCCGAGATGCAGGCCAAATTCGCGCTGGAGGGTATCGCCCCCCCGCGCGCAGCCGTCGCGGATTCCGCCGATTACAAGGCCTGGCTGGAAGAAAGCCCGGTGCGCCAGCAATGGCATGATGCGCTGGCCATTCTGGCGGAAACCGGCACGTCGGAAATCGGCTATCCGATCATCGCAAATCCGGAATCGCGGGAACATATCGGTCAGGCGATTGGCGATATGCTGCTTGGGACCGCCTCGGTCGATCAGGCCTGCGCCAAGGCGGATACGGCGTTGAACGAATTGATCGCCCGCGACTGAACGACCTGTGAATGCAGATGCGACCGGCGGGGTGCCGCCGGTCGATCCCGAGGCCATGACCGAATGAGGGGATCAGCTCCGTGTCATCGGAATCTTTCCAATTGCCATCGTCTTTCCGGGTTGCCGTGATCGGTGGAACCGGCGGTATCGGATCCGCCATTACCAGCGAATTTCTTGACCTTGGTGTGAATGTCACTGCCACGGGCGCGACCGAGGCCGAACTGGCCCAATGCCCGCTGGCCGGTCACGACCGCCTGACGCTTGCTGCAGTTGACGTGACGGACGCGTCGTCGGTGCAGGCATTCGCCGCGGGTTTCGACCGGCTGGATGCATTGATCAACGCCGCCGGCATCCTGCGGCGCGACGCCGAATTCGATCTGGAGGTCTTCCAGAAGGTGATCGATGTCAATCTGACAGGCGTCATGCGCTGTTGCACGGCATTCCGGGGGGCGTTGGCCGCTGCGGGTGGAAGTATCGTCAATATCGCCTCGATGAATGCGTTCGCGGCCCTGCCGCGGCTGCCCGCCTATTGCGCCTCGAAGGGTGGGGTGGTGATGCTGACCCGCGCGCTGGCCCATGCCTGGGCGGCCGATGGGATCCGCGTTAACGCCGTGGCGCCCGGCTATATCGAGACGCCGCTGAATGCCGAGGGCCGCAAGGATCGCGCCCATTACGACCGGATCGCCGGGCGAACCGCGTTCAAACGCTGGGGCCAGCCGGAAGAAGTCGCCGGAACCGTCGCCTATCTGTGCATGCCCGCCGCCCGCTATGTGACGGGCAGCGTGGCGGCGGTTGATGGCGGCTTTCTGGCGGGCTGAGGGGAGATGTCATGAGGGTCGAACAAAATCATCGCGGACAGATGGCGGCGATGTCGATGCCGGCGCTGGTCTTCACGGTCGGCATGATCGCGTTTCCGTTCCTTTACACGATCTGGATGAGCTTTCAGACTTACTCTTCGACCGGGCAGGTCACCGGATGGGGCGGCGACAATTATCTGCGCATGGCCGTGGACGGGCAATTCTGGAACGGTATCTGGATCACCCTTTATCTTTACGTGCTGTCGCTGGTCATGCAGCTTGTGCTGGGCACCGGGCTTGCGCTTTTGCTGTTCCGGGCCAAGCGTTTGCCCGGCATCGTCCGGTCGCTGTTCATCTCGCCCTTCATGATGCCGCCGGTGGTGGCGGGGATGATGTGGCTGGTGATCCTCGATCCGTCCCTTGGTGCGGCGAACTGGATCCTTACATCGCTGGGGCTGCCGCCATCGGCATGGCTTGCCTCGCCTGTTCTGGTGGTGCCGACGCTGGCGATGATCGATACATGGCAATGGACGCCCTATGTCGCATTGATCGTGCTGGGCGGGCTGCAATCCCTGCCGCCCTCGGTCTATGAGGCCGCCGAGATCGACGGCGCCTCGCGCAGGGCGGTGTTTTTCCGGATCACCCTGCCGCTGCTGTTGCCTACGCTGGTGACGGCGATGATCCTGCGCTCGGTCGATCTGCTGCGCTTCTTCGATCTGATCTACATCACCACGCAGGGCGGGCCGTCGAACCATTCGATGACGCTGAACATCTATGGTTTCCGCGTCGGTTTCGAGTTCTTCCAGCTGGGCTATGCCGGCGCATTGATGGTCACCCTGTCGGTTCTTGTTCTGGGCGCGGTGATGGCCTTCAACCGCCTGCGCGCCGCGGTGGAGTGGTAATATGGCGATGAAACCTTCGGATTCCCGCTGGCTCGACTGGATCAATGTGGTTTTGCTGGTGCTGGCCGGCATGATCGTGATGACGCCGACCGCCTGGATGATCCTGTCATCGTTCAAGCCGTCCTATGAAGTCATCGCCTTTCCGCCGAAGCTGGTCTTCACTCCGGTGATCGAGAACTATGTGACGCTAAGCAAGCAGACACCGTTCCTCAGCTATGGGATCAACTCTCTGATCGTCACCTTCGGCTCGACAGTGTTCGGTCTGCTGCTGGGTGCGCCCGCGGCCTTCGTTGCGTCATGGACGCGGATCACATGGCCCGCCGTGGTTGCCCTGATGGCGCGGATGGCGCCGGGCACGCTGTTCCTGTTGCCGTGGTATGTGATGTTCCGGCAGGTGGACATGATCGGCAGCTACTGGGCCCTGATCCTGACCCATGCGGTCATCACCCTGCCGATCGTGATCTGGGTCCTGCTGCCCTATTTCGACAATATTCCACGCTCGATCTTCGAGGCGGCGCAGGTCGATGGCTGTTCGCCCTTCCGCATTTTCCGGCGGATCGCCCTTCCGCTGGTGTCGTCGGGGCTGGCCGTATCGGCGATTCTGGCCTTTGTCTTTTCGTGGAATTTCTTTCTGTTTTCGCTGGTGCTCAGCAACTCGCAGACAAAAACGCTGATCGCGGCCTCGTTCAATTTCATCGGCGAGGGCTCGACCAATTGGGGTGGCCTGATGGCCGCGGCGACGATCATCGCGCTGCCGCCGCTGATTCTGGCGGCTATCGTGCAGCGCTGGCTGATTTCGGGCCTGACCCTGGGGGCGGTGAAAGGATGAACATGATACTGAACGAGAAAACCATGCAGGCCGCCGATTTTCTGGGTGAAGACCGGATCGAGATCGTCTCGCGCCCCTTGCCGGAACCCGCTGAAGGCGAAGTTCTGCTGCGGGTCGCGGCGAATGCCCTTTGCGGCTCGGATCTGAAATTGTGGCATGCGGGTGCGCAGCACATTGCCGGGCACGAGATCGCGGGATGGGTTCAGCAGCCGGGACATCCGCTGAACGGGCAGCTTTGCGCCGTCTATATTCCGCTGCATTGCGGTGAATGCGCGGTCTGTCTGCGGGGCGATACGCAAAGCTGCGTCACCGTCTCGTCGCTGATCGGCTGGAACCGGGATGGCGGCTATGCGCAATATCTGACCGTGCCGGAAAACTGCCTTCTGCCGGTGCCGGGTGATATAGATGCCGCGCTGGCCCCGCTGTTGCTGGATACGATCGGCACATCCGCCCATGCCCTGCGCGAGGCGGCGCGCCATCTTGCCACTGACGCGCCCTCGGTTCTGGTGACCGGGGCGGGGCCGGTCGGTCTGGGCGTGGTGCTGGCCGCTGCGGCGCTGGGGCATGCGCAGGTGGATGTGGCCGAGCCGAATCCCGCCCGTGCCGCGATTGCCCGGGAATTCGGCGCGAATATCGTGCCGGTGGGCAGCCATGACCGCCGCTATGATCTGATCGTCGAATGTTCCGGCAATCACGCGGCGCGTGATCTGGCCATTCATCTGGTTCTGCCGAAAGGCGTCATCGTTCTTGTCGGCGAAAACGCAGCGCCGTGGAGTGTCACCGAAGACAAGGTGTTCCGGCGCAAGGATTTCGCCCTGCTGCGGACATTCTATTTCCCCAAGGACGATTTCGCCGCGAATGTCGAATTGCTGCGTGCCAACCGCGAGAAATATGCCCGGCTGGTCGATGACGCATTCCCGATAGCGGAACTGCCGCAGAAATTCGCGGATTTCGCGGAAGGCAAATCCATCAAACCCATTCTGTCTTTCATCGGAGAGCAATGATGGCGTCCATCACCATACGCAATCTGGTCAAGAATTACGGCGGTGTGACGGTCATTCCCGGTCTCGATCTGGAAATCGCGGACGAGGAATTCATCGTTCTGGTCGGCCCGTCCGGCTGCGGCAAATCCACCCTGCTGCGCGTTCTTGCCGGGCTGGAGGCGATCGACGGCGGCGAGTTGATGATCGGTGACCGGCGGGTGAACGAGGTTCCCGCCGCAAAGCGCGACATCGCCATGGTGTTTCAGGATTATGCGCTTTACCCGCATATGACCGTGCGCCAGAACATGGCGTTTGCATTGGAGATGCGCGGCGCCGAGTCCGCCGAGATCGCCTCGAAGATCGAGGAAGCCGCGAGGTTGCTGGACATTCAACCCTATCTGGACCGGCGTCCCAAGGCGTTGTCGGGCGGTCAAAGGCAGCGGGTCGCGATGGGCCGGGCCATCGTGCGCGACCCTCAGGTGTTCCTGTTCGACGAGCCGCTGTCGAATCTGGATGCGAAGCTGCGCGGGCAGGTTCGCGCCGAGATCAAGATGTTGTCGAAGAAGCTGAAGACAACGATGGTCTTCGTGACCCATGACCAGATCGAGGCGATGACCATGGCCGACCGGATCGTGGTGATGAAAGCGGGGGTCATCCAACAGGTCGGCACGCCCGAACAGGTTTACGAGAATCCGGCCAATCTGTTCGTCGCCAGCTTCATCGGCTCGCCATCGATGAATTTCCTGCCCGTCGATATTCAGGCGGACGGGCTTCGTCTGGCCGATGGCAGCCTGCTGCCGGAATCGCTGATCGCCCGGCCCTCCGGCGATCATGGCAAGCTGACACTGGGCATCCGGCCGGAGCATTTCGAACTGGTGCAGGAAGGTCAGGGTTTGGCCGCCGATATCGAACTGGTCGAGCCGCTGGGATCGGACACGCTGGTTCACGTCTCTGCCGCCGGGCAAGAGGTGATCGTGCGGGTATCGCCCGACCTTCGCCCGAAGGCCGGCCAGCGGATCTGGCTCTCGCCTGCCGCGGGAAAGGCGCATCTCTTTGATCCGGAAACCGAAATCCGGATTGACGGAACTGGAAAGGCTGATTGAATGGAATGTGCCCGGATAAAGACGCGCCACGGCACGGCGGAACATGCGGGGACCATGCGTCTCTGCATCTCAGGGTTATGACCGCGCTTCCCCCGGGCTGGACCCGGAAAGACCCGGTGGTGATCTGTCTTGGCCTGACCGCGATGGATCACGTCTGGATGGTCGAAAGCCTGCCTCATCAGGCAGGTAAGACCCGCGCCGGCGATTATGGTTCGGGTGGCGGCGGGATGGCCGCGACGGCCGCTGTCGCAGTTTCGCAGCTGGGCGGTCAGGCGCGGTTCTGGGGCCGGGCGGGCAAGGATGCGGCGGGGCTGGCCATGCGCCGGGAACTGGCGCTGGAAGGGGTGGATGCCGAGCATTTGCGCCTGTTCCCCCACGCCCGGTCCTCGGTGTCCTGCGTACTGGTCGATCCCGCCGGTGAGCGCCTGATCGTCAATTTCCGCGGCGCGGATCTGCCGGAAAAGGCCGATTGGCTGCCGCTGGATCAGGTCGCCGGTGCAGGGGCCGTGCTGGCCGATCCGCGTTGGGTCGAGGGCGCCGCGACCGCCTTTGAGGCGGCGCGCAAGGTAGGGGTGCCGACGGTTCTGGATGCGGATGTGGCCGAGGCCGCCGTGTTCGAAAAGCTGTTGCCGCTGACCGATCACGCGATCTTTTCCGAACAGGCGCTGCAGGCCTTTGCCGGTTCCGGAAACGGCTTGGAGCGTGTTGCCGAATATGGATGTGCGGTTTCGGCGGTCACGCGCGGCGGCGATGGGGTCGACTGGATCGAGAACGGCAACCATCACCACCGCCCGGCCTTCCCGGTCGAGACCGTCGACACCAATGGCGCGGGCGATGTTTTTCACGGCGCATGGGCCATGGCGGTCGCGGCTGGCGCGGATACAGGATCAGCCGCCGAATTCGCGTCCGCAGCCGCCGCCCTGAAATGCACCCGCCGCAATGGCCGTGCCGGAATCCCCGATTTTACCGAGACCTTGGAACTATGGAGACCTACAGGATGACAAGCATTGGAAAACAGCGTGGATTGGCTCGTCTCGCCGATGAGGACGGGCATTTCACCATGGTCGCTCTGGATCAGCGGCCGCCCTTGCTGCAGGCGCTTGCCAAGGCGCGGGGGATACCGGCTGATCAGGTGAAGTTCGCCGATATGCTTGCCGCGAAGCGTCTGCTGGTCGAGGCATTGGCGCATGATGCATCGTCAATGCTGCTGGACCCGAATTTCGCCATGCCGGCGGCGATCGACGTGCTGCCTGCCCGGACCGGGCTGATCGTGACGCTGGAAGAGCATCGCTTTCAGGATACGCCGGGTGGCCGCAAATCGCGTTCCATCGACAATTGGAGCGTCGAGAAGATCCGCCGCGTGGGCGGGGATGCCGTCAAGGTGCTGGCATGGTATCGCCCGGATGCCTCGGACGAGGTCTTGCAGCATCAGAAGGATTACGTCCGCACCATTGGCGCGGAATGCCGCCGCCACGATATCCCCTATGTTCTGGAATTGCTGGTCTACCCCTTCCCGGACAGCGACCGGCATACGACCGATTACGTCGAAAGCGCCGACAAACGTGCCGATCTGGTGATCGAGAGCGTCCGCGAATTCGCCAAGCCGGAATATGGCGTCGATCTTTACAAGCTTGAAACGCCGCTGCCTGCCGCCTCTCTGCCGCCAATGGATGACAGCGCCGAATCCCGGGCCGCCGCCGCTCAATTCGCCGAACTGGGCAGCATTTGCGCGGATGCCGGGATTCCGTGGGTGCTGTTGTCGGGCGGTGCCGCGCCTGAACAGTTCGAACGCGTGCTAAGCTATTCCTATGCCGCGGGCGCGCAGGGCTTTCTGGCCGGGCGGACGATCTGGCTGGATGCGGTCCAGAACCATTTCCCCGACCGCGACGCCGTGCTGACGGCCCTGAAGGGCGACGGGATGAAAATCCTGAAGGATCTTGGCCGTCTGACCCGTGAAAAAGCGCAGCCGTGGAAACCGGATTTCAGGCTGGAGCAGGTCGACCGCGAGGGCGCATTCTCCTGCGCCTATGCCTGAGACCGCGATGCCCTTTCGCATCGCCCGCATTCAGGCATGGTCGCTTCGGGTTCCGGTCAGGACGCCGGTCGCCACCTCTTTCGGGGTGATGCATAACCGGCCTGCGGTTTTCCTGCGCATCGAGGATGCCGCCGGAGCCGCCGGCTGGGGAGAGGTCTTCGCCAACTGGCCCGCAGCGGGCGCCGAGCATCGCGTCAATCTGCTGATCGACGATATCGCCGATCTGGTTCTTGGCCGCGAATGGAACGATCCCGCAGAGATGTTCGGCGAATTAAGCCGGGCGACCCATATCCGCGCGCTTCAATGCGGCGAGCCCGGGCCGTTCCGGCAGGTGATCGCCGGGCTGGATATCGCGGCATGGGACATGGCGGCGCGGCGACACGGTCTGCCTCTGGCGAAGCTTCTGTCGTCAGAGGCAGCTGACCGGGTGCCGGTCTATGCCAGCGGGATTCACATCGATGCCGCCGCCGCTGTGATTGCTGCGGCGCGGGCTGCCGGGTTTCGGGGCTTCAAGGTGAAGGTCGGTTTCGATCGGACGTCGGATCCGGCCAAGGTGATCGAATGTTCGCGGCAATTGCTGCCCGGAGAAAGCCTTTACGCCGACGCGAATCAGGCCTGGACCCGCGAAGAGGCGAGGCACTTCCTGAAAGCGGTCACCGAAGCCGGCCTTGGCTGGATCGAGGAGCCGATCGCCTGCGATGCCCCGGATGGCGACTGGATCGATCTCGCCCGTCTGAACGTGCCGCTTGCGGCGGGCGAGAATATCGCCGGAACGGATGATTTCGACCACGTTCTGTCGCTTGGCGCCCTGCGTTTCGTGCAGCCGGATGTCTGCAAATGGGGCGGTGTTTCGGGCAATCTTGCAGTGGCGCGCGATACCCTGCGGCGGGGCCATATTTATTGCCCGCATTTTCTGGGCGGAGGAATCGGGCTGATCGCATCTGCCCATGTCCTTGCCGCGGCGGGCGGGGCCGGGTTGCTGGAGGTGGATGTGAACCCGAACCCCCTTCGCGATGCGCTGGCCAGCAGCAGTGATTTCGTCCGGGACGGATATTGGCACCTGTCTCCCAGGCCGGGCCTTGGAATAGACGGCATTCCGGCAGAGCTGCATGATCATGTGACTCTGTGGCGCGAGACGGGCTGAAACGCCGGTTATTTATCTCTCGCGACGGCTGGGAGCGATACGCCTTGTTTCCGATGGGCGGATCGGTTCAGTCGGCGGGACTAAGCGTTGCCAGCCATGCTTCATAGTCTTTCTGGCTGTTCTGGATATGGGTCGTCAGTGCGGCGCGGAATTCTTCCGCTTCCGCGTTTTCTAGAAGTGCGAGCAATCTCTGATGAAAGGCGAATGACTTGTGGACGACATAAGGATCCAGAAGTCCACGGTTGCGCAAGACATTGATCTTGGATGATAACGGCCGGTAGGTTTCGGAAATCAGCCCGTTGCCCGCGCCATCGATGATGGTCTGGTGGAAGTCGGAATCCAGCGCGCGATAGCCCCTGTAATCTTCGCGCTCGACGGCGCGCTGCATGCGCTCGACCACGGCGCGCATCAGGCCGGCGGATTGCTCTCTGTTCCTTTGATACATGCGTTCGGCGGCGCCGGTCTCAAGCAGGACACGCATATCGAACAATTCCGAAAGTTGTTGTGAATCGGGTTTGAACACCGTGGTTCTTTTTCTGGGGTCGATCTGAACCAGACCTTCGCGCCGCAATTCCTGCAATGCTTCGCGTACCGGTGTCTTGCTGATGCCCAGCTGTTCCGAGATCCGGGTTTCGGAAATCTGCTCGCCGATCTCGATCGTGCCGTCGACGATGGAAGAGCGGATGCCGTCCAGAGCCATGTCGAATAATGAGACGGGACGTTTAAGTTTTTGAAGTGTCATGATTATTCGCCAGAGTCCCAAATAGATACGAATATATTGTGAACCACAACTTCAGGTGAGTGTAAAGAATTGACATCTAAGATATGATGTTCAATATATCAGATCTGAGTCTCTGAAACTTGCAATCGGCTTGGAGGGCAGCATGGGGAAGAGAATGGATTTCCGGAAAAGACTCGCATCTGCGGCAATGGTTGCTTTCGTCGGGCTTTCCGGCCCGGTGCATGCAGAGCAGGTCACATTGACCTTTGCCAACTGGGCAACGGCGGAAGGTGCGACGCGCGACGGGATGGAAAAGGTGATCAGTGCCTTCGAGGCGGAGAACCCGGATATCAAGATCGAAAGCGAAAGCATCGCCTTTGCGGAAATGGCGCGCCAACTGGTCCTGCGGCTGAGATCCGGCAATCCGCCCGATGTCGCGCAGGTCGCGGGCAACGATACTTTCGCGCTGGCCCTGACCAAGGGGCTGGAGCCGTTGCAGGGCTATGCCGATGCGGAATTTCTCGGCACGCTGACGCCGGGTGCCTACGAACCGCTGATGATGGGCGAGGATCTGATCGCCTTTCCCTGGAACCAGGCGCCGGCCGGGCTTTGGTATAACAAGAAACTGATGGCCGATGCAGGGCTTGATCCCGAAAATCCGCCCAAGACCATCGACGAATTGAACAGCGCCATGGCCGCTATCAAGGAGGCCAATCCCCAGGTGATCGTTCTGGGGATCGACACCACCAACCGCGCTTTCGCGCTTCAGTCGAACTGGCCGTGGATTCGGGCTTTCGGCGCGGATCCGGTTGCCGAAGGCGGTGCGGAAGGCGAGGAGATGCAAGCCTATCTGGGGTGGCTGCGGGATATCTCGGAAAAAGGCTATGTCGATCCGGGCCGCAAGATCGGCGAGTTCCGGCCGCTATTCGCGCAGGATCAGGTCGCGTTCCTGTGGGATCAGGTGCTGGTTCAGGGGGTGATCCAGTCGACAAACGGCATGAGCGCCGAGGAATTCAACCAGAATTACGGTGTTATCCCGATGCCGGCGGGGCCGGGGGGTGAAGGATATTCATTCGACGGCGGGCACCAGCTGGTGATGTTCGGGGATTCCGAACACAAGGAGGCCGCCTGGAAATTCATGGAATATCTCGGCACCAACGAAGCCGCGATCAAGACCTACACGATCGAGACCAATCGCTCGATCCCTCCGGTCAAATCCATCGAGGATCCCGCCGTGGCCGAACTGCTTGATACGCCGGTCATCGAAACCTTCAAGAACGATATCATACCAACCATCTCGCCCATGCCATTCGGTCCCGAATTCGCCGAATATGCGACGGTGATCATGGCCGGCGTTCAGGAGGCGGTCACCAGCGATCGTCCGGTCGCGGATATTGCAGCGGAAATCCAGAACCAGATCGGCAACTGATCCATGCCGGCGCTTTCGAAACCATTCCTGCACTGGATGGTCCTTCCGACCCTGCTGGTTCTTCTGGCCATTATCGGCTATCCGGTGGTTTCGACGGTCTATCTGTCGTTTTTCGGCTATAATCTGCTTGATTTCACGCCGCCGGAATATCTGGGGCTGGGCAATTTCAAGGATATGGCGAATGACCGGATATTCTGGATTTCGCTGAAGAATACCCTTTACTACACCGGCGGAACGGTTCTCGTCTCGATGCTGATCGGGACCGCTGTCGCCCTGCTTCTGGAAAACCTGAAAGGCCCTGTCTGGTCCTGTGTCCGCGCGCTTGTCGTGTCGCCCTGGGCGGTGCCATTCGTGGTCGTCGCGTTTCTGTTCCGCTTCATGTATATGCAGAACGGCGGCATCGTGAACGATATCCTGCTTGATCTGGGCGTGATCGCCAGTCCGGTTTCATGGCTGAACCGGGCCGATATCTCGCTTGGCGCGATCATCGTTGCGAATATCTGGGCGACGATACCGTTCTTCTTCCTTCTGGTGTCATCCGCGCTGTCCGGTATCCCGGATGCGGTTCTGGAAAGCGCACGGGTGGATCGCGCCGGCCTGTGGTCGACCATCTTTCACATCAAGCTGCCATTCCTGCGAAACCCGCTGGTGGTCGGCAGCCTGCTGATGGTGATCTCGAATTTCAACGATTTCGCCAAGGTCTGGGTGATGACCCAGGGCGGCCCCGGATATGCGACGACCACGCTCGTCGTCTATGTCTACCGGGTGGCCTTCGAGCGTTTCGAGATCGGATATGCCTCGGCGCTGGGGCTGATCTGGTTGCTGTTGCTGCTGCTGGTTTCGGTCTTTTACATCCGCTTGCTGTGGAACAGGCAAAATGACTGACAGATCGCACCACGCCCGCGGGAACAGCAACGCGACCCGCAGAATCCTTGGCAAGGCGTTTCAATACGTGTTCATCGCCATCGCGCTGTTCTGGACCATTGCGCCGATATACTGGATGCTCAGCACCTCGCTCAAGACCGAGCTGGAAGCGACCCGGCTTGATCCGAGCCTTGTCCCCGAGAACGTGACCCTCGACAATTACGTCAGGCTGTTTCAGGGCGATCTGCCTTTCGTCTCGTTTTTCGTGAATTCGGTGATCACCTGTTTTCTGGCCGCGATCGTTTCGGTGGTGATCGCGGTTCCGGCGGCCTATGCGCTGTCGCGCCGGAATTTCCGCACTGCCGAGCAGACGGGCTATCTGGTCCTTGTGGTGCGGATGTTTCCGATGATCGTCCTGCTGGCTCCGCTTTATCTGGTTCTGATGAATACCGGCCTGCTGGATACGATGTTCGGCCTGATCCTTGGCTACACGACCTTCGGCCTGCCTTTCGCCGTCTGGATGCTGAAGGGCTTCATCGATGCGGTGCCCGTCGAGATCGAAGAGGCCGCGCGCGTTGATGGCTACCCGCAATGGGAAATCCTGCTGAAGATCATCGTTCCGCTGATCTATCCGGGCGTCGTGACCACCGGCATCTTCGTGCTGATGGAGGCATGGAACAACCTGATCTACCCGCTGACCTTCATCACCAGCATCGAGAAGCAATCGCTGCCCGCCGCATTGGTGCTGACCTTCACCGGCCAGTTCAAGACCGATTGGGGAGGGATGATGGCCGCATCCGCCATCACGACGCTACCGCTGATGATCGCATTCTTTGCCGTTCAAAGATCGATGGTGCGGGGATTGACGGCCGGATCGGTGACGGGGACCTGAGCATGACGGATATCATCACGGAACCCGGCGTGCTTGTCACCGGTGCCGCCGGTGGGATCGGAAGGGCCGTCGCCGGGCTTTTCGCCGATCAGGGTCATGCGGTCACGCTGACCGACCGGGACGCCACCGGTCTGGAGGATATCGGCGGCCGGTTGCGTCATCGCGGCTGCAAGGTGGATATGATCGCACAGGATCTTGCGGATCCGGACGCGCCCGCGATGCTTGTTGCCCGCACGGTCGAGAAATGGGGCGGGATCGGGGTCCTTGTGAACAATGCCGCGCATCACGGCAAGCGCCAGTCGGTGCTGTCCTCGGAACCCGATGAATGGCGGCAGGTTTTCGAGGTCAATGTGATCGCCGCCGCTGCCCTGGCGCGGCATGCCGCGCTGGACATGGCCCGCCGCAAGACGGGGGCAATCGTCAATGTCGGCTCGATTCAACAGGCGCTGCCGGTTTCCAGCTATGCCGCCTATGTCGCAAGCAAAGGGGCGGTCGCGGGCATGACGCGCGCGCTTGCCGTTGAACTCGGCTTGCTGGGCATCCGCGTGAACAGCGTTTCTCCAGGGGTCATCGGTACCGAGAATTTCCGCCGGGAACTGGAAACGCGGCACGATGGAGCATCGGCGATTTCCTATCCGTCGCTTCTGGGGCGGCTTGGAACGCCCGAGGATGTGGCCCATGTCATCGCGTTTCTGGCGGGTCCGCATTCGTCTCATGTGACCGGGGCGGATTACGTGGTGGATGGCGGTAGAGGCATCAGCCGCCGCACCGACCCTTTCCATGCCGAAATCACTCATCCAGTTTCAGGGAAATAGCCGCATGGCACGCATCCAGATCTCCAATGTCGAAAAAGATTACGGCAATGTCACGGTATTGAAGGATTGCAACCTGGACATCGCGCATGGCGAATTTATCGTCCTCGTCGGTCCTTCGGGTTCGGGCAAGACGACGCTTCTGCGCATGATCGCGGGTCTGGAGTCGATCTCGCGCGGGGATATGATGTTTGACGACCGGCGGGTCAACGATGTCGATGTGGGCGACCGCAATATCGCGATGGTCTTCCAGAATTACGGGCTTTATCCGCATATGTCGGTCTATGACAACATGGCGTTCGGCCTCAGGCGCCGCAAGCTGTCGAAAACCGAGATCGACGGGAAGGTGAAACGGATCGCCACGCTTCTCAGCCTTGACGGACTGCTGGAGCGGCGGCCCAAACAGCTTTCGGGCGGTCAGCGGCAGCGGGTTGCGCTTGGCCGCGCAATCATCCGCGACCCCGAGGTTTTCCTGCTGGACGAGCCGCTGTCGAATCTGGATGCGCAGTTGCGGGTGCAGATGCGGTCCGAGATCATGAATGTGCATCGCAGCGTGGATGCGACGGCCGTCTATGTGACCCATGATCAGGTCGAGGCAATGACCATGGGCGACAGGATCGCGGTCATGAACAATGGCGAGATCCAGCAGATCGGCACGCCCGAGGATCTGTATGACCGGCCACAGAACCTGTTCGTGGCGACATTCATCGGCACGCCGTCGATGGGCATCCTGCGTTGCGATGTGGACCGCGATGGCTCCTTGCTGCTTGTCCGGGACACCGAAGACAGAATCGCCATATCCCGCGGCCAGCTTGACCGGATCGGCGACCGCCGCGAGGTTCTGGCCGGCATCCGCCCGGAACATCTGCATCTGCCGCGCAATGGCGCTCCGGCTGTCATCAGGGGTGAGATCGACGTGGTCGAGATGCTGGGATCCGAGCAATATCTTTATCTCAGGAATGGCGCCGCGAATTTTATCGCACGGATGGAGCGGGGGCATCATTTCCGCCCCGGTGAAACGGTCGGCCTGGATATCGACACGGAGGCGCTTCACCTCTTCGACAGCGACACGGAAGAGGCGCTTTGAGATGGACAGGATCGCCGAAATCACAAGCTTCACCGTGCCGCCGCGCTGGATTTTCGTTCGTGTCCGGACCGCCGAAGGTCTGACCGGTTGGGGCGAGGCCATCATCCCGAAGCGCAGGAATGCCGTCATCGGAGCCATCCGGGATCTGACGGAGGTCGTGCTGGGCATGGATCCCGCGCGGATCGAGGATATCGCCTCCTCATTGCGCAAGGGCAGCTTTTTCAGAAACGGCCCGATCCTTGGAACGGCCATTGCCGCGATCGAAATCGCCTTGTGGGATATCAAGGGTCAGCGGGCGGGAATGCCGGTATTCGAGTTTCTGGGCGGCAGGGTGCGCGACAATATCCGGTCCTATACATGGATCGGCGGAGACAGCCCCGCCAATGTGGTGAGCCATGCGAAAGAGCGGGTCGAACAGGGCTTCGATGCCGTCAAGATGAACGCGACCCCTGCTGTCGCGCATCTGGAATGGCGCGAGGCAACCGAAAACCTTGTTCAACGCATGGGCAGCCTGCGGGATGCGTTCGGCGGCAGTATCGATATCGCTCTGGATTTCCATGGCCGCGTGCCGCGTTCCGTGCTGAAACAGATGGTGAAGGAAATCGAGCCGTTCGATCCTCTGTGGATCGAAGAGCCGTTCCTGCCCGAACATGTCGGGGCCGATGAGCTGATGGCGCGGATATGCCCGCATATCCCCGTCGCCACCGGTGAACGGCTGCTGCATCGCTGGGATTTCCAGCGTCTTCTGGCGCGTGGCGGCGTGGATGTCATCCAGCCCGACATTTCCATCACGGGCCTGTTCGAGATGGAAAAGATCGCCCGTCTGGCCGAGATTTACGATGTGGGCGTCGCGCCGCATTGTCCCAATGGTCCGATCTCTCTTGCCGCTTCGCTTCAGGTGGATTTCTGTTGCGCCAATACGGTCATTCAGGAGCAAAGCCTTGGGCTTCACTACAATCAGGGCTATGCCGGACTGCCCCCCGCCGACATTCTGGATTATATCGGGGATCCCGATGTCCTGACGACCAGAAACGGCAGATTCGACTGCCCGGCCGCTCCGGGCCTTGGGCTGATCCTGAAAGGCGATACGATCAAGGCGGCGCATACGGACTGGTCCCTGCCCGATCCCGACTGGCGCCATCGCGACGGGGTTTATGCCGAATGGTGATCCGTGCCGCAGAGCCCCGGCTGGCCGTGGCCTGCCCGGCGATGGTTATCCCCGAACAGATTGGAAAAGACTTATGACAACCCGAAACGATTTCGAAAATCCGTTCCGCCGGGCATTGGCCGGGAAGAAGGTCCTGACCGGTATCTGGTCGATGCTGAATTCCACCAATGCCATCGAGGGCCTTGGCTGGGCCGGCTTCGACTGGCTTGTGATCGATGCCGAACATTCGCCGGTCAGCCTGCATGACGCGATGGCGCATCTGCGTGCGCTAAGCGCGACACCGACGATTCCGGTGGTGCGGCTGCCGTGGAACGATAACGTGCTGATCAAGCATTATCTCGATATCGGAGCACAGACGATCATGCTGCCTCTGATCCAGAACGCCAGCGAAGCGCAGGCCGCGGTCCGCGCCATGCGCTATCCGCCGGGCGGGATGCGCGGCTTCGCGGCCATGCATCGCGCCAGCCGCTACGGTCATCTTCCGCAATATGTGGAACGCGCCGAGGAAACCCTGTTCATGATCGTGCAGGTAGAGACCGTCGAGGCGCTGGAACGGCTGGACGAGATCGCATCCGTCGAAGGGGTGGACGCCGTGTTCTTCGGCCCGGGGGATTTGTCCGCAAGCATGGGTTTGCTGGGCAAGCCGGGGCAGACCGAAGTGTTCGACAGAATCGTCGAGGCCTCGAAGACCGTGCAGAGGCTTGGCAAGAGTACCGGGGTTCTGGCGCCAAGCATCGATCACGCCAAAAGCTATTGCAGCGCGGGCGTGAATTTCGTGTCGGTGATAACGGATTGCGCCCTTCTGTTTCGCAATGCCGACGCATTGGCCGCCGATTTCTCGGCCTTCACGGCCACATAGGCCGGGGTCCGGTGGTGCGCATCATCGATATCTGGCAGGTCGAAAGGCCCGAATTGCCGTGCAGCCTTCTGGGCGAAACTGTCCGGTGGCATGCGCGGTCGGGGCGGGTGATCTATGCCGATATCATGGGTCGGAAACTGCTTGCCTATGATCCGCTGACCGGCCAGCAGGATGATTGGAGCTTCGAGGCCCCCGTGGGCGGCTGGTTTCCGGCCACTTGCGATGAGATCATCATCGCAGTCGGGCAGAATCTCGACTGGTTCGACATGAAAACGGGCGCGCGCCGTCCCATCGCTTCGCTTGTCGGCGAGGATGCCGATATCCGTTTCAATGACGGCCGGTGCGATCCCGCCGGACGGCTGTGGATCTCGACGATGAGCATGTCGGGAAATCCGCCTCCGCCCAGGGGCCGGTTGTTCCGTCTGGACCCGCCCGGCATATTGACCCCGGTCATCGACGGGCTGCGCATTCCCAATACGCTGGCATGGTCGCCGGATGGAAACAGCATGTATTTCGCGGATTCACCGACCCGCGAAACCGGCCGATACGATTATGATCCGCAAAGCGGAGAGTTGGGTACCCGTTCTGTTCTGTTCCGGTTTTCCGATGCGGTAAGCGGCATTCCCGACGGTGCCTGCGTGGATGAGGAAGGGGGGATCTGGATTGCCGTACCTCGCGGATCGCGGGTCGAAAGGCGAATGCCCGACGGTTCTCTGGACACGGTTATCCTGCTGCCCGCCGAAAGACCGACCATGTGCGCTTTTGGCGGCGCTGACCGGGATATCCTGTTCATCACCAGCCAGTCCCTTTTCCTGTCGGAGGAAGAGCGGCGGTTCCGGGTGAATGACGGTGCATTTTTCGCCGTCCGGCCCGGAGTCACCGGATTGCCGGAAGCGCAATTCGACCCCGACACGATCAGGAACTGACCGCCTGAAGCCTGTCGCGCCCGCCCGGATTCGTGTCCTCCCCTTCTTCTTTGCGGTAAATACCTCGGGGGTCCGGGGGCAGCGCCCCCGGCCATCGCGGGACGCAAATAACCGGCGTTTCCGATTCAACACGACAGGCCCTAGAGAAGCCCGCCATCCGCCCGGATGGTTCGTCCGGTAATCCACCCGGCATCGTCAGAGGCAAGAAAGGCCACCAATCCGCTGATATCGCCCGGTTGCCCGATCCGGCGAAGCGGCGTCCGGCTGCGCATCGCATCTCCGCGTTCCCTGACGGCGGCGGCGGTCATGTCGGTTTCGATCAGGCCCGGCGCGATTGCATTGATGGTGATGCCGCGCGGACCCAGTTCCTGGCTCAGGGCAAGCGTCAGTGCCGATACGGCCGCCTTCGAGGCGGCATAGACCGAAGTGCCAGGCATCGGGGATTCAGCGAGCCGGGACGAGAAATGGACGATCCGCCCGGGGGTTTCCATGACGGTTGCGACGGCGCGGGTCACGGACAGGGCGCCGAGGACGTTGGTTGCGAACATCGCATGATAATGATCGGCGTCGGCCTGCTCCAGAGGCCGGTATGTGGCGACCCCGGCCGCATTGACCAGAATATCGAGCCGGCCGAATATCTCGATGCATTCGCGGACAAGCCGTTCGCAATCTTCCGGGCAAGAGATATCCGCCGCGAAGGCACAAGCCCTTGCCCCGGCCGCCTTCAGGTCCTCGACGACCCTGTCGGCAGAAGCCTTGTCGCTGCGATAAGCGATCGCGATTGCTGCGTCCTCAGCCCCAAGACGACGGGCCACTTCCGCGCCGATTCCGCGCGACCCGCCGGTGACCAAAGCCGTTTTTCCAGAAAGCGCCGGCTTGCCGTTCATGTCCTGTCTCCTTGTTCCTGCGCGTAGGCCGGTGTCAGCCCGGCCGCGCCCATGCGGCTTCGGGCGCGGTATCGAGTGCATGCAGGTAATCATTGGTTCGGGTCACGGGTTGCCTTGCCAAAGCAAGCGCGGCGCTGGAAAATCCGGCAAGATGATCCCGCCGCGCGGCCTCGTCGGATCTTGGCACGCCATGCGCGACATAGGGGGGCGCCACCTCGAACCCCATATATTCAAGCGCCAGCTTTTGCAGTGGCATCAGGATGGGACCGATCGGGCCGTAAACGCCAGTTTCGGCGAAACGCTCTGGCGTTCCTCCGGTCGTTACGGAAAGCATCGCGCGGCGTCCCTGAAACAGCCCGCTGTCAAACCGCCGCCCGTCGACATAACCGAACCCATAGGCCAGAACCCGGTCGATCCAGCCCTTGAGGATCGCCGGCGGGCCGCCCCACCATAACGGAAATTGCAGTATGATATTGTCAGCCCTTGCGACCCGCGCCTGTTCCCGGGCGATATCGGGGGCGAAGGCCCCTGCGCGTACCGCCTCTGCCTGCTCGGCCTGAACATGGAAGCGCCCGGCATCCGCGATGCTGGTCATGTCATGGCGCCCGATATCGGCGCGGAAACCCTCGGCGCAGAGATCGGATATGACGACGCTGTGGCCCGCCTGCCGAAGCGCCTGCGCCGCGGCATTGGCCATGGCGTGGTTGAAGGATTGCGGCTCCGGATGGGCGACAACGACAAGGATATGGCGGCGCTCTGTCATGATCAGAAATTCACCTTGTCGCCGCCCTTGAGGTTCAGGATCTCGCGGGCCTCATCGGGAGTCGCGACTTCGAACCCCATATGCTCGACCAGTTCGCGTGCCAGCGTCACCTGTTCCGCATTGCTTTTCGCAAGCCTGCCACGGCCCGCGTAAAGCGAATCCTCAAGACCGACGCGAAGATGACCGCCAAGCAGGATGGACTGCATCGCCACCGGCATCTGGTGCCGGCCTGCGCCCAGAACGGACCAGCGGTATTCATCCCCGAACAGCCGGTTTGCCGTTCGGCGCATGTGCAGTACATCTTCGGAATGCGGGCCGATCCCGCCAAGGATGCCGAAGACCGATTGCACGAAGAAAGGCGGTTTCACGTAACCGCGCCGCACGAAATGTTCCAGCGTGTAAAGATGACCGATATCGTAGCACTCGATCTCGAAACGCGTGTCATTATCGGCGCAGGTCGTAAGAATCCCTTCGATATCGGCGAAGGTGTTGCGGAAAACCCGGTCGCGGGAGCCTTCGATATAGGGTTTCTCCCAATCGTGTTTGAACTCTGTCATCTTGTCGAGGATCGGATAGATGCCGAAATTCATGGACCCCATGTTGAGCGAGGCGACCTCGGGCTTGAAGATGGCGGCGGGTTGCAGTCTTTCCTCGACCCGCATCGTCGGCGCGCCGCCGGTCGTGATATTGACCACCACATCGGAGCGCTGCTTGATGACCCCCAGAAAGGGCTCATAGGCTTCCGGGGTCTGGTCGGGCTGGCCGGTCCGGGGGTCGCGGGCGTGCAGATGAACGATCGCCGCGCCTGCCTCGCGGGCACCAAGAGCGGCGTCGGCGATCTCGGACGGAGTCACGGGAAGGTAGGGCGACATCGACGGCGTGTGTATCGAGCCGGTGACGGCGCATGTGATGATGATCTTGCGAGACATGGATTTCCTCAGAGCAGCATTTTCGGCACAAACAGCGACAGCGCCGGGACAAGTGCGACCAGCGCAAGGATCGCGATGCAGATCGCGATCAGCGGCAACGCCTCGCGGATCACCCGTGTCACCGGCTCGCCCGATATGGCCGATGCGATGAACAGCAGGATCCCGACGGGCGGCGTGGCCATCCCGATCACCACGTTCAGAACCACGACCATCCCGAACTGTACCGGATCCATCCCGATCATTGCCTGGAATTTCAGCAGGATCGGCATTGTCAGGATCAGGATCGAGATGGGTTCAAGGAACATGCCCAGGATCAGCAGAAAGATGTTCAGCAACAGAAGGATCAGAAAGGGATGCTCGGTGATTGTCAGCACCATGTCGCCGATATGCTGCGGCACCTGTTCCAGCGTGAAGACGAAGGACACGATGGAAGCCATCGAGGTGATGAACAGGATCGAGGCCGATACAAGCGTCGTGGCGATCAACGCTTCCCAGACGCGGCGCAGGCTAAGGTCGCGATAGGCGAAACCGATCACCAGCGCATAGGCGACCGCGACCGCCGCCGCTTCGGTCGGGGTGAATATCCCGGCCTTGATGCCGATAAGGATGATCGCGGGCAGAAGCAGCGCGGGCAGGGTGCGCCCCGTTGCCGTCCACCGGTCGCGGCCGCCCATTCGTTCGGTCACCGGGAACCCGTCGCGCTTCGCTCGCCACGACGCATAGATCAGCAAGCCGACGGCAATCGCGATTCCCGGAACGATGCCGGCCAGAAAAAGCTGCCCGATCGAGGTTCCCGACAGAACGCCATAGATGATCATCGTGATCGATGGCGGAATGATCGGCCCCATGATCGATGACACGGCGATCAGGGCTGCGGCATAGGCCGGCGGCATCCCCTGTCTGCTCATCGTCGGAATCAGGATCGAACCAAGCGCGGAGGCCTCTGCCGTCGCGCTTCCCGAAATGCCCGCAAAAAAGCCCGAGGACAGGATCGAGACAGAGGACATGCCGCCGCGGCGATGCCCTACCATGGCGCGGGCGAAATGAACGATCCGGTCGGTGATGCCGCCGACATTCATCAGGGCTCCGGCCAGAAGAAACAGCGGAATGGTCATCAGGACAAACTGGTCGATACCCGCCATCATGCGCTGCGGCAGCATCAGGACCATCATGCCATTGCCCGACAGATACAGGTAAGCGGTTCCCGCGATGCCGAGTGTCAGGGCGATCGGAATGCCGCTGGCCAGCAGACCGGCGAATATAACGAAAAATGCACCCATCAGCCTTGCCGCCCCCCGGTTCCGGTCAGATCTCCGGTGTCATCCATCCCGTCCTGCTGCGCGCCTTTTGTCCGGGTGGCGAAACCTGTCACCAGATCTGCGATGATATGAAGGATCATCAGGGCCGACCCGACAGAGACGGAGATATAGACATATCCGATCGGCAGCCCCAAAGGCCGCCCGAACAGCGAGCCCCAGATGAAATCCAGCGCCGGGATCGTCTGGCTTGAAAAGCGGGAGGCATAATCCGCACCATACACCGCGATAAGAGCGAGAAAGGCGATGACGGGAATGGCGGTTATGACCTTCAGCACCCATTTGCCCCGGTCGGACAGCGCAGCCGGCAGGAAGTCCAGCGCCACGAATTCGCCCTTGGAATAGGCAAGCCCCAGCACCAGGAATGTCTGCCAGATCAACAGATAGCGGCAAAGCTCCTCGGCCCAGATCAGCGATCCGCCCAGCACATATCGCGACCAGACCTGAGCGATCATGACCATGACGATAATCGCCATCGAGACCCCCGCGGCAAAGCGCAGGAGCAGAAGGTAGATCGAAATGATCCGGGACAGGGTGGGAGGCAGTCGCATGGTGTTCTTCATGTTGATCGTGGGAGGGCTTCACCATCGGGGGCAACGCGAAGCCGATGCATCAGCTTGCCGCCTGCGCGGCTTCGACGAATTCCGCGATAAGCGGGTCTTTTTTGGCCCATTCCGCTGTCAGGGGCGCGACGGTTTCCTGCATCTCGGCAAGGTTGTCGAGTTCGATGATCTCGACGCCCTTGTCGCGCAATTCGTCCCGGCCCGTCAGATCCTGCTCTTTCGCATAGGCAAGCGTAGCTGATGTGGCCTGCCGTCCCGCTTCGCGCATCGCGTCCTTTTCCTCGTCGGACAGGGTATTCCAGAAGCCGGTCGAAACCACGTTCGAGGCGTGCCAGGGATAATGTCCGGTAAGGGTAAGGTTCTTGCCGATCTCCCACAGGTTTTCACCGAGCATGGACGACACGTTGATCTCAACCGCATCGATCACACCGGTTTCGAGCGCGCCGTAAACCTCGCCATAAGGAAGACCGACCGGCGAGGCGCCAAGCGCTTCCCAGATCGACTTGTGCAGCGGCACCGGGACGATCCGGGTCTTCAGCCCCTTCATGTCGGCGATAGTCCGGACCTGCGTATTGATCGAAAGGAAGTTCCGCTGCCCGATATCCGCGGTCGACAGGCCGATGATTCCCGCAGGCTCCAGATCGTCCTGAAGCTTCTGGCCTATCGGACTCAGCGCGAGTTTCTCGAAATGATCGTAATCGCGGACAAGGAAGGGCAGCTGCCACGCGTCATAGGCCGGACGGCCGGTGACCATCGGAATCAGCACGCCCGAAATCATGGCCATTTCCAGCGTTCCCGCCACGGCGGATTCAAGGTTCTGCTTGTCGTCTCCCAACTGCCGGTTCGGGAAAATCTGCACCTCGAACGCACCGGGCAGGATTTCGTCCAGCGCCTCCTTGAAACTGATCGCCAGCTTGTGTCCCGGATGGATCTCGTTCGAGGCATGCGCCAGCCGCACCATCTTGCCTTCGGCGCGGGCAAGATGAGGCATGGCAAGCGTCGCCCCAAGCGCAGCACCCGTCTGCATCAGAGTTCTTCTGGTAATCATGTGGTTCTCCTCCCTTGATTGGGGCCGGTCTGCGCCGCCCTGAGAATCCGGTGCCGTCCTCCGCGGTTCTTCAGCGTCGAGTACAGGCCTGCCCTGCCATGCAGCGGCCTGGCGACTTCCTTGGTCCAGCGGCACTTATGGCAGTCATCTCGTGAACCTCTCCGCGATGGCGGTCAGGACGGCATCGGATAATCGTCGGCATTCAGCACCCAGCCCGGCTTTTCGGAAAAATCGATGCGCGGGGGACAGAAGATGTCGACAAGCTGATTGCGCTGTGGACCCACGGCCCGGGTCGTGTGAATGACCGGCGGCGGAATGACGAGGGCAGAGGGCGACCCCATGGTGACAGTCCGGTCTTCCCGCCAATCGGCCATATCCGTCGTCCATGGCCAGCGAAGATAGTGGCTGAACTCTCCGCCGATCGCCAGCGAACATTGTTCGAAATCGTCATGATGATGCGGTGACATCTTCGACGAATCGCGCGGCCCGTCGAACGGGTCCAGCACGTTCACCATCATTGTCGTACAGCGAAAGATGCGGCCGAACCGGCCTTCTTCTTTCGGGATGTCCAGACTGTAATGCCGGATTTTCCATCCGCCCCTGGGTTCGGGCCAAGGGGAAAATTCCGGAATATGCGACCGTGGCACATCATAGCCCCGCGCGTTCGAGCATTGCTTCGCCAGATCGTCCGAGCGCGTTGTGAAAAGCCGCGCCATCAACCCGCCCGCCGGCAGCGTCACGGTACTGTCTCCCGCGGGCACGAAGGCAATTGACCAGCCCGGCACATCGGCCTTCTGGCCGTTCCATTCGATGACGGCGCCTGTTTCCGGCAGCAGAACGGCATATTCATCCACATGGCCGGAGCGTGGGAAACTTGCGCCCTTGCGCGCCTGCGACCATGCCAATACGAAGTTATGCCCGCGCAGCAGCCAGGTCTTTCCGGTCGCGTCATCGATCTGCGGCGCCTCATCGTAGAAATGCGCTTCCTGAGATTCGGCGACCAGACCCGTTCGCGGACCGGCAGCCGCATCTTTCGGGGCCAGGGCAGAGCGTGGATCGGATTTGTCATACATCGGTCAGCCTTTCCTTGCATGTGTCACGGCATCGGACATCATGTCCTGTGCCTGCATGGCGGCATTTCTCAGAAATCCCTGATCGGAAGAGAGGATGAATGCCGTCGATCCCGCCCGGGCCTGCGCTGCCGCATCCTCGGGCGTGCCGGGAAGGATCGCGACCGTGCGGCCCGCCTTGCCGGCGGCGGCATGCACCGCTTCCGTCGCTGCGCGCACCATCGCCGCCGCGTCGTCGGAACCCGCATAGGCAGCGGCAAGATCGCCACGGCCGACAAACACCCCATCCAACCCGTCTACCGCCACGATATCGTCGATATTGTCGATGGCTTCCGGATCCTCGATCATGGCGATGATCGTGACGCGGCGGTCTTCGGCCGCCATATGCTCTGCCTGACCGGCGCGGCCGAAACCTCCGGCGCGGGTGGTCGGGGCGAAACCGCGCTTTCCGCCGCGATACCGCCCCGCAGCAACGATGTCGCGTGCCGTGGCGGCATCTGTCACATGCGGAACAAGCACGCCGTCCGCCCCGCAGTCGAGTACCGAAAGAATCTGTGCGGGATCCTTGCTTTGCACCCGGACGATGGCCGCGATTCCAGCCGCCTTGCAGGCCAGTACGATCCGGTCCGTCGTCTCGCGATTGAAGGGGGAGTGCTCTTCATCCACGACAACGAAATCATATCCGATGCCGCCAAGGATCTCGGCTGGCATCGTGGCGGGGATCTTCAGGAACGTGCCGTAAAGCGTCTCGCCCGCCAGAAACCGGGCGCGGAAGCCGTGCTGGTCGCCTGTCACTCTTTTCCTCCCTTGTGTTCCCTCTATCAGAACGCTATCATTCACAACGGAACATTGAGTGAGACTGCGCTTAAAGTCAACCCATAGGAATCTGCAAAACAGGTCGCGTGTAATGCCGAAGATTGCTTCTGAAAAAACCACTGGAATTCAAAGCGTAATGCTTGCCCTTTCGATTCTGGAAACCTTGGGGCGGGTGCGCAGCCCGTTAGGCGTGACCGCGCTGGCTGAGTCGCTTGGCACGACGAAAAGCCGGATTCACCGCCATCTTCAGACGCTGGTACACCAAGGCTACATCGTGCAGTCGCCGCTCACCGAACGATATCGGCTGGGCTCGCGGCTGATCGAGTTGGGCAATGCGGCGGCGAATGCCTCGGACATCGCCAGCGTTGCGGCACAGCCCATGCGGACCCTTCGCGACAAATCGGAACAGGCGGTCATCCTTGGACAGATCGAGGACGAGGGCATCCGGATCCTGACAACCCTCAGCGGCAAGATGGCTGTTGAAGTCGGCGTCAGGCCCGGATCGATTCTGGGTTTCAACACCTCGGCGCAAGGAAAGATGGCGCTGGCCTTCATGCCCGAAAGCGCACGGGAGCGCATTCTGGCCGGGCCGCTGGCAGAAGAAACGCCATATTCGATTACCAGACGCGATGTTCTGATGCAGCATCTTGAAGATATCCGGAATCGCGGCTGGGCGGATGCCCCTAACGAAGCGGCCATAGGTTTGAACGCATTGTCGTTCCCATTGCTTGGCGCGTCCGGGGAACTGGTCGGAAGTCTGGCCATTGTCAGCCTGACGCAGTTCATCGGCTCGCCGCCCTCTGCCGATCAGATCAGGGCTGTCGGCACCGCGGCAGAGGAAATTTCAAATGCCCTGGGATATATGGGAAACCTGCCGGGCCAATGGCGTTGATCATTTGAGGCGGGCGAGGCGTGGAGCGGCTGGCAGTTCCCGTGATTGACGCGGAACCGCCTTGCGATACGTTCAGTCTTCGAGTCCGATGACCGAGGCGGCATTGGTCGCGACCATCGCATGGGTCTGCGCATCCGAATAGCCAAGCGACAAACAGGTAGCGACGCCGCGCCGCAGACCTTCAAGCGGGGCAATCGTGCCGACCTGACCGAGATCAGAGCAAAGGATGGTCCGCTCGGAACCCACGCATTCGATGAATTCGCGCAGCTCTTCATTGCTGCGGTTCCGAAATTTCGAGCCTTCGATGAAGAATCCCAGCGAATGCTCCACATAGGCGCCGAGCGCCGCGATTTCCCTTGTGTCTTCAAGTGATGCGCCCACGATATCCTCGGGATGGGTGAAGATCAGCCGTTCGATCCCGCGCTTTCTGGCTTCGGCGAAGACAATCCTGGTCTCGGATACGTGGATATGGCCACTTGCCAAAGCCATGCCGGTCGCGGCGACGATGTCGAGCACATCCAGAACTTCGGGGCGCAGTTTGCCGTTCTCGAACAGCGGAACCGGCGAAGCAGGCCGGATTTTCTGGGTCGAGGCCGGATGCGCCCAATCCGATGTCTTTTCCCACTCCAGATGGTTTTCGGCAGCAAGGGTCGGCAGCCAGACGATCCGGCCGTCCATGGCTGCGGTATGCTCTACCGCATAGGGATTGAACCCGCCCACGACATTGTTCAGCACAATCCCCGAGAAGATCCGTGTTTTCAGCTCTGGATGATGATTGCGGATCAACTGGGCGCACATGACGCCCGAATAATCGTGATCCTTGGTGACGACCGCGGCGAAACCCGCATCGGACAGCTCTTTCACCAGTTCGAGGTGATCCACCGCGCGTGGCGCGATAGAGGGACCGCTATGCACATGCGGATCGACCGCACCATGCAGGATCTCGCTGATCCTTGCGGCTTGCTCACGCTCGAACATTTCGATTTCGGTCATCGTTTTTCCTCCGGTATCTCGGTTCAATCCACGGTATTGTTACGCAGTGCAGATCATGGTTCTGTTGATCAGAACGTTCGCAATAGATATTTTTGCCGGATCGCGGTGTCAAGTGACCTTGGTGGAATGGTATCCGGCGGCTGAAGCAAACTTTGTCGCAGAATCTTCAGAATGCTGGTGTCTCTACCTGGAGCAGCGGGCCGACAGGATTGCCGGAGGCGTTGCAGGCCGGGCGGGACCCGCTTGGCTTGACAGGGGATATGCTGATGATAGGGCTGGATAAAAAGGTGGGATATTCCGTGGCGACTGGATTTGCGCAGGCCGAACTGATTGCCGCGCTTGCAGCGGTAACTGCGAACGAGCCTCGGGTCATGACGGTCCGGGCGGGCAAGGCGCTGCCGTCCGGGCCTTTCGAATCCTCTCATCGCAGCCTTCAGGCCGGGTTGCGCGACTGGGTCGAAAGCCAGACCGGCCATCCCGTAGGGTTTCTGGAACAGCTTTACACCTTTGCCGATGGCGATCGTGATCCGGGTGCCGGAACGGGAATGCGGCGGATCTCGATCAGCTATCTGGGGCTGGTGCGCGAACAGGCCGCGCCGGGCGCGGGTCAGCCGGAATGGCATGGCTGGTACGAATATTTCCCGTGGGAGGATCGCCGCGACGGGGCCGACGACCGGGCCGGAGGGCTGGATCAGATCGCCGCAAGCCTGTCCGCATGGGCCGGCAGCGATCCGCATCTATCCGCAGAACGGCGCCAGCGCGTCGATTTCACCTTTGGCCTGAACGGCATGAACTGGAATGAGGATCTGGTGCTGCAGCGCTATGAGCTGATGTATGAGGCCGCATTGATTCCCGAGGCCGGGGGAAGCCCGGGCTTTGGCCAGCCGATGCAGGGCGATCACCGCCGCATTCTGGCCACCGGCATCGCCCGGCTGCGGGCCAAGATCAAATACCGCCCCGTCGCCTTCGAGATCATGCCCGCCAGTTTCACCCTGCTGCAATTGCAACGCACGGTCGAGGCTCTGGTGGGTCTGAACCTGCACAAATCCAACTTCCGCCGCCAGATCGACCAGCAGGAACTGATCGAGGAAACCGGCGAAACCACCGCCGAAACCCGGGGCCGCCCTGCCATGCTGTTCCGCTATCGCCCCTCGGTACTGGAGGCGCGGCAGATGGCCGGAACCCGTCTGCCGATTTCACGGACTTGACATAAACTCACTATGAGCATAATCCTGTCTAAATATACTCGAATCGAGTATAAAAGAGGAGGAATGCCAGATGACCACCGCACTGCGGCTGCCCGAGCTTTTTGACCGCGTCCGTCAGGTCATTCCCGAACCGGACTGGATGCTGTTCGAGGATGATATCGCCGCGATCCTGCGCCTTAAACAGGAACGTAACGCGGTCATTCTGGCCCATAATTATCAGACGCCCGAGATCTTTCACGGTGTGGCCGATATCGTCGGCGACAGTCTGGCGCTGGCCCGCAAGGCGATCGGGGTTGATGCCGATGTGATCGTGCTGGCGGGCGTGCATTTCATGGCCGAAACCGCCAAGCTGCTGAACCCGGACAAGACAGTGCTGATCCCCGATATGGGCGCAGGCTGTTCTCTGGCGGATTCGATCACGTCCGACGATATCATGGGACTGCGCGCGGCCCATCCCGGCGTGCCGGTCGTGACCTATGTGAACACCTCGGCCGCGGTAAAGGCGGCGTCGGATATCTGCTGCACCTCGGGCAATGCGCTGCAGGTGGTGGAATCGCTGGGGGTGCCCCGCGTATTGATGCTGCCCGATGAATATCTGGCCCGGAACATCGCCAGCCAGACACAGGTCGAACTGATCACATGGCATGGCTATTGCGAAGTGCATGAGCGTTTCACCCCCGGCGAAGTGCGCGGGTTTCGCGATGCCTATCCGGGGGTGACGATCCTTGGCCATCCCGAATGCCCGCCCGAGGTGATTGCCGAAACCGACTATTCCGGTTCGACCGCGGGCATGTCGGAATTCGTCGCCCGGCAGCGGCCCGAGCGGGTGCTGTTGCTGACCGAATGCTCGATGAGCGATAATGTCGCCATTCACCATCCCGAAACCGAATTCATCCGCCCCTGCAATCTGTGCCCGCATATGAAGCGGATCAGCCTGTCGAATATCCGTCAGGCGCTTGAGGAAAACCGTCACGAAGTCACCGTCGATCCTGCCATCGCCGCCCCGGCACGCCGCGCGGTGGAACGGATGCTGGCCGTATGAGGCCCGCGCCGCCGGATCTGACCGGGCGGGTCGTCATCATCGGTGACGGCATTGCCGGGCTGGTGGCCGCGCTGGCGCTGGCGCCGCAGCCGGTCGTGCTGGTGACGCAGGCCGGTCCTGGGCAGGGCGGCTCGACCGCGCTGGCGCAGGGTGGGATCGCGGCGGCCATCGAAGCGGATGACAGTCCGGAACTGCATCTGGCCGATACGCTGGCGGCAGGCGCCGGGCTGTGCGATGCCAACATCGCCGAAACCATCCTGCGGCAGGCGGGTGAGGCGATTGATTTTCTGGAACGTCACGGCACGCGTTTCGATCGCGATGCCTCTGGCGCGCCGGTTCTTGGGTTGGAGGCCGCGCATGGCCGCCGCCGGATCCTTCATGCTGCGGGGGACGGCTCTGGCGGCGAGATCGTGCGGGCATTGGTGGCGGCGCTGCGCCGTTGTGCCTCTGTTGCGGTGTTGGAAGGCAGGGTTGCCCGCCGGCTGCTGACCCATGACGGCGCGATTGCGGGCGTATTGTTGCAGCGTGAAGGGGCGGGCATGGTCCTGCCCGCCCGGCAGGTGGTCATGGCCACGGGCGGCATCGGCGGGCTTTATGACGCGACCACCAATCCCGTCGGCAACTGGGGGCAGGGGATCATGCTGGCGGCGCGCGCTGGCGCTGCGCTGGCGGATATGGAATTCGTGCAGTTTCATCCCACCGCGCTGGCGGTGGGGCAGGGCAGGCTGCCCCTGATCAGCGAGGCCGTGCGCGGCGAGGGGGCGATTCTGATCAATGACCGTGGGGAACGTTTTCTTGCCGGTCATCCCGGAGGCGAGCTTGCCCCAAGGGACATCGTCGCCCGTGCCATCCATGCTGAAATGACGTCGGGGCGGCGGGTGTTTCTGAAGGCTGATAATATCGATTTCCCGACCCGGTTCCCGGCCATTACGGCGCTGTGCCGCAGCGCGGGGATTGATCCGGCGCGGGCTCCGATCCCGGTTCGTCCCGCCCAGCATTATCATATGGGTGGAATCCATACGGATGCGTTCGGGCGCAGCACGCTTCCGGGATTGTGGGCCATTGGCGAATGCGCGGCGACCGGCCTGCACGGTGCCAATCGGCTGGCCAGCAATTCGCTGCTGGAGGCGGCGGTGATGGGCCTGAATGCCGCGCGTGATATCGCCGCCAGTCCCGGCTCGTATCCTGTCATGCCCGCAATGCCGGACCTGCCGCCCGAAGCCGATCCCGGGCAGGTCCGCGCCATCACCTCACGCCATCTGGGCATTCTGCGGGACGGGGCGTCGCTTCACGCGGCCATCGCCGGATTGCTGCCCTTGGCGCTTGGCGGGGGCGAGGCGAGTGATCCCGCCATCACCGCCCTTTCCATCGCCGTTTTTGCCGCTTTGCGACAGGAATCGCGCGGCGCCCATGCCCGCACCGATTTTCCCGCCCAAGCCGCCCATTCCGTCAGCCGGAGGATGACACTGGATCAGATCATCCAGTCCGCCCGACTGATCCTGTCCGATGATCTTGCCCGGAGTGCCTGATATGACCCTTTCCCCCCTGCCGCGCCTGATGATGGAAGGCCCCATCCGTATCGCCCTGACCGAGGATCTGGGCCTTGCGGGCGATCTGACCTCGGCTGCGGTGATCCCCGCCGGCCACCGCTCGACCGTGACGGCAGTGGCTCGGCGCGATGGGATCGTGGCGGGGCTGGATCTGGCGGCGCTTGCGTTCGAGCTGGTTGATCAGGCCTGCCGCATGACGCGCCATCTTGCCGATGGCGATCCCGTGGCGGCGGGCGGGCGGATATTCACCGTCGAGGGACCCTCTGCCAGCCTGCTGACGGCCGAGCGCACGGCACTGAATTTCCTGTGCCATCTGTCGGGCATCGCCACCGTGACCAACGACATCGTCCGCGCCGTGACTGGCACAAGCGCCGCCATTGCCTGCACCCGCAAGACCACGCCCGGATTACGGGCGCTGGAGAAATATGCGGTCAGGGCCGGGGGCGGGATGAACCACCGCTTTGCGCTGTCGGATGCGGTGCTGATCAAGGACAACCATATCGCCATGACCGGCGGCATCCGCCCTGCCATCAAGGCCGCCCGCAGCAATTCCGGCCATATGGTCAAGATCGAGGTCGAGGTCGATACGCTGGCGCAGCTGCGCGAGGCGATGGAGGTCGGTGTGGACGCCGTGCTGCTGGACAACATGACGCTGGCCGAATTGCGCGAGGCCGTGGATATCGTCGCCGGGCGCGCCCTGACCGAGGCATCCGGAGGCGTCACGCTTGACAGCGCCGCCGCGATCGCCGCGACCGGGGTCGATCTGATCTCTGTCGGCTGGATCACCCATAGCGCGCCGATTCTGGATATCGGTCTGGATTACGTTGCCGAAAATACACCTGTCTCCGAACCGTTGTCGAACAGGCCATCGGCGCATTTTCCCGTCGCTTCTCTTCCGTAACCGTCTGGAGGCTGGACAGGTCCGTTCGCATCTTCGTATTCTTGCTGTCCAGGATGGAAACGGTGACGCCCGATCATCGAAACAGGGAGATGGAAGCATGGTTCGCAGGGATTTCGACCCGGACACGGTGCAACCCGATGGCCGTTCTGCGGTCAAGGAAACGCTTTTTCCCCGTGACGCCGCCGGTCCCTGGCGTGGCTCCTGTCCGGGCGAAGCTTTGGGCGGGCAGATCACGGTTCTGGCCTATGGCAACGAAACCCCCGGAGAAGGCCCAAGGCTGCATGTCCATCCCTATGATGAAACATTCATCGTCATTGCGGGCCGGGCGCGTTTCTTCGTCGGCGACGACGTCATCGAGGCCATTGCAGGAGAGGTTGTTCTTGGCCCCAAGGGCGTGCCTCACAGGTTCGAAAATATCGGACCGGGAAGGTTGCAGACAATCGACATCCATCATTCACCTGTCTGGCTGCAAACGGATCTGGAATAATCTGCATCTGATGGAACGGTTGCCCTGATCGGCATCATCCGCAATGCGAACACGCAGCCGGCGGCATGCCGGAATATGGGGCCGGGCGGCGGACGGAAGTATCAGATCGTGGATAGCAGCATGCTGGTTTCGCTGTTGCGGATGCCGTCTACGATGCGCACCTCGCGCAGGATGCGATCGAATTCGGCAAGGTTCTCGACCACGATTTCCGCCACCAGATCCCATTTGCCGCTTGTCGTATGGAGGCGGTGAAGCTCTGGCAGGCCGCGCAGGCTGTTGATGACATGGGTCGTATTGCGGCCCTCGACCTCGATCATCATCACGGCGCGCACCGCACTGTCTTCGTGATCGTCGCGCACTCGTGCGGTGAAGCCCAAAAGCGCGCCCGCATCAAGCAGCCGGTCGATCCGGGCCTGCACGGTTCCCCGCGCGACTCCAAGGATATCGGCAAGTTTCGACACCGGTGCCCGTCCATCCGCGCGCAGCAGGCTGACAAGCCTGCGGTCAAGATCGTCAAGGCTGTATTTGGCGGCGTGGCGTTTCATCGGCTGGCTATTTGTTCGATTGTTCTGCACAATTTGTTCAGAACTACCGAAAATGTCCAGCAACTTCGCCATTTTGCCAGCATTCTGCACAGCGGATACTCTTGGTAAACCGTATGTCCACAGGAATCGCCATGTCCGCCCCAAAACCTTCCGATCTTGCCTTCGTGCCGTTTGTCAGTGTCGAGAACATGATGCGGCTTCTGCACCGGATCGGCATCCCTGACGCCCTGACCGGCCTTGCCGCCTATATCGAAGAGGATTTCCGGCGATGGGAGCTTTTCGACAAGACGCCGCGGGTGGCTGCGCATTCCAGCGATGGCGTCATTGAACTGATGCCGACCTCTGACGGAACGAGCTATGCGTTCAAATATGTCAACGGGCATCCAAAGAATACGCGTGACGGGTTGCAGACCGTCACTGCATTCGGCCTGCTGGCCGAAGTCGCGACGGGCTATCCGCTGCTGCTGTCGGAAATGACCTTACTGACGGCGCTGCGCACGGCGGCAAGTTCGGCACTGGTGGCCAAATATCTTGCGCCCGATGGGGCGGACACGATGGCCCTGATCGGCAATGGCGCGCAATCCGAGTTTCAGGCGCTTGCCATGAAGGCGGTTTGCGGCATCACGCATCTGCGCCTTTACGACATCGACCCGAAGGCCACCGAAAAAGCGATGCGCAATCTTGCTGGTCATGGCTTCACGCTGACGGCCTGCGCGTCGGTGCAGGAGGCGGTCGAGGGCGCGCAGATCATCACCACCTGCACCGCCGACAAGCAATTCGCGACGATCCTGACAGACAATCTGGTTGGCGCGGGCGTTCATATCAACGCCATCGGCGGCGATTGCCCGGGCAAGACCGAGTTGCACAGGGATATCCTGAGCCGCGCCGATGTCTTTGTGGAATATCCCCCGCAGACCCGGATCGAGGGCGAGATCCAGCAGATGCCAGAGGATTTCCCGGTCACCGAATTCTGGCAGGTCGTGACCGGCACCGCAGCCGGCCGCCGCAATGACCGCCAGATCACGCTTTTCGACGGGGTGGGCTTTGCGACCGAGGATTTCTCCGCCCTGCGCTATATCCGCGACCGGCTTGAGGGCACCGGGTTTTATCAGGAGCTTGATCTGCTTGCCGACCCTGACGATCCGCGCGATCTTTTCGGCATGCTCCAGCGCGCGAATGATGGCGCAGCATGAGCCGGCCCTCTGTTCAGGCTCCGGCTGCCATTGTCATGGTGCGCCCTCACCATTTCTCGGTGAATACGGAAACCGCGCAGGATAATGCTTTTCAGGCGAGTCATGGCGATGCCGACAGCGCCCTGCTTGCCCGCCGCGCCTATGATGAGCACAGCGCCGCCGTCGCCGAACTGGAACGTCATGGCGTCCGGGTACATGTCTTCGAGGGCGAGGATCCCGCCACGCCGGATTGCGTCTTTCCGAATAACTGGTTCTCGACCCATGCAGGCGGGCATGTCGCCATCTACCCGATGAAGGCGATGAACCGCAGGCGCGAAAGGCGCAGCGACATCATCGAGATGCTGAAGGCCAGATATCGGGTGCAGGATGTGATCGATTATTCGGGGCTGGAGCCTGACGGCCTGTTCCTTGAGGGAACCGGGGCGATGGTGCTGGACCATATCGAGCGGATCGCCTATGCGGTCGCGTCCGAGCGGACCAATCCGATCGCGCTGGAACGGTTCTGCACACATTTCGGCTTCGAGCCGATGGTCTTTCCGGCTACGGATTCGCGGAGCAAGCCGATCTATCACACAAATGTCCTGATGTGCATCGGCACGGATTTCGCACTGATCGGCGACGGGATGATCACGGATCGTGCGCGCCGGGAAGAGGTGGTCGCGCGACTTGAAGAATCGGGGCGCGTGGTGATCCGGCTGAACGAGGCGCAGATCGGCGCCTTTGCCGGCAACGCCATCGAATTGCAGGGGCGGGATGCGCGGTTGCTGGCATTGTCGCGAACCGCGTTTGACGCGTTGACGGAGAGCCAGCGGGAAATGATTGCAGAAAGCGCGACACTGGTACCGCTGTCGATCCCCACGCTGGAAATGGCGGGCGGATCGGTTCGTTGCACGATGGCCGGTATTCATCTGGCACCGCGCCGCTGATTGCGGGTGGTGAAGATTTGCTTCTGGGTGGGTATGGCGGCGGCGGTTTGTCAGCGTTCCGATTGCGTTGAATGCGAACACCGCGTCAGACCAGAAAAACATTCCGGAACTGCCGTAACCGCATATCGGAATTCAAATCTGGTCGGGACGAAAATTCGTCCCGACCAAGGCAGATGTCAGGATTTGTCGCGTATGAAATCGTCGATATGACGCTCGGCATCGTCTTTTGCCCAGCCGTATTTCTCTTGCAGCTTTCCGGAAAGCTGGTCCCGGTTGCCGTCGATCTGATCGATCTCGTCCTCGGTCAGATCTCCCCATTTCTCCTTGACCGACCCTTTGAACTGTTGCCATTTACCTTGAATGATATCCCAATTCATCTCGCACTGCTCCTTTCAGCATATGTGGTGACGAAATCGGACGCGCGTCCACTCTCTCGACTCGCAATTGCAGGGTTAAAACGTCCGGCGGGCAGGAAAGTTCCGGGATTTTGCCGCGCCGATAGCCGCCATACCCCGGGCGGACGGGTTTTCACGCATGGCAGGGGCGCTTTTCGGGGGGCGGATTCGCTTCCCCTCCCTCTGCTTCTTCTTTGTCCAAATACCTCGGGGGTCGCCGACGGGTCGCGCCACAGGTTCAAGAGACCTGCCGGCGACGGGGCAGCCCCCCGGCCATCGCGGGACGCAAATTACGGGCATTTCCGATTCGGCAAACCGCGTTCTATGGCACCAACCATTCCGGATGCCGCTTTTGCCCTGTCGTCGTTTCCGACGTCCAAAGTCGATTTCCGGCCCCTTGGAAGGGCCGGAAATCCATAGGTAAAGCAGGCTTATGCCAAAGCAAGATTGACGGCGGATTCCCGGCCGTCGCGACCAGCTTCGATGTCATAGGTGACGGCTTGACCGTCATTCAGCTGGCTCAGGCCCGACCGTTCCACGGCCGAGATATGCACAAAAACATCACGTCCGCCATCTGCGGGAGCGATAAAGCCGAAGCCTTTAGTTGAGTTGAACCATTTCACGGTGCCATTGGCCATCGTGTCGTCTCCTGTAATATTTGCTGCCCACAACATGCGGCAGCCCGGCTCAGCGTCGTCATTGGAACGTCTGAAGCCGAATGGAGACAGAGGGTCGAAAGAAGAACGTTTGCAGGGTCTGTATAAGTATTTTAGCCACGAATGCAAGCCATTCCGAATTCAGACCCGCATATGTGACATATCACCCATCTGCCGGAACCGCCGATCGGAAAATACATGCCGGGGATTTAGCGATCCGCGATCCTGCCATATGCGAACTGGCGTACCAGAAAATCCAGAAAAGCACGGATTTTAGGCGCGAGATGCTGGCGCGACGGATAGACCGCGTAATGCGTGACTTCCGCTGTCCGCCATGTGTCCAGCGCGGTTTCCAGCCGCCCCTCCTGCAGATCCTTTTCCACATATTGATGCGGGATCAGGCTGACCCCGAAGCCCGCGCGCAACGCGTCACGGACCGCCAGGCTTGACGACACCGAATAGCGCGTCGCGACCGCTATACGTTCTATCTGCCCGTCTTTTCTGAATTCCCAGATATCGGCATTCGGACCATGCGGAAAGCGGATATGATCCAGCTTTGCCAGATCGGACGGGGTTTGCGGCTTTCCATGCGTCGCGAAATAAGAGGGGGTTGCGCAAAGCACATGTGACATCACCCCCAGTTTTCGCGCAATCAGACTTGAATCCTCCAGATTGCTATACCCCCGGATGGCAAGATCGAACCCTTCCCGGATGATATCCACGCGGCGGTCGTCAAGATGCAATTCAAGGCGCAAATCGGGATGGCGCGACAGGAATTCCGGTATCGCCTCGGACAGCCGGATAAGCGCGACTGTCATCGGCGCGCTTACCCTGAGCGTGCCGACCGGCGATGATCTGGCCGAGGAAAGCGCCGTTTCGCCTTCGATCAGGGCATCAAGGCCGCGCGAGACATGTTCAAGATAGGTCTTGCCCTCTTCGGTCAACGCCATGCGCCGCGTTGTCCGGTTGATCAGGCGCACGCCCAGATGGGCTTCAAGTTCCGCGATGTTCTTGCTGATGGCCGGCGGCGACAGGCCAAGCTTTCTTCCGGCTTCGGCAAAGCTGCCTTGCTCGGCCACCTGCCGGAAAACCCGCAATGCTGTGAAGCGATCCATTTTATTATTCTCTGACAGTAAATGATTTCTTATAATATTACCATATTATCGAATTTTGGTAAATTCTTTATCTCTGCTGTCATCAATTACAGCCAAGAGTGAGCCAGATGACCCATCCGACAATCGATCTTATCGAAAAGCGTGTTTCCGCCAATCGCTTCGATCCCTCGCATCTTCTGACCGATGCCGAGATCGCGGAACTCGTCCGCCTCGCGACCTGCGCGCCGACGGCCTACAATCTTCAGAACTGGCGGTTCATCGCGGTCCGCAGGTCAGAGGCGAAAGCGAAACTATGCGAACTCGCCTATGGTCAGGCCAAGGTCGCCGATGCGGCCGTGACCTTCATCATCTGCGGTCAGAAGCCCGATCATATCAGCCTGGCGGAACGGTTGCAGCCATTCGTCGCATCCGGTCACATGCCACCGGACATGGCGGCGGCATGGCAGGAAAACGTGCGCGCGACCTATGCCGGCGATCCCGAGGCAGCCCGCGATGAAGCGATCCGTTCCGCCACATTCGGCGTGGCGACCCTGATCCATGCGGCCGAGGCGATGGATCTCGTCTCTGGCCCGATGGTCGGGTTCGATGCAGACGCAGTGGCCCGCGAATTCGGGCTTATGCAGGACGAAATGCCTGTCATGCTTCTTCCTGTCGGCCGTGCCGCGCCGGGCAACTGGCCGCAGAAGCCGCGCCGCCCGCTTTCCGAGGTTCTTCAGCTATCATGAAAACCAATCTCTCGGATCTGTCGCTGACCGCTATAGCGCCGATTGTCTGGGGCAGCACCTATCTTGTCACGACCCAGTTCCTGCCCGGCTTTTCGCCGATGACCGTCGCCATGCTGCGCGCGCTGCCGGCCGGGCTTCTGCTGCTGGTGATCATGCGTCAGTTGCCAGCCGGGATCTGGTGGCTGCGGGCCTTTGTCCTTGGCGCTCTCAACATCTCGATCTTTCTCACCATGCTATTCGTCGCGGCATACAGGCTTCCCGGCGGTGTGGCGGGCACGGTGCTGTCCGCCCAGCCATTGATCGTGGTCTTCCTCGCCGCGGTCCTGTTGTCGGGCAGGCTGCGGCCCCTGACAGTCCTGGCCGCGCTGATTGGCATGGGCGGCGTTGCCTTGCTGGTGCTGACCCCAAACGCCTCGCTTGACGCAATCGGCATCGCGGCTGGTCTGGCGGGGGCGACATCCATGGCGCTGGGAAGCATCCTGGCGCGCAAATGGCAGCCTCCGGTATCGCCGCTTACCTTTACGGCTTGGCAACTGACCTCTGGCGGGTTGCTGCTGCTGCCGGTCGTTCTGTTTGTCGATCGTGCCATTCCTGTTCCGACGGTTTCCAACCTGCTGGGCCTTGTCTGGCTGGGCCTGATCGGAGCGGCCGTGACCTATGCGCTCTGGTTCCGCGGAATCGGGCGGCTGGCGCCTTCGGTCGTGTCCTCGCTGCTATTCCTCAGCCCGCTGACCGCTGTGCTGCTTGGATGGGTTTTTCTGGGACAGACGCTGAGCATATTGCAGATAACCGGAATCGCGCTTGTTGTCGGAAGCATCTGGCTTAGCCAGCGGGCGAATGACTAGGCCGGGACGCAGAAGCATCTTTGCCCGGATGCGCAAGGGCCGGTTTCAAGGTAAACGGCAAGACGGTCATGCCACTCGTCCCGTCCATAATCTGCCCAAGTGATCGGCAGGCTGCCTAAAATTTCCCCTGTCGCCGGACGGGCTTCGTTTCTGTTATCGCGCAGAGACGATGCGTGGTTGCAGCCGCAGGGTCATGGTTTTCATTGACGCCATGCTCGACTCGACAGGTCCAACAGTTTTGCAGCGAAGCCACGGTCTGGCCCGGATCATGCTGGGATCCAGGGGGCTGATCGATCTTGCGCAAGCGGGTTCGGCCAAGGTCATGATGCCGCATGTCGTGGGAAAATGCCCCGAGATCGTTTTTCTGAACACCTCGGGCGGAATGGCCTCCGGCGACCGGCTGGAATATCATGTCGGGATGCAGGCCGGTTGTCGTGCCGTGGCGACCACCCAGACCGCCGAACGCGCCTATCGCGCGAATGATTGTCCTGCGCGGGCGCAGATCCGGTTGACGCTGGGCGCGGGAAGCTGGCTCGATTGGCTGCCGCAGGAAACCATCCTCTTCGATGGTGCAAGGCTGGAGCGGATGACCCGCGTCGATCTGGGGCCGGGGGCAGGCTGCATGTTGCTGGAGATGATCGTGCTGGGCCGTCAGGCGATGGGCGAGCGGTTGTCGCATCTGCATCTGCACGATCGTCGCGAAATATGGCAGGGGGGGCGGATCATTCACCATGACGCGCTGTCGCTGAGTGACGCGGCACTGCCGCGCTTGCAGGATCCGGCCGTACTGAATGGCGCGAAGGCGATGGCGACTTTGGCGGTGATCGCCTCGCATGCGCCGGATTTGCTGGGCTGCGCCCGCGCGGTTCTGGATGAACCCGGCGTCACTGCGGCGGCAAGCGCACCACCCGGACGGCTGATCTTACGGCTGCTTGCCTCTGACGGCTGGCCTTTGCGGCGGCAGATCAACCGGCTGCTCGGGGCGCTTCGTCCTGATCCCTTACCACGTATCTGGCAGGTCTGATCCATGAATCTTTCTCCTCGTGAACGCGAGAAACTGTTGGTCTCACTCGCCGCGATGGTTGCCCGGGGGCGATTGCAGCGCGGCGTCAGGCTGAACCATCCCGAGGCCATCGCCCTGATCACCGATTTCGTCGTCGAGGGTGCCCGCGACGGGCGCAGCGTCGCCGATCTGATGCAGGCGGGCGCGCATGTGATCACGGCGGATCAATGCATGCAGGGCGTGCCCGAGATGATCGAGGCGGTGCAGGTCGAAGCCACTTTCCCCGACGGCACCAAGCTGGTCACCGTCCATCATCCGATCCGTCAGGAGGCTTGAATGAAAAGATTTTCCATCCATATCGCCGCGATCTTCTTCCTGCCCGGATCGGCATTCGCGCATCCCGGCCATGAAAGCGGGCAGTTCATCGGCGGGCTGTCCCATCCCGTCGCCGGGGCCGATCACCTGCTGGCCATGATCGCGCTTGGCCTGCTGGCGGCGCAGCTTGGCGGTCGGGCGCTTTGGGCGCTGCCTGCCGGATTCGTCGCCACGATGATCGCGGGCGGTCTATGGGGCTGGGCGGGGCTGCCCTTCCCCGGCGCCGAGCCGATGATCCTTGCCTCGGTGGTTATCCTTGGCGCATTGGTTGCCATGGTCATGCGCCTGCCTCTGACGGTGCTGCTTCCCGGCGTCGCGCTGTTCGGCTTTGCTCATGGTTGGGCGCATGGTGCGGAAGGCCCGGCGCAGGGGATGATCCCCTATGCCATCGGCTTCGCTGCCGCGACCATGGGATTGCATCTGCTGGGGATCGCGATGGGCAGATTGATCGGGCGTGGCGCGCTTTTGCGGGGGCTTGGGGGTGGCACGGCGCTGGCCGGTCTGGCTCTGGCGGTTGCGGGCTAGGCCATGATCCCCGGTGAAATCTTTCCCGCGAAAGGCGCCATCGTGCTGAACGAGGACCGCGAAGCGATTGTTCTGCTGGTCGCCAATTCAGGAGACCGCCCGATTCAGGTCGGCAGCCATTATCACTTCGCGGAAACCAATCCGGCGCTGCAATTCGACCGCACCACCGCACGCGGCATGCGTCTGTCCATTCCCGCCGGCACTGCCGTCCGGTTCGAGCCGGGGCAGTCGCGCGAGGTCCGCTTGATCCCTTATGCCGGGCAGCGGATCGTGCAGGGGTTCCGCAAAGAGATCATGGGGGCGCTGTGATGGTGAGCCTTTCCCGCGCCGATTACGCGGCAATGTATGGCCCGACCACGGGCGACCGGATCCGGCTGGCCGATACGGAACTGGTGATCGAGGTCGAGCGCGATCTGACCATTCCCGGAGAAGAGGTCAAGTTCGGCGGCGGCAAGGTGGTGCGCGACGGCATGGGGCAAAGCCAGGTCACGCGCGAGGGCGGCGCGATGGATACCGTCATCACCGGCGTCGTCCTGTTCGATCATCAGGGCATCACCAAGGCGGATATCGGATTGAAGGATGGCCTCATCGCCGGGATCGGCAAGGCGGGCAATCCCGACACGCAGCCCGGCGTCACGCTGATCATCGGCCCGGGAACCGAGATCATCGCGGGCGAGGGGCGTATCCTGACCCCCGGCGGCTTCGATTGCCATATCCACTATATCTGCCCGCAACAGGTCGATCACGCGCTGCATTCCGGCGTGACCACACTGCTGGGCGGCGGCACCGGCCCCGCGCATGGGACTCTGGCCACGACCTGCACTCCCGGCCCGTGGCATATTGCCCGGATGCTGGAAGCCTGCGCCGATCTGCCGGTGAATATCGGCGTGGCGGGCAAGGGCAATGCCTCTCGCCCCGAACCGCTGGAGGAACAGATCCGCGCCGGGGCCTGCGCGTTGAAACTGCACGAGGACTGGGGCACCACCCCTGCCGCCATCGACAACTGCCTGAGCGTGGCGGATCGGATGGATGTGCAGGTGATGATCCATACCGACACGCTGAACGAATCCGGCTTTGTCGAGGATACGATGGCCGCCATCGCAGGCCGCACGATCCACGCCTATCACACCGAGGGCGCGGGCGGCGGCCATGCCCCCGATATCATCCGCATGGTGGGGATGGGCAATGTGCTGCCCTCATCCACCAATCCGACGCGGCCCTATACCGCCAACACGATCGAAGAGCATCTGGATATGCTGATGGTCTGTCATCACCTTGACCGCCGGGTGCCCGAGGATGTCGCCTTCGCCGAAAGCCGCATCCGGCGCGAGACCATCGCCGCCGAGGATATCCTGCACGATCTGGGCGCCTTCAGCGTGATCTCATCGGATAGTCAGGCGATGGGGCGGATCGGCGAGGTCATCATCCGCACATGGCAGACCGCCGACAAGATGCGCCGCCAGCGCGGGCGATTGCCGGGCGAACAGGGGCAGAACGACAACCTTCGCGCCCGCCGCTACATCGCCAAATATACGATCAATCCGGCCATCGTGCATGGCGTCAGCAGCCATATCGGCAGCATCACTCCCGGCAAGCGCGCCGATCTGGTGCTGTGGTCGCCTGCATTCTTTGGCGTCAAGCCCGAGATGGTGCTGGTCGGCGGTCAGATCAGCGTGGCGCAGATGGGCGATCCGAACGGTTCGATCCCGGTTCAGCCGGTCTTCAGCCGGCCGATGTGGGGGCATAGCGGGCGGGCTTCGGCACTGTTCGTCTCGGGCGCGGGACTGGAGGCCGGAGCGGGCGATGGCTTGGACAAAACGCTGATCGCGGTCGCGAATACGCGTGGCATCGGCAAGGCGGATATGGTGCTGAACGATTCCATGCCCGAAATCGAGGTCGATCCCGAAACATACGAGGTGCGGGCGAATGGCGAATTGCTGAGCTGCGAGCCCGCGACCGAGTTGCCGATGGCGCAACGCTATTTCCTGTATTGAGACGAACATGATCCCCCATTGCCACCACATCACCCGCGATGCCGCCTCGTCCTCCGACACGCCTTCCGATGGCGAGGTCACGCTTGATTACGACGCCCGCCTGCTGCGTCGAAAACGGCTGGTCTGCGATAGCGGCGATTTCCTTGTCGATCTGCCGGAGGTCACCAGCCTTGACGATGGCGATGCCTTCGAATTGTCGGATGGGCGGCGCATCACCGTTCGCGCGGCGGCGGAGCCGGTGCTGGTGATCCGGGGCGCGTTGGCGCGGCTTGCCTGGCATATCGGAAATCGTCATACGCCCTGCCGGATCGAACCGGACAGGCTGATCATTCGCGCCGATCATGTGCTGGAAGCCATGCTGCGCAAGCTGGGTGCGCAGATCGAACATGCCATGCTGCCCTTTGCCCCGGAAGGCGGCGCCTATGGTCATGGCCGCACTTTCGGCCATGATCACGGTCACACACATGACCATCATCACGATCACGCCTGAAGCCGCCCGCCTGCGACTGGCGCAATATCTGTCACCGGCTTTCCCGGTCGGCGGCTTTGCATGGTCGCAGGGGCTGGAATGGGCGATGGATCAGGGAATCGTGACCCGCGCCACCTTGGCCCAATGGCTGGCCGATTGGCTGGATCACGGCTGTGGCTGGACCGATGCCGTACTGGTCGCCCTGTCGCTGCGCCCCGGTGCCGAATACCCGGCGCTGGACGATCTTGCCCGCGCCGCCTGCATGAGCGCGCAACGCCTGATGGAGACGGTCGAGCAGGGCGCGGCCTTTGCCGCCAATCTCACCGCGATGACCGGCAGAGCTCATCCCGCCGCCGCCCTGCCGGTCGCGTTCGGGCGTGCCTGCGCGGGATTTCCATTGCCCGCGCCTGAAATGATCGCGGCATTCCTGCAAGCGCAGGCCGGTTCACTGGTGTCCGCCGCGATACGTTTCATGCCGCTTGGACCTGTCGAGGGCCAGCGGATGATCTCGGGCCTGCAGCCGGCGCTGCTTGCGACTGCTGCTCGCACGATATCGGCCAGCGAAGCCGAACTGACCAGCGCGACATGGGGGGCCGATATCGCCGCCATGTCGCATGAAACCATGAGCACAAGGATATTCCGGTCATGAGCCAAAACGGCCCCCTTCGCGTCGGTATCGGCGGTCCCGTCGGGGCAGGGAAGACCACCCTGACCGAGCAAATCGCCCGCGCGCTTGCGCCGCGCCTGTCGATGGCCGTCATCACCAATGACATCTACACGCGTGAGGATGCCGAGGCCCTTATGCGCGCGCAGGTGCTGCCGGACGAACGGATCCGGGGCGTCGAGACCGGCGGCTGCCCGCATACCGCGATCCGCGAAGATGCCAGCATCAATCTTGCGGCGATCGCCGATCTGAACGCCGCCTTTCCCGATCTGGAACTGGTGCTGATCGAATCGGGTGGCGATAATCTGGCGGCGACATTTTCGCCCGAGCTGGCGGATCTGACCATCTATGTCATCGATACCGCTGCCGGTCAGGACATTCCCCGCAAACGCGGCCCCGGCCTTGCCCGTTCGGATCTGCTGGTGGTGAACAAGACCGATCTTGCGCCGCATGTGGGCGTCGATGCCGGGTTGCTGGAAACCGATTCCCGCCATGCCCGGGGATCGCGGCCGGTCGTGATGGCATCGCTGCGTGCCGGCAGGGGCGTCGATCCGATCGTCGATTTCCTGATCCGCGAAGGCGGGCTGCAGCCACGGCAATCACCTTCCCGCTAAAGCATGCCGCGCCTGTCTCGCGTCCTCCCCTTCTTCTTTGTCCAAATACCTTGGGGGTCGCCGGCGGGTCGCGCCACTGGTCCGAGAGACCTGCCGGCGACGGGGCACCGCCCCCGGCCATCGCGGGACGCAAATAACCGGCGTTTCCGATTCCACGCGACAGGCTCTAGGATGCGATCCTGCGCCTGTGGTTTCCCGGCGAGACGCCGATCACCCGTTTGAAGGCCCGGGTGAAAGCGGCTTGCGAGCCATAACCCATCTTATGCGCCACGGCCGCCACCGAGCTGCCTTCCTGTTCCAGCCATTGCGCGGCAATCCGCATCCGCAGGTCGGTGACATAGCGCAGCGGACTTACACCCACGACCGTCACGAAGCGATCCGAAAATACCGATCGCGAAGCGCCCATCAGGCCCGCCATCGTCGGAATATCCCAGTCGCGGCCGGGATCCTTGTGCAATTCGGCCAATACCCGGGCAAGGCGGGGATCGCGCAGCCCGGTGATCACGCCCGACAGGTTGTCACAGCCGCATTCCACCCATCCGCGAACGATCAATGCGGCGATGACATCCGCAAGCCGGGCAAGGATACCCGCCGAGCCGGGGCGGTCCTGTGCCATCTCGCTTTCCATTGCGGCAAGGATCGCATGCATCTCGGGCTGACGGTCAAGAAGTGCGCCGACGGACATCGCATCCGGCATCAGGCCGACCAGAGGATGCATCGTGACCAGATCAAGCTCCATCGCGCCGGTCAGGACGATCGTGTCTCTGGTTCTGCAGGCGGCCGCGTCACAGGCTTTGACCTCGCAGAACGCCTGACAGACCCGTTCCGGTTCGTAACTGCCGAAATCCCGCGCCGCCACCCGGGGGCCTGACAGCAATCGATGCGGTTGCGCGCGCGGGATCAGCACCGCATCCCCGGCCTGCATCAGGCGGGGCGCTGCATCGGGCAGAAGCAGCAGCGCCTCTCCCTGGCCGATGAAGTGGAACCGTGCCCCGTCATCGGCGCGGAAATTGATTCCGAAAGGCGGCGACAGGCGCAGACGCCAATAGCTTGCCCCGCGCAGGCGCATTCCAAGAAGCACCTCGCTGATGGCGTCGGGTTTATTTTGCGTTTCGGTGTTTCGATCAAACATGCCGGATAAACTGGCATGGTTTGTCCGGATTTCCAAGCCAATTTCTGTCCGGGGAGCGCTTAGGACAAAGGGACAGAATATGGCTACGGATATATCGCTGATCGATGCGCCGGACCGGGCAACCGCGGAAAGGCCGCAGGCGGAGGATCGCCCGGCCTGGGGCGCGGTCTTTTCAATGTCGCTGGGCGTGTTTGCGCTGGTGACTGCAGAATTTCTTCCTGCAAGCCTTCTGACGCCTTTGGCCGAGGGATTGCAGATCAGCAAGGGCGCGGCCGGGCAGGCGGTCACGGCGACGGCACTGGTCGCCCTGATAACCAGCCTGTTCATCTCGGTCGCCACGCGCGGCCTCGATCGAAGATGGGTGCTGATGGGATTTTCGGTTCTGCTGGTGATATCGAACCTGATCGTTGCCGGCGCGCCGGGTCTTGTCATGCTGCTGGTCGGGCGGATCCTGATGGGCATCGCCCTGGGCGGATTCTGGAGCTTGTCTGTCGCGACCGTCATGCGGCTGGTCCCCGAGCAGGCGATCCCGCGCGCGCTTGCGATCATGTTCATGGGCGTTTCCGCAGCAACCGTGTTTGCGGTGCCTGTCGGCAGCTATCTGGGCGCGTTGATCGGCTGGCGCGGGGTGTTCGTCGCGGCGACCGGGCTGGCGCTGCTGGCATTGCTTGTTCAATATCTGACGCTGCCGGCACTTCCTGCGCGCGGCAATAACCGGATGGGCGCGTTGGTCCAGGTTCTTGGCCGCCCGGGCATCGGCATCGGTATGCTTGCGGTGCTTCTGGTTTTTGCGGGGCATTTCACCTTTTTCACCTATATCCGCCCGTTTCTGGAAAATGTCACCTCGGTCGGGATTGAAGGCGTGACGGTCATCCTGTTCGGATTCGGCCTGGCGAATTTCGCCGGAACCTATCTGGTTGCCTTCGTGATCGAGCGTTCCTTGCGTCTGGCGCTGCTGATGATGCCGCTGGTCATGGCCGTTATCGCCCTGTTGCTGACAACGATCGGAGGGGTCGCGGTCGTGGATGCTTCGCTGATCGCGCTTTGGGGACTGGTCTTTGCCGGCGTGCCGGTATCCTGGTCGACATGGATCACCCGCGCATTGCCCGATGAGGCCGAGGCCGGCGGCGGTCTTATCGTCGCCGCGATCAACTTCGCCATTGCCACAGGGGCCGGAATCGGCGGCGCATTGCTGGAATTCACGGGGCCCAGAGGCGTCTTTCTTGCAAGCGGCGTCATATTGGTCGTGGCGGTGGTCACCATCGCGGGCCGGGTCAGACCGGAATGACAACCGCGCGGGCCCGGCAGGGATCGGGCCTGCGCTTTCCGGCCATGCCCGGAATGCGGGTGACGATATCACCCCGCCGCCGGCGGTATTTCCGGGTTCCAGACGATTTCCCACAGATGCCCGTCAGGATCACGAAAATACCCGGCGTAACCGCCATAGAATGTGTCCTGCGGCGTCTTGATGATCTCTGCGCCCGCGCGTCTTGCGGTCTCCATCACCTCGTCGACCTCTTCGCGGCGCAGGACATTATGCCCGATGGTGACGGCGGTGGAACTGACGGGCTGTTTCGGCAGGCCGGTATCGTGGGAAATATCGTCTTGCGCCCAAAGCGCGAGTATCAGCCCGCCCGACAATTCGAAAAAGACCACCGCGCCATGCGCGAACTCCTGCCCCATGATGCCCCTGGTCGGCAGGCCAAGACCGTCGCGATAGAAGATCAGCGATTGTTCAAGATCGGCAACGCCAAGCGTGAGAACGGAAATTACAGGTTTCATGTCCATACCCTTTCTATCGGCACCTGCAAGATGCAGGCACCCTGATAGTCCTGGGCCGTCATCAAAGTAACGGAAGGACCCGCCACGCGGGGGCCGGGCCAACCTTCCCGAGCCTAACCTGTTTCGGACGGATAAAAGGTTAGGTCGGCAGGCGCGGGGTGTCAATCTTGCCCCGCGTGGCACCCGGATGCCGTTACCAATCGCTGACAATCGCCGCGCCGATTCGTGCGATCTGTTCGTTCCGTTCATCCAGTGTGGCCTCTGTTTCGGTCATGTAGACCACGACGATACGCCCCGGCTGGCCATCCGGCCCCAATGCCGCCACGATCCCGCGCGCGCCGCGGGCACCCGCGCCGGATTTATCGGCGATATACCAGCCCTGCGGAAGCGCCGCACGGATCAGGGCATCGGCCACGCGATCATTCTCCATCCATGTCAGAAGCTGCTGGCGCGATTCCGGGGAAAGCGCCTCACCGAACAACAGCCGGTTCAGCGTTTCCGCCATCGCGCCCGGCGTGGTCGTGTCGCGCGGGTCGCCGGGATCGGCGCTGTTCAGCTCGGTTTCCCAGCGATCCAGCCGGCTTGTGTCGTCCCCGATCGCGCGTAGGAAATCCGTCAGCCCCTGCGGGCCGTCCACCGCCGCAAGCAGCAGGTTGCCGGCGGTGTTGTCGCTCATGGTGATCGCCGCCTCGCACAGCGCATCAAGCGTCATGCCGGCGCCGACATGTTTTTCGGTGACGGGGGAATATTCCACAAGCTGCGAAGCCTGATAGCCGACGTGGCGATCAAGCCGATCCTCGCCCGCATCGACACGGGCAAGCACCGCAGCACAGACAAGAACCTTGAAGGTGCTAAGCATCGGGAAGCGCTCATCGATGCGGTAGCCCTGAATGCGGCCCGAGGCCAGATCCAGAGACGCATAGCCGGCGCGGGCATCAAGGGTGGCCTCGGCCTGCCGGACAGCGGCGAGGGTCGCATCCTCGGCATCCCCGGCATTGGCGGGGCCACCCGACAGCGCCAGCATGGCAATCACGGCAAGGCGTATGAACTTCATTGCTTCATCTCCAATACGGATTCGATCAGCGTCAGCCCGGCATCCACGCGGGCAGGAAGCGGAACATTGCGGTTGGACATGATGACAAGGCCAAGATCCTCATCCGGGATGAAGGCGACGTAGCCGCCGAAGCCATTGGTCGATCCGGTTTTGCTGAACAGAACCCCTTGGCCGGAGGTCTCGGGTTCCGCAAGCCTTGTCGCGGGCTGGCTTTCGGTGACCATCTCGGGCGCATTTCCGGCAAGCAGCTGCTCACGCTGCACCGGCCAGGGATAGCGTTCCCAGATCATGGCCTGATCGAAATGCCGGGTCCGGGTCTGGCCCGCATGGGTTTTGATCACCGCGTCCTGCAATTCCGGCAGGATCTTCACATCGCCCAGATTGATCTGCAGGAAGCGCAGCATGTCGCGCAGATCCGATTTGAGGCCATAAGCCTCGGAATCCAGCACACCGGGGTTCACCCGGACCGGACTGTCATCCGTGCGCGAATAGCCAAAGGCATATTGCGGCATCTGTGCCTGAGGCACATCGACATAAGTGTTTTCCAGCCCCATCGGATGCAGGACATGATCCCGAAGAACCGTGGCATAGTCACCGCCAAAGGCTTCGGCGGAAGCGCGGCCCAGCAGGCCGATGCTGATATTCGAATAAGAGCGTTCACCCGCGCCGGGAACGGGTTGCCAGGTTTGAAGCCAGCGCATAAGGGCGCTGTCGTCCCGTGCCTCGTCCGGTACCTGCAAAGGCAGACCGCCGGTCTGATGGGTGGCAAGATCCATCAAAGTCACGGCACCAAGCCCGCTATCCTTCAGATCCGGCAGTTGAACCGAGGCCGGGTCCGAAAGCGACAGGTGCCCCTGTTGTTCCGCCAGCGCGGCAAGCGCCACGTTGAAGGTCTTGCTGATCGAGCCCAGTTCGAACAGCGTCTTGTCCGTGACCGGTTTATCTGCCGCACGGTCGGCCATGCCTGTGGTGTAAACGTAATCCCGGCCCTGCCATGTCAGACCGACGGCCAGTCCCGGAACCTCATATTCCGCAATGACGGGCGCAAATATCTCGGCGGCCGCCTTCTGGAACTCTGTTTCAGTCATTGCCGATACCGGCATCGCCGATAGGGGCATTACAAAACCTGTTGCGAACAGGCCAAGGCCCGCGCATCCATAAATCATTCTCATCTTTTCGCTCTGCTCATTTGGACACGGCGATTGCTTCGCCGGCAAGGACAGGGTTACGGTGAAAGCTGCCGGATGCACAAACGATCATATTTCACTTGAGCCATAAGATAATCTAATCTCGATACGATGGATCGCCCACAACTCCCCCTGAATGCTCTGCGCGCTTTCGAAGCCGCTTCGCGTCATCTTAACCTGACCCGCGCCGCTATCGAGCTTTGCGTAACCCAGGCGGCACTGAGCCATCAGATCCGGGGGCTGGAAGAGCGTCTGGGCGTCAGGCTGTTCCGCCGCGTTCCACGGGGGCTTGTGCTGACTGAGGAAGGGATCATGCTGGCCCCGGTCCTGACCCGGAGTTTCGACGAGATGTCCGACACGCTGGACCGTTTCGCCGCAGGTCATTATCACGAAACGATCAATCTGGGCGTCGTCAACAGTTTTGCGACCGAATGGCTGATTCCGCGCATCGCGGATTTTCACCGCCTTCACCCCTCGATCGATCTGCGTATCCACACGAATAACAACCGTGTCGATCTGGCTGGAGAGGGACTTGATCTGGCAATCCGTTTCGGCGACGGAAGCTGGCATGGCGCCGCGGCAATCAGATTGATGAGTGGCGCGATGACGGCTGTCTGCAGTCCCGAACTGGCGACCCGGCTGCGCAGGGTCGAAGATCTGTTATCCGCGTCCTTGTTGCGATCCTATCGCGCCAGCGAATGGGAACGGTGGTTCAGCATGCACGATCTGCCCGCGCCACAATTGCGCGGGCCGGTCTTCGATACCTCTCTGGCCATCGCAGAGATGGCTGCGCGCGGGAATGGCGTCGGGCTTGTGCCAGCCGCGCTGTTCTCTGCCTGGGTGGAGACGGGCCGGCTGGTAAGGCCATTCCGGGCCGAGCTTGCGGCGGGGGATTACTGGCTGACACGTTTGCATGCCAATCCTGACACGGCGGGGCAAGTCGCTTTCGCGGATTGGATCGCCGCGACCGTATCAGGGTCGGAGTAAGACGTTTCGCCGCCGGTCGCCGTGCCGCCTGATCACACCGATGGGCTGTTGCGGGGTGGGGGCGCTTTCGCCGCGGCAGAGCTGTTCCGTCCGCCGGGTTGCGCCAGGTCGCCAAGGATCGGGCAATCGGGCCGATGATCGCCCGCGCAGGCATCCGCCAGCGTCTCAAGCGTGGTCATCATGCTTTCCATTTCAGCGATCCGGCTTCGCAATTCCTCGATATGCTGGAGTGCGACGCGCTTCACATCGCCGCTTTGGCGGTCGCGGTCGCGCCAAAGGCTCAGCAGTTCCTCTATCTCGGAGACCGAGAAGCCAAGATCCCGCGCGCGGCGGATAAAGCACAGCGTGTGGACATCGGTATCCGAGTAATCGCGGTAGCCCGATGCCGTCCTGTCGGCCGCCGGGATCAGGCCGATCTGTTCGTAATAGCGGATCATCTTCGCCGAGATGCCCGAGGCTTTGGCGGCTATTCCGATATTCATGCGTGGCTCCTCTGGTTAAGCGGCAGGGCAGGCATTTTGACGGCGGGGGGGATTGCCACTGTGCTTGCCGGCGGCACGAAACGGCGCAACCGCAGGGCATTGCCAAGCACGAATACCGATGAAAGCGCCATCGCTCCCGCTGCAAAGACGGGCGACAGGAGCGTTCCGTAAAACGGATAAAGCACACCCGCTGCAACCGGGATCAGGGCGGCATTATAGGCGAAAGCCCAGAACAGGTTCTGACGAATATTTCCGATCGTCGCCTTTGACAGCGCAATCGCGTTCGGCACGCCCTGCAAGCTGCCCGACATCAGCACCACATCCGCCGCCTCGATGGCGATATCGGTGCCGGTGCCGATGGCAAGCCCGATATCCGCCTGAGCCAGCGCGGGCGCGTCGTTGATGCCATCGCCGACGAAGGCAAGCGTGCCATGCGCATCTTTCAGACGCCGCACCGCATCGACCTTGCCGTCCGGCAGCACCTCGGCCACGACCTCGTCGATCCCCAGATGCTGCGCGATGGCCTGCGCGGTCCGCGCGTTATCCCCGGTGATCATCGCGACCTTCAGGCCCAGATCATGCAGCGCCCGGATCGCCTGCGGGGTGGTTTCCTTGACCGGATCCGACACCGCGACGATGGCGGCGAGTTTTCCGTCGATGGCGGCGTAAAGCGGTGATTTTCCTTCGGTCGCCAGCCGTTCGGCGATCGCGGCAAAGGGCAGCACGTCCAGCCCCAAACGGGTCATGTAACGGTCGGCCCCGATCTCGACCCGCTGACCATCCGCGACGGCCGTCACGCCAAAGCCGGTAACGGACTGGAACTCCGCGACCTGTGGCAATTCCGTGTCCTCGGCCCTTGCGGCATCTACGATGGACTGGGCGATCGGATGTTCGGATTTCGCCTCTGTGGCGGCGATCAGCCCCAGAACCGTCGCCCGGTCAAAGCCTTCGGCCAGTTCCAGATCCGTCAGTGACGGTTTGCCCTCGGTCAGGGTGCCGGTCTTGTCCAGCGCGACGACCTGCGCATCACGAAGAAGCTGTAACGCTTCACCCTTGCGGAACAATACGCCCAGCTCTGCCCCGCGACCGGTTCCGACCATGATCGAGGTGGGCGTCGCCAGACCCATGGCGCATGGGCAGGCGATGATCAGCACGGCAACGGCGTTCACCAGCGCGAAGGTCAGGGCTGGCGACGGGCCGAAGAAAAGCCATCCGGCGAATGTCAGCACCGCGATCCCCATGACGACCGGCACGAACCACATCGTCACCCGGTCCACCGCCGCTTGTATCGGCAATTTGGACGCCTGCGCCTGTTCCACCATCCGGATAATCTGCGACAGGACCGTATTGCCGCCGACTGCCGTTGCGCGGAACGCCAAGGCGCCCTTTTGGTTGACCGTGCCGCCGACCAATTCGCTGTCGGGTTTTTTGGCAACCGGGACCGGCTCGCCCGAGATCATGGATTCATCGACATAGCTTTCGCCTTCGATGACCCTGCCATCGACCGGGATCCGTTCTCCGGGACGCAGTTCGATCACATCGCCCGAGACGACCAGATCGATGGGAACCTCTTCCACCCGCCCGTCGCGGCGGACCCGCGCGGTCTTTGCCTGAAGCCCGACAAGGCGCTTGATCGCCTGAGAGGTGCGGCCTTTGGCGCGTGCTTCCAGCAAGCGGCCAAGCAGGATCAGGGTGACGATGACGGCGGCGGCCTCGTAATAGACATTGACCGTGCCTGCAGGCAGAAGACCCGGCGCGAATGTTGCCGCAAGCGAATATCCATAAGCCGCAAGCGTTCCGACCGCGACCAGTGAATTCATGTCCGGGGCCAGCCGGGCAAGCGCCGGAAGCCCTTTTCTGTAGAACCGGAGTCCCGGCCCGAACAGGATAAGCGTGGTCAGGGCGAACTGGATATACCAGCTTGCCTGCATCCCGATCGTTGCCGCAATCAGGCGATGGATGCCGGGAACAAGATGCGCCCCCATCTCCAGCACGGCGACCGGTAATGTCAGGACCAGTGCCAGCGTGAAATCTCGTTTGAGTTCGCGTTGTTCGGTCTCTTTCCGCTCTTCCGCGCCGGTATCGCCGCCGGTCTGCGTGCCCAGCAGGGTGGCGTCATAGCCAGCCTTCCGAATGGCCGCGATCAGGCTGTCCGGAGCGGCGGCCCCCTCCACAGTGGCGCGTTCGGTGGCAAGGTTCACGGCAGCGCGCGTCACCCCCGGCACGGCGGTCAGGGCGCGTTCCACCCGTCCCACGCAGGAAGCGCAGCTCATGCCCTGAACCGACAGTTCGACCGGCGCGGCGGGCACGGCATAACCCGCTTTCTCGATAGCCTGCACAAGCATCGGACGGTCCACGCCGTTTCCGGCGGCGATATCCGCGCGCTCGGTGGCAAGGTTGACGATGGCGGAATCAACTCCGGCAACGGATTTCAACGCCTTTTCGACACGACCGACGCAAGAGGCGCAGGACATGCCCTCAATCGGAATGCTGAAGGTTTCGGTCTTTTTCGGGGAAGCGGGCATCGCTGACTCCTTTGCATCAGAACCAAGGTCAGCAAGACATATAATGGTTCCAACGATGGGAAGGTCAAGGGCAGGAATCAGGAAAATTGCCAACGATTCTGTTGCGCCATGCCGGTATCGCGGATGCGCTATCGCTTTTCGGGTCCACCTCCACCGATCGCCGAGGGCGCGACGGATACGGTTTTGATGATCGCATGGACCTGCGCGCCCGGCACAAGCTCCAGCGCCTGCACCGAACGGCGCGTGATCCGCGCAAGCAGCCGGCCCGCTTGCGTCTCGATTGCGATGATTGCGCCGGGACCTTCGCCAAGATGGATCTCCTGCGCCACGCCCGGCAGGATATTGAGCGCCGACAGTCCTTCGGGCCGGTTGCGGGAAAGCATGACATCATGCGCGGCGATGCGCACCCGGACCATCTCGCCCGGTTTCCGGTCTATATGAGGCAGGAAAAGCGGCACATTCTTCGCATCCAGTTCGGTCAGCCCGTCTGAATGATGGGCAACGACCCTTGCGGTCAGGATCGCGCCTGCCTCGCGGGCGCCCATCGGCAGCACCGCAGGGTCGCCCAGAACCTCCGCAGCCTGACCCTGCCGGACCACCTGTCCCGATTCCAGCACCGCAACGGTCGTCGCCAGCCGCGCAACCTCGGTTGCCGAATGGCTCACGTAAAGGATGGGAATGGAAACCTCGTCGCGCAGCCGCTCGAAATAAGGCAGGATCTCGGCCTTGCGCTCTTCGTCCAATGCGGCAAGCGGCTCGTCGGCAAGGATCAGGCGCGGCGCCGAAAGAAGTGCCCGCCCGATGGCGACGCGCTGTTTCTCTCCGCCGGAAAGCGCGGCGGGGCGGCGGTCGAGAAGCGGGCCGATGCCAAGCATGTCCACCACATGGTCCATCTTCTCGCGCGGGGCATCTTTGGGGGCGAACCACGCGCCGTAACCCAGATTCTGGCGCACGGTCATATGCGGAAACAGCCGGCCTTCCTGAAAGATATAGCCAAGACGACGCTGATATGGCCGCAGACGGATGCCGCGCCCGGTGTCCAGAAGCACCCAGTCCCCCGATGCGATCCGGCCCTCATCCGGGATCAGAAGTCCCGCCACCGCATTCACGATAGTCGTCTTGCCGGCGCCCGAGCGGCCAAACAAGACCGTCACGCCCGGAGGGGCCTTGATGGCCGCATTCAGCATAAAGCCGGGAAATGCGTGGCGTAGGGTGATTTCAAGCATCATCTGCCCTCCAGCCGGGCCGCCACGCGACGACTGACGATCTCGGAAAGAAGCAATGCGCTCATCGCGATCACGATCGAGACGATCACCAGCTTCAACGCCGAATCCTCACCCCCCGGAACCTGAAGGAACGCGTAGATCGCCGAGGGAATGGTGCGGGTCTGGCCGGGGATGTTCGAAACGAAGGTTATCGTTGCGCCGAACTCGCCCATTGCCTTGGCGAAGGCAAGGATGGCCCCGACGAGGATTCCGGGCAAGGTCATGGGCAGGGTCACCGTCAGAAAAACCCAAAGCGGCGAGGCGCCCAGCGTGGCGCTTGCCTGTTCCAGTCTGGGATCCACCGCCTCGATGGACAGCCGGATCGCGCGCACCATAAGCGGGAAAGCCATGACGCCCGCCGCCAGCGCGGCACCTGTCCAGCGGAAGGCGAAGACAATCCCCAACTCGGCCAGAAAACCGCCTATCGGTCCCTTTGTGCCCATCGTCAGCAACAGGAGATAGCCCGTGACCACCGGCGGCAGGATCAGCGGCAGATGGACAAGACCATTCAGCAACTGCTTGCCCGGGAAGTTCCAACGGGCCAGCGCATAGGCGACGAAAACGCCCAGCGGCAAACTGACAAGCGTTGCCCAGAAAGAAACCTGCAGGGAAAGCGCGACCGCGCTCCATTCGTCGGGGCCAAGCCAGTTCGTCATTCCGGTTTATTGAGGAATGACGACAAAGCCCTGACCCTCGAAGGCTGCTTTTGCTTCAGGACCGCGAAGATATTCAAGAAACTCGGTCTCTCCGGGAATGTCGCGGGTATTGAGATCGGCCACCGGGTAGACGATGGGCGGATGACTGTCGGTGGGAAAGGTGCCTACGACCGTCACATCGTCTTCGGCCACGGCATCCGTAGCATAGACGATGCCATAGGGGGCTTCGCCCGTCGCCACCAGTTGCAGTGCCGCGCGCACATTATCGGCCTGCGCCACCTGATCCTCGACATCTTCCCACAGGCCAAGGCTTTCCAGCGATGCCTTGCCATAGACGCCCGCCGGCACCGCATCGACCAGCGCCATGGCAAGCTTGCCGCCGTCAAGCAGACCCGGCAGGTCGATATCGGGCGTGATCTCGACCGGCGCGGCATCGGTGCCGGAAGCAATCAGCACGATGGAGTTTTCCAGAAGGTCAAAGCGCGTATCCGCTTCCAGCAGGTCGTCCTCTTCCACGGCATCCATCCATTCCGGGCTGGCCGAGATGAAAATATCGGCGGGCGCACCCTCCTGGATCTGACGCGCCAGAGCCGAGGAGCCGGCAAGCGAGACCACGACATCATGATCGGTTTCGGCCTCGAAACTCTCTTCGATTTCGGCAAGGGCATTGGTCAGGCTTGCAGCCGCGAAAACGGTGATTTCATCTGCCTCCGCCGCTGCCGGAAGAATTGCGGGGAGGGATAGCAAGAATACGGCGATGCCGGCGGTCGGGCGAAGGCGGAGTTTGACGGACATGCGAATCTTCCTGCGTTTGATATAGCCAGGAAAACATATCGCAACCCCGGTCAGATCGATCAAGCGTTATTTTCCTTCGGGAATATCCCGCAGCATCGCGCGGATACTGCTGATCCGCGCCGCTCCGGCCTCTGCCATGATTTCTTCGAGCTTGCGGTAATTCACCAGCACCTCTTCCCCGGCCTCGGTCAGAGACGCGCCGCCTCCCTTTGCGCCGCCACGCGACGAGTCGACCAGAGGCGTCTTGAACGCCCTGTTCATTTCCTCCACCAGAGACCATGCGCGCTTGTAACTCATGCTCATCGAGCGCCCGGCGGCCGCAATCGACCCGAATTGCTGAATCCGTTCCAGAAGATCGACTTTTCCGGGACCAAGCATCAGGGCTTCCCCGAACAGGATCCGGATACGAAGGCGGGGGGCATCGGTGTCGTCTGTTATGTTATTGCGCATGGGCGTGAATATGCCAGCATGGCGACAAGCTGGGCAAGTCATATCCTTCAGCGAATCGCGGACAGGCGGGGATTGATGCGGGAATCCGGCAATTGTGCAGCGTCCTGCCCTGAACCGGCCTTGTTCAGTCCCGCCAGTAAGGCAGGTTCTGCTGGCAGAAATTCGTCGCGGCCATCCCCGCCGACAGAGAGCCGTCCCTTGCTCCGGAACCAAACTGCGACAGCCCCGCGCCTTCCGCTTTCCTGGCGGAATCAAGCGTAAAGATGATGCCCTTTCCTGCCTCGCGCGGTTTGGGCGAGGCCCGCCAGATCCGGGTCTCGCTTGGCAATCCCAGAACACGCCGTGTGAAATCGCCCGCAGCGCACCAATATTCGGTGTCGTCCCGCCGCACTTCATGGTGAACCTCGATCTCGGTGGGGCTGATCTGTGTCGCTATCATGCCATTCTTGGCCATAAAGGCCCCCGCGGGCATCGGCAGCAGCAGAAGGACAAGAAACATCAATCGCATCGCAAGCTCCTGTGCAACTGACACAGGATCGCGCTGTGGCTTATTCTTGGCAAGTGTGAATATCGGGTTCAGATACGGCGAAATGCAGAGTTCGAGTGATGTTCCGCTGTGGTGACGAAGACTATCTGCAACAGCCGGGTATCATATCGGGAGCATTTCACGCCTTCGGGCAGAACCCGCTCCGGTCCGAAATACTCGCGCGGCGGGGCAGGACGAATGCCCCAATGCTCCGGATTCTGCCAACGCGGGCATGTCTTGCCTAATGGCACTTTACATGGGGGATGTTTGGGTGGCATACGATCCTTATTAAATTTGTAGGTTAAGCAAGGTGAGGACGACGTAACCGCCAGTCCGCCCAAGCCAAAACGGGAGCGATTGTAACAATCGCAGATGTTTTGCGCGAAAGGATGGCGACATGTCCCAGACTCCACCGGGGTGGCAGGCTCTCTGCCCATTTTGGCCCGCCGAGCTTGCGGAAACCTATCGCAAGGCCGGGCTTTGGCAGGCCCGAACCTTCAGCGACATTCTGGACGATCTGGCTGCGACTCATGATGACCGGCTGGCAGTAATCGACGGAACGCGCCGCTTTGGCTATGCCGATTTGCGTGATCGCTCGCTGGCGCTTGCCTGCGGGTTGTACAGGCTGGGCCTGCGGCGCGGCGACCGGGTTATCGTCCAGCTTCCCAATTGCGCCGAATTCATCGAGCTGTGTTTTGCGCTGTTCCGATTGGGGGTGGTGCCGGTCCTGGCATTGCCCGCCCATCGCGATCTGGAAATCGGCCAGTTCGCCGCGTTTTCCGAAGCGAAAGCCTGTTTCATTCCCGCCAGTGTCGAGGGATTCGATATGGTGGCGATGGCGCATCGGGTTCAGAAGGCCACGCCCTCGTTGCGCCATATCGTCGTGCTGGGGACGGATCTTGATGCGCTTTACCAGCAGGACGAGTCCCCCGAATGGGAGGCGCCCGACGCCGAGGATGTTGCCTGTTTCCAGATTTCGGGCGGCACAACCGGCGTTCCCAAGCTGATCCCGCGCAGACATATGGAATATATCTACAATGTGCGTTGCGCCGCGCGCGCCAGCGGGTTTTCGCAGGCGACCCGTTATCTGTGCGCATTGCCGATGTCGCATAACTTCCCGATGGCCTGTCCCGGATTTATCGGGACGTTGATGTCGGGCGGCACCGTGGTGATCGCGTCCAATCCATCGCCCGATACCTGTTTCGGGCTGATCGCAGAACATGGCGTTACCGTCACCGCTCTGGTTCCGCCGCTGGTGCTTCTGTGGCTGGAATCGGTGAAAGCGCCCCTGTCGCTGGAGCTTCTGCAGGTCGGCGGCGCCAAGCTCAATCCCTCGACGGCACGGCGGATCCTGCCGGAACTGGGCTGCCGTCTTCAGCAGGTACTGGGCATGGCCGAGGGGCTGATCTGCTATACCGGGCTGGACGACCCGGAACTGCGGGTCATCCAGACCCAGGGCAGGCCCATGTCCGAATGGGACGAATTGCGGGTGATCCGCCCCGACGGGACCGAGGCCGGGCCGGGGCAGACCGGCGAGTTGCAGGTACGCGGTCCCTATACGATCCGTGGTTATTTCAACCGTCCCGATGTCGATCGCGAATCCTTCACGCCGGACGGGTTCTATCGCAGTGGCGATATCGTCAGCCGCAATGAAGACGGCTATCTGACCGTCGAGGGGCGCGACAAGGATCAGATCAATTGCGGCGGTGAAAAGATCGGCGTCGACGAGGTCGAGGATCTGCTGCTTTATCACCCTTCGGTCGTGGATGCCGCAGTGGTGGCCCGCCCTGACGCCAGGATGGGCGAGTGTGCCTGCGCCATCGTCATCCCCCGCGACCCGCGTCCTTCCGCGCTGTCGCTGCGCCGTCATCTGCGCGATGCGGGTCTTGCCGGCTTCAAGATCCCCGACGAGGTGATCTTTGTCGCCTCTTTCCCGCAGACTGGCGTCGGCAAGATCAATAAGCGGCAATTACGCGAAATGCTGCGGCAAGAGCATTTCGGCGGGGAGGTGACAGCATGAGCAGGCTCACGCATGACGAGCCCGGGCTGCATCCGGTTTTGCCGGACGACGCACGTTCCCTTGACGATATCCGCGAGGGAATCGACGGCATTGACCGTCGGATGATCGAATTGCTGGCGTTGCGTCTCGACTATGTCCAGCGCGCAGCCGATTTCAAACCCGATCTCGCCTCGGTCCCCGCGCCCGAGCGGGTTCGCGCGATGCTGGACGACCGCGCCGAATGGGCGGCTTCCCTTGGCCTGTCCTCGGATTTTATCGCTCCGCTTTTCGCACAGGTCAGCGAGTGGTTCATCCGCCAGCAGGTCGCGCATTGGCCCGACCGCAATCCCGTCACCCGCGAAAGCAAGTCCGGCACGACCTCTGCTTCCGGGGTGGATAACTGAAGGAATTCCCCATGACTTCGATGTTGCAAGACTTCATGCCCGACAGGGCAGAAACGACTTTGCCCTATTTCACCTTTGGCGGCGCACGCGGATTTGTCGCCGGCCGCGGCGCGGCGCGCCCGGTCGCGCGTGGGCCGGCGGAAACGCTGGAAGAACGCGTGACCACAGCGCTGTCTTCCGCCGGCGCGGACGCGGCAATCGGCGGCGCGCTGCCCTTTGACCGCGATGCGGATGACTACCTGTGGCTGACTGACCGTCTCAGCTATGAAATCTCACCCGCCACCGACCGGGCGCCCGCATCCACGGTCGGAGTGCAGGCGGAACCTTCGGCAAGGATCTATGCGGAGGCCGTCGCCCGGGCGCTGCGGATCATGGAGGACGAGACAGGAGACGAACGGCTGCGCAAGATCGTGCTTGCCCGCACATTGGCGGTTCAGGCTGAACGCTCCATCTCGTTGCCGGGGCTGCTGTCGCGGCTGACCGAAGACCCGGCGGCTACCGCCTATCAGGTCGCCTTGCCCCATAGCCCCGAACGGCAGGGCAGGTTCCTTGTCGGAGCGACGCCCGAATTGTTGGTGGAGAAATCCGGCTCGCGCGTGTCGTCCTTCCCCCTTGCCGGATCGGCGCGGCGCAGTCGCGATCCACAGGCGGATGCGGCGGCGGCAAGCGGCCTTGCCGCATCGGAAAAGGACCGGCGCGAACATGCGATGGTGGTGGAATATATCCTTGATACATTGTCGCCTTATTGCCGTGAACTCGGCGCGCCCGAAGGCACCGGACTGACCTCGACCCGCAGCATGTGGCATCTGGGCACGCGCCTTGAAGGGGTGCTGAAAGAAAACGACATCCCTTCGGTGGTGCTGGCGGGCTGTCTGCATCCCACCCCTGCCGTCTGCGGACTTCCGCGTGAACGCGCCGCCGGGCTGATCCGCGATCTTGAGCCGGTGGACCGCGATTTCTACGCCGGAGCGGTCGGCTGGAGTACCGCGAACGGTGACGGCTCATGGTATGTCGCCATCCGCTGCGCCGAAATTTGCGGCAGCCGCGCCCGTCTTTACGCAGGGGCGGGCATCGTGCCCGGCTCGGACCCGGCGGCGGAAGCGGCCGAGACCGCCGCCAAATTCGAAGCATTGCTCAGGGCTTTCGGCCTGCCCTCCGCAACCGGCATCGCCCAATAACATCGACCGGAGTATCTTGATGTCTCTTCCTACCATCGCCGCCTATGATCTGCCCACCCCGCGCGAGTTGCCGGACTCGAAAGCGCCGTGGCAGGCGGAATCCGGGCGGATGGCCCTGCTGGTGCATGACATGCAGCGGTATTTCTGCGCCGCCTACAAACAGGATACGGCCCCGCTTTCCGGGGTGATCGCGAATATCGCACGACTGCTGCAATCGGCACGGCAGCATGGTGTGCCGATCTTTTACACGGCGCAGAAAGGCAATCAGCTTCTGGCGGATCGCGGCTTGCAGGCCGATCTTTGGGGGCCGGGGATGAAGGCCGTACCCGAGCATGAAGATATCCTGCCCGAACTCGCCCCTGCGGCGGGCGATATCGTGCTGGTCAAGCATCGTTACAGTGCGTTCCAGCGTTCGAATCTCGAACATCTGATGCGCGCCCGAGGGCGGGATCAGCTGGCGATTGCCGGGATCTATGCGCATATCGGCTGTTTCGCGACCGCGGTCGAGGCATTCCAGCGCGACATCCAGCCATTTGTCATTGCGGATGCCCAGGCCGATTTCGATCGCGCCGGGCATGATATGGCGATGTCGATGGCGGCGGGTTACAGCGGCGTGGTGACCGGAACGGATGCGTTGATCGCGGCATTGGAGGCGACAGCATGAAACTGGAAGGTTTTTCCAATCGGGCCGCTTTCGTAACCGGCGCGGCGGGCGGCATCGGTCTTGCCCTGGTCGCGGCCCTGCATGCGGCGGGCGCAAGAGTATTCGCGACCGATATCCCCGAGGCGCTGGACGGGCTGCTGGAATGGGACAGCAACGAGACCGTTCACTGGCACAGGCTGGATGTCAGCGATCCTGTTGCCGTCGCGGATTGCGTCGCGCTGGCCGAGGAAACCGTGGGGCCGTTATCGCTTGCCGTGCATGCGGCGGGGATATTGTCCACGACGCCCGTTCTTGACCTGACCCCGGCCGAATGGGAACGGGTAATGAGCGTCAATGCCGGAGGCTGTTTCAACGTTCTGCAAGCTTTGGGCCGGGTCATGCTGCCGCGTGGCAAGGGGTCAATCGTCGTGGTCGGCTCGAATGCCGCTGGGGTTCCCCGGCAGAACATGGCGGCCTATGCCGCGTCGAAAGCGGCCATTGCGATGCTGACGCGCTGCGTGGGGCTGGAACTTGCGGGGCACGGCATCCGCTGCAATATCCTTGCCCCCGGATCGACGCTGACGCCGATGCAGACCGGGATGTGGGCCGATGAAAGCGGCGCCGCCAAGGTGATCGCCGGCGACCCGGCCAGCTATCGCACCGGCATTCCGCTGGGCAAGCTGGCCGCGCCCGAGGATATCGCCGCCGCCGCGATGTTCCTGCTATCCGATCAGGCCGGGCAGATCACCATGACCGATCTTTATGTGGATGGCGGGGCGACATTGCGCGCGTGAAGCGCGATCCATGTCAGAACCCGCCCGCGCCCGATCCGGTAATGCACCGCAAAGCGATGGCCCGCAGGCCAGTCGGGCGACAAATCCTGCGTCAGGACAAGCGAGCAGGGGGCGTCGAACCGCGCCGCCTGAAAGCCGAAATAGCCGACATGCGGATACAGCGCCTTGAACAGGCTTTCCTTGGCCGAAAAGGCCAGCGTCAGGCTTAGCGGATCCTTTTCCGCGACCGGACCGATCACCGGGATCACGTCCCGCGCGGCCGAGACATCCATCACCGTTTCGATATCGATCCCGGCTGCGTGATAGCGCCGCGCACAGGCGACCAGCGCCACCGCGTTCCGGCGGTTGTGGCTGATCGAGCCGATGGTGCCCTTGGGCCACAGGGGCAGGCGATCCGGCCCCATGCCGATCAGGGCGGCCTGCCCGGTCAGCCGCCGCAGCGCCGCCCGCGCTGCCAATCGTCCGGCGGCATATTCGGCTCGCCGCCGGGGCCGGGCTGCGGCGATTTCCGCGGGCAGGAGGGGCAGATCCGCCTCATCGCCCACCTGCCGCAGTGCAAAGGCAAGGCCGCCGTCGTTCACCCGGCGCGGCGTTCGCGGATCAGTTCCGACCATGCGTTCAGGGTGGGGTTGCGGGCCAGTTCTTCGAAGCTGACCTGAATGCCCCGCTCTTTCAACTCTCCGGCCAAAGTCATGATGCGGATGGAATCAAGGCCGTAGAAGATCAGGCTTTCCTCGGGGTCGATACTGTCCTCATCCTCGATCAGTTCGGTGACGCGGGCTTGCAGCCAATCGGCATCGGTAAGCGTCTCAGTCATTCCGGAAAATCCTTCCATTCCGATTGTGATTTTGAAATCATGCGCATGCGGCATCTTCCTGCAGAAGCATGTCGCGCAGTCTGACCTTGTCGGTCTTGCCCACCGGAGTCAGCGGCATCTGGTCGATGAAGCGAACCCGGTCGGGCAGTTTGTATTCGGCGATTCCCAGCGTCATCAGATGCCGCCGCAATTCAACCGCCCTCAGCTTCTCGCGCGGGACGATGAAGGCGCAGCTGCGTTCGCCCAGACGTGCATCGCCCATCGCCACAAGCGCGGCGGCATGAACGGCGGGATGACGTTGCAACAGATGCTCGATCTCTTCGGCGGCAATCTTCTCTCCGCCGCGATTGATCTGATCCTTGACCCGGCCGACGACGCGCAGATAGCCCTCGGGTGTGCGCTCGACGATATCGCCGGTGAAATAGAACCCGTCGGCATCGAAGCTGCGGACGTTATGCTCGGGGCTGCGATAATAGCCGCGGAACGTATAGGGTCCCCGCGTCGCCAGCAATCCGGCTTCACCATCCGGCAGGTCCTGACCGTCCGGGCCAACCACGCGAATCTCGTCATCGGGACTGATCGGGCGGCCCTGCGTGGTAAGGATACGCTCCGCGGGATCGTCAAGGCGGGTATAGTTCACCAGACCCTCGGCCATGCCGAAGACCTGCTGCAATGCGCAGCCCAGCGTTTCGGGTAGCCGGCGGGCGGTGGCCTCGGCGAAGCTTGCCCCGCCCACCTGCACCAGTTGCAGCGAGGTCAGGGCGGAATTGTCGCGCTCGGCCGCCTCAAGCCATAACAGCACCGCCGAAGGCACCAGCGCCGCCATCGTCACGCGATGGTGCCGGACCAGATCGAAGCACAGCGCCGGATCCGGGTTTGCCGCCAGAACAACCGTCCCGCCCGCATGAAACACGCCAAGCGCGCCGGGTGAACTCATCAGGTAGTTATGCGGCGCGGGCATGGCGCAGAGATAGCGGGTCTCGGGCGTCAGCCCGCAGATCACGGCGCTTTCGCGGATGCTGTAATCGTAATCGTCATGGGTGCGCGGGATCAGCTTTGGCGTGCCGGTGCTGCCGCCTGACAGCTGAAAGAAGGCCACACCATCCGCAGGGGTCGGCATTTCCGTGAAATCCTGTGGCACCGGCCCCGAAAGCCAGTGTTGCAGCGATCTTTCGGTGGAGTCCTCGCCATGAAACAGCGCCAGCATATCTGGCGCGTTCTGCCGCAATTCCTCGGCAAACCGATCGTCCCCGAACAATTCATGGCTGCGCGAGGCAACCAGCAGGCGTGGCCGGATCTGTTCGGCATAGGCGGAAAGCTCGGCCCGGCGATGGGTGAACAGCGCGTTCAACGGCACGATTCCCGCCTTCATGAGCGCAAGGAACACCATGTAGAATTCCGCGACATTCGGCAGTTGCACCAGGGCGGTATCGCCATGCCGCAATCCGGCCGCCTGCAACCGCGCGGCCAGTGCCGACGAGGCGCGGTCCAGTTCGCGATAGCTGATCTCGCGTCCGTCGCAGATCACCGCAATCGCTTCGGGTCGCTGCCGCGCTTGACGGCTGACTGCATGATGCAGGGGCTTGCCGATCCAGTAACCAAGCTTGCGATAGCGATCGGCAAATGCCTCCGGCCATGGAGTAAACTCTACCATATCTCACCTGACGTGATTTTGTTCGATGTCTGGCTAAGGGCTGAAATCTGCCCGTGGCTTCGGTGCGTGTTGACCGCGGGCTATAACTGAGTATTTTTATCATGATTTGTCAACCATCCCGACAGGACATCATGCAGGACTTGACCGCGATGCAAGCCGCCTACTGGGTCTGGGGCCATTCCCCCCGCGCGACCGAGGGCGTTTCCGCGCATCTTTATGCTGAATTCGACACCGGATTGCTGGATGAAGACCGGTTGCGCGATGCCCTTCGGCAAGTTTTCGCCTGCCATCCGGCCCTGTCGCTTGGCGTAGATGCCGAGGGCATGCCGTTCGATGCGCCGCTGCCGTCGCTGGAGGTCGAGGATCTGCGCGATCAGCCCTCTGCCGCGCAAGAGCGCAGGCTTGCGGAGATCCGGCATGAGAAATCCCATCAGCGGCTTGCTTTGGATCGGGGCGCGGGAATGCAGATCTCGCTTAGCCTTCTGGGGCAGGACCGGGCGCGGCTGCATCTTGATCTGGACATGATCACGGCGGATCCATCCTGTTTCGGACAGATCGTCGAAGATCTCGCGCGTGCCTATGAAGGCGAGGAACTGACATATCTAGCCGCACCTCCGCCACGCCGGATCTGCCCCGAAGATCGGGGCTGGTGGCGCGACCGGCTGGAATCTTTGCCCGCGACGCCGGTTTTACCGGACGGCACGGGCGGCGCGCCGGCCAGCACGCGCCTGTTTGCGATGCTGACCCCGGATGAGGTGCAGGCGCTGCGGCATGTCGCCCGGCAAAGCCGCGTTACATTTTCGGCAATGATGATGACGCTGTTTGCAGCGCATCTGGGGAAGGCCACCGGGCAGCGGCAATTCCGTCTGAACCTGCCGACTTTCCTGCGTGAAAAGGGCGATCCGGCGGCGGTCGGCGATGTGTCCGACCTGACCGTGCTGGGAATCGAGCTTGCCGATCTGCCCTTTGCGGTCCTGTGCCAACGTCAGCAAGAGACCCTGTTCGCGGCATTGTCGCATCATGGCTATTCCGGCACGGCGGTATTGCGCGATCTTTCGCGGCTGCGCGGAACGGTCGAAACTGCTCCGGTGGTGTTTTCCGCCGGGCTGGATCTGCCGGGACGGGTGATCCTTGGGCCTGTGGCCTCGCGGCTGTTCGGGCCGATGGTCTGGGTCATGTCACAGGCGCCGCAGGTCGCGCTGGACGTGCAGTTCGGCATGCTGACTGAGGGTCTTCTGATCAACTGGGACCTGCGGACGGATCGGGTGGACGAGGCATGGGCACGCGATCTCTTCGACCGTTTCACCGCCGATGCCCGCCATCTGGCCGCCAGTCCAGAGGCGGCGGATCTGCCGCTTGCTGTCTGGCATGATGCCGCGCGGCAGCCTTTGACGGTGCTGCAACAGGCCTATCTGATGGGGCGGGGCGCACATTTGCCGCTGGGCGGCGTGGCGATGCAGAAATTCCGCGAATACCGGGGCGATTTCCAGATCGACAGGCTTCGGGCGCGGCTGATCGATATGATGTCGCTTTATCCCGCCCTGCGCAGCCGGATCGATCCGGCCAGCCTGATGTTGTCCGAATTGCCGTCGGCAGGGGCGGCATCGGGCGGGACCGGAACCGGATTGCCGTTCGAGGTAACGGATCTGCGTCATCTGCCGCCCGCCGAAGCCGAGGCGCAGGTGGATGGGCTGCGCGACGATTACGCCCATGCGATGTTCGACCTTGACGGCCCGCTTTGGCATGTCCGGGCATTCCTGATGCCCGAAGAATGTGATCCGGTAGTGATTTTCGCCCGCTTCGATGCCCTGATCCTTGACGGGCAGTCGATCTGTTCCCTGCTGGCCCGGATGTTCGACGAGGCCCCGCTTGCGGCGCAGGCCCCGGTTACCCGGCCGCAACCGGACCCGGTCGCGCGCCGCAAGGCCGCCGCCTACTGGAAAGATTATCTTGCCGGCGTCGAAACCCCGCCACGCCTGCCCTGGCTTGTTCCGCTGGAAAAGATCGGCAGTTCCCGCTATCGCCGCCAGACCCTGCGTCTGCCTCGTGATCTGCTTGGGCAATTGCGGCGTATCGGTGCGGCAGAGGGCCTGTTCCTGAATTCGGTCCTGACCGCGATCCTGCTGGATGTGGTGGCCCGCTGGACGGCTGACGGGCAGCTATGCGTCGCGGTTCCGGTGACACCGCCGGATGCCGCAACGGGAAAGGCGGGAACGCAGAATGCCTCGACCTTCATCCCGCTGCGTTTCGATGCGACCAAAGGCACGCTATCCGAACGGGCCGCGGGTTGTCAGTCGGACATGATGGCCGGGCTGGAACAGACCGCCTTCAGCGGCCCTGAGATCGGGCGGTTGCTGATGAATAACGGCGGCGGCGCATTGCCGCTGCCGGTCGTGTTGACCAATGGCATGGGCTGGGAACGTCCCGCGCCCGCCCCGATGCGCCTGATCCGTGGCCTGACCCAGACTCCGCAGGTCGCGCTGGATTTGCGGCTTGCGCTGGATGCCGAAGGTGGGCTGGAGCTGAATATCGATCATGCCGAACGGGCGGTGGGCGCGCGGCTTGCACAGGATATGCTGGATGCCATGGGCCGGGCGATCCTGGCCATCTGCGACAGGGGCACACTGAAGCTTGAGTCCCATGAGGTTCTGGCACTGGATCATTATCGCCATAATGCCGCGCCGGACATGCTGGCCGAACCGGAGGCGGATTTCCTGACATCCATCGCCCGCAACCTCTTCGAGACGGGCGGCATCCGTCCGGCGCTGCATTTCGGCGAGGAATGCCTGAGCTATGCCGGGCTTGGCCGCATGGTCGCATCGGCAATGACCGGATTGCGGGCGCGGGGATTGGCCGAGGGCGATGTGGTGGCGATCTGCCTGCCGCGCGGGCCCGAACATCTGGCGTTGCAACTCGCCTGCGCGCTGGAGGGGCTGATCTGGGTGCCCATCGACGCCTCGGCCCCGCAGGAACGGCGTTGTTATCTGCTGGAGAATTGCAGCCCCGCCCTGATCGTCGCCGCGATCGGGACAGATGGCTTCCCCTTTGTCCCGGCAGAGACGATATTCGCCGCATCGCCGGATGCCCGCCCCGCCGAACCCGGGACGCTTCGCCGCCGCGGCCTGTCGGAGCAGCCGGGCTATTACCTTTACACCTCTGGCACGACCGGGCGCCCCAAATGCGTGGTGCTGAACAATTGCGCCACCGCCAACACCATCGCCGCGACAAGGCAAAACTGGCGGCTCGGCCCCGAGGATGTGACGATCTCTGTCACGCCGCTGCATCACGACATGTCGGTTTTCGACCTGTTTGGCAGCATGTCCGCCGGCGCGACGCTGGTCATGCCGGATCATGAGAAAGACGCGATCCACTGGTGCCGTCTGGTCCGGCAGCACAGGGTAACGATCTGGTGCTCGGTCCCGGCGATCCTTGAAATGCTGCTGGCCTGCCGCCAGCCCGGCGATCTGGACAGCCTGCGGCTGGTCGCGCAGGGCGGCGATTATATCAAGCCCGCGACAATCGCGACCCTGCGCGGATTACTGCCCCAAGCGCGGCTGATCTCGCTTGGCGGGCCGACCGAAACCACGATCTGGAGCATCTGGCACGAAATCGCCGCCGGCGACACCGGCACCGTCCCCTATGGCCGCCCCCTGCCGGGCAACAGTTATTTCATCTGCACGGATTCAGGCGAACATTGCCCGGCCGGCATTGTCGGGCGCATCCATACCGCCGGGGTGAATCTCGCGCTGGGATATCTGTCCGGCGGGCGGATCGGGGGCGATGATTTCGTGACGCTGAACGACGATCGGGGGCAGCCGGTCCGGGCATTCCGTACCGGTGACCGGGGATATTACCGCGATGATGGCAGCATCATCTTTGCCGAGCGTGTGGGCGGCTATATCAAGATCCGTGGCGTGCGCCTGTCGCTTGCCGATGTCGAGATCGGCCTGATCGGTCACCCGGCCATCCGCCATGTCATTGCGGTGGATTGCGGCGAGGGGGCCGATGTCACGCTGGCGGCGCTTTATGTCGCCGACAGAATGATCCCGGCCGCCGATCTGCGCGCCCATGCCCGCGAGCATCTTCCGGAATCGCATATCCCCTCGCGCTTCCTGCGGGTCGACGCGCTTCCCCTGTCGGCGAATGGCAAATCCGACCGCAACCGGGCGCGGCAGATGCTGACCGAACCCGCGCAACCCGATATCCCGGCCCCGCAATCGGGCGACACGGCGCAGCATGTGCTGGCTATCTGCCTTGGCATCATCGGCCCTGCGCCGGACGCCACCCCCGATCAGCCGCTGCTGTCGCTGGGCTTGCGGCCCGCGCATCTCAAACCCATCGCCGACGGTCTGTCTGCCGCTTATGGAAAGCCGCTCCGTCCCGCCCAGCTCAGTCGATGCCGCACCGCTCGCGACATGTCGCAGCTATGCCTTGAAACCGCCTGACCGGCAAAACCCATCCGCCAGCCCGCATGCCAGCATTCCAAGCTTGAAGGATACCCGATGCCCGATCTGCATGGTGACCAGCATGACGGCTGGATGCCGCTGACCCTCGCGCAACTCGATTTCTGGGAGGAGTTCTGTTTTCACTCCGACAAGCCGATTTCGACCGTTGCCCATTACGTGACCATCGACGGCCCTGCCGATCCGGCGGCACTGGCCGAGGCCATCAGCCGCACCATTGCCGAGGCCGATGCCCTGTCCCTGCGCTTTCAGGAGCTGCCGGACGGTTCTGTCCGCCAGCGGCACGACCCCGGCTATGCGCCCCGGCTGGCGCAGTTCGATCTGCGGGATGAACCCGATCCGGATGGCACGGCCATGGCAAGAATGCGCGGGGATTTCGAAGCGGTTCTGGATCTGCGCCGCGATCCGCTGTCCGCGCAATGGCTGTTCCGCACAGGGGAGGCCCGCTGGATCTGGTATAATCGTGGACATCACGCGGTGCTGGACGGCTATAGCATGCTGCTTTTGGAACAACGCTGCGCCCGGCTTTATCGCCATCTGACCGGCAAGGGGCCGGCGGGCGATCCGTTCCTGCCCTTCGCCCACTTCATCGAGGAAGACCGGGCCTATGCGAAGGGATCCCGTTTCCCGAAAGACCGGGACTATTGGGCCGGCTATCTCAGCGGCGAGCTGTCATTCCCGGTCCTGCAAAAGGGCGGCGAGGATTACGGTATCGACGGTCTGACGGCGTTTTGCGCCTTGCCCGAGGATTTTCCGCAACGGATGAAAAGCTGTGCCGAACGGCTGAAAACCGGCTGGCCCGATCTGCTGGTGCTGTTGGCGGGGGCCTATCTCGCGCGGCGAGTGCCTTATTCCGGCGCCGCCCTGCCATTATGGCTGCCCTATATGAGCAGGCTCGGCAGTGCTGCGGCGATGATCCCCTCGCTTGCGGTGAATATCCTGCCGCTGCTGGTCGATGTCCCGGATACTGAAACGCTGGAAGATCATGTTGCGCGGCTCTCCGGCGATCTGCGCCGCCTTCGGAAACACGGGCGTTACCGGGTCGAGCAGCTTGCCGCCGATCGCGGCATCGGCGAGGGCAGCCGGTTCTTCTTTTCACCGCTGGTCAATCTGCTGCCGTTCGATCCTCCGGAATTCGACGGCTGCATCTGCGAACGTCATGTTCTGTCGAACGGTCCGGCGGACGGGTTCAACATCACCTTCCGCTCGGGCGGCGATGGCGGCGGCATGTCGCTTTATCTTGAAGCCGATCCGACCATGACTTCCGCCACCGAGTTCGACCGGCATTGCCGGGACCTGCCCGCCTTCCTGTCGCGCGCGCTCGATCCCGCCAATGCCACACGCGCTATCGTGGCGCTTCTGGACGAAGAACCCGCGCCGGCGTGAAAGCGCCGTGGGGCCATGCCCTTCTTCTTCACATAAATATCCTGCGGAGGGCCAAGGATATAAAACCCCCGGCCATCGTGGGACGCAAAACCAATCCCGTCATCCTATCGCAATGCGCGCGCAGCCAATTCGCTTAGCGGCAGCGCCGCTTGCGCCGGATCGGCCAGAAGCCGGAAGGTTTCGCCGACGGTCGCGGTGATGCGTTTCACATCCTCCTCTGCATAACGATCCGAACGGTAGCTTATCATCACGCGCAGGCTCCGCTCCTGACCGATGACATCCTCGACGACCTCGAATTGCAGACCAAGGATCGACTCGGCCTTTTCCGGGTCGATCTGACGGAAGCGGATTTGCTTGCCATCGGGCAGGTCAAAGCTGCCATTCATGGGATTGCGGGCATGGATCTGGATGAACGCCTCGAAGATGCGATCCATTGGCTGTGGCTGCCCGGTCAGTCTTTCACTGACCAGATCCAAAGGAATATCGGTCTGCGGCATCGAGCCGTTGATCATGTCGCGGACCTGACCCACCAGCGCCCGGACCGTCACGCCGCTGGCAAAGCGGGTGCGATGGGCGACCATGGTGGTGAAATAACCGATCGTGTCGAAGAATTCCGCCTTCAACCGCCCCGAGGCGGATGTCCCGATCAGCAGGTCGTCAATGCCGCCCAGCCAGTGCAGCGCCGCCGCGATCCCGGCATAGACCACGTTGAAGGGCGAGGCATTCTCGGCCTTGGCAAGCGCGTAAAGCCCTTCGGCAATCGCCGGCTCGACACGCAATTCGACCCATCCGCCCGCCGGAGAGCTGTTGCCCTCGGCGCTACCGAAAAGCGGCGCGGCTTCGGGGGCGCCGCGCAGCATATCGGTCCAGAAACCCAGATGCGCCTCGTTCGGGCCGGCTGCGTCCTGACGTGCCGCGAATTCATGGAACGGTGCCGGGGTTTCGGGCCAGACGGGGGCATTTCCGGCTGCGCGGCTGACATAGGCCCGGGCGAGATCCGCGATCAGCAGGCCCACGGACCATTCGTCCAGCACGACATGGTGGAACAGCATCGACAGGATCTGTTCGCCATTCTCGACAAGAAACCGCAGGCGCAGTGGCAATTCGCGGGAAAGGTCGAAGACATGGGCGGCCTCGCTTGCACGGGTTGCGCCATCCGCCTCGGATGAGGGCCAGAACCAGCGATAGCTGTCCAGATCGGCCATCGGCACGACGGTCTGGCGCGGCTTGCCCTCGTTGTCCGAGAACAGGCTGCGCAGGATGAGGTGACGTTCCAGAACATCGCGAAATGCCTGTGCGAATATTGTTTCGTCCACCGGATCAAGGAAGCGCAGGCCGAAAGGGATATTGAAGATATCGCCATAGCCAAAGCCCGCATAAGCGCGCCACAGCGATGCCTGGGCCAGTGATAAGGGCGCAGAGGCAGGCGCATCAGCCGCCGGTTCCGGTTGCGCCGTGATCTCCCCGCATGGCTCCGGCCCGGTTCTTGTCGCCAGCCCGGCCAGCGCCGCCGCGCTTGAATGGCTGAACAGATCGCAAAGATGGATCTCGATCCCGTGCTTGTCCAGCAGCCGGCCGATAACGCGGGTTGCGGTCAGGGAATGACCGCCGAAATCGAAGAAATCATCCTCCGGTCCCAGATTATCGTCATGTAATGCCGCGCGAAATTCGCTCAGGATGACCTGTTGCAGATCAGGGCTGGCATCGGCGGCAGGAACGGCAGCGGCGCCGGAGGCGATGACAGGAACCGATGCGGCAACCGAAGGAATATCGGCCGTACCCGATTTCAGCCGCGCGGCGCAGCGTTCCAGTACCAATCCCGCGGCCATAGGTGAGATATCGGGCCCGGCCAGCATCTCCAGCCCGGTGTTTTCGCGCAGCCCGACCAGCAATCCCGCGCCGGTGAATGCCGTGCCCAAAGGCTGGTGCGTGACCGTCACCCCGTCAAGCGACAGCGCGGGATGGGTCAGCTGCGCCACCGCGACCGATGACTCCAGCGGCAATGCCAGAGCAAGATCGGGCAGCGGATGCGCGATGGTTTCGATATCGGGGGCGGGCGTGCCGGTAACTTCGGTGAAGGCGGCGGCAAGCTGATTGGCAAGCTCGGCCGTCGAGGCTGTCGTTTTCAGGGCCAGACGGATCGGCTGCGGCAGCGTCACCCTGATGTCAGAGCGCAGCCCTGCCAGCGGATCTGCACCGGAAGGATGTTTTCCTTGTGGCAGCGCAGGCCCCGGCTTGACCGCATATGGAAGCGGGCTGCCGTTATAAAGGGCCGTCAGGGCGCGCAGGCTTGCATTCGCCACCTCTGCCCCGCCAGCAAGCGCGTGAAAGGCCAGCCCCAGCATCGCCCCGTCGGGCAGCAGGACCAATGCGCATCGGAACGGTGCCTTGGATTCCGGATCCCAGGAGGCAGTTTGCAACTCCTGCAGCGACAGGATCGCTTCGGATTCAGAGATGGCGTGATGCAGACGGGCCGATACATGGGCGGGGCGGGCGCAAAGCTCTCCGTCATCGGTCATGACCAGAGAGTGTGCCAATTGCGGTATCGTGGTGGGAAGTTCCTCCAACGCGCGGATCAATCGCGTCGCGTCCAGCTTTCCTGTCAGGCGAAAACCCAGCAACGCGGCCAGAATCGTGCCGGGCTCCTGCTGTTGCCGCAACCAGATATGTTCGTGCCGCTCGGTGATTGAAACCGCGCTTTGCGGCGAAGCGGAATCCCGTGCCGAACCCGGCGCGATTGCAATATCGGAGAAATTATTTGGCATCTTGGTCTTTCGGAATGTCGATTCATGAGGCCCCGAAGGTCAGCGGCCAACCGAAAGCACAGGGGGATACTTGCCCGACCGCGCCACCGGAATGGCTACATGACGCGCCTTGCGGGTCGGGCTGGGGCATCAGGAACAGGCGCAGTCAATGCCCAGACTTGCCTGCTGTCAACCCCGGCGACCAGTCAATTGAAGGAACTGGCAGGATCGCGCGGCAACATCCCTGTTCGTGACGCGCGTGCAAACAGGTTGCGCCGCGCGGTTCCTGTGCCGCGGCGGCATGTAATCCCGGTTTCAGGGGGCGGATACGCAATGCGCCTACCCGTGGTATTGACCGGCTCAGACCTCGGCGAGGATGCGGGATCGCAGCGTCATCGTGGCGGCGTCTCCGATGTCGCGGCGGGAACGCGGAAGCTCTACCTGCACGTCCAGCGCTACGCCCTGATCGCGCAGCACGATCACCCGGTCAGCAAGCCTGAGCGCCTCGGAAACGTCATGGGTGATCAGGACGGTCGTGAAACCATGTTCCTGCCAGATCCGTTCAAGCAGGCGGTGCATCTCGCCACGGGTAAGCGCGTCAAGTGCGCCGAAGGGTTCGTCAAGCAGCAGGACGCCGGGATCGCTGACCAGCGCGCGCGCCAGGGCGACCCGCTGACGCTGGCCGCCCGAAAGCACCGCAGGCCAATCATTCGCCCGGTCTGCCAGCCCGACATCTTCAAGCGCAACCGCCGCCGCCTTGCGCCAACCGTCGTGACGGGCGATGCCGACATTGCCGATCACCCGCTGCCACGGAAGCAGCCGCGCATCCTGAAACAGCAGGCGGGTGCTTGGCTGGAGCGACTCGACGGTCCGGTCACCGACGATGATCTTTCCCGCGGTCGCCTGATCAAGTCCCGCGATCAGGCGCAGAAGCGTCGATTTTCCGCAGCCGGAACGGCCGACGATCGCCACGAATTGCCCCGCCGGAATGGCAAGGTCGATATCCGAAAGCACGCGCCGGTCGCCGAAGGATTTGCTCATGCCGTCGATCACGATCGACTGGGCCTTCGACGGGTGTTTCGATTGCGGTTCCCGGATATCGGTTCTGACCGGTGAAATGGCCGCGCTCATATTCATCCTGTGGTCCTTTCCGTTGCCTGATAGGCCGGGTGCCAGGCGAGTGCCTTTGACTCAAGCGCGCGCGTCGCCGAGTCGGCAAGTTTGCCAAGCAGCGCGTAGACGATGATCCCAAGTACGACGATATCGGTTTGCAGGAATTCGCGGGCATTCATCGTCATATAGCCGATGCCGGAACTGGCCGAGATCGTTTCCGCCACGATCAATGTTAGCCACATGATGCCAAGCGCATAGCGCAATCCGACCAGGATCGAGGGCATCGCCCCGGGCAGGATGACCCGCCAGTACAGTGCGAAACGGCCCAGCCCATATACCCGCGCCATCTCGATCAGGCCGCTATCGACCGTGCGGATGCCGTGGAAGGTATTGAGATAGATCGGAAAGGCGCTGCCAATGGCCACAAGGAAGATTTTCGCCTCCTCGCCGATACCGAACCACATGATCACCAGCGGGATGATCGCCAGATGCGGCACGTTCCGCAGCATCTGCATCGAGGAGTCGAACATCGTTTCGGCAGGACGCGAGATGCCGCACAGAACGCCAAGCACGAAACCGATACCGCCTCCGATGAGAAGGCCCTTGAACGCGCGTTCGGTCGAGATCGCGGTATGGGTCAGCAGCGTGCCGTTCCAGAGGCTTTCCCAGAAGGCCGCGAATACGGCGCTTGGAGCGGGCAGAAGCCGGCTTTCGATAAGCCCGCTTCGGGCCATGATTTCCCATGCGATCAGAAGGACGAGGGGCAGGGCCCAGGGCGCAAGCGTCCGAAGCACCGCCGAACGCCCGCCACGGAACCGATTCAGCATCGCTGCAGTCATGATGTCGCCGCCGCCGGCCGCCGGTCATTCGCGATGGTCTCGCCGAATGGTCCGGTATTGACGCCGACCGCCGGGCGTTCCGGGGCATGCGCCAGCGGCAGCAGCGGAAACACCAGTTCGGCGAAGCGATAGGCTTCTTCGAGATGCGGGTAGCCGGACAGGATGAAGCTGTCGACGCCAACCGCGCGATATTCTTCCATTCTCGCCGCGACCTCCTCGGCCGAGCCGACCAGCGCCGTGCCGGCACCGCCGCGCACAAGGCCAACGCCCGCCCACAGATTGGGGCCGACGACAAGCTTGTCGCGCTTGCCGCCATGCAGCGCGCTCATCCGGCTTTGGCCGACCGAATCCATGCGGGCGAAGATCGATTGCGCCTGCGCAATGGTCCCGTCGTCGAGATTGGCGATAAGCCGGTCTGCCGCCGCCCATGCCTCTTCCGAGGTCTCGCGGACGATGACATGCAGACGAATGCCGAAGCTGACCTTGCGACCAAGTTTGCCTGCCGCGGCTTTGACCTTGGCGATCTTTTCGCCGACCATTGCCGGAGGCTCGCCCCAGGTCAGGTATTTATCGACCGTTTCCGCCGCGACATCGATTGCCGCCTCGGACGAGCCGCCGAAATAAAGCGGCGGGTTAGGTGACTGCACCGGCGGATACAGCAGCTGCCCGTCTTCAATCCGAATATGCCTGCCGCTGGTCGTGACGGTTTCTCCGGCAAGCAACGCCTTGTAGACATGCAGGAATTCCCGCGTGACCTCGTAACGCTCGGCATGGCTCATGAAAATGCCATCGCCCTTGTTCTCGATCGGGTCACCGCCGGTCACGACATTGATCAGCAGCCGTCCACCCGAAAGCCGGTCGAGGGTCGCGGTCATGCGCGCTGCAAGCGTCGGCGGTTGCAGCCCGGGCCGCACGGCCACAAGGAAACGCAGCTGTCTGGTCAGCGGCACCAGCGTCGAGGCGACGATCCAGGCGTCTTCACAGCTTTTCCCGGTCGGCAGAAGCGCACCGTAATAGCCAAGCTGATCGGCAGCACGCGCGATCTGGCTGAGATAATCAAGATCCGTGGCCCGGCCTCCGGTGGCGGTTCCAAGATACCTGCCATCGCCATGAGTCGGGATGAACCAAAAGACATTCACGCTGGACGGGATGTTCTGCGAAATACTCACGACTCGCCCTCCTTGGCGGCGTCCGCGATCGAAATCGCGGTTGGAATGAGCTCAAGTTCAAAGAAAACGTCGGCGATCGCTTGCTGCGCCGCGATTATCTCGGGGGTGATCGGCTCCACCCCATAGGTCCGCCGCTCTACCGCGACGTTCAGAATTTCCGCGGGCATGCCCACAGAGGGCGCGAATTGCTCGGCGACCTCACTGTGATTCTCGTTGATCCAGTCATCAACCTCATCGATCGCTTCAAGGATGGCGTCGACAGCCGCCGGATCGCCATCGACGAAATCACGGGAGGCAAGATAATATTCCCGGTTTTCGACAATATCCGTGCCATCGGTGAGTTGCCGCGCCCCGGTTGCGGCTTCTGCTGCAGCCAGGAACGGCTCCCAGATCACCCAGGCGTCAAGGGCCCCTTTCTCGAAGGCCGCCCGTCCATCCGCAGGGGTCAGGAAGGCAACCTCGACATCCGAATAAGAGAGGCCCGCGGCTTCAAGCGCCTTCACCAGCAGATAGTGAACATTCGACCCCTTGTTCAGCCCCACGGTCTTGCCCTTCAGATCGGCGACCGTCTGAAGGGGGCTGTCTTCGGGAACAAGGATCGCCTCGGCTTTCGGCGCCGGCGGCTCGACCCCGACATAGACGAGCGGCGCACCCGCAGCCTGCGCGAAGATCGGCGGGGCTTCGCCCGTCGTGCCGAAATCGACGGCGCCGACATTCATTGCCTCAAGCAGTTGCGGCCCGGCGGGGAATTCGGTCCATTCGATCGTATAGCCCTGCGGTTCCAGCTTTTCTTCCAGCAGGCCCTGCGCCTTCACAAGGATCAGGGTTCCGTATTTCTGGAAACCGATACGGACTGTCTTATCCTCTGCATGGGCTGCGGAAATCATCATGCCGGCGGCAACCGTGCCGGCAAGCGCGAATTTTGAAATTGCTCCGAGCAAGGAGTTCATATTCTGCGTCCTTCTTGAAGTTGCATTCCGATATGCCGGGAGTCCGGGCAATGTTTGTTCGTTGATAACAGAATCACGATATTCTTGATCGTGATTTTTGAGATAAATTGATTCGAGTCAACTCCGAAGTAAGGCAGCGCGGTTTCCAGCAAATTCGTGCCGAGAAACGCAGGGCGCAGACAGTTCTCAAACTGTCTGATTCAGGCGAAGATATGGGTTGCCTGCTTGCCGTTTCGGGTGGCATTGGTTGGCCGGCACAAATATTTTCTGCACGCATGTCACATCTGCGGATCCTGAATCGTCATCAGTATCGGAACCAACAGAAGGAACCGAACCATGACTGCCAAACTGAACCCCGTAGCCGCGGCACCCGATCTTATGACAAGCTGGTACAAGATTTCGGTCGCCATCAATCAGAGCCTTGAGCCGAGTTTGACCGAACTGGTCAAAATCCGCGCCTCGCAGATCAATGGCTGTGCCAATTGCATCAACATGCATACCATCGAGGCCCGCGAGCAGGGAGAGACCGAACAGCGTATCTACCTGTTGTCGGCATGGCGCGAAGCGCCTTGCTATAGCGATCGCGAACGCGCCGCGCTTGGCTGGACCGAGGCATTGACCCGGCTTTCGGAAGCGCACCGGCATGAAGAGGCCTATGCCGCTCTGGAGGCGCATTTCACCGAAGAGGAGCGCGTGAAGCTGACCCTGATCATCAACATCATCAATGGCTGGAACCGCATATCAGTTGGCTTCGGCGGGTTTATCGACCCGAAGGATGCAAGGACCCTTTGGGCCAAAACCCGGGCGGTCGCCTGATGGCAGAGGCAGGGCAAGAGGGTGCAACGATCCGTTTCGATCCGTTGCGTCCAACGCTCATGCGGGTCGCTTACCGTATGCTTGGCTCTGTCGCCGATGCCGAGGATATGGTGCAGGAGGCCTTCATCCGCTGGATGAAGGCCGACCGCAGCGAGGTGCGCGAGCCCGAGGCCTATCTGCGCCGCATGGTCATGCGGCTTTGCCTGGATCAGCTGAAATCGGCGCGCCGCCAGCGCGAGACCTATATCGGGCCATGGCTTCCCGATCCTGTCCTTGATGAAGAGGACGAAGAGGAGGATATCACCCTGCCGCTGATGCTTGCACTGGAACGCCTTTCGCCTTTGGAACGGGCGGCTTTCCTGCTGCATGACGTGTTCGGGATGGATTTCGAGGAAGTCGCCGCCACCATCCAGCGGGAACCGGCAGCCTGCCGCCAGCTTGCGGTCCGGGCGCGCGGCCATGTCCGCAATGCCCGCCCCCGCTTCCAGATCGGGAAACAGCGCGGGCTTGAGTTCGCGGAAGCCTTTTTCAAGGCCTCGCGCAGCGGCGATATGAAAGTGCTGGGCGATATGCTGGCGGCCGATGTCAGCTTTCATACCGATAGCGGCGGCAAGCGCCCTGCCGCAAAACGGCCCATCTTTGGTTACGATGCCGTGCTGAACCTGCACGAATATCTGGCCACCCATTACCTGCGAAACGGCTCGGCGCTGCTGCGGGTCGGGTTGGTCAACGGGCTGCCGGGTTTCGTCACGAGGGAAGCGGATGGCGAGATTCAGACAACCGCGCTGGAGATCGAAGAGGGCAGGGTGATCGCAATCTATATCATGCGAAATCCCGACAAGTTACGGCATCTGCACTAGCGCCGGGTCGCGTGGAACAGGAAATGCCGGTCATTTGCGTCCCGCGACGGCCGGGGGCACTGCCCCCGGACCCCCGAGGTATTTGGACAAAGAAGAAGGGGAGGAAGCGGGTCCGGCCAGCTGCGACACCTATCGGAAATGCCGCAGCTTGTTCTTTGCGTTCCGCTGCCCTGGGCTTCACCGGCACCGGGTTTATGCCGCCCCGACATGATCGTCCAATTGGACCATATGGCCGGGCGAAACCTCGCGGTATTGCCGGGTCGGGTGGACATAATCCATCGGCCGCACGGGCGAGCGAATTTCGGGGGAATCGGCGGGCTGCATGATCGCCCTGCGCGACGGGTCGGGGATGGGTACGGCGGCGATAAGCCGCTGGGTATAGGGATGCTGCGGGTTGTCGAAGATTGCGGCCCGCGGCCCGATCTCGACGATTTCTCCGAAATACATCACCGCAACCCGGTGGCTGATCCGTTCAACCACCGACATGTCATGCGAGATGAACAGATAGGCCAGATCATGTTCCGCCTGAAGATCCAGAAGCAGGTTCGAGACCTGCGCCTTGACCGATACATCCAGTGCCGAAACCGCCTCATCCGCGACGATCACCTGCGGGCTAAGCGCCAATGCGCGGGCAATCGAGATGCGCTGCCGCTGACCGCCCGAAAATTCATGCGGGAAGCGTTCCGCCATGTCGGGCGACAGGCCAACCTGCGACAACAGGGTCGCCACCCGATCCTTTGCCTCTGATCTGGACATCAGGCGATGCGACAACATCGGTTCTTTGATGGCATCGCCGATCTTGATGCGCGGATTCAGTGACGCGAAGGGATCCTGAAAGATCATCTGCGCGGAACGGCGCAACCGGCGCAGTTCCTGCCCCGAGATATCGGCGATATCCTTGTCGCCGATGAAGATATTCCCCTTGGTCGGCTTTTGCAGACGCATGATCGCGCGGCCGGTGGTGGATTTCCCGCAACCGGATTCACCAACCAGCGCCAGGGTTTCGCCGGGATGCAATTGAAAGGACACATTTTCCACGGCGTGAATCCGGCCATGCGGCAGATCGAAACGGATGGACAGGTTCGAAACCGAGACCACCGGTTTCGTTTCCGGGGATGTCCGGACCATTTCGAGCCCTTCGCTGGCGATGCCGGTCGTCAGATCAACCTCGGGAAAGCGCCGCGGACCCCTGGCGTCGCCCATCGAGCCAAGACGCGGGATCGATGCCAGCAAGGCCTTGGTATAGGGCTGGGTTGGGTTCGCGAAAATCCTGCCCGTTTCCCCGGATTCGACCATATCGCCGCGAAACACCACAAGGGTACGGTCCGCTACCTCGGCCACCACGCCCATATCATGGGTGATGAACAGAACGGCCATGTTCTCTTCTTTCTGAAGCTCGCGGATCAGCAACAGAATTTCGGCCTGAATGGTCACATCCAGCGCGGTGGTCGGCTCGTCCGCGATCAGCAGTTTGGGGCGGCAGGCCAGCGCCATGGCGATCATCACCCGCTGGCGCATTCCGCCCGAGAACTTATGCGGATATTCATGCAACCGGTCCTTGGCGGCGGGGATGCGGACACGTTCCATCAGGCGCAGCGCCTCGGCCTCGGCCTCGCGCCATGACATGCTGCGATGCAGGACCAAAGCTTCGGCAAGCTGATTGCCGATGGTGAATACCGGGTTGAGCGAGGTCATCGGTTCCTGAAAGATCATCCCGATATCGCCGCCGCGGACCGCGCGCATTTCCGCCTCGCTGATTTTCAGCAGATCGCGGCCCTCCAGCAGGATCCGGCCTTCGATGCGGGATTTGTCGCGCGGCAGAAGACGCATGGTTGACAGCGCCGTGACGCTTTTGCCCGAGCCGGATTCACCGACGATGGCAAGGGTTTCGCCCGCATCGATATGGAAGCTGATATCCCTGATGACGGGTTTCCAGCCGTCGCGGGTGTGAAACGAGGTGGTCAGGTTCTCGACCGCAAGGATCGGCTGGTTCTGGACGTCATTCATATCAGCGTTCCTTCGTCAGGCGTGGATCGACCAGATCGCGCAGACCGTCGCCAAGAAGTTGCAGCGACAGGACCGAGAAAACGATGGCGAGGCCGGGGAAAAGCATCAGCCAGGGCGCGTTGTTCATATATTCGCGCCCCGAGGCCAGCATCGTGCCCCATGTCGGCATATCGGTCGAAACGCCCACGCCAAGGAAAGACAGGCTTGCCTCGGCCAGCATTGCCGAGGCGAAGACGAAGGTTGCCTGCACCAGGATCGGCGAAGCGAGGTTCAGCAGCACATGGCGCAGCAGCAATTGCCGCGTCGGCAGGCCAAGCGTCACTGCGGCCTCGATATAAGGCATTTCGCGCAGGACAAGGGTAGAGCCGCGCACGATCCGGGCCAGCCGCGGCGCATAGGTGATGCCAAGCGCGATGATGACCGTCACGAGTGAAGGCCCGAGTGCCGCGACCAATGCAATGGCCAGCAGGATATCGGGAAAGGACATCATGGCGTCGAGCAGCCGCGATATCGGCGTATCAAGACGCGGGAAGAACCCGGCTGCGACGCCAAGGATGACCCCCAGAATGGTGGACAGGATCACCACCCCGAGGCTGACCAGAAGTGAAATCCGGCCCGCATATATCGCGCGGGACAGGATATCGCGCCCGAATTCATCGGTGCCGAACCAATGCCCGGCCGAGGGGGGCAGCAGCTTGTTGACGATTGAAAGCTTGTTTGGTGCGTAGGGCGTGATCAGCGGGGCAAGAATTGCGGCCAGCACGACCGTGGTCAGGATGATCATGCCGATCACAACGGCGCGGTTGCGCAGAAGCGGACGGATCGTGACAAGGAATCTGGAGATCATAGCCGCACCCTTGGATCTGCGACGACATAAAGCATGTCCACGATGAAATTGATCAGGACATAGATTGCCGCGACGACCAGCAACGTGCCCTGAATCACGGGATAATCGCGCCTTAACACCGCCGAGACGACAAGATTGCCGACGCCGGGCAGGCCAAAGACGGTTTCCGTCACAACGGCGCCCGCGACCAGCATGGCGATGGACAGGCCGATGACCGTAATGATCGGCACCAGCGCGTTCCGGAAGGCATGTTTCAGCACCACCCGCCGCTCATTCGCGCCTTTTGCCCGGGCGGTGCGGACATAATCGTCACCCAGAACGTCCAGCATCGCCGCTCGGGTAAAACGCGTGATCAGTGCCGAATTGACAACGCCCAGAGCGACGGCGGGCAGGACCAGATGGCCTAACCGATCCAAAAACGGCGTCGCGGGGCCGCCATAGCCCGAGGCAGGGAACCAGCCCAATTGAACCGCAAAGACCTGAATCAGGATCAGACCCAGCCAGAAGCTGGGAACGCTGGCTGCCACCATGGTCAGGGTGACGACGATCTGATCGAAGATCGTCCCGCGCTTGACCGCCGACAGGATCCCCACCGGCAGCGCGATGGCCGAGGCGATCAGGATCGAGAACAGCGTCAGGAAGAATGTCGGCTCGGCGCGGGCAAGCAGGGCCTGCCCGACCGATTGGTTCAGGAAGATCGAATGGCCAAGATCACCTTTCAGCAATCCCAGCATGAAATGCCCATATTGAACGATCAGCGGCGCATCGAGCCCCAGCCTTTCGCGCAGTTGGGCAATATCCGCAGGCGTGGCATCAGAGCCAAGCATGACAGCGGCGGGGTCGCCCGGCGTGACCCGGACAATGATGAAAACAAGCGTTGCGACAATCAGCAGCACGATCAGCATGCCGAAAAGGCGCTTTGCGAAAGCACGAACGACCCGGTTCATGGCAGTTACTCCGCTGGGGTTACGTTCCAGAAATGCGGCCAATAGGTCGGCTCATAGCCGCTGACCGTATTGGATACACCGGACAGACCATTGAAATTGCCGACCTTGAACAGCGGCGCATCGTCATAGATCGCCGTCTGGATGCCGGCCCATGCCGCGATCTTGTCGTCGTCCGAGGTCGCCTCCATATATGTGGCCACGGCCTGTGCTTTCTGATCGGACACATACCAACCCGGATAATTGTCGTTGATTGTGTTGATCGTGGTCGGATCGCCGGGAAAATTCGAATGGGTGATGAAGATATCCCATTTGCCCGGATCGGCGCGGCGCTCGGTCAGGGTTGCCCAATCCACCACCTGCAAATCCACCTTGAAGCCCGCGGCCTCCAGATAGGCCTTGGCGACTTCGCCGATCTTGTAATGGAATTCATACTGACGGCTGGTCAGCAGACGGATGGGCGTGCCGTCATATCCGGCATCGGAGAGCATCTTTGCCGCCCCTTCGGGATCCGCCTCGTCATAGCGGACGACGCCTTCTTCAGTATGCCAGATATAACCTTCCGGGAAAATCGAGCCGTCGACGCTGAAGAACCGGTCGTCGCCGAAAGCGGCAAGCATCATGTCGTTGGGATCAAGGGCAAGCTGAACGGCCTGACGCAGGTCTTTGTTGGTCAAAGGCCCTTCCTGCATGTTGATATTCATCGACGCCCAGCCGGAGTTCTCGAAAATCACCGGCTTGGCGTTGTCACTGGCCTCTACCCGTTCATAGGCACTGACCGGCAGCGAATCCGCGAAATCGAATTGCCCGGAAATCAACCCCTCGACACGGGTATTCGCATCGGGAACCGGGACGAAATGAATTTCCTTCGCGATGGCCTCACGCTTCCCGGCATAATTACTGATCTCGCCTTCGGGCGATTTGTAATCCTCGAACCGGACCAGCTGGATATATTGATCCGGCTTGCGTTCCTTCAGCAGATAGGGGCCGGTGCCGACGAATTCCGTCAGCGTATCCGCAATTTTTTCCGAGGGCAGGATGATCGCCGCCTGCGAGATGGTGGCAAGCAGTGGCGCATAGCGGGATTTCAGCTTGAAAACCACGGCATTGTCGCCATCGGCCGTCAGGCTTTCGACAACCTCGGCAACCTCTTTGCCCTTCGAGTTGATCTTCATCCAGCGATCGAGCGAGGCAACCACATCGGCGCTGTCGAAATCGCTGCCGTCATGGAATTTCATCCCTTCGCGCAGCGGAATGCGATAGGTCAGCCCGTCCTCGGATATCTCGGGCATGTCCGCCGCCAGCAGCGGAACCGAGCGCCATGCCGCATCATAGGTGAACAGGGTTTCGAAGATATGCTGATCGATGGTCAGAACGATATCGGTCGGCGTCTGCATCGCATCAAGCGTGGGCGGTTCGCCAATTGTGGCGACAGTCAGGATATCTTCGCCCGGTTCGGCCAATGCGGTGCCCGCCAGCCCGGCGATCAATGCGATGGTGCTTGTCGTGAGTGCTGATTTTTTCATGATTAAGCTTCCTGTTGAGACGTTTCGTTTTTTGGTTCTGCTTCCAGCCCAAGCGGATCCTCGACCCGCGGCCAGAGATCCCGGCGGGCCTTGCGATAATCCGTTTTTGCCGGATCGGTGGGGTAGGATGTCGGTGCGGCGATATAGACGATCTCGGAGGTGATCGGCGCGAAACCGGCATAGAAATGGTTCGTGGATTTCACGAGCAGGTAGTCCTTGGTCGCAAAATCCATACCGGCATTGGTGAAGATATCGGGCTCATAGGTTTGAGTGCGGCTGGTGATCAGGATAATGTCCAGTTGCGTGCCGACCGGGCGGATCACCGCTGCGCGCCCAAGCGTCACCCGGCTGTTGCGAAAGCTTTGCCAGCCCGCATCCAGAACCCGCATCACCCTGACCCGCAGATCCAGCGGTTCGCCCCCGTCCGCGCAGGACTTGCCGCCGATCCGCATCTCCAGCTCGGCGCCCTCGCCAGCCGCATGGGCGAACCCGGCGGCGATGGGATCCCATATGGTCGCCACGCCCGTATTGGTCATGCCGCGCGCGATCATCTGGCGCAGGATATAGGTGGCATCCCCCGCCACGCCGCCGCCCGGATTGTCCCAGACATCCGCGATGACCACCGGCTTGTCGGGATACCGGCCGCGCAATGCCTGCGCGTGATCCAGACCGGCATCCGTGTCCAGCATGGGCATCACGGTATCGCGGCGCATCAGATACAGCTCTTCGCCAAGCCGTTTCGCCAATGCGTCGCCGGCCGCAGGGTCATTATCGGTGACGACGACGATTCTTGTTCCCATTTCAGGGACATCGCCCGCCATGAAGCCGTGAATGACCGAGATGGACAGAATTCCGTCCTTGCCCTGCATGTCGGCCAGCCTGTCCACATAGGACCGCATCGGTTCGCGGCTGGTGGGATAGATGGTGATCATCCGGCAATCGAAACTCGAGATGACCGGTTTCACCTCACCGCGCAGGGCACGCAGGGAAAGTTCGACCACATGTTCGCCGCGTTCCTCGAAATCGGTATGCGGGAATTCCAGAAAGGCGGCCATCAGGTCAAGGTTCCGGACACGCTTCGGGGTCAGATGGCTATGCGGATCGAATTCGGCCGAGATCAGGACGTCCGGGCCGACGATGGTGCGTACATGTTCCAGCAGATCGCCTTCGGGGTCGTCGTAATCCTGCGCGACCATCGCCCCGTGCAGCCCAAGCACCACGCCGTCGACCGGCAAGGCGGCGCGAATCTGATCAAGAATCTGATCCCGCAATTCCTCATAAGTCGCGCGCTGGATCAGTCCCGCCGGTTCCGCCCAGCAAGAAGTGCCTTCGATGACGGTAAAGCCTTCCTGTTTCCCGCGCCTGCGCAGAATCGGCACGACGGCGGAACATAATGTCGGCGTTTCGGGGTGCTGCCCCGGGGTGGCGAAGAATGCCGCGCGAAAGGCATTCATGTCGGTCGGCACCGGTGAGAAGGTGTTGGTTTCGGTCGCAAGGGATGCGGTGAAGATGCGCATGATCAGACCGCGAGAATACAGATGCGGAATGACCGGCGAGCAACTGTCGCTGGGGACGTTGTCACGGTGCCGGATGCGATCATCCTGTGATCGTTTGCCATTACAATACACCCCTAATACGTAAATAATTTACATTAATTACGGTAATCTCGCAAATCATGTCAAGAAAATTTGGAATTACCGAAAATTAAGGTAAATTCTTTTCATAAAATGCGTCTGATGATATTGGGGCGATCTTTGGTCGTGATCTGGTCGGATGAAAATTCGAAGGCGCAAATGCCCCGGGCATAACGCTCAGTGGAGCCATTCGGCGCCATGCAGTGAAAACTGCGCCGGTCACGACAGGGAGATTTTCAGTCTGTATGGGCGCGGTCGGTCGTGAACACCGACCGCGCCGTCCTGTTCACCAGACCGTGCCGCGCGCCGCGACGTCTTCGACCCGGGTCACGACACCATCGCGGTGAAAGACCATCCGGTCGAACAGGTTGCTGACGACACAGGTGTGATTCGGTACGATTCGCACGACCTCGCCCAGGGAAGGGAACTTTCCTGAATGCCCGGTCAGATCCACCACGGCATGTTCTTCCGACAGTCCGGTGATCCGGGCGCCTTCGGCCCCGAGGATTTGCCCGTAATCGCTGAACCCCAGCAGATCCGAGGTCAGGGCTTTCGATCCCGAATCCAGCACCGCCCGATCCGCGGCAGGGCGCGAGATGACGGTTGCCAGAATGGTCATCGCCAGATCATCGGCCCCGCATTGGCCGGCGCGCACCATGCTGCGGTCGTTATAGATATAGGTTCCGGCCCGATGCTCGGTCGCCGAAGGCACCAGATGCGCCTTGTAAAGATCGGGCGATCCGCCGCTGGAACGGACCGGACAGGGGATGCCCTTCGCATCCAGCCCCTGCATGGCGGTCGCAAGGAAGGTCTCGACCTGCTCTGCCCCGCCGGGTGCGGGATAGGTCATCAGCCCGACAAATTCGAGCCCCGGCGCCGCAACGATATATTCGGCCAGTTCAATCGCGGCTTGCGCGGTTTGCACACCACAGCGTTTGCCGCCGGTATCGCATTCGACCATGACCCGCAAAGGGCGCGACGCATCGAAAGTCGCGGCCAGTCCGTCGATCACCGCTTTGCTGTCAGCCACGACCGTCAGCTTGGCGACCCGGTCGTTCAGCAGCTTCAGCCGTGCCAGCTTGGCGGGGCCGAGAATGTGATATGTAAGCAGGATATCGTCGATCCCGGCATCCGCGAAAACCTCGGCTTCGGTGATCTTCTGGCAATTGATCCCGTTCGCCCCGCCTGCGATCTGCTGCCTCGCAAGCGCCGGGATCTTGTGGGTCTTGATATGCGGGCGGAAGCTTTTGCCGCAATCATCCAGATATTTCTGTGCCCGCGCGATATTCCGTTCAAGTATCGCTTCGTCGATAACCGGCATCGGCGTCGGAATCTGGGAAATCGGGGTTCCCGGCCTGGGCCATGGATAGCTCATGTCATGTCCTTCGTGTTTATGGGCGCGCGATAGGTAATGTATATAATTTTCATATTTCAACGTAGATTCGGATAAAATACCAGCAGATTTGCTTGACGACAGTAAGGTTATGTAATTTATTTTCCTTATCGGCCAATTATACCAATCAGGAATATCCCTGTGGACCTGTTTCATGCCCTGACCGACGAAGAGCGCAGCCGATCCAGGCTTGACGCGAAAATCACCGCTCTGGTGCTGGATGACGTGGATTTCGTCACGGGCTCGACAATCAACGAACTGGCCGAACGTGCTGGAGTATCCCCGCCGACGATCACCCGGTTTTGCAGGCGTCTGGGCTGTGTGAGCTTTGCGGATTTCAAGGTGCAGCTTGCGCGGATGACCTATGTCGGGCTGCGCTATCTGAAGCCGGAATTGCCGACAACGACGGTGTCGGAAGTCATCGACGATATTGTAGTCAAGGCGCAGGATACGCTGTTTTCACTGCATAATCAGCTTGATCACGACCGGCTGGAGGATGCGGCACGGCTGCTGCGCGGTGCCGGCTTCATTCAGGCGGTCGGCGCGGGCGGGAATTCTTCCATGATCGCGAATGAGATTCAGAACCGCTTGTTCCGGCTTGGCTGCCATGTGCAAAGCACCAATGACAAGGCGATGGCGGTCATGCTGGCGGCGGCGGCAACGCCCGATACGGTTGCGATCGTGTCATCAATGACGGGCAGGGATGTGGAACTGGTCCGGTGCCTTGATCTTTACCGTCACCACAACGTGCTGACCATTGCACTTACCCAAAGCGGATCACCGGTTGCCGAGCGGGCTTCGGTCGTGATTCCGATTGATCTGCCCGAGGGCGTCAATATCTATCGTCCGACCTCGACGCGCTATGCCTATCTGGCGGTGATCGATATTCTTGCCAATCTCGTAGCCTATGCCGACCGCCAGAAATCGTTGCAATATCTGCGGCGGATCAAGGAAGAACTGGTCAGCAATCGCGATGGCGACGACCGCCAGCTTCTGGGCGATTAATCAATAACCCTGTTAATATGGAGAATAGTATGACGATCAAACGCCACGGTGTCGGGGCTTCGAAAGGTTCGGGACAGAAATCGCTGCCCTTCGCCAAGGCGACGGAAGCGGATGGCTGGCTTTACGTTTCGGGCCAGACCCCGATGCGTGACGGCGAAGTCACTGGTCACGGCATTACCGAGCAGGCCAATATCGCCATCGAGAACATGCTGCAGATCGTCAGGGATGCCGGTTATGGCGTCGAAGATATCGTCCGCGTCGGAGTCTGGCTGGACGATGCACGCGATTTCTGGAGCTTCAACGGCGTTTTCGAGAAATATTTCGGAGACCATCCGCCCGCCCGCGCCGCGGTGCAATCCTCGATGGTGGTGGATTGCAAGGTCGAGGTGGATTGTATCGCTTATAAGAAGAAGTGACGGCGGGCCGGGTCGCCTGAACCGGGCCCGGACCAGCGGGAATGTTCCTGATATGAAAAGGGCGGCGATATGCCGCCCTTTCGAGAATGATGCTGCACCCCGATGTGAAACTTCCGGCCAGCCATCCGCCGGCCGGAGCCATTTCAATGAAGTCCGAATTCCGCCATAAGCTGCCGCCGGTTCCGGACGAAGTCGGGATCGCTGCGGTCTCTGGGATGGGGCAGATCGATATCGATCAGGCGGATGGCGGTATCCTTGGTCTTCGGCAGCACCAGCACCCTGTCAGCCAGAAAAATCGCCTCTTCGAGATCATGGGTGACAAGCACCATGGTCACGCTTTCTTCCGTCCAGATGCGAACCAGCTCTTCCTGCATCGTCATCTTGGTCATGGCGTCAAGCGCACCCAGCGGTTCGTCCAGCAACAGGATCTCGGGCTGAACGGTCAATGCGCGGGCGATGCCGACCCGCTGGGCCATGCCGCCCGAAAGTTGTCGGGGCCATGCCCCCTCGAATTCGGCCAGGCCCACAAGGCGGATATAATGCCGCGCCCGTTCTGCGGCCTCGTCGCCGGGGATGCCCTGAACCTCCAGCCCGAAGGCAACATTTCCAAGCACCGTGAGCCATGGCAGAAGCCGGGGTTCCTGAAAGATCACCGCGCGTTCCTTGCCAAGCCCGTGGACCGGTTCGCCATCGATCAGAACGCTGCCGGAATCCGGCTCTGTCAGCCCGGCCAGCACGCGAAGCAAGGTCGTTTTGCCGGAACCGCTGGCGCCCACGATGGCAAGGCTTTCGCCGCCGGAAATGTCGAGATTGATATCTTTCAGAACCGTCAGGCTATCGCCGTCGATCCGGAAGGATTTGGAAAGGTCGCGGATCGTGACCTCTCCTTTCGCGGAAATCTGTGCAACGCTCATGCGCCCGATTCCTTGTCGGTCTTTTCCTCGTCGCCGGTGATCAGAAGTATGTCGGATACGTCAAGCTGTCCTTCGGAAAGGGCACCCTCGCGAACCAGGACATCGATCCAGAACTGTACGTCGTGCTCGACAGGTAAACCGCCTTCGCGAATGCCATAGCCTGCGAAATACTGCGCCACCTCGGGATTCTCGCCACGCTCTTCAAGCATGCGGGCCATGATCTCGCGGGTTTCCTCGGGGTGTTCGCGCGCGTAATCCAGCGCAAGGGCCGATTTCTCGATAAAGGCTTTGGCCGCTTCGGGATGCTCATCGGCCCAATCCCGGCGCAATACGGTAAAGCCACCGGCGATATCGCCAAGAATATCGGTATCGTCAAAAACGGCCCGCAAACCGCCCTGCGTGTGGGCAACCCCTTCGAAAGTCGTCTGCCAATAGCCGAATGCAGCGATATCCACCTGTTTCGAGCGCAGGACCTGTTCAAGCTGCGGGCCCGGCGCCACGATCAGATTGGCGGCATTCTGCGGCAGGCCGACCGAATGCAGCGCCTCGCGCACCGTATAGTCAAGATGCGCGCCAAGCGTGTTCACCGCGATGGTCTTGCCCGCGATATCCTCGATCGAATGAATCGGGCTGTCCTCAAGCACATAGAAAATGGATTGCACCTCATCATTGATGCCATTGCTGGGGTAAGCCGCCACAAAATCATTGCCGCTTGCGATGGAATTGAGCACGGCAGAAGTCGCGGCCGAGCCGATATCGACGTCTTCGGAGGCAAGGGCAAAAAGGGATTCGGGGCCGCCGCCGGCATAGCCGATACTTTCGACACTGACGCCGGTGCCCTTGAAGTAACCAAGCTCCTGGGCCAGTTCATGCGCGGCGATGCTGCCGTGACTGGCGAGGAAGCGCATGGTGACATCCTCGGCATGTGCCGCGCCGGCCAGAACGATCGTGGCGCCCGCGGCGGAGAGAAAGTTTCTGAACCTGTGGGTCATGGGTCTATCCTATTGTGAAATCCGGAGGTCACTGGCTCGCGACGCTCCAGCGGCAAAGACGCCGTTGCAGCAGCACCAGAACCGCATTCGCGGCAAGGCCAAGAAAGGCCAGCAGGAAGATTGCGGCGAACATCAGGGGGATCTGGAAATTGTACTGGGCATTCATCACCTGAAAACCGATCCCCTTATTCGCGCCGATCATCTCTGCCGCGATCAGCAGCAGAAGCGCCGTCGTCGCCGAAAGCCGCAGACCCACAAAGATGGACGGCACGGAAGCCGGCAGGATCACACGGCGAAAGATGGTCGCGCGTGACGCCCCGAAACTGCGGGCCATCTCGATCAGTTTCGCATCGACTTCCTTGACCCCGCCGATCGTGGCCAGCAGGATCGGGAAGATCGTCGCCCAGAAGATCAGGAACACTTTCGAGGTTTCGCCCAGCCCAAGCAGCAGGATGAAGACCGGATAAAGGGCAAGTGCCGAGGTTTGCCGGAAAAGCTGCAGGATCGGGTCAAGCGCACGTTCCACCGGTTTGATCTGTCCCATGACAAGGCCAAGCGGGATGCCAAGACCGACCGCTGAAATAAAGGCAATGCCCGCCCGCTGGATCGAGATCGCGATATCGTCCAGCAAGGCACCCGAGGTGATCCCGCTCCAAAGCGCTTGTGCCACGCGGTCGAGCGGAGGAAATACCGCCGGATTCAGCCAGCCGACGGTGCTGGCAATCTGCCAGCCTGCGAAAAAGGCGAAGATCAGGCCATAATCGGCAGCCGCCTTGCCAAGCACAGGCGAAATACCTTTGGCGCTAATGGTCCATTTCGGACGCACCCGCTGCGCGGCACCGGTCAGGTCATAGGTCATTGATATTCGCTCCTGTCATTCTGCGGCCTGGGCCACTCTGCGACCCGCCGCATATCCGTTGACGGGGATGGGCAGGCCAAGATTTTCGCGCAGGGTCCGGCCTTCATAGGCGGTGCGGAACAGACCGCGGCGCTGTAGCTCGGGGATTACCAGATCGACGAAATCGTCAAGCGATGTCGGAAGCCAGGGCGGCAGGATGTTGAAACCGTCCGCGGCTTCGTTCTCGAACCACTCCTGTAGCATATCAGCGATCTGCCCTGCTGTGCCGATGATCGTGTAATGCCCGCGTGCTGACGCCACCCATTGATAAAGCTGACGGATCGTGAAGCCGTTTTCATCGGCGATCTGGCGAAGCAATACCTGACGCGACTTGTTGCCCTCGGTCGGAGGGGCGGGAGGCAGGGGGCCGTCGAGATCATGGCCCGTCAGATCCAGCGTTCCTCCGGTCAGGCCGTTCAGAAGCGCGATACCATCCTCTTCCAGAATATAGGACGTGAGGCGCTCGTATTTCTCCTGCGCTTCTTCCTCGGTTCGTCCGACGAATGGCGACACACCGGGCATGATCAGCACATGATCCGGATTGCGCCCTTCGGCTGCGGCGCGGGACTTGATGTCGCGATAGAATTCCTGAGCCGTGTCCAGCCGCTGATGCGCGGTAAAGATGACTTCCGCCGTCGCGGCGGCCAGTGATCTTCCGTCCTCGGACTGACCGGCCTGAACGATGACAGGATGGCCTTGCGGTGAACGAGGCACATTCAGCGGGCCATTGACCTTGAAATGCTCACCCGCATGATCCGCGAAATGCATCTTGTCCGTATCGTAAAAGACACCGCTTTCCTTGTCGCGAATAAAGGCGTCATCTTCGAAACTGTCCCAAAGCTTCTTGACGACCTCGACATGTTCCCGTGCGCGGCGATACCGGGTTGCATGTGGCGGCTGTTCGGCAAAGTTGAAATTCCGGGCTGCGGCCTCGCTTGCCGTCGTCACCACGTTCCAACTGGCCCGGCCACCAGAGATCAGGTCGAGAGACGCGAATTTGCGGGCGGTGTTATAGGGTTCTTCGTAACTTGTAGAGGCCGTCGCGATGAAGCCGAGATGTTTGGTCAATGGCGCCAAAGCAGAGAACAGGGTCACAGGTTCGAAGCCTGCGACCTTGGCATTGCCGCCCTCGGTCCCGCCGCCGAATGAGACGGCAAGGCCATCGGCAAGGAAATAGGCATCGAACAGTCCGCGCTCCGCTGTCAGGGCAAGTTGCTTGTGAAACTCGAAATTCGTGGCGCCATCGGCGGGCTGATCGGGGTGACGCCAGGCAGCCACATGCTGACCGCCGCCAGGCAGGAATGCGCCAAGTTTGATCTGTCTGGTCATGATTTCGGGTCCTGTGAGATTGTGAAAGGTCACGGTCAGGCGAGTTTGACGCTCCTGCGGCCATCGATGCCTACGGGCGTATCGCCCTCGGTGGTCACACGCCGCACGACGCGATGGGCATCGCCATAATCGTTGATCGCCACATGCTGGGTTGCGCGGTTGTCCCAGATCGCAATGTCACCGACACGCCAGCGCCAGCGAACCGTGTTTTCGGGGGCGGTGATATAGCCTTGGAAAAGCTCGTAAATCTTGTGGGTATCGGATCGGGACAGCCCGGTAATGCGCTGCACGAAGCTGCCCAGCAACAATGTCCGTTCTCCGGTTTCGGGATGAACGCGCACCACCGGATGTTCGGCCTGGAAGACCTTGGACGAGAAGACCTCGCGGTAATGTTTCTTTTCGACCTCTGTCGCTTTCGGACGCTGGGCCGCGTAGTCATAGGAATTGCTGTGAACCGCACGCAGCGAGTCGGCCAGCTGCTTTAACGCGGGCGGCAGCGCCTCATATGCGGCGCTCGTATTGGCCCAGATCGTGTCTCCGCCCGTTTCCGGGATGACCACGCCACGCAGCACTGAATATTTGGGATAGGCCGGAACGAAGGTAATGTCGGTATGCCACTGGTCGGCCCGGCCGCCATGAGACGAGTCCAGTTCGAGAAGGCTCGATGTCCCTTTGCGGACATGCTGGGTCGGATGTGCCACCAATTCGCCCAACCGCGAGGCAAAGGCTTCCTGACCGGCATCGTCAAGGTGATGCTGATCGCGGAAGAACACGACCTTGTGGCGGGCGACAAGCGTCTTGATCTCGTCGATGACCAGATCGTCAAGATCCCCCGATAGCTGCACGCCACGGATCTCGGCGCCGATGACCGGCGTGACCTGCAGCGTCTCAAGGACCGGGGTGCCGTGGGTGATGATATCTTGCTGAGTCATGGGAAAAGCTCCTTTCAGTGAGCGCAGCGCGCCGTTGCCGGTTCAGCGATGAACCGGATCGGGAACAGGACGAACTGATGGGGTTCTGGTTCTCAGGCCGGACTAAAGGCGGGTTCGTGCTGCCTGACGGACATCCGCGTGGCGATGGCCGAAGCCAGTTGCCCCGCCGCATCTTCCAGCCGCTTGGTCAGGGCCAGCGATGTCAGCTGGCCGTCGGTAAAGTCTTCGGATGAGGCATAAACGCCGGTTGCGACTGTTGTTGCCTCGAAAAAGCCAAGCAGCGGGCGCAACTGATGCTCGATGACAAGCGCGTGGCGATGCCCGCCGCCCGTGGCGGTCAGAAGGACCGGCTTTCCCTTCAACGCCTCGGGTTCGAGCAGATCGAACAGATGCTTGAAGAGGCCGGTATAGCTGCCCTTGTAGACCGGGCTGCCGACCACAAGGGCATCCGCGGCGATAATCCGGTCAATGATCGCACGGGTCCTCGAATCGAGCTCGGCCAGTGCGTGAGTGGCCCCGAACTGGCGGCCAAGATCGATAAGATCGAAGGTCGCGCCTTTCAATCCTGACAGATCCGCGCTTCGTTGTGTCGCCAGGTCAACAAGCGCTCTGGTGCGAGACGGGATGCTGACACTTCCTGCAAAGCCGATGATTTCCGCCATTTTATCCTCTTACACGATTATTCCTATCGTGATTAAGATATAGATGACGGAAGGTACTTACTCCATTCTAAAGATTCTCGCGCAGAGAGAGTAAACAGCTTGCTCTTTGCACTTCTGGGAGAAACTTAGACCCTTTCGCCGGCATGGATATCGGTTGGCCCAAAGAAGTCCTGGGCCAGATTGGCGGTTTGTTCGCGGATGTCGGGAATCGCCGTGATCTCCCACAATGCGCCCCGTGCGGCAGGGCCGATCGCATAGATCCGCTGCGATGTCTGGCCGGACGCGTCGATCACTTGCGCCGAGGTGGTCGTATCCAGGCCAAGGCCAAGCGGATCAAGCCGTGCGGCACGCCGCAGCAGCAGATCGCGAACCACCGGAACCGCATGTTCGACCGGATTGCGGCGAATGCCCCGGCAGTCGATCACATGATCGGCGACCAATTGTTCAGGACCGCCGTTTTTCCTTGGGACAATCCGCATGGCGATGCGCCCGTCGTCACGTTCCTCGGCGCTTTGGAAATGGCCGCGCAGGATGGAAAGCTGCCCGCTTGCCGCTGCCCGCGACATCCGATTCGCCGAAACCGGAGGCATCCGGTGGCGATGCACTTCCCACCACGCGGCAGCATGGCGCAGGAATCTGGCGCGGTCTTCCAGAGACCATGCGTGCCATATCTTCGCGACATGGGGACGGATCGCATCGACCGCGTTCCGCCAGGTTCCGCCCTGCGCCTCGGCAAGCCGGACCAGTCCGCGAAGCCAGTGCATCGTCTCGCTGACCGATGCGCCCAGCGGAATCCTGTGCTGTTCAAGCCCAAGCGCATATGTGTCCGCATGGGGCTGCGGCAGCAGACCGCGGCGCGACAGGCAATAAATCGGCCCCTTGTGGCCGGCCCCCAGAAGCGTCGCCACATGATCGACCATGCTCAGGCCGGTTCCGATGATGGCAACGGTCGCATCCGCATCGGCAGGCGGATTGAAATCCCACCCGCCACGCAAAGGATAGGGTGGCTCTGACGGGACCGCGTGACCTGTTGCAAGGATGGCCCGATCCGCCCGGGCGGTTCTGCCGTCATCAAATTCGGCGACCACTCCGCCATCCGTTTCCAGGATACGCAGGCATTCGCCGCGCATGCAGTGAAGCCGCCCGCTTTCCGCACCTTCTTCGCGCCACGGGGCAAGAAGGCTGGCCAGATAGCGGCCATAGGTGCCGCGATCGACAAAGCTCATGCCGGTAACGGGAATACCCTCAGCGGCCAGCCAGCGTTCGAAATGGTCCGGCTGATCCGGGAATGCGCTCATCTGCGAGGCGCGGGTGTTCAGCAGATGATCGGGATCATCGGTGCCATAGGCGATGCCGCAGCCAAGCAGTTCCGCCCGTTCGATGATCGTAACCCTGACCTCCCGGCTTGGAAGCCGCAGCAGATGGGTGGCCATCAGAACGCCGCTCGCGCCGCCTCCGATGATCAGGACATGCTGCCCATCCCGATGATCTTGCCTGTATGCCCCGTCCATCACGATACCGCCATCGCAAGGCCGACCGTCCAGACCAAGGCCAGAAGGGCGACGGAAACGGTCAGGGCGCTGTGATCGGGCGCCGGTTCAATCCCGTCCTTGTCCATCGCGAACAAGAGAAAGTTCGGATCATACGCGCAACAGGGAAACATCGGTGTTTTCCTCTCAGTTTGGTGGTAAATACAGGATGAATGCCAGCAGGGTGAGATAGCAGGTCCCAAGGATGAGTGCCGGTTCGGCCTGCCGGATCATTATCGCGGATCGTTGCGTCATCAGCGTATCTCCACGGCTTTCGGAGCGCGGTCGACCGGCAGGAAAACGCGCGGCCGGGCGGTTCCTTTCTGAGGCCAATGCTGTTCACGCAGAGCCTTGCCCTGCGCCCAGGGTCCATAGCCGGAGGCGATATTGATATGGCCGGCATCGCCCATGTCGATGAAATCGGCCTTCCAGCTATCCGCCAGGCTGCGGGCCTGTTTCTGATCCATCCACGGATCGTTCCGGCTGGCGGCGACGATCACCTTGTCATGCAGGGGCCGTTTCGGGATCGGGCCGAAGGACGCGGTACGGGCACTTTTCGAGGGCTCTGCCGGGGCGACCAGCAGGGCGCCCGCAATCTTGATCTGGGGCCAGGACGAGAGCAGGCGGACAATGGCGATAGCGCCCAGCGAATGACCGACCAGAACCGAATCGGGATAGATCAGTGTCGCCGCCGCAATCTCGGTAAGCCATGCTTCCGGCGATGGCTTGGACCAGGAATATTGCTCGACGATCTTGGCAGTGGGATCGGTCGCCGCCCACCAATGCTGCCAATGTGCGGCCGGTGAACCGTCGAGACCGGGAATGAGGAGGGTTTTGATCATGACGAAACTCCTTTCCCATAAAGACTACCAAGTTAGTCGTATATTGTTATTCCAAATATTTCCGGATCTGAAGAAAAATAATCCTCATTGGCGCGATTCTTCCGAAACAAGCGGGTTCCGGAGCGCTGGATCAAGGCTTTTGCCCGCCGATTGAAAAAGAATCGGAACAGCTTAACGGTGATTCCAAAGGCTTTTCGCGGCTATCTGCGACGGGTTCGCCCGATGTCGGATTCAGCGGGCAAGGAATACAAATGCAAAAGAGACCGGCAGGTATCGACCGATCTCTTTTCAGATGACATGAGGCCGGTTTTCACCGGCCCCGTGGAAGTGGATCGATATCTATCAATATCTGACGAATTCGGCATCCGATATCTGATCTTCTCCCAGATCAAGCACGACGCCATTGGATCGCCCGCTTCCATTCGCGACCCGTCTTGCCGCCGGAGCGGTCGCCATGGCGGGCGCGTCGTTATTGGCACGGCGCGTGATGGACGAAATTTCCGCGCTTTCCATTGCCGGGGCGGAGGCCATTTCATGAAGCGAAACGGATCCGCCATTGCCCAACCGGAAGAAAGAAATGACGCCGCGAAGCTGTTCGGACTGCGTTGCCAGATTTGCGGAGACGTTTGCCGCTTCGGTCGAAGCCGACGCGTTTTGCTGAATCACAGTGTCAAGTTCGCGAATTGCTTGATTGATCTGCTCCACGCCAATATTCTGTTCGCGCGCTGCGGCACTGATTTCCTGCACGAGATCCGCGGTTCTCTGGATCGAGGGCACCAGTGCCGACAGCATCTCACCGGCTTTCTGGCTGACCTCTACCGTGCGGCCGGAAAGTTCGCTGATCTCCCCCGCAGCCTGCTGACTGCGTTCGGCCAGTTTGCGCACTTCCGAGGCGACGACCGCAAAGCCCTTGCCGTGCTGACCCGCGCGCGCGGCCTCGACCGCCGCATTCAGGGCAAGCAAATCCGTCTGACGGGCGATTTCCTGGATGATGTTGATCTTCTCGGCAATGGTTTTCATCGCACGCACCGCCTCATCGACAGCCTCGCCACTCTGCGCGGCTTCTTTGGCCGATTGCGTCGCGATCTTTTCCGTTTGCGCCGCATTATCCGAGGATTGGCGGATGTTGGCGGTCATCTCTTCCATGGAAGCGGATGCCTGTTCCGCTGCGGCAGCCTGTTGGGTAGAGCCGTGGCTGAGTTCCTCTGCGGTGACCGACATGGCCTGCGCACCTTCGGCGACGCCATCAGAGCTTACATTGGCATTCGCGATCACATCGCGCAATTTCTCAAGCATCTGCTCCAGCGCGATTCCCAGGGAATCCTGGTCAGAGCGCCGACGGGTGGTGACGGTCAGGTTTCCTTTGCTGATCTCTTCGGCGACACTGGTGATCTCGCGCATCGAACTGTTCATCCGATCCATCGCACCCAGCAGATCGCCGATTTCGTCATTGGAGGTAGGCTTGGCATCAATCGAAAGATCGCCCTTGCCGACCCCTTCCGCCACTGTGACCGCACGGCTCAGACCACGGCTGACCATCATCGAAATCCAGAATGCGGCAACAATTCCCACAAAGGCCGCAATGCCCGCACCGGTCATCAAAAGAACACGGCTCGACTGATAATCGCCGGCTGCTTGTTCAACCGAGTCGTGCATGAGCATATTGCTGCGCTGTGCATATTGTTCAAGCAGGTCTTCGTTGTTCCGGGCCAAGGGCAAAAGGGTCCCGGTCACCAGTTCCTGTGCCCTCGTTTCGCTATTGCGCTGTCCAAGGGTCATAATCTCTGCCATCGCATTGCTCAGCGTTTCGACAGCATCGCGCAACCGGGAAATCTCGGCCCTTGCGTAACCTTTGGATGCGACTTCCAGAGCATCCACCGCTGCCAGCGCCGCGGTCCCGGACTGGGTCGCTTTTTCGCTTTGCGATACCCTTTCAGCGTCATCTGTCATGGTAGTCGCGTATTGTACCCGACGCACCTGATTCAGAAGATGGAATTTGACATCAGCAGCCAGAAGCCGGATTTCCGCAGGATCTGCCGAAGGATTACGCAAGGCTGCGGCAACAGTCGCGTCGGTGGCTGACTGAGTCATGTGCAGGGCATCCCGCGTTTCACCATGCAACTTCTCGGCCGCCTGTGCATTGGTTGCTTCCAGCGCAAGAGCAAAAACCTGCTCCAGCGTATCCTCAACCCGTTGGCGATTATCCGCGAATTCTTCAAGAATTTTAAGGCCATCCTCACCACTCAGCGGGAGGAGTTCGTTATAATATTGTTCGATTTCTGCGTTATCTGCCTCGGCCTGTGCGATCCCGGCCCGCCGTCCCGCGTCATCATCCGCCATCATGACAATGCCGACCGCTCGACCTAACTGAGCCATCGATTCCTGTATTCCCAGTGAAAGTTCGACCCGTTCATGGTAGGTTCCTACTAAATCTTCCGTTCGCTCGTTTGCGGCAGAAAGACTGGTGATTGCCAGCCACACCACTGCCCCCAACATTGTCAGGACGGCAGCGAAGGCGGCGGCCAGTTTGGCCTTGATGGTAATGCGCATGATAATTCCTCGCTAAGGGATGTCGTGTTGTAGCGAGGCTGTTCCTAAGAATTCGTTTCGGACCCAGCTAATCACCAGGCATTTGCCCATGGAAATATATTGAAAATTTGACTGATCGCTTGCCGGCTTCTATCGGGCCCAGACGCGATCAGGCAAATTGATCCAGTTGCGCCCGGGGGTCTTTTCGATCTTCGCCTCTGTCCAGCCGGCCCGCGCCATGGTCTGGGAACGCGGCAACGCAGAAGAGCTGAACATCTTCCTGCGCCGCACCCGGCCGCTCATTTCCGCAGGAAGCTGAATATACGATCCAAATTCCGGGCATCGGATAAATTCCTGACATCCGGTTGGTTCTCGTGGCCGCGACAGCCTTGTATTATCACGCAAGCTCCGTGATGTTTGAAACAACAATAATCCTGGGGGAACGGAATGGCGGAAGATGCAGATCGACAATTCATGGCGTTGGCCCTGGCCGAAGCCCGGCAGGGGATGGCGGATGGCGGCCTGCCAATCGGTGCGGTGCTGGTCAGGAACGGCAAGGTCGTCGCCTCGGGCCACAACCAGCGCGTTCAGCATGGCGACCCCATCGCGCATGGCGAAATGGACTGCCTGCGCAAGGCGGGACGACAGCGCAGTTATCGCGACACGGTGCTTTATACCACGCTCAGCCCCTGCATGATGTGCAGCGGCACGATCCTGCAATTCGGCATTCCCCGCGTCGTGATCGGCGAGGCCGAGAATTTCGAGGGCGACATCCCCTTCCTGCGCGGCCGCGGCATCGATGTCACGCTGATGGATGACGAGGGCTGCAAGGAGGTGATGCGGCATTTTCTGGCTCAGCCCGGCAATCTGGAGCTGTGGCATGAAGACATAGCCGAGGATTGAGGGTCGGCGGCATGGATCAGAAAAGCCAGGATTATCCGCTGTCCGAAGTGCCGCAAGCGGCCCGCAAGAGCTTTGGATCGCTTGCTGTCGTACTGCTGGGGTTCACCTTTTTCACCGCGACGATGTTCGCGGGCGGTCAGATCGGCACGGCCTTTCCGCTATGGCCGGATCTGGTGGCGATCATCGTGACCGGCAACCTGCTTCTGGGCGCCTATGTCGCGGTGCTGGGGATGATCGGCGCGCGCACCGGGCTGAACACGGCGCTGCTCAGCCGTTTCAGCTTTGGCCGGATCGGGGCGAAGCTGCCCGATCTGCTGTTGGGGTTCACGCAGATCGGATGGTATGGCTGGGGCACGGCGACCATGGCCGTCGTGCTGCTGCGATTGATCGGGATCGATGCCGAGACTCATTCGGTTCTCGCTTACGCATTGATGATCCTTTTCGGCTTCGCCTTCTGCTGGACGGCCTATATCGGCTATCGCGGACTCGAGCTTCTGTCGATCGTCTCGGTGCCGCTGATGGTCCTGCTTCTGGCGGTATCGCTGTGGATCGCGGTCCAAGATGGCGCGGGCGGTGAGGGGCTGATGGCGATCCAGCCCGGCCATGCGCTTGGCATCGGCACCGCCATCACCATGGTTTTCGGCACTTTCGTGTCAGGTGGCACGCAGGCTACAAACTGGACCCGCTTCGCAGCCAGCCCGCGTCAGGCCGTCTGGGCTTCTTTGGTGGCTTTCTTCATCGGTAACGGGCTGATGATCACGACCGGAGCAATCGGGGCGCTGGTCTATCAGCAGCCCGATATTGTCGATGTGCTGGTGATTCAGGGGCTGACGGTGCTGGGAATCCTCATGCTGTTCCTGAATCTGTGGACCACGCAGGACAACACCATCTATAACTTTTCGGCTGTGGGCTGCACGGGCTTCGCCACCGACAAGCGGCGGATGGTCACGGTCATCGGTGCGGCGATCGGAACGGTTCTGGCGCTTCTCAGGATCGATCTGTATCTGATCCCGTTCCTGTTGCTTCTGGGCACCTTCATTCCGCCCATCGGCGGGGTCATCATGGCCGATTATCTGGTCAAGCGCCGCGGGTCCTATCCGCCAATCGCTTCGGCCGATCTGCCGGATTTCAACAAGGCGGGTCTGGCAGGCTATGTGGTCGGGTGTCTTGCGGCCTATTTCAGCCCGGGTATCCCGCCACTCATCGGCATTATCGTTGCAATCCTGACCTATGTGATGGTCGATCGGGTGCTGTCGGAACGGGATAAGCCGGCGGCCGGCTCGCCCTGAAGATATATAACGGACAAGGATTGATCCGTTCGTTGCATCCGGCCTGTTTCCAGGGGCCGGATTGCGGTGCCGGTACAGGTCGCGGCCCTGTGTTCACGAAAGGGTCATGCGGTTGTCGGGAACCGGCAGGTATACCGCTCGTTGTTCATCACAGCACAGAACATAGCTTGTGAGGAATGCAGATGCGCCGGATCGTTCATAATACAACCGCCATCGTCGCGTGCTTATCGCTTATGGCGCCCCATATCGCGATGGCTCAAACCAATATCCCCGAGGCTGCAGCGCAAAAGGATGCCGACAAGTTGCCGGCCAACGCCGATGTGCTTGCTCAGGCCGAAGCGGAGCCTGTGCCACCGGCAGAGGCAGAACCAGTCGCCCCGGCGGAGGCCGAGGCTGAAGCACCGGCTGAAGCAGAGACAGCCGTACCGGTAGAGCCGGAGGCCGAAGCGCCGGCAGAGGCAGAAACAGCTGCCCCGGCAGAGGCTGAGGCCGAAGCGCCGGCTGAAGCAGAAACAGCCGCTCCGGCAGAGGCTGAGGCCGAAGCGCCGGCTGAAGCCGAGACAGCCGCTCCGGTAGAGGCAGAGGCCGAAGCGCCGACGGAAGCCGAGACAGCCGCCCCGGCAGAGGCTGAGGCCGAAGCACCGGCGGAAGCAGAAACAGCCGCCCCGGCAGAGGCTGAGGCTGAAGCACCGGCGGAAGCCGAGACCGCCGCCCCGGCAGAGGCTGAGGCTGAAGCACCGGCGGAAGCCGAGACCGCCGCCCCGGTAGAGGCTGAGGCTGAAGCACCGGCGGAAGCCGAGACCGCCGCCCCGGTAGAGGCTGAGGCTGAAGCGCCGGCTGAAGCAGAAACAGCCGCTCCGGCAGAGGCTGAGGCCGAAGCACCGGCTGAAGCAGAGACAGCCGCTCCGGCAGAGGCTGAGGCCGAAGCACCGGCTGAAGCAGAAGCAACTGCCCCGGCAGAGGCTGAGGCTGAAGCACCGGCGGAAGCAGAGTCAACCGCTCCGGCAGAGGCTGAGACGACCGAACCGACAGCGGCTGAGGCCGAAGCGCCGGATAATGCCGCGTCCGAGGATAAGGACGCCCTTGCCAAAGCTCTCGCCGAGAAAGAAAAAGCATCGGAAGGGGAAGCTCAACCGGACGACGCTGCCGCCTCTGAGGACCCCGCATCCTCGGGCGAGGATGACCTCGCCGATGCCTTGGCCGAACAGGAGAAAAAGGCTGAGGAATCCGGGCAGGAGGACAGTTCGCAGCAACCGGCTGATGCCGAAGGCGAGGCGAAGCCCGATGACACAGCCTCCGATGACGCAGCCTCCGGTGACAAGGCCGCCGGTGACACAACCGCCGAGGGCGGCAGCGAAACCGAGGCCGCCAAAGAGGCCGCGACTGAAACCGAAATTCCCGAGCTTTCCGCCCTGACTTCCGAAGAGGGCGAGGGCGAAGTGACCGAAGAGGAAGTGACCGAAGAGAATAGTCGTTCCTCGTCGGAAGATTTCGGAACCAGTCTGAGTGACGCCTTGTCCGGTCTTGCCGGTCAGGAAGAGCAGCAGTCGGATGATGACAGCAAAGACAACGACAAGAGTGATCTGACCAAGGCCGTGCTTCTGGGGCTTGGCGGGCTCGCTGTCGGTTCGATGCTGAGCAATAACCGCGAAGTCGAACTCAGCACGCCAGATCGGCTTGTCGTAACGCGTGCGGATGGCAGCCGGGAAGTGATCAAGGATGAGACCGTATTGCTGCGGCAGCCGGGTTCGACCGTTGCGACGGAGAATTTCGACGACGGCTCGTCGCGGACGACGGTGACACGTGCGGATGGCAGCAAGGTCGTGACGATCCGCGACGCCAATCTGCGGGTTCTGCGCCGTACCCTGATCACCGCGGATGGCGGCTCGATGCAACTGATCGACGATACCACAAGCGCCGAGCCGGTTGATATCGCGAGCCTTCCGGCCCCGGCCGAGCCCGTCGAAACGTCGGGTGGTTCCCTGAGCGAGGAGGAATTGCGTGCCGCATTGCTTCGGGAAGTCGATGCCGGACGTTATTTCACCCTTGGCCAGATCCGGAATATTCCGGAAGTGCGCGCCCTGGTGGCTCCGATCAATATCGACGCGATCACGTTCGATACCGGTTCGGCAGCGATCAAATCCGATCAGGCCGAGCAATTGTCGACGCTTGGCAAGGTCATCCAGCAGACTATTCAGGAAAACCCGCGCGAGATCTTCCTGATCGAGGGTCATACCGACTCGGTCGGAGACGCGGCAATGAACCTTGCCCTGTCCGACCGGCGGGCTGAATCGGTCGCGCTTGCGCTAACCGAGTATTTCGACGTACCGCCCGAGAACCTTGTCACGCAAGGTTATGGCGAGCAGTTCCCGAAAGTGAGCGCCGAGGGCGATCTTCGCGAAAATCGCCGGGCTTCGGTGCGCCGTATTACGGATTTGCTGCAAACGGCATCGACCGAATCCGAATAGGTCGCTACCCATCATAAATAGCCGGCAAGGTAACAGCTGCCGCTTCCCGAACTGCCCGACGCTTTTCAAGTGTCGGGCAGTTTTCATGCGCGCTGCACGCTTTGATGCGCCAGTGCGGCGATAATATCCGTTCGGGTGACGATGCCGACAATGCGCGTCCCGTCGAGAACCGGCACCGCATCGCAATGCCCGTCGGACATAAGCGGCAAAAGCGCGGAAACCGGCGTTTCGGGGGCGGCCCGGGGAATCCGGACATCCATGACATCCCGTGCGCGTGCCCCCGAACCATGGCCGATCAATCGCCCCATTGCCGAAAGAAATCCGCCGACACGGCGCTGGGCGCGTTCATCCGCGTGACGGATCAGGTGAAGCTGGAAGATCACGCCGTGAAACTCATTCCCATCGCCAACGACCGGCAGAGAGGTGAAGGCGTGGCGGCGGAAAAGCTCGGCAACCTCGAATAGCGGCGCGTCCGGGCCAACGGTTATCAGGTCGCGCGACATGATATCGGCCGCGGTCGAGCCGGTCCCGCGATGCGAGGCGATGACCATTTCCGCCGCGCCGATCAGCCGGGCAAGGTCCGCCACGCCCAGGTTCATCGTCTGGTTATACCGTTCGAGTATGCTGACAAGTTCGTTTTCGTTCAGACCGATCCGTTTCAGCGGATTCAGATCCCCGGTGCCGTGAGGATTTTTTTCCTCGAACTGACGGAAAGGATATCGCCGGCCGGTGATGCGCGCATAGATGACCGCGATCAGGATCAGGGCCAGGGTGCCGCAGGCCACCGGAGCGAAAGCAAAGCTCCATCCAAGTTCCAGCGTTGCATCGGGGTTCAAGGCCGCTGTCATGGCCACGGCGCCACCCGGAGGGTGAAGCGCGCGGATCAGGATCATGGCGGTAATCGCGGCGCCGACGGCAACGGCAACGCGCAGGACAGGATCCGGGATCAGCATGCAGGCGGCAATCCCCATCAGGGCAGAGGCCAGATTCCCCATGATCGCGGACCAGGGCTGGGCCAACGGGCTGTTGGGCGCCGCGAAAACCAGAACCGACGTGGCTCCGAAAGGTGCGATCAGATAAAGGCCCAGACGGTCATCGACCGATGGCGCAAGCAGGAACAGCCCGGCCATCAGCAGGCCCAGCAATGCGCCCAGCCCCGCCCTGACCGCCTCTTTCGGCGAGGCATGGGGGACGGCCGGGCCGACCGATCGCAGAAAATGGGTCATGGGTGTCGGCATCCGGGCGTCCCTGAATTACAGCGCCGTGTGGCTACTCCCGGTGATCGCGAGATGCAATTCCACAAACAGCCGGGCACAGATAAAGTCGGAGATGCAGGGCGGATTTCGAATGCCGGATTTTGCCAGCCGCCCTGTCGTGCTCGAAAGATGCGGCCGTCACGCCCGGCGCTTTCCGGCTATCGCGCTCACATGTAAAAACGCGGACCTTTTCAGATCCGCGTTCGCACTCGGGAAAGACAGGTTTGGCTCAGAAGCGGAAGGTTCCGCGGACCTGCGCCAGTTCGGTGTCAAGGTCGGTGCCGCCGATATCATCCACATCCGAGAAATCGTTGCGGGTGTATTCGAAGCCGACCGAGAAGCGGTCATGCACGAGATAATCGACGCCGAGACCATAAGTGACGCCGGTTTCAGAGATATCAATATTCCCGCCATCGACTGAAACTTTGGCGACGCCCAATGCCAGATAGGGCTGGATTTTGCCAAAGTCGTAACCGGCGCGGCCGCGAAGGCGGATCAGGTCGCCGTCGACATCGACATCATCGAGCTCGACCTTGTTGTAATCGAGTTCACCGCCAAGCACATATTTGCCGAAATCATGCAGATAACCGGCATGGACGCCATAGCCGTCAAAATCGGCATCACCATTTGCGCCGGAAACTTCGGCATCGCCCTTGCCATATTGCAGACCGGCATAGAAACCCGTCCAATCGGTTCCGGCTTCCACAGGCGCGACGGGCGCAACCACCGGGGCGGGCTCGACAACCGGCGCGACATAACCGCCGGCAAAGGCGCCCGTTGCGGCAAGCGATGCGGCGAGAGACAATATAACAGTTTTCATAGCTGTTCTCCTTCTTGTTCTGGGATAGAGCTAGGGTTGCAGAATCTGCAATTCCAGAACGCCGACAAGATGGATATGCCGGGATGTGGCATAAATGATACGATACGTAACATACGCGTTACACTTCGGAACATTTGCTTGATCGGCCTTGAATTCGTGAGGGTGAGCTCTTCCGAAAATCAGCCGGCGGGGGCTGTCGGCGGGATTGACGCGGGGCCGGTCGATCCACGTTCGACAATGCGGCAGGCCAGTTCCACGCGGCGGGGTGGCAGGCCGGGTCCGGAGATGATTTCGCCCAGAAGATCGAGGGCAAGGCTGCCGATGGTGCGCATCGGGATCTCGACCGCAGAAAGCGGCGGAGTCTGCAGATCGCATTGCGGCAGCCCGTCGAAGCCGAGTACGCTCACCTCGCCCGGAACATCGATGCCTGCCCTGGCCAGGGCAAGAAGCGCGCCGACGGCAAGGCTGTCTCCGGCCGCGAGGATTGCCGTGAAATCCCGGGGGGCTTCGGTCAGGCGGCGTGTCACTGCGGCGGCGGCGGCATCGGGCAACCAGTCATCGACTTCAACGACCAGCGAAGGTTCAGGAACGATCCCTTCGGCCATCAGCCGGTCCGCCCAGCCTTCGCGGCGGCGTTCGATGGTGCGGCGGCCGGGGCGGGTCAGAAACAGGATGCGCCGGTGCCCGTGCCGAAGCAGCAGCTCGGTCGCCCGCGCCGCGGCGGTGCGGTTGCAAGGCGCGACCGAGGATAACCGCATCATCGGGTCGTCGGCATTGACAAGCACGACCGGCCGGTCGAGCGCAGCCGCCTCGGCAATCACGGCATCGCTTTCGGGCGTCAGCAGCACATAGCCCGCCGCATCCTCGTCTGCCGCGAGATTCGCGGCCAGCGGTTCCGTGGCGGTGCGGGTTTCGAGGGTCATCCCCAAAGCCGCCGCGCGGTCGCGCATACCGTCAAGAACATGCAGCGTGAACTGGCTTCGGGCGTAATCGACCATGGCCGCCTGGCTTGCCACAAGGATCGCCTTGCGCCCTGCCACCGCTGACGGCATCGCATATCCCAGCAGCGCCGCCGCGTCGCGGATGCGGCGGCGCAGTTCGGGCCGCACGCCGGGACGATCGGCAAGGACGCGGCTCACCGTCGCGACCGAGACGCCGCAGCGTTCCGCCAGATCCTCCATCCTGATGCGCCGCCGTTCCATGACCAGCTTTCTTGATGCCCGGACCAAGACTGCAAAAAATTTACATATTGTGCAAACAATTTTCTGTCAGTTAACCTTGCGCCAGGGGAGGAACGTGATGCGGGACGATTCGGTCGTTCGTAATGCCTTGACGCGCGTTGTCGACGGTTTGACCGCGCTGCGCGATACCGGAAGGTTCGACGAGCCGAATCTTGACGGCACGGTCGGGGATTATATCAGCTTTCAATCCTGGGAATGGCCGCAGGGCGTCGGGCTTTATGGCCTTGCCCGGCTTTGGCGCGACACCGGAGAAGAGCGGCTGCGCGCCGTGCTGGAGGATTGGTACGCCGCACAGGAAACACGCGGGCTGCCATCGCTCAATGTCAACACGACGGCGCCGATGCTGGCACTGACCCTGCTTTGGGACCGCACGCGCGATCCGCGATGGGAGGCGATGCTGTCCGGCTGGGCTGACCGCGTGCTGGCCGAGATGCCGCGTACCCCGGAAGGCGGATTTCAGCACGATGTGTCCGACAAGATCAATGACGGCGAGCTTTGGGACGATACGCTGTTCATGGTGGCGCTTTTCCTTGCCGCCTATGGCGAGGCTTCGGACCGGCGCGCGCTGGTCGATGAGGCGCAGCATCAGTTTCTGGTGCATGCGCGCTATCTGGCGGATCCGGAAACCGGGCTCTGGTTCCACGGCTGGAGTTTTCCCCGGCGCAGCAATTTCGCCCGGGCCCGCTGGGCGCGGGGCAATGCGTGGATCACCGCGGGACTTGCCGATCTGCCCGAGCTTTGCCGCCTTGATCCGGCGGTCGCACGCTATCTGGACGGAGTGCTTGGCGCTCAGATGGCGGCGCTTTTGCCATTGCAGACCGCGAACGGCGCATGGCGGACCCTGCTGGACGATCCTTCATCATACGAGGAAACCTCGGCCACGGCAGGGATCGCCTATGGTCTGATGAAGGCCGCGCGTCTCGGTCGCGCATCGGATGAGGCGCGGCGGGCGGGACGCCGTGCGGTCGATTATGTGCTGAGACAGATAGATGCCGATGGTATCGTGGGCGGTGTGTCCTATGGCACCCGCATGGGCCATGATCTGCAATTCTACCGTGACATCCCGCTGCAACCCACCGGTTATGGCCAGTCGCTTGCCATCCTGTGCCTTGCAGAGGCACTTAACGATCCGGAGTTCCGATGATCTCAGACACCCGATATGGTCCCGCGCCACTGGCGATCGGCAGAGCGAAGGCTCCGGCAATCTGCGGCGCGCGTTTCTTTGTGAGTTCTGTTTCGGCCGGGGTTTTCGGATGAGCCGCCTGGACCGCCCGCTTGAAGCCGGTATGCCCGTCACCCTCTGGCGCGTGTCGTCCATCGCGGAACAGCCGTTCGACGTGCCCGAACGTCCGATGGAGGGCGAGATGGATCCGTTTTTCTTCCTGACCAAGGAGAAGAATTTCATCCCGCATGAATATCCCTGCCGGACTGATTTCGCCCGGCGTTTTCAGGGACGGCGCCCCGAGGAACGGGCTTTGGCGGCGCCGGACCGGGTCTGGCTTGGCTTCGGATCGCCACGGCTCGACCTCTCAGGCTTCTGGTTTCGCGCCACGCGTCTGGCGGCACGTGCCGAGACGCTTGTCATCGCCGGAATCGCGGGGCGCGCCACGCTGCGTCTGGCCACATGCGGAGGAGCGATACTGCGGGTGAATGGCCGGGAAATCCTTTGGATGGCGGAATACCGGCGCAATTTCGAGACCGCCGCCGAAATCGGGGTCGATCTCGTGGCGGGCGAGAACCGGATCGAATTGTTTCTCGACGACCTTGCCGAGCGGGATACCCGTTTCTATGCGCAGCTGGACTATGCCAATGGCCCGTCGGCGCAGCAGGCGATCCGGATCGAAGCAGATGCCGCGCATGCACGCGAGATCGAGACCGCGCTGGAGACCATGCATTTTTCCCGAAGCAGCCACGATGGCGGGCCGGTTCGGCTGACCCTGCCGCATGCGCTTTCGGTGCCTTGTCATGCCGAGATCCGGATCGAAGGCGATTTCATGTCCCACGATCCGTTTCCTCCGATGCGGATTGCGCTTGCCGCGGGCGCGACCGAGATCGATCTTGGCGATGCCGATGCGCTTCCGGCGGATTTCCGGCATGTCGTGGTGCGCCTTGCGGTGGAGGGTTTCGCGGCTGAACGCGTCTATGGCACCGAGATCGCCCATAGCGCGAAACAGGGGGTGGCACCTGCTGCGAGGGCTTCGCGCGTGACGGAGGCCCTGACCGCGGTCGCGGCAGGGGGTGAGGCCGATACCGTGCGGGCGCTGGCGCGGCTGGCATTGCAGGATGGCGGCGCGGAAACCCGGGCGATGATCGAGGCGGCGCTGCCGCGGATCGACGCCTGCTGGGATTGCGCGGATTTTGCGCTTGTGCCGCTGATCTGGTGCCGGACAAGCTGGCCCGAACTGCTGGGGCCGGATCTCTGCGCGCGCATCGACCGGACGATTTGTGGTTACCGGTACTGGATGGATGAGCCGGGTAACGACGTGCAATGGTATTTCTCTGAAAATCATGCGCTGCTGTTTCACACCGCCGCGCATCTTGGCGGGGCGCTTTTGCCGGCCAACACCTTCCTTCGCTCGGGACGCACCGGAGCCGAGCAGTCCCGGACAGGCGCCGAACGGCTTGCCCGATGGTTCGATCATTTCGAAAAATGGGAGATGGCCGAGTTCAACTCTGCGCCCTATTTCCCGATCGATCTGAAGGGGTTGACGGCGCTTTACGCGCTTTCGCCGGATGCCGGTTTACGTGCGCGTGCCGAAAGCGGGATCCGCCGGCTGATCGGGATTGTGGCCAACTCGTCGCATAAGGGTGTGCTCACCGCCGCGCAGGGCCGAAGCTATGAACACACGCTTCGGGCCTCGATGACGCTGGAGCTTTCGGCGATCGCGCGGCTTCTGTGGGGGGCCGGAAGCTACGGCACCCGGTTCCATGCGACGCCGCAACTTGCGGTTTGCCTCAGGGATCACGGGCTGGTGCTGCCCGATGACACGGATCGTGCCATCTTGACGGGCGATCAGGCGCAGGAATGGCGGTTCGCGCAAGGTCAGGATGCGATCGCAAAGCTTTACCATTACAAGACCGCCGATCATGCGATGGGCAGCGCCGTGGCCTATCGCTGGTACGAATGGGGGTATCAGGAAACGCTGATCCATGCGCGGCTTGGCGAGAATCCGAATGCGCAGATATGGATCAACCATCCCGGCGAGGTGACCCATTCGGGCTATGGCCGGCCCTCTTACTGGGGTGGTTCGGCTTCCATCCCGCGGGTTCAGCAATATCGCGACCTCGCCCTTGTCCGGTTCGCGGGGGTGGCTTCGCAACCGGCATTTACCCATGCCTGGTTTCCCACCGGGGATTTCGACAATGCCCGGATCGACGGCGACAGGGCTTATGCCCGGTCCGGGTCGGCCTATCTGATGCTGCGCGGATCCCTGCCGTTCCGCCTGATCGACAGCGGTCCGTCCGCGGGGAACGAACTGCGCCTTTCCGGACAGGAAAACTGGTGGCTCCTGCGTCTCGGGTCGGCCCGTGCCCACGGGGACGAGGCCGCATTCGCGGCGCGATTTGCCGCATTATGCCCCGAAGAAGGGGCGACAGCGATCAAGGTTGTGGATCCGGATTACGGATGTGTAACCTTCCATGATGACGGCTCGGTGGTGGCAGAGGGCCGGCGGATCGATCCGGCAGATTTTACCGTTTCGGGTCAGCGGGAAATCCTGCCCCGCGTTCCGTTCGTTACGCCGCAGGACAAAGCAAGGACCAAGGTCGATACCGGCCCGGGACCATTGACAGGGAGGAAGACCGGATGAAGTTCACGATGACATCGTTTGCGGCGTTGGCCGTGGCCGGGTTCGGCTCGGTGGCGTTCGCTCAGGACAGGACCGAGATCCGCGTGATGTGGTACTCTGACGGGATCGAGGGCGAGATAATGCAGGATCTGCTCGACCGGTTCGAAGAAAGCCATCCCGAGATAGACGTGGTTCTGGACAATGTCGCCTATCAGGTGATTCAGGAGCAATTGCCGATCCAGCTTGCCTCCGGTCAGGGACCGGATATTGCCCGGGTGACGAATCTCAAGGAACAGGCCGAGCATTGGCTGGATCTGCGTGAATATGTCGAGGATCCAGCCTATTGGGAGACGAATTTCGGCGACCGTTTCGACTGGATGCGGCCCGACGGCTCGGATGCGATCCCGGGCTTCATGACCCAGCTTACCCTGACCGGCGGTTTCGCCAACAAGACGCTTTTCGAGCAGGCCGGCGTGGAAATGCCGGGCGAGGGCGCGACCTGGGACGACTGGATTGCGGCCTCTAAAGAGGTGATGGAAAGCCAGCAACTGCCCGCCGCCTTTGCGATCGACCGGTCGGGGCATCGTATCTCGGCGGGTACCGCGTCCTATGGTGCGAATTATATCGGCGATGACGGGATGCCCGCGCCGATCGACGACGGCACCATGAGTTTCGCCACGAAGCTTGTCGAATGGACCGAGGAAGGGCTGATGCTGCCCGAGGTCTGGGTTTCGGCTGCCGGAACCACCTATCGCGCCGCGACGGACGATTTCATCAATGCCCAGATCCCGTTCTATTATTCCGGCTCGTGGCTGATCGCGAATCTCTCGACCAAGATCGGCGATGCCTTCGACTGGGTCGCCATCGGCACGCCTTGCGGGACTGAGGCATGCGCCGGCCTTGCGGGCGGGGCCGGTCTTGTCGGGATCAAATATACCCAGCATCCCGAAGAGGTCGCGGTGGTGATGGACTATCTCGCCTCGGAAGAGGTGCTGCGCGAATTCACCGAACGTACTCTGTTCCTGCCCGCCCATAAGGGTGTGGTCGAGGCGGGCGGCCTGAACTTCCAGACCGACGATCCGAATGTCGCTCCGGCGCTCGAGAAATTCATCGCCGCCTCGGGCGAGTCCTCGCCGCTTACGGATGCCTTGCCGGCTTGGAAATGGGGGAATGCCTATTACGGTACGCTCGTCACCCGTATCAGTCAGGTCATGGCGGGCGAGATCAGCCTTGACGAGGCTCGCAGCATGATGGACCAGGACATCGCCGATCAGGTCGGCACGGCGTCGCAATAAACGATGGCCGGGCTTGGCGAAACCCTTGGACGAGCGGCCGCCTGGCCGTTTACCCTTGTGGCAAGGGCTGTCGACCCGCCACTAAGGGTCTGGCAGCGCTGGACCGGCACCGGCGGCATGGCAGCCGTGTTCCTTGCGCCCAATCTTGCGATTTTCGGCGTATTCGTCCTGATTCCGCTGGTGCTGAATTTCGTTTATTCGATGACCGGCGGAACCGGAATCCTGCTTGATCAGCGTCCCTTCATCGGGATGGAGCAATATGGACGCCTTCTTGAATGCGAGGATTACACCCGCCGCATCACCTGCCGTGAGGATCAGTTCTGGACGGCGGTAACCAATACCACGGGTTTCGTGATATTTCAGGTCACGCTGATGGTGGTGGTTTCGCTGATCACGGCCCTGATCCTTAACCGCAACATCCGGGGCCGCGGTTTCTTTCGCGCGGTGTTCTTCTTTCCGGTTCTTCTGTCGCCTGTCGTCGTCGGGTTGATCTGGCGCTGGATTCTGCAGCGGGAAGGGCTTTTGAACCTGATCGCGGTTAATCTGGGGCTGGAACCCGAGATCTGGCTGAATGACCGGTTTTATGCCTTTGCCGCCACGATCGGGGTGTCGACCTGGGCGCATATGGGATTCTATACGCTGATCCTTCTGGCCGGGCTTCAGGCGATCCCACGAGATCTTTACGAGGCGGCCGAGATGGATGCGACACCGCCGGCGCGTGTGTTCTGGCGGATCACGCTGCCGCTTCTGGGACCGAATTTCGCTGTCGTGCTGGTGCTTGCACTGATCCGCAGCGTGCAGATCTTCGACGAGGTCTATGTGCTGACCGGCGGCGGTCCCGGAACCTCGACCCTCTATCTCACGCAATATATCTACGAGGTCGGTTTCGCCTCGATCCTGCGCAATCCGGGACTGGCGGCGGCGGCATCGATCCTGATGGGGGCCGTGCTCGTGGTGCTGACGCTTCTGCAACTCCGGCTCTCGCGCCGGGCAGAAGGAAGGCGGGCGCGATGAGCCGGATCCTTGCCTTCATCTTCCGGCGCCGGGGCCATGGCAGGGGCTGGCACTGGACCGACATTGCCACCTGGATCTGGCTGATCGGCGGCACGATCCTGATGTTCGGCCCCGCGCTCTGGCTTGTCGCCTCGTCGTTCAAGGGGCCGGCGCAATTGGCGGAATTCCCGCCGACGCTTTTGCCCTATGTCCAGCAGACGGCAATGGTCGAGGGCTATGACGCACCGCTGCCGCTTTACACGACGACACAGGAAGACGGTTCCACAAAAGTCCTGGCAGAGATCCGGCGTATCGGCGTCAATTCGCAAATGGTCGATCCCGGGAATCCGGGTGAACGGATCAACGTGAATATCGCCGATCGCAGCCCCGTCCGCGAGATCGGGCTTGCAACCGGGAATTATGTAGAGCCGCTGGTGAAGAACAATTTCCTGCGGTTCCTCTGGAACTCGGTCTTCGTGACGGTGATGGCCACGCTGATCACGCTTTTTACCAATTCCATGGCCGCATTCGCGCTTTCGAAATACCGGTTCCGCGGCCGCGACGGGGTGATGCTGCTGATCGTCGCGACGCTCATGGTGCCGCTTTCAGTGATCCTCGTGCCGCTTTACTCGGTGGTGAATGCGATGGGGCTTCTCAATTCGCTTTGGGGGGTGATCCTGCCCACGGTGGCGACACCGACCGGCGTCTTTCTGCTTCGGCAATACATGCTGACGATCCCCGACGAGCTTCTGGAGGCGGCGCGGATGGACCATGCCAGCGAATGGCAGATCTACTGGCGGATCGTCCTGCCGCTTGCCGCGCCCGCGCTTGCCGTTCTTGCGATCTTTTCGGTCGTCTGGCGCTGGAACGATTTTCTCTGGCCGCTGATCGTGCTGTCCCAGCGTGAACATTATACGCTGCAGGTCGGGCTCAACACTTATGCGGGCGAGTTGAACGTGCAATGGCACTATATTCTCGCCATGACCGTGGTGACGATGATTCCGGTGATTCTGGTCTTCCTGTTCCTGCAGCGTTTCATCACCACCGGAATCGCCGGGGCAGGCATCAAATAGGGGGCGTGTATGGGACGGATTGCCTTGGAAGGGATCACCAAGAACTTTGGCAATGTCGAAGTGATCCACGGCATCGACCTTGAGATCGGCGAGGGCGAACTTGTCGTTTTCGTCGGCCCCTCGGGCTGCGGAAAGTCCACACTGCTGCGGCTGATCGCGGGCCTCGACCAGCCGACGACCGGCAGCATCCGGATCGACGGCAAGGATGTCACCCGCGTCTCAGCCGCCGATCGCGGTCTTGCCATGGTGTTTCAGTCCTATGCGCTATACCCGCATATGACCGTGCGCCAGAACCTGTCCTTCGGGCTGGAAAACACCCGGATGCCGAAACCCGAGATCGCCAGCCGGATCGACGAGGCCGGGCGGATGCTTGAGATCGGCGACCTGATGGAGCGCCGCCCGACCCAGCTTTCCGGCGGCCAGCGTCAACGCGTCGCGATCGGTCGTGCTATCGTCCGCAACCCCTCGGCGTTTCTTCTGGACGAGCCCTTGTCGAATCTTGACGCCGAACTGCGCGGGACGATGCGGGCAGAGCTTGCGCGGCTGCATGAACGGCTGGGAACGACGATGATCTATGTCACCCATGATCAGGTCGAGGCAATGACGCTTGCCGACAGGATTGTGGTCCTGCGCAAGGGCATTGTCGAGCAGGTGGACACGCCGCTTGGGCTTTATAACCGGCCGCAAAATCTTTTCGTGGCGGGCTTCATCGGCGCCCCGAACATGAACTTCTTTCGCACCCGCGCCAGCGCCGGCGCGGCCGAGTTGCCGGGCGGCCTGACGATTCCGGCGCCATGCGACGGCGAGGTCACGATCGGTATCCGTCCGCAGGATCTGAAACTTGCCGGAGACGACGCGCCGGCGCTGGAGGGCGAGATCCGGCTGATCGAGGCGCTTGGCGCGGAAACCGTCATCCATGCCGACGCCGTCGACGGGACGCCGCTGGTGACGGTCCTGTCCGGTCAGCCAACGCTTGGGACCGGCCAGCGCATCAGGCTGGCTTTCGACGGATTGCCGCATCTGTTCGGAGCAGACGGAAAGCGATTGAACCAGGATTAAAGCATGTCGCTTCCGCCTGGATCGTTTCCCCTTCCTCCTTTTCTTCTTTGCGGTAAATACCTCGGGGGTCCGGGGGCAGCGCCCCCGGCCATCGCGGGACGCAAATAACCGCCGTTTCCGATTTAATGCGACATGCTCCGGAGTTCGGGCAAGGGCAGGATATCGTCTATGGCACGGGTCATGCGTCCGTTGCCGCGAAACCCTTTCAACGATCGCGATCGGGCATCTCGCCTCCGAATTCCTGAAGCGCTGTCAGCGTCGGTGACCGTCGCAATTCGGCAAGGAAATTCGCCTGAATGCGCTTGGCCGGTTCACCCTTGCGGGTAATGAGGCAGATCGGCACCGGCTGGCTGGGAAAAAGCGGCCGGGCCGACAGGCGGTAGCGGTCGCCGACCGAGGCGGTCAGCGAATCCACGAAGGCCACGCCCATTCCCACCTCGGCCATCAGGCAGGCGACCGAGGAATAACGCACTTCGGCAATCGCCTGCGCCCGCAGTTCCGCGGTCAGGATATCGCGGGAGATGGCAAGATCGAGGCTGGAATTCTGTTCGTAAAGGATCAGCGGCACGCCGGCGAGATCCTGCGAGGTGAGGGCAAGCTTGTTCTCAAGCGGATGGCCCGGAGGAAATACGCAAACCATCTGCGCCATCGCCAGCACTTCATAGGCCAGCCCCTCGCGCTCTGGCGGGTTCAGCCCCAGCCCGATATCCGCCGTTCGGGTCTGGACCGATTCCAGCACTCCGGTGATTCGCCGCGTGTCCAGATGCACCCGCACTGCCGGGCGTTTCGACACGAATTCCTTCAGGGCCCGGGGAATCAGCGCATTGGCCATCGGCGGAGTGCCGACGACCCGCAAATGCCCGCTTTCGCTGCGCTGGCGGGCTTCGATCCTATGGGTAAATGCCTGATATATCGAAAAGATCGAATCGCTATCCTGATAGATTTCATCCGCATCCGGTGTTGGCACCAATCGGTTGCCGAAGCGTTCGAACAGCGGAAAGCCGATTTTCGTTTCCATCTGCCGGATCATGTTCGAAACCAGCGGCTGCGATACGTTAAGCGCCTTGGCTGCGCCGACGGTGGTCCGGGCGCGGACGACTTCGCGGAAGATTTCCAATTGCCTCAATGTGAACATGGAAACTCCTTAAAATGCCATAATCGGCGGCATTATAATGAAATATTATTTTCTGATCCAATAATTAATAACTTACTATATTGCGTGACCCGCCATGCCCATGCTGAACTTGACGTAACGGAGTTCGCGGCCGCGTCGTTTCATGCTTCTCGGCCTGATCGCCGATTGGACCGCTTTGGTCCCAAGACAAACCAACAGAGGGGAAACAACATGAAATACCTGATCAGCGGGCTGGCATTATCCCTGGCACTGGGTGGCCCCGCATTGGCGCAGGACAAATATGTCGTCGCAGTGGACGGAACCTTTGCTCCGCATGCCATGCCGACGATGGATGGCGGGCTTGAAGGCTTCAATATCGACCTGATCAATGTCATCGGCGAACGGCTTGGCGCCGAAATCGAAATCGTCGCCACACAGTATTCGGGCATCCTGCCCGGGCTTCAGGCGGGAACCTATGATTTCGTGATCGCGCCGACCACGATCACGCCAGAGCGGGCCGAGGCCTATTATTTCTCGGAAGGTTATCTGAATACCGATTTCCAGTTTCTGGTGAAAGCCGGCGGGCCGGAAATCACCGCGCTCGAGCAACTCGAGGGGCAGGTGATCGCGGTCAACAAGGGTTCGGCCTATGACAGCTGGGCGCGCGAGCTGGCCGATGAGATCGGCTGGACCGTCGAAAGCTACGGCACCGCGACCGATGCGGTGCAGGCGGTCGTCTCGGGCCGGGCCTTCGCGACCGTGGCGGGCAATACCGTCATCGCATGGGCTGCCAAGCAGAACCCGGCAGTGCAGCTAAGCTATCTGCATTCGACCGGCCTTGTCTGGGGCATGCCCTTCCGCAAGGGCGATGACGAACTGCGCGAGAAGATAGAAGGCGTCATCGAATGCCTGAAAACCGACGGCACGATCGCCGAGCTGCATGTGAAATGGTTCGATTCCGAACCCGCCGAGGATTCCGCCGCCGTCACGCCCCGCCCCGGCTGGGGAGAGCCCGATCTGCCCGGCTATGTCGAGGACGATCATGAGCCCGGTTGTGCTTGATTCATCGTTAAATCAGGGCAAACCCGCGCCTGTCGAAAAGCGGCCCACGCTGGAGGTCATCGGGCTGAAGAAATCCTTCGGCACGGTAGAGGTTCTGAAGAATGTCAGCCTGCAGGTGGCGAAGTCCGAGATGGTCTTCGTGCTCGGCCGTTCCGGTTCGGGCAAATCCACCATGCTGCGTTGCTGCAACCGTCTGGAAGAACCCAATTCAGGCGACATATTGCTGGAGGGCGAAAAGATCACCGGGCGCGGCGTGAATCTCGACCGGCTTCGCCGCCGCATCGGCATGGTGTTCCAAAGCTTCAACCTCTATCCGCATCTCGATGCCCGTGGAAATGTCACGCTGGCGCTGCGCAAGGTGCTGAAGCTGTCGCGTGACGAGGCCAGGGCGCGCGCCGACACCGCGCTGGCCCGGGTCGGGCTGGCCGACAAGGCGGAAAACTATCCCTCGCAGCTTTCGGGCGGCCAGCAGCAGCGCGTCGCCATCGCCCGCGCCATCGCGCTGGAACCGGCAGTGATGCTGTTCGACGAGCCGACTTCCGCGCTTGATCCCGAACTGGTCGGCGATGTGCTGGGCGTCATGCGGGAACTGAAGCAGGACGGCATGACCATGCTGGTCGTCAGTCATGAAATGGCCTTCGCGCGCGAAGCCGCGGATCGCGTCGTCTTCATGGCGGATGGCGAGATCGTCGAAGAGGGGCCGCCCGAGGATCTGTTCGGAAACCCGCAGCACGAACGCACCCGCGCCTTTCTTGCCCGTTACAGCCAATGACCAATCTGGACCGGTTTATCGAGACGTTCCTGAACGGGACGGTTCTGGCGAAATATGCGCCGGAAATCCTGCAGGGTGTCTGGGTGACGATCGAGCTGTCGGTGCTGATCGTGATCGCGGGCACGCTTTGGGGCGCGTTACTGGCCTGTATCCGTGCCTATCGGATCTGGCCGGTCTCTTTCCTGATCGTCATCTATGCCGATATTTTCCGCGCCCTGCCGCCGCTCGTGCTGATCCTGCTGGTCTTTTTCGGCCTGCCCAATCTGGGCGTGACCCTGTCCAGCTTTGCGGTGCTGTTCGTGATCCTTGGCCTGACGCTTGGCGCCTTCGCCGAAGAGATCATCTGGGCCGGCATCACCGCGACCGACAAGGGCCAGTGGGAAGCCGCACGCTCGACCGGTCTCGGCTTTACCCAGACGCTGGGCTATGTGGTGCTGCCGCAGGCGGTGCGGATGGTGATCCCGCCGCTGACCAACCGCGCCATCGCCATCACCAAGATGACGGCGCTGGGTACGGTGATCGGGGTGCCGGATATCCTGAATCAGGCCACCACGGCGCAAAGTTTTTCGGGCAATGCCTCGCCGCTGACGCTGGCCGCACTGGCCTATGTGGTCCTGTTCCTGCCTTTCGTGATCCTGTCGCGCTGGCTGGAAAGCCGCTTTGCCTGGAAAAAGGGCTGAGCCATGGATCAACTGATTTTCCAGTTCTTCAATCTTGCCATCATGGCCGACGCGCTGCCGACCATTCTGCGCGGTCTTGGCATGACCCTGCTGATCTGCTGCGCGGTCATCCCGCTTGGGCTGGCCGGGGGGCTGGCAGCCGCGCTGGCCTCGACCGCCCGGTCGCGCTGGCTGCGCTGGCCCGCCATGGCGCTGGTGGATCTGTTCCGCGCCATCCCGCCGCTGGTGCTGCTGATCTTCATCTATGCCGGCTTGCCCTTTTCGGGCATCCGCCTGTCGCCTTTCGTTGCCGTGGTGTTGGCTTTCCTGCTGAACAACTCTGCCTATTACGGCGAGGTTTTCCGCGCCGGGCTGATCTCGGTGGGAACGGGGCAATGGGAGGCCGCGCGCTCGACCGGTCTTACCCAGCGCCAGACGCTGAGCTACGTGATCCTGCCGCAGGCCACCCGCAACGTGCTGCCCGACCTGATCTCGAACACGGTTGAAGTGGTCAAGCTGACCTCGCTGGCCTCGGTGGTGTCGCTGGGAGAGCTGCTGCATGCGGCCAGCCTTGCCCGCTCGGTGACCTATAACGCCTCGCCGCTCACATTGGCGGCGGCGATCTATCTCGTTCTGTTATGGCCCGTGGTGCGGCTGCTCAGCCGTTACCAGCGCCGTCTTGTCGTCTGAAAGGAAGAATATGCGAAAAATTGTCATCGGAGCCGCCCAGATGGGCCCCAACCAGAAAGCCGACAGCCGTGAAACCATTGTCGCCCGGATGCTCGCGCTGCTGGAAGAGGCCGCCCGGAAAGGCTGCACGCTGGTCGTCTATCCCGAACTGGCACTGACAACGTTTTTCCCCCGCTGGTACATCGAGGATCCGGCCGAGATCGATCGCTGGTTCGAGTCCGAGATGCCCAATGCCGCCACGCAACCGCTATTCGACAAGGCCCGCGAATTGCAGGTCGCGATCAGTTTTGGCTATGCGGAACTTACGGCGGACGGGCATCATTTCAATAGCCAGATCCTGACCGACCGAGACGGCAATATCGTCGCGAAATATCGCAAGATCCATCTGCCGGGGCATTCCGAATGGGATGACGAACGCGCCTTTCAGCATCTGGAGAAGCGCTATTTCGAACCCGGCGATCTGGGCTTTCCCGTGTGGCGCACGCAGGACGCCGTTATCGGCATGCTGATCTGCAATGACCGCCGCTGGCCCGAAGCCTACCGGGTCATGGGGCTGCAAGGAGTCGAACTGGTGATCCTGGGCTATAACACGCCCTCGGTGAACAGCCAGAACAGCGCCGAAGGGGAGGAACAGCGGCTTTACCATTCGGAGCTTTCGATGACCGCTGCGGCATATCAGAATTCCACCTGGGTGGTGGGCGTCGCCAAGGCGGGCGACGAGGACGGGCATCCGCTGATGGGCGGCTCGATCATCGTTGATCCCAACGGCTATGTCGTGGCGCGGGCCAAGACCGATGGCGACGAATTGCTGGTTCATGAATGCGACATGGATCTGTCGGTCTTCGGCAAGGAAACCATCTTCGACTTTGCCCGCCACCGCCGGATCGAGCATTACGGGTTGATCACCAGCCAGACAGGGGTGGTGCGCAAGGTATGACAACGCAGATCGACCTGACCGCGCTGCCACCGCAAGAGCGCTACAAGCTTCTGACGGCGGTGGTGATCCCGCGCCCTGTCGCTTGGGTCACCACGCAGGACAGCCTTGGACAGGTCAATGCCGCGCCGTTTTCCTTCTTCAATGTCTTCGGGCAGGATCCGGCGCTGGTAATCCTTGGGCTGGAGCATTCCCGCGACGGCAGCGGGCCCAAGGACACCGCCCGCAATATCGCGGAATCCGGGGAGTTCGTCGTCAATATCGTGACGCCCGATCTGATCCTGCCGATGGTGGAAACCGCCGCCTCCTATCCGTCCGGGGTAAGCGAGCCGGAGGCGCTGGGTCTGGCGCTTGCCCCATCCGGTCAGGTCGCACCGCCCCGGCTGGCCGCTGCGCCCGCCGCGATCGAATGCCGGTTGAAGGATACGCTACGCTATTCGGATGAACGCGATATCGTCGTGGGAGAGGCGCTGGCGCTTGCTGCCCGCGACGGGCTGATCGATACCGACAGGATGCATGTCGACTGGGGCGGAGATTTTCCGATCGCCCGGCTCTTCGCCGACCGCTACGCACGGCTTGAAGAAATGGGCCGCCATGCCATCCCGCAACCGAAGGAACTGCCATGACCGGACTTATTCACCGCAACTCTGCCGGCGTGTTCGTGATCGCCGCCACTCCCTTTGCCGATGATGGCGGGATCGATCTGGAATCGACGGACCGGATGGTCGATTTCTATCTGGAATGCGGCGTCACCGGCATGACCATTCTGGGCATCATGGGCGAAGCACCGAAACTGTCGGATGCGGAATCGCGCGTCTTCGCCGGTCGCGTCCTTGACCGTGTTAGCGGCCGGGTTCCGGTTATCGTCGGCGTTTCGGGGGGCGGGCTTGATCCGATGCGCAGCCTGACCGCCGATGTCATGGCGGCAGGCGCGGCGGGTGTCATGGTCGCGCCCATGCAGGGCATGGGGCCGGAAGACCGGCTGGAAGGTTATTTCGCACAGGTCTGCAAGGCGCTTGGGCCGGATGTGCCGGTCTGCCTGCAGGATTATCCGCAAACCTCCAACGCCCGCTTCTCGGTGGACAGCATCCTGAGGATCACGCGGGACAACCCTCAGATCGTCATGCTGAAGCATGAAGACTGGCCGGGGCTTGCCAAACTGTCGCGGGTGCGGGCCGAAACCGGCAACGCCGATCAGCCGCGTCTGTCGATCCTGACCGGTAATTCCGCGCTGTTCCTGCCGCAAGAGATGCAGCGCGGCGCGGATGGCGCGATGACAGGCTTCGCCTATCCCGAGATGATGGTGCAGGTCGTGGAACTCGCGCTTAATGGCGATCATGACCGGGCCGAAGATATCTTTGACGCCTATCTGCCACTGGTGCGCTATGAACAGCAATTGGGGCTGGGCCTTGCCATCCGCAAGGAAACACTGCGCCGCCGCGGTGTGATCGCCTCGGCACGGGTGCGCGCGCCGGGTCCGGCCATGAGCGGGACGGATCATGATGAATTGACGCGGCTGACATCGCGTCTGGAAAAACGACTGAAGGAGCTGGGCTGATGGATCTGGGACTAAAGGGCAAACGCGCATTGGTCATGTCGTCGTCGCGGGGGCTTGGACTTGGCATCGCGCAGGTGCTGGCCGAAGAAGGCGCCGATGTCCTGCTGACGGGGCGCAGCGCCGACAGACTGGCGCAGGAAGCCGGCGCGATCGCGGCAAAGGGCGCAGGCAAGGCCGATTGGGTGACCTGCGACCTTGCGCAGGAGGATGCCGCCGACAGGCTGGCGCAGGCGGTCAAGGAAAAGCTGGGCGCGGCGGATATCCTTGTCGCGAATACCGGCGGGCCGCCTCCTGGAAAGATGGTCGATGCTGATCTTGCCGCGCTTGGCACCCAGTTCAACCAGATGGTGCTGCGGGTGATGGAAACCGCCGACCGGCTGTTGCCCGCGATGCGGGCCGCGGGCTGGGGGCGGGTTCTGACCATCGGATCATCCGGGGTGATCCAGCCGATCCCGACGCTGGCGATGTCGAATGCGCTCCGCTCGGCTTTGGTGGGCTGGTCGAAATCGCTGTCGAACGACCTTGCTGCCGAGGGCATCACCGTCAACATGCTGCTTCCGGGCCGCATTCATACTCAACGAACGGATGAGCTTGACGCAGCCGCCGCCAAGCGCACGGGAACTTCGGTAGAGGAGGTGCGCGCCGCTTCCGCCAAAACCATCCCGGCGGGCCGCTATGGCAGGATCGAGGAATTCGCCAGGACCGCCGCCTTTCTTGTCTCGGAACCTGCCAGCTACATCACCGGCGGCCTTGTGCGCTGTGATGGCGGCTCGATCAGATCGGTGTGACCATGGAATTTGATCTCGTCATCACAAACGGAACCGTCGCCACCGCGTCGGATACGTTCCGCGCCGATATCGGTATCCGCGACGGACGTATCGCCGCCATCGCCGACAATCTGCACGGCGCGCGCGAGATCGACGCCAGCGGCAAGCTGGTCCTGCCCGGCGGAATCGAGGCGCATTGCCATATCGCGCAGGAAAGCGCGACCGGCGGCATGACGGCGGATGATTACCGCAGCGGCTCGATCTCGGCGGCGTTCGGCGGCAATTCCAGCTTCATCCCCTTCGCCGCCCAGCATCGTGGCATGGGCGTGACCGAGACGCTGGATCTTTACGACAGCCGGGCGCAGGGCAATTCGGTGATCGATTACGGTTATCACCTGATCGTCGCCGATCCGACCGAGGAGGCATTGCACAAGGAACTTCCGCAGGCATTCGCCCGTGGCGTCACCTCGTTCAAGGTGTTCATGACCTATGATCTGATGAAGATCGATGACGGGCAGTTCCTTGATATTCTGTCGGTGGCAAAAACCCATGGCGCGTTGACCATGGTTCATGCCGAGAATTCCGGCATCATCAGGTGGATCTCGGACCGGCTGGTGGCGGCGGGGCATACCCGGCCGCGCTATCACGCCATCAGCCATCCGGCGGTGGCCGAAACCGAGGCGATCAACCGTGCGATCACGCTGGCGCGTTTTGTCGATGCGCCGCTGCTGATCGTGCATGTCTCGACTCCCGAGGGTGCCGGGATGGTTGCGCGGGCGCGGCTGGAAGGCGCGAAAATCTTCGGCGAGACCTGCCCGCAATACCTGTTTCTGACCAAAGACGATCTGGATCGCCCCGGCATGGAGGGTGCCAAGTTCATGTGCTCGCCCCCTGTCCGCGACGCCAAGACACAAGAGGCGCTTTGGCGGCATCTTCAGGCGGGTACATTCTCGGTCTTTTCCTCGGATCACGCGCCCTATCGCTTTGACGACAGCGGCAAGCTGGCGAAAGGCCCCGATGCGACATTCAAGCAGATCGCCAATGGCATGCCGGGTCTGGCGCTGCGCCTGCCTCTGTTGTTCTCGGAAGGTGTCCGGGCCGGGAGGATCACGCTGAACCAATTCGTGGCGCTTGGCGCGACCAACGCCGCGAAACTCTATGGCATGCATCCCGAAAAAGGCACCATCGCCATCGGATCGGATGCCGATATCGCCATCTGGGACCCCGAGGAAACCCGGACCGTCACGGTCGAGGATCAGCATGACAATATGGATTATACGCCGTTCGAGGGCCGGCAGATCACCGGCTGGCCGGTGACGGTCCTGTCACGCGGCGAAACCGTGATGGATGGCGGCAAGCTGGTGGCGCAGCCGGGGCGCGGTAAATTCATCGCCCGTCGCCCGCCGGATTTCACCGGCTATCCGGGCACCCGGACGCCCGAACTCGACCCGGCGCGGAATTTCGGCGCGGAGATCGCGCCATGACCGGCCCCATCGTCGTCATCAACCCCAATTCGAATCAGGCGGTAACGGATGGGCTGGAACAGGCGCTGGCGGCTTTTCGCTGCGGAGTCGGGATCGATTGCGTGACCCTGAGCGAAGGCCCGTTCGGCATCGAAAGCCAGTACCACGTCGAACAGGTCGCATTACCATTGGCCGCGCTTGTGAAAAGCCGGGCCGATGCCTCGGCCTTTGTCATCGCATGCTATTCGGATCCCGGGCTGGATCTGTGCCGCGCGACCGCGACCGTTCCGGTCTTCGGCATTCAGGAATCCGGCGTGCTGACGGCGCTTGCGCGCGGCGACCGTTTCGGCGTTCTCGCCATTGCCGAAGCGTCGATCCCGCGCCATCTGCGCTATCTGCGGCGGATGGGCGTCATCGACCGGCTGGCGGGCGAGCGGGCACTGAATATGAGCGTCGATGAAAGCGCGCGTGGCGAAGGCACATTCGACCGCCTGGTCGAAGTCGGTCATGCCCTGATCTCGGATGGCGCCGATGTGCTGATCCTCGGCTGCGCGGGGATGGCCCGCCATCGCGCGGCGCTTGAAGCGAAGCTGCATCGCCCGGTCATCGATCCGGCTCAAGCCGCCGTGGCCATGGCGCTTGGCGCGGTGCTGAATGGCTGACATTGCCCCGGCCCGGATGAAGGGCGTTGCTGCAATGGTATGCCGCTCTGGCGCGACCCGTGGCCGCCGAACTGTCGCTTGGCGGCGCGCATTTCACGGGTTGGGGCCTCAGACGCCCAGCACCGTCTTCACCCTTTCGCGGGTGAAGGGCAGATCATGGATGCGCTTGCCTGTCGCGTGCCTGAAGGCATTGCCGATAGCGGCCCCGGTCGGCCCCTGGGCCGCTTCGGCAACGCCCAGATAAGGTGTCCCCGGATTATCGACGACCGCCACCTCGATACTGTCGGGAATGGCACTGAACCGAGCGATCGGATAGGCTGACCAGTCCGGCGACTGGATGCGAGTCCGGTCGAACTGCACGGCTTCGTACAGCGTCCAGCTCATCGACTGAATAATGCCGCCCTCGGTCTGGTTGATGATGGCGTCGGGCGCAACCGCCTCGCCGCAATCGACGGCACAAGCGACATGCGAGATTTTCACGATCCCCGTTTCCCGGTCGACCGCCGCCTCCAGCGCAATCGCCAGATAGGCGGCGTGGTTTTTATATTGGGCGAAAGCGAAGCCCCGTCCGCGCCCTTGCGGCAGGGGATCATCGCTCCAGCCGAATTTCTCCGCTGCGGTTTCGATGACCGTTCGGGCCCGCGGATCCGTCATATGCCGCAGCCGGAATTCGACCGGATCGGTTTCGGCAGCCTCTGCCAACTCATCCATGAAGCTTTCGAGCGAAAAGATATTGCAATAGGCGCCCAGACCCCGCAGCGCGGAAACCCGCACGGGCATATCGGGGACGAAATGCCAGTTCACACGCTGGTTCGGGATATCATAAAGCGGAATGGCATTGCGGTCGCCATTGCCTGACGGCGAGATCTGAAGCTTGGCCGGCTCAAGCTGGAAATGTCTGCCCATCAGCCTGGCGGCCATCAGCGATCCTGCCGAGCCCGGCCGGGTGCTGTGGCTGTTGCTCCACAGATCGTACCGCCAGTCGACAATCTTGCCGCTGTCGTCGAGCGTGGCACTGACGCGGGTCAGCATGCCCGCTCCGTAGGGTTCCCAAAGATGTTCCTGCTCGCGCGTCCATTGCACGCGGATGGGTTTCCCCGGCAGCCATTTGGCGATGAGCGCGGCATCCGCCGCCGCATCGTCGGCGCCGTTATGGCCATAGCAACCCGAGCCCTCGACATGAATGCAGCGAACCTTCTCGGGCGGAAGGTCAAGCATCTCCGCAAGCGCGTCGCGGTCGGGATAAACGCCTTGCGTGTGAGTCCAGACCGTCATTGCGTCATTCTCGAACAGAGCTATCGCGGCGGAGGGGCCGATCGATCCGTGCATCTGGTAAGGACGGGTGAACTGGGCCTGCAGGGTCCTGGCTCCGGAAACGGATTCTGCCCCGACCGAAGCAACCGAACCGGTTTCGGACACCGCGCTTTCCAGAAAGGCGGGAATGTCGTTCTGATCCGGCAGGTTTTCCTTTTCGTCCCATTTCGCCGTGGCATAGGCTGCCCGCATGGCGGTGATGGCCTGAAATTCCTGTTCGGCGATGACGGCCAGGAAATCGCCGTCGCGCACCAGCGTCACCACGCCCGGCATGGATGTGATCGCATCTTCGTCGATTTCCACCAGCCGCGCGGTATAGGTGGGCGGCCGCACGAGGCGCGCATGCAGCATGCCTTCGGGCCGCAGATCCTGCACGAATGCCGCGCCGCCGGTGACCTTGGCGGGGATGTCTACCCGCGCGAAGGGCTTGCCGATGGCATGATAGCTGTCGGGTGATTTGAGTGGCACGTTACCGGTTGCGTCGACATGCAGAAGATCGTCCGCGACGATCTCGCCATAGCCAAGCGTGCGGCCATCCGACGCGACGATCCGGCCATTCTCGGCCCTGAGATCCTCTGCCGGAATGCCAAGCTTTTCACTTGCCTGCCGGATCATGATCTCGCGCACCTCTGCCGAGGCGTGGCGAATGGCCGTGCCGCTGTTCTGGATGGTCTGGCTGCCCGCGGTATATCCCTCATTCGGGGTCTGTCCGGTATCGGCGGTGATCAGCTCGATAGAGGCCGGATCCATCTCGAGCTCTTCCGCCGCGATCTGCCGAAGCGCGGTTTTCGTGCCTTGCCCAAGCTCTACCTTGCCGGTGAAGACCGTCACCTTGCCATTCGCATCGATCCTGATCCACGCGTCAAGCGAGGGTGTCTCGGCGAGACTGCCGGGCAGATCCGGATTCTGCGGTGCGGGAGTGGCGGGCGTCGCCACCTCGCCTTCCTGCGCCACGGCGGGGATCGCGAAAGAGACGACAAGCGCGCCGGTCCCGGCAAGGAAACCGCGGCGCGTGGCGTTCAGAGGAGTCGAAATATTCATCATGCCCTCTCTACGGCAGGCGCGGCGGATGCTGATTTCATCAGGGTGCGGGCTTTGGATACGGCGCGCAGAATGCGCATATGGGTGCCGCAACGGCACAGGTTGGGTTCAAGACCATGACGCAGCTCATCATCGGTCGCGTCCGGATTGGCCTCCAGGATCGATTGCGCCCGCATCATCATGCCGGGGATGCAATAGCCGCATTGCGCGGCCTGCTCTTCGATGAAGGCCGTCTGCATCGGGCCGGGATTGTCGATCGTGCCCAGACCCTCGACCGTCTTGATCTCGCGATCCTCAAGAAGCATTACCGGCGTCAGGCAGGAGAAGACCGCCTTGCCATCGACCATTACCGTGCAGGCGCCGCACTGGCCCAGACCGCAGCCGAACTTGGCGCCGTTGAGTCCCAGATCGTTGCGCAAGACGTAAAGCAGAGGGGTGGAGGGATCCGCATCGACCTCGTGGGCCGTGCCATTCACGGTCAGTTTCATTGGTCTTTTGCTCCTACATTGTCGGGGCCGCGTTCGATGCCATCGGACGGCCGCACGCTGACGTGATATTTCCCGCTTCTGGTATCGGTCAGCCGGCTTGCGACATCGTCCCAATTGGGCTGCTGGGCGAATTCCTCACGCAGATAGGCAAGCAGGTCGCTCATTTGCTGATCGTTCATGATCGCTGCAAAACCCGGCATGATCGAGCTTTGCCGCCCGCTTGCGGCTGGCAGGCCGAACAGGATGACATTGATCGCATTTTGTGGATCGGGCGCATTCAATGCGCTTGAAAGATGGAGATTGCTTCCCCCGAAAGGCTGCGGACGATTACTGTCATGGCATGTCGCGCAGGCGGCGTAATAGATGGTCTCGCCGCGTGCGGCCGGGGTGTCGTCCTGCGCGCCCGATGCCGAGGCCAGAACCAGATCGGATGCCGCCGCCGCTTTCAATGCCTGTTCACCGCGCTGCTCGCGTTCGGCCGACGGCGTGCCCATCAGCGACTCCAGATAGACCGCGATCGCCCTGATATCCGAATCCGGAAGCAGGCCAAGATTGCCGGTCACCTCGGCCATCGGGCCGTTGGCGACGCCGTGATCGGCATGCCAGCCCCGGCGCAGATAGGCGTAAAGACTGTCCGCCGTCCATGGCACGGGCGCGGGCGACGCCTCGTTCAAAGCGAAGGCCGACCAGCCTTCTGCCTCGCCCCCGGCAAGATATGCGTCGGGTTTTTCGGCGCCAAAGGCATTTCGCGGTGTATGGCAGGCGCCGCAATGGCCAAGCCCGTCGACCAGATAAGCGCCGCGATTCCACTCGTCGCTTCGCGAGGCGACATTCTGATGGGCGCCTTCGTCGAAGAACAGCAATTTCCAGCCGGCAAGAACGAAACGGATGTTCAGCGGAAAGGGAAGCTCGTTTGCCAGCGGCGATTGTTTTACCGCGGGCCGCGTCATGAGGAAGGCGTAAAGCGCTTTGTTATCCTCGTCTGAAACCCGGGTGAAGTGGTCGAATGGAAATGCGGGATAGAGATGCGAGCCATCGCGGCTGACGCCCTCGCGCATGGCGCGGCTGAACGCTGCTTCGGACCATTGGCCTATCCCGGTTTCCGGATCGGGGGTTATATTGCTGGAATATATGATCCCGAAAGGCGTGGGCATCGCGAAACTGCCCGCGAATGACCGCCCGCCCGGATTGGTATGGCAGGCCGTGCAATTTCCGACGGCGGCCAGCTGTGCGCCTTTCTCGATCAGTTCCTGATCGAAATCGGCGCGTTGCGGTGGCGTGGCGGGATCAATCGCCGGCTTCCACGCATAGGCGAACAGGCCCGCTGCAACGATGGCAAGCAGAATGACGAATCTGACGATGAGGCGCTTCACGATATTGCAGTCCTGAACAGGGGGCTTAGCTTGAACGGCTTAGCTGCCATCAGTCGCGTGAATGGTATTATCTATACCTTATAGCCTCAGCCATCTGAAAATTCCAGCATAGTGGCCCCGGCTGATTTCTCTGTGTACCATCCGGCCCTTCGGCGATGCCGATTCAGGCCGGTGGTTTTATGGCGCGGCGCATGGCGTGGCTTTGCCATTCCGCCCTTGGCATCGCGCCGATGCGAAGCAGGATCAGCATGGCGCCGATACTCGCGCGGATGGCGGGGGAAGCCTCTGTCCCACGAACCGCTAGAAAGCAATTAATTCCAATAAAAATACATAATTTCAATTGGTTAATTTCTGATCAAAGCTCTGCTTGTAATTGATATATCAGTAAGATATCATAACCGAGAATCGTCTAAGGGAGAGGGCAATGGAACTTCAGAACACCCAGATGTCTGAACGCCAGAAGAAGTACCGCGCCAATTATCGTCAGCGGGTGGCCGGCTGGTATAACGGCTTTCTGCATATCGTCATCATCTATGTGATCGGTCTGACGGCGTTCTATGTCTATGTGTCGAACATTCATGACGTGACGCCACTGGAATGGCTGACGATCCCGGTCGTCTTTCTGTTCTGCAATTTCTTCGAATGGTGGCTTCATCTCTATGTCATGCACCGGCCCTCGAAGAACCCGATCGCCCGGGCGGTCTACAACCGCCACACCCTGCAGCATCATCAGTTTTTCACCGAAGTCGAAATGCGCTTCGCGGATCACAAGGATTATCGCGTGACTTTCTTTCCGCCCTATGCGCTGGCGGCCTTCACGCTGATGTCGATCCCCGGCGCCATTGTCCTGGGCTATCTGTTTACGCCGAATGTCGGCTGGCTGTTCATCGCAACCACCACAAGCGTCTACATGATTTATGAATTCATGCATTTCTGCTGTCATGTCGAAGAGAACTGGTTCGTGCGGAACATGCCCTTCATCAATACCAACCGGCGCCATCACACCGCGCATCACGATCAGTCCCTGATGATGGAGCGGAATATGAATCTGACTTTTCCGATCATGGACTGGCTGTTCGGCACCTCTGACCTGAATCGTGGTCTGCTTGGCCATCTCTTTAACGGCTACGAGACGCGTTATGTCCGCCGCGACATGCGCAAGACCTCGCGCAAACCGGTTCAGGCATCCGGCTCGCATCCAGCCGAATAGACATCAATCAAAACAGGTAGCGGGCGAAACAGGCAACGGGATTCGCTGTTGGCGGTGTCCAGCCGCCGGTGGTGCCGTGTCCTGACCCGGGAGAAAGCAATACCATGGATATGATCGAACCGAACATCACCGGCCTTTTCATCTTCGCACTGCTTGCCAGCGTGGGAAGTCTGGGCGTACTGGTTCTGAGTGGCGTTTTCCCTCTGGCCACCCGTCCGGAACTGAAACGGCCGGTGGGCATCGGACTTATCGCGGTGAACCTGCTGCTGCTGGCCGCCGTTCTCTATGGCACGATCAGCTTCGGACTGAACGAGCTTCGCTGGACCAGCATGGTCATCGTCGGCGGCATGGCGTTTCTGTTTACGCCGGGGCTTTTCAACGCCTGGCCGGGCAAATGGCGGGACGGAGTTGCCGGGCTCGTCACGGTGACGCTGGGACTGGGCGCGACGGCATATCTGCTTGGATCAATCACCTGATCGCCACGCATATCCAAGGCTGGTCGCTTTATTCGTTACAGGAGGAACTTATATGCCCTTCCACATCAAATTTGGCCTGTCCGTGATGGTGGCGCTCGCCGCCTTGGCCGGATGGTTCTTTATGGGTCACCTTGGCCAGACAGGTCCGCAATGGGCACTGACATTTCTTGGCCCCTTCAGTGTCTTCTCCTTGTGGATCTTCCCCGAGGTGATGCGGGGTAAAGCGGATGGGAGGAAATCATGAAAACATATACCGGTGATCGCACCATTGACGGCGTCGTCGTCGAGGTGAACGGGCAGGAACTCCCCAGCCATGCCGATATCAGGAAATTCACCAATGCGGATTACGAATGGGGCTATGAAGGACTGGCGGCTACTCAGCTGGCTTTCGCGATGCTTTACGATCATACCGGCGATGCAAGCCTGGCCATCCGGCTTGCCACGGCCTTCATGAAGAAGGTGACGGCGAATTTCGGCAATGACTGGGAAATGACATCCGCCGACATGGACAGCGCCATCGATCAAATCGAATCCGTGCGCGCGGGTTGAACAGCCATGCTTACCATCGGGCAAAAGCATGCGACCACGGCTGACGCCGCCAAACAGATATCGTCGAAGGAAACCCGCAATGAATTTGAGTTTCAGGGCATCGGTCCTTCATTCAGTGAACAGCCCGCTGAAGACCGAAACGGTAGAGGTCGCCGGGCTGGCTGCGCGGGATGTCCTTGTCAGGATCTGTGCCGCGGGACTGTGCCACACCGATCTTGAGGTGATCGATGGCTCGCTTCGGCAGCCTTTGCCGATCGTGCTGGGACACGAAGCCGCAGGGGTGGTCGAGGCAGTCGGTCCGGAAGCAGACAAGGTTGCGGTCGGGGATCATGTGATCCTGTCGTGGAACCCCCATTGCGGTCATTGTTTCTACTGCGATCACAGCCTGCCGATCCTTTGCGAGACCTATCTTGCGAATACTCCGGCGGCGCTTGCCTTCGATGGCCGGCCACGGGCGCGGCTTTCCGGAGGCGAGGATCTGCATCAGCTGATGTATATGGGGGCCTTCGGCGAGTTCTGCGTGGTTCAGGATCAGCAGGCCATCCCGATCCCGAAGGAAATGCCCTTTCCGCAGGCCGCCCTGATCGGCTGCGGCGTGATGACGGGCGTCGGCGCGGCGATTAACGTGGCGCAGGTCAGCCCGGGATCGTCGGTCATGGTCATTGGCTGCGGCGCGGTCGGGCTGGCGGCAATACAGGGCGCGGTTCTGGGAGGAGCCGACCGGATCATCGCGGTCGATTTGCAGGACAGCCGTCTTGAGGTCGCGAAACGGATGGGCGCCTCTGTGCTGGTCAATCCGGCCCGTGACGACGCCGTTCAGGCAGCCCGGGACATCACATCGGGCCGTGGCGTCGACACGGCTCTGGAATCTGCCGGAAATGAACCCGCGTTCCGGCTGACTGTCGAGGCCGTGCGTCCCGGCGGGCAGGTGATCTGGCTGGGCAAGACCGATGTGAACAAGGATGTCTCTTTCCGCTGGGGCTCGCTCATGCAGGAAAAGCGCATCCGCCGCTCTTCATATGGCGATGCCCGGCCGGCCCGGGATTTCCCCTTTCTTTGCCGCGCCTATCTGGACGGCCGCCTTGATCTGGACGCCCTGATCTCGCAGGAGATCGGTCTGGACCAGATCAATGAAGGCTTCGCAGCTTTGCGGGCCGGCGAAACGATCCGCAGCATTGTCACATTCTGAGTCTGCCGGACGGCGGACCGCTTCCCGCCTCCGCATTTATCCATTCAAGCGGAAATTATGGTGAGACATGATTGTAACCATTCCCGAGGGCGTGCTTGAATGTCTGAGCGCAGGCGCCACTGAAGACAAGCGTCCAAGCGTGGTGCTGCTGCATGGCATTCAGGGCACGGCGACGATCTGGAAGCCGTTGCTGCCCGGTCTGTCCTGTCTTGGGCCGGTCCTTGCCCCTCATCTTCGCGGCCGGGCGGGTTCCTACAGCCCGGATCGGCCCGATGCATATGGCCTGACGGGATTCGCCAGCGATCTGCACACGGTTATTGCAGGATTGCATGGGCCTGTCCTGCTTGTGGGCTGGAGCATGGGCTGTCTGGTCTCGCTTGAATATCTGCGTATCCACGGGTCGGATCGATTGATGGGGCTGATGCTGGTCAGCGGCACGCCCTGCATCGGCGCGACCGGAGGCAATGATGCGAACTGGTTTCATGGCGACACGCCGGAACGGGTCGCCCGCGAGGCCGCCCAACGTGCGAAACGGCTGCAATTGACGGAAACCGCGACGGATGTTGCGGTCGCGGGCTCATGGCTTGCCGTTCGGGCTGCCGATTTTCGCGATTTCCTGCCACAGATCGACCTGCCGACCATGGTTCTTCATGGATCCGAAGATAGTGAATGCCCCGTTGCGCATGCCAGCATATTCGCCCGTTCCATACCTGGCGCGCAACTTGGCATCTGGGAAGGATGCGGTCATGTCCCGATGACCTATGCGCCTGAACGATTTTCCCGCGCGGTGGCGGATTTTTTCCATATTTGTCAAGGATGTTCCGCGTGATCGTGGGCAGTTTGTTTTGCCCTGCAGCCCGCAGGTCCGCGCAGGGTGCCGTTTGCGCTCTTGGCGCGATGGTATATAAACCATATATGTGAGATCGTCAGAGCCAATCCGCGAGTCTCCGGGTAAACTATTCAGGATGATCGTCACGTCATGAGTGCATCAGACATTACTACGCCAGCTCGTCTAACCGGCGACAAGAACAGCACTCTGACCGACCGTGCCTATCATCAGCTTGAAGAGCGAATCGTCAATTTGCAGCTTGAACCCGGTCAGGTCCTGTCCGAGGCGCAGCTTGCCGAGGAACTTGGCATCGGGCGCACTCCGGTGCGGGAGGCATTGCAGCGGCTGGCCAGCGAAGGTCTGGTGAATGTGCTGCCCCGACGCGGTATTCTGGTCTCGGAAATCAATCTTTCACGGCAATTGCTTCTGCTCGAACTGCGCCGGGAGGTCGAACGCCTTTGCACCCGCAAGGCCGCGCAGCGTGTGCTTCCCGATGAACGCGAGGCGTTCCGTATTTTGGCCGATGCTTTGGCCGAAGCCGCCAAAAATCGCGACGACGCGGCCTTCATGCGGTTGGATCTGGAATTCAATCAGGCATTGGTGGCTGCCTGCCGCAATGAGTTCGCCGAACGCGCGATGCGCCGCATTCAGGGCCTCTCTCGCCGCTTCTGGTTTCAGCATTACCGTGAAGCGCTGGATCTGGAGCGTTGCGCCAATCTGCATGCAAAGGTTGCGCGGATGATTTCCGAGGGCGATGCCGATCGTGCGGCTGACGCATCGGATGAACTGATGGATTATATCGTCGAATTCACGCGCTCAACGATCTGATATCCGGCAGCCGGGCGGCGGCGGGACCGGCATCTGTAACCCGGCCGCCAGTCTGTCCCGGCGGCCGGATTGATTGTTCTGCGATCAATGCGAGATTTCTTCGAGCGATTTGCCCCTTGTCTCGATCCCGAAGATGCCGATGGCCAATGCGGCGACAATGAACGAGCCCGCTCCAAGCGCAAACACACCGCTATTGCCCAATGTAGGCAGGACGATCCCGATGATATACGGGCCAAGCAGCGACCCGATCCGGCCGATGGCCGAGGCGCAGCCCGCGCCGGTGGCCCGGGAGCGTGTCGGGTAAAGTTCCGGCGTATATGCGTAAAGCACCGACCACATCCCGAACAGGAAGAACTGCATGACAAGGCCGTAAGAGATGAGCATGGCGGTCGTCGTCGCGTTGCCATAGAAATATGCCGCAACCGCGGAGCCGATCAACATCATCATTGCGGTGGGTTTACGTCCCCATTTGTCCAGCAAGATGGCGGCCGCAACGAATCCGGGCAGACCGGCCAGAGAGATCGTGATCGTATAAGTGACCGATTGGGAAACGCTATGTCCCGCATCCTGTAGCAATGCGCTGAGCCAGGTCGTCAGCCCATAGAAACCCAGCAGGGCAAAGAACCACACCGTCCAGATCATCATCGTCCGGCTGGCATAACCGTTGGACCACAATTCGAGAAAAGAGAAACGGCGCTCTTCGCTGGCGCGGCTTTCGATCGGCTTCGGAGCCGGTAGCGTCCGTCCTTCGGGCAGCCGTTTCAGAACTTTCTCTTCGATCCGGCTCATGACCCGTTCCGCCTGATCATTGCGTCCGCGATCCGCCAGCCAGCGAGGCGATTCGGGTACGAAAATCCGGATTATCAGCAGGAAAGCGGCTGGAATGGCCTGGAACAGGAACATTGTGCGCCAGTCGAAATGAGTCAGGAACAGCAGGCTCAGCAAGCCCGCCGCGATAAAGCCGATGGGCCAGAACCCCTCCAGAACGGCAAGGTAACGCCCCCGTTTCGCGGTCGGCAGGATCTCCGAGACGATCGCCAGCGCCACGGGGAACTCCATTCCCATGCCAAAGCCAAGCAGCAGCCGGGCATAACCAAGCGTTTGCGCATCCGGTGCATAGGCGCACCACAGGCTTCCCAGGCCCCAGAATACCATACTGACCTGAAAGACCATTTTTCGTCCGAAACGGTCAGCGGCCATGCCGGCGATGGCAGCGCCCAGGAACATGCCTATGAAGCTCATGCTGGACAGCAGGCCAGCCTGAGCCGTGGTCAAACCGAATTCATTGCGGATTGAGCCCAGAAGAAATGTCAGTGAGCCGAGATCGATCGAATCGAAGAGCCAGGCGGTCGCAATAATACCGAAAATGAAACGCTGATAGCCGGTCATCGGCAATCGATCGAGCCTTGCGGCGATCATCGCATCGGACGCCGTTTCGGCAGCTCCGCGCACAACCTTGGAAGATGGGCTCGGGGCGGCAATCCCCCCGGCGCCTGTCGTCAGGTCTGTCATGTGAACTCCTCCCTTTCACAGCTACCTCCATACAGATCTACGATTAAAATGCAATAGATATATCAGATGTGGATAACAATCATGCACCGGATCTGCCAAGCTGTGAGGCAGCCGTGATCCAGCCGGTGCTGACGAATGTGGCGACAGGCAATCCGCAGGCGGGGCCGGGCGTGTTACGGCAGATTGCGACGTGGCGGACCATGATGGAGGTGGTTGCCGGGATGATCCCGGGGGATTGAACTGGCGTAGCGATGAGGCAGATCCGATCCGGGACGAGTAAGACGGATCATGCGCCTTTGAATCAGGCGCCGTTCCTTTCAGCCTCGCTCCGGTCGTCGCCTGAAGCCAGTTTCAGCTCGACGGCGAAATCATAGGCATCGCCGCGATAGATCGAGCGGGTGAACTCGACCACTTGTCCGGTTTCAAGGTAAGAGACGCGTTCGATCCTCAGTGCGGCGACACCCGTGCCGACGCCCAGCAGATCGGCATCCTTCGGGCCGAGATTGGTCGCAGAGATCCGCTGTACCGCCCGGACTGGCCGCAGCCCGCGCGCGTTCAGCACCCCGTAAAGCGAAAATTCGATCGCCTGCGGATCGGGCAGGATGGCGGCGGGCAGCGAGGCGCGTTCGATTGCCAGTGGAACGCCGTCGGAACTGCGCACCCGTTCCAGCCGCGCCACCCGGTCGCCGGCGCCGAGGCCAAGCGCCATCACCTCTTCCGGGACGGGGGCGTGAAGGCCGCGCATCAGCCAATGGCTTTCAACCTGCCGCCCGCGCCGCGCCATGTCCTCGGTGAAGGAAGTCAAAAGCGATAATGCCTGTTCCAGTCGCTCGACCTTGGGTGCGACGAAGGTACCCGAGCCGCGCTTCTGCACCAATTGACCCGAGGCGACCAGCGCCTCGATCCCCTTGCGGATGGTGACCCGCGACAACCCGGTCTGGATCGCCATCTCGCGTTCGGGCGGGAGGCTGTCGCCGGGCTTCAGGCGGCCCGAGGCGATGGCTTCGGCAATGCGGCGATGCAATTGCAGATATAGCGGGCCGCTGTCGCCGTCGCTGAAATTCTTGGCCGAGAACAGGTCGTTCATGCCGCGCCCGCCATCTGCCGGGCCATCAGCAATGCGCCATCGACACTGTCACCGCGGGCAGCCTGAACCGGCCACGGAGCGTTCAGCCGCGCGGCGTAATGCGGACCAAGACCGCCGACGAACACGACCGGCATATTGTCGCCGTCCTGCAATACGGTCAGGATATGGCGGATCTCTTCCACGGCGCGGGTGAAGATGCGATTCGCGGCCTGATCGCCTGAATTGACGATCCGGGGGGCCAGTTCACCGAATTGCGCCGGACTGGCACGATTGCCGAACGAGATGATCCCTTCGGCGCCGCCATATTCGTCCAGCAGGTCTTGCAGCAGCGGCGTCATCGGCAGAAAGCCGTCGCCTGCCCGCATCGCATCGGCCAGCAACTCGCGGCCCATCACCGCGCCGCTGCCCTCATCCCCCAGCAGGAAACCGCGCCCGCCGACCTGTCGCACCTTGCCCGCCCGCTGCACCGCGAAGACCGAGCCGGTGCCGAGCGCAGCGAGAATACCGTCATCCGCGCCCAATGCGCCGCGCGTGGCGGTGATCGCGTCATTGACGATCTGAAGCTTTGCAAAGGGCAGAAGCTCTGTCAGCCGGTTTGTCGCGGCGGTGATCGTGCCCCCTGCAAGGCCAAGCGTGGCGATCAGATCGCGCGGATCGGCGCCGATATCCGCAACCGCCCGGCTGGTCGCGGCAAGGATATTGGCCGCGGCGCCGTCGACATCGGTGTTGATATTGGCGGGCCCGCCATGACCCCGGCCCAGCACATGCCCTTCGGCATCGGCCAAAGCCGCCCGGCATCCGGTGCCACCGCCATCGATTCCAAGAAACAGCGTCATTCGGGCCTCCTTGCGGCGAAGATACCAAAGCAATACCAAATAAAAAGAGTAATCTGCAATTGTTCGAAAAATAAGCAATTGGCAGCGATTTTACGAACGCTCTTTACAATTGGTATTAAGTTGGCATCATCACCTGAAGTGAGGAATCAGATGGCCGAAAGCAATACTGAATCGCGACATCCCGCAGCGGACGGATTGCACCTGCAGCCTGCGGGGCAGATCCTTTCGGCATTGCTGGACGCGCAGATCGGTGCGCTTGCCGGGGTGAAACCCGCTTTGCCCGCGATCGAAAAGGCGGCCGAGATTTGCGCCGACGCTTTGGCGCGCGGTGGGCGGATGGGCTATGCCGGGGCGGGAAGTTCCGGCCTGATGGCATTGGCGGACAGTCTCGAACTGGCGGGCACCTTCGGACTCCCTCCCGAAAGGACGCCGATGATGTTCGCGGGTGGCGCGGATGCGCTTCTGCACATGAAGGGCGCGGCAGAGGACGATCCCCGGCTTGCCGTGGCGGATCTGGATGCATCTGGCCTGCAGGCGGGCGATGCGGTGCTGATCCTGACGGCCTCGGGCAGGACGCCCTATGCCCTGACCATCGCGCAGGAGGCGCGGGCGCGCGGGATCACTGTCGTTGGCTTCGCCAATGTGGATGGCACGCCGCTTCTGGAGATGTCCGATATCGCCGTCCTGCTGCGGACCGGGGCCGAGATCGTTGCGGGCTCTACCCGGATGGGGGCGGCAACGGCGCAAAAGGTGGCACTGAACATGCTGTCGGTGCTGGTCGGTATCCGTCTGGGCCATGTGCATGACGGCTATATGGTCAATCTTGTCGCCGACAATGCCAAGCTGGTGGACCGGGCCATGCGGATCGTCAGCAATCTTGCCTCGGTGCCGCTGCCGGTGGCCGAAGCGGCGCTTACGGCCACGCAAGGGGCAGTGAAGCCCGCAATTCTGGTGGCGCAGGGCATGGACCCGGAAAGAGCCGCCGCCGAACTGGAGCGGACGGGGGGGCATCTGCAGCCGCTGCTCGCATGATTTCGTGAAAACCAGGGGCCGGGGAACAGGTCCATATTCAGGGAGAAGAACATGACCCGAACCATTCGTCTGGCACTATTGGCCAGCACATTCATGGCCGGCGCGGCCGCCGCGCAGGATGTCACGCTGACCGTCGAAAGCTGGCGCAACGACGACCTGCAGATCTGGCAGGAAACCATCATCCCGGCCTTTGAAGCCGCAAATCCCGGCATCAAGATCAATTTCGCGCCAACCGCTCCGGCGGAATATAATGCGGTGCTGAATTCGAAGCTGGATGCGGGCTCTGCGGGCGATCTGATCACCTGCCGTCCCTTCGATGCCTCTCTGGAATTGTTCAACAAGGGACAGTTGGCCGATCTGACGGATCTGGAATCGATGGCCAATTTCTCGGATGTGGCGAAATCGGCCTGGCAGACGGATGACGGCAGCGCGACCTTCTGCGTGCCGATGGCTTCGGTCATCCATGGCTTCCTGTACAACAAGGCCGCGTTCGAGGAACTGGGGCTGGAGCCGCCGAAGACGGTCGATGAATTCTATGCCGTGCTGGACAAGATCAAGGAGGACGGCACCTATATCCCGATGGCCATGGGCACACCCGATCAATGGGAAGCCGCGACCATGGGCTATCAGAATATCGGCCCGACCTATTGGAAAGGCGAGGAAGGCCGCAAGGCCCTGATTGACGGCAGCCAGAAGCTGACCGATGAGGGCTGGGTCGAGCCGTTCCGGCAATTGGCGAAGTGGAAGGACTATCTGGGCGACGGGTTCGAGGCGCAGACCTATCCCGACAGCCAGAACCTGTTCACCCTTGGCCGCGCCGCGATCTATCCGGCCGGTTCATGGGAGATCGGCGTTTTCGAGCCGCAGATCGCGGGTGCGTTCGAGATGGGCGCCTTCGCCCCGCCCATCGTGGCCGAGGGCGACACATGTTATATCAGTGATCATACCGATATTGGCATTGGTCTGAACGCAGCGTCGCAGAATGCGGATGCGGCGCGGACCTTCCTTGAATGGGTCGGTTCGGACGAGTTCGCCTCGCTTTATGCGAATGCGCTGCCGGGCTTCTTCTCGCTGAATTCGAACCCGGTCGAGATGGAGAATGCCGTAGCGCAGGAATTCGTGAGCTGGCGCGAGAATTGCGAGCCGACGATCCGGTCCACCTATCAGATCCTGTCGCGCGGTACGCCGAATCTCGAAAACGAGACCTGGAATGCAAGCGCCAATGTGATCAATGGGACCGAAACCCCGGAAGCGGCTGCAGAGCGGCTGCAAGAAGGGCTGGCCTCGTGGTATGAGCCGCAGCAGAACTGATGGTGATGCGGGGGGCGTTCTGCCGGTTGCCTGCTGGTTCCTGAACCACTGACACAGCGACAGGCTGTCCCCCGAAGAAGGTATTTGTGCAAAGAAGAAGGGGCGCGGATGGCGCGGCGAAAGGGGTTTCGGTGGCATATCGCCGTATTTCTGGCACCGGCGGTGCTGGTTTATACCGCGATCATGATCATTCCGCTGATCGGGACGCTGAACCTGTCGCTGTTCGGCAAGGGCGAGACCGGGCGCGTTTTCGTGGGGCTGGCGAATTTTGCCACCTTGTTCGGCGATCCGCGCTGGTCGGCTGCGTTCTGGAATGCGCTGGCGAATAATGCGTGGTTCTTTCTGGTTCATATGTTGGTGCAGAACCCGGTCGGCGTGATGCTGGCGGCGTTGCTGTCGTCCCCGCGGCTGCGGATGGCGGCGTTCTATAGGACTGCGATCTTCGTGCCGACCATCCTGTCTTTCGTGATCGTGGGATTCGTCTGGAAACTGATCCTGTCGCCGATTTGGGGGATTGCGCCGAATATGCTGGATGCGGTGGGTCTGAAAAGCCTGTTCGCGCCGTGGCTGGGACGCGAGGGGACGGCACTGACGACCCTGGCGCTGGTCTCTGTCTGGCAGTTCGTGGGCATTCCGATGATGCTGATCTATGCCGCCCTGCTGTCCATCCCCGACGAGGTGATCGAGGCGGCCGAGATGGATGGCGTTACCGGCTGGCCGCAATTCTGGAAGATCAAGCTGCCGCTGATCCTGCCCTCGATCGGCATCATCTCGGTCCTGACCTTCGTCGGCAATTTCAACGCCTTCGATCTGATCTATGTCAGTCAGGGGGCATTGGCGGGGCCGAATTTCGCGACTGATCTTCTGGGGACGTTCCTGTACCGGACCTTCTTCGGATTCCAGCTGCAACTGGGCGATCCGCATATGGGGGCGACCATCGCCACAGCCATGTTCGGGATCATCCTTGTCGGTGTCTGCATCTATCTGTTCGCCATCCAGACGCGGTTGCGCCGCTATCAGTTCTGAGGCCCGAAGATGTCCGCCCGCCATTCCCTTCCCCGCAGCATCGCCGCCCACGGCATCCTGATCACCTATACGCTGATCGCGCTGTTCCCGGTCTTCGTGATCGTCATCAACAGCTTCAAGTCGCGTCAGGCGATCTTCAGGGAACCTTTGGCGCTGCCGACGCGAGAGACATTCGATCTGATCGGCTTCCAGACCGTTCTGGCTCAGGGGGATTTCTTTCAATATTTCCAGAACTCGATGATCGTGACCGTTGCCAGCCTGTTCTTCGTGCTGCTGTTCGGGGCGATGGCGGCATTCGCGCTGTCGGAATATCGCTTCCGGGGCAACAGCCTGATGGGGCTGTATCTGGCGCTTGGGATCATGATCCCGATCCGGCTTGGCACCGTCGCCATCCTGCAACTGATGGTGGCCACCGGGCTGGTCAATACGCTGACGGCACTGGTGCTTGTCTATACCGCGCAGGGGCTGCCACTGGCGATCTTCATCCTGTCGGAATTCATGCGAAACGTCTCTGACGATCTGAAGAATGCCGGGCGGATCGACGGGCTGTCGGAATATCGGATATTCTTCCGGCTGGTTTTGCCATTGGTGCGCCCGGCGATGGCGACCGTTGCCGTCTTCACCATGATCCCGATCTGGAACGACCTGTGGTTCCCGCTGATCCTCGCGCCGTCCGAGCCGACCAAGACGATCACGCTGGGCTCTCAGGTTTTCATCGGGCAATTCGTCACCAACTGGAACGCGGTTCTTGCGGCGCTGTCGCTGGCCATCGTGCCGGTGATGGTCCTATATCTGATCTTCTCGCGCCAGTTGATCCGTGGCATTACCGCAGGAGCCGTGAAATGATCCGTGTCCTTGTCGCCGGGCTGGGCAATATGGGGCTAAGCCATGCTTTGGCCTATCATCACAATCCGGATTTTCAGATCGTCGGGCTGGTCAATCGCAGCGTGCCGGACCTGCCGCCGGAATTGCAGGATTATCCCCTGAGCCATGATTATGCCGAGGCATTGCAGCGGCTGAAGCCCGATCTGGTCTGTATCGCCACCTATTCCGACAGCCATGCCGATTTCGCCGTGGCTGCGATGCAGGCGGGCGGGCATGTCTTTGTCGAAAAGCCGCTGGCCAGCAATGTGGCGGATGCGCAGCGCGTGATGGATTGCGCCGTCGAGACCGGGCGCAAGCTGGTTGTGGGCTATATTCTGCGTCACCATCCAAGCTGGCAGCGCCTGATTGCCGAGGCGCGGGCGCTTGGCGGGCCGTTCGTGTTCCGTCTGAACCTGAACCAGCAATCCAGCGGCCCGACATGGGAGGTTCACAAGGCCCTGATGCAGACCACCTCTCCCATCGTGGATTGTGGGGTGCATTATGTCGATGTCATGTGCCAGATCACCGATGCCGCCCCGGTCGAGGTGCGCGGCATGGGGCTGCGCCTCAGTGATGAAATCGCGCCGGATATGTATAATTACGGCCAGTTTCAGGTGCTGTTCGAGGATGGCTCGGTTGGCTGGTATGAAGCGGGTTGGGGGCCGATGATGTCGGACACCGCTTTCTTCGTGAAGGATGTGGTCAGCCCGAATGGCGCTGTTTCGATCCGGATGCCCGAAGGCGTTCGCTCGGACGATGTGGACGCCCATACCATGACCTCGACCCTGCGGGTGCATCGCGTGGGGCAGGGGGATGAGGATCTGTCGATGGCGGGCGAGCCGGGGCATCAGGAGCTTTGCGATGCCGAGCAGGCATTCGTGGCGAAAGCGATTGCCGAGGATCTGGACCTGACCCGTCATATGCAGGACGCGGTGCGTTCGCTTGCCGTCTGCCTTGCCGCCGATGAAAGCGTCCGCACCGGCGTTCCGGTCAAACTGTGAAGGAGGCGGCCACGTGTCAGCCCTGACCCTGTCCAATGTCACCAAGACTTTCGGTACGACCGAGGTTATCACCGGCGTCGATCTGGATGTCGAACCGGGCGAATTCTGCGTTTTCGTCGGCCCGTCCGGCTGCGGGAAATCGACATTGCTGCGGATGATCGCCGGGCTGGAGGACGTGACCTCGGGCGATGTGAAGATCGACGACAGGCGGGTGAACGATGTCGCCCCCGCCAAGCGCGAGATCGCGATGGTGTTCCAAAGCTATGCGCTTTATCCGCATCTGACCGTGCGCGACAATATGGGGCTGGCATTGAAGCAAGCGGGAACCTCCCGTGCCGATATCACTGCCGCGACCGATAAGGCCTCGGCGATGCTGGGCCTTGATCCGCTGATCGACCGCCGCCCGTCCGAGCTTTCGGGCGGCCAACGTCAGCGGGTCGCCATCGGCCGCGCCATTGTCCGGCGGCCGAAGCTGTTTCTGTTCGATGAGCCGCTGTCGAATCTTGATGCCGCGCTGCGCGTTGCGACCCGGATCGAGATCGCGCGTTTGCACCGCGAGCTTGGGGCGACGATGATCTATGTGACGCATGATCAGGTCGAGGCGATGACCCTTGCCGACAAGATCGTGGTCCTGCGCGCGGGCCGGGTCGAGCAGGTGGGGCCGCCGATGGAATTGTATAACGATCCGGCGAATACATTCGTTGCGGGTTTTATCGGCAGCCCGCAGATGAATTTCCTGAAATCCGGACCGCTGGGATTGTCCTCGGCGCAGATGGGGATTCGCCCGGAACATCTGGAGATTTCGACCGAAGCCGGACAGATCGCGGGCAAGATCAGCCATGTCGAGAAACTGGGCGGCGAGACGCTGGTCTATGTCCTGACCGAGGATCACGGGCTGCTGACGGTGCGGCTGTTCGGCGAACATGATTATCAGGTTGATGCGCCGGTCTGGCTGACGCCGGACGCCGCGCGGGCGTTTCATTTCGATGAGCATGGGCAGAGGTTGCGGCCGGGCGAAAGTTCAGCGGCAGGCCGCGCGACCCCCTGACGTCATTCGCCGCCCCGGATGGGTGCGCGAAACCGTCCTCTATGGACATGACCTGCGGATTGCGTCAGGAGGAGGCCGCCGACTCTGGATGCTGCGGAATGGTATTTCTCTACGATCTGACCCTGCCCGAGATTTTGCGCCGCATTCTTGCGCTGCTGATCCATGCCGGGATGCAGGGGGGAATCCTTGCCATGGTCCTGACGCTCATGGGGGATCCGCGCCCGCGTGAGTCGGGGCGGTTCAGTTTCAATCCGTTTCGTCATGTCCTTCTGTCGGGCATTTTTCTGGGCATCGCCTTCCGCATGAGCTGGATCGAACCGATGCCCTTTGCCCCGGCGAATGACCGCATGACGCGATTGCGCCCCCTGCTTGCCGTGCTGCTGAGTTTCGCGTTGCTGCTGGCATTCGTGCCGCTGCTTGATCTGGCACGCGCACCGCTGCATGCTGCTCTTCCGCGCACAATGGGCTATATGACGCTGGCAAGCATCGATACGCTGCAATTCATGCTGGCCGGATCCGTGATGCTGGGATTGCTGCCGCTGCCGGGTTTGCTGGTCGGGACGGCGCTGCCCTCCATTTTCCCGGCAATCGCAAAGCGTTATTGCAAACTCGCGCCGATCGGAATGGCGCTGGCGGCCATTCTTGTCATTCTGGGCTGGTTTCCGGATGTAAAGCCTGTGGTCAGGGCGCTGCGACTGGTCTGAAGATCGCGCCGATCAGTCGTCACAAGATCCGGGTCATCGTGCTCCTGCCGCGTCGCCCGCTGTTCCTTCGTAACCGAAATCCTGCATCAGGCCGGCGATCGTGCCATCCGTGACCAAAGCGTCGATTGCCTCATCAACCTGAGTCCGCAAATAACTGTCCCGGGCCTTCATCAGAATGCCGACCCGCGTCACCGTATCGGGCACGGGCTTCATCGGGATGGCATGCAGTGCCGCAGCGTCGGGGTTGCCGGATTTCTCAAGCTCCGCAAGAACCGGCTGCCAGATCATCATCCCCGCAATCGAGCCATCCGCGACCCGTCTGGCCATCAGTTCCATATCCGCATAGGGAAGTCTGATGAATCGCTGTTCTTCGGGCTGTTGCTGGTTCCAGGTGATGAACACACGCTCGCCCATGGATGACAAAGCGGTGCCCAGTTTGCGGTCGCGGGGGATATCCAGCAAAGTCCGGTAATCGTCTTTGACCGTAAGCACATAGGGCAGGCTGACATAGGGACGGCTGAGGACCGCCCAATCAGGGAAGGGCGAATTCTCTTGCACGGTCATGCCGACCATGATGTCGCAGCTGTTATTCATCGCGATCTGCAGCTCGTCCATGAAGCCTTCGCCGCTGGTGGGATAGCCGCCAAAGCCTTCGTGGAATTCCGCCGTCAGAAACAACGCATCGGCTATCGCCTGTGCCACGGCGCGGTCGAATTCGCGAGTCTTGCCGGTCTGGTCCAGACAGACCTGCAATTTGTCGCCATCCATCCGCCGCGTATTGTCCAGAAGCTCCGAGGGCACACCATAGCTTTGCGCAAAGGACGAGGTCGCGGCAGCGAAGCCCAGAATCCCCGCCAATAACCATTTTATCATCCCGAAACCTTTCCTTACATGGGAAAGGGGGCCGAAACCCCCTTTCCCGATAGCAGATCAGCAGGTTTATTCAGCTTCGGTTTTCAGCTTGAACACGAAGATCGAGTTGCCATTGCCGTTCGGCAGCGGCGTTTCCGGGAAAGCCGACGCAATCGACGATGCCGAATTCGAATAACCGGTGGGCACGACCAGATATTGCTCGCCATCGACCTCATAGGTAACCGGTGAGCCTCCGACCGGGGCGTTCAGGCGCTGTTGCCACAGCACATCTCCGGTTTTGTCGTCGAATGCCTTGATATAGCGAGCAGCGTCGCCGCCGAACACCAGACCTCCGGCAGTTGCCAGAACCGACGAGGTCGGTGCTTCGCGCTGCCGATGCTGCCACAGGTGATCGCCCTGGGTCGTATTGACGGACAGGGCCTCGAACAGCCCGGCATTATCCTGACCTTCCGGCAGAACGCGGGGGCCGAACTTGACCGAACCGACCGCGTTACCGGCGGTGAATTCGGATTGCGTCGGCGTCACCTCGTTGCAGGCTTCGGTCAGAGGCACGTAATAGGTTTGGGTCAGCGGGCTATAGGAACCCACCTGCCAAAGCTTGCCACCCGAAACCGATGTGCAGACATGAACCGGTTGACCGACGGCGGTCGGAACCAGATCTTCGTTGATATGCACGGTGCCGTCGTCGTCGATCTTGGACACGACATTCTGGAACACGGTCTCTTTCGACCACAGATATTCACCGGTCTCACGGTCAAGCGCGAAGGCGATCCCGTTCTTGCCCGGAACCGAGATCAGCATCTTATGGGTTTCGCCGTCCACTTCCTGATCGACAAGAATACGCTCGAACGGGCTGTCAAGATCCCAGTTGTCGCGCGGCAGATGCTGATAGTACCATTTCAGTTTGCCGGTATTCACATCCAGCGCAAGCGTCGAGTTGGTGTAAAGCACGCTGCCATCGCCCGAGCCCCGGATCAGTTCGGCATAGGGTCCCGGCATGCCGACGCCCCAATAGGTCAGGCCAAGTTCCGGATCATAGGAACCGGTCGTCCAGGGCGTGCCGCCCCAGCGATTTTCCGGCGGAACCTCGCCCCAGCTTTCCTGCTGTTCGGGGTTTTCCGGATCGTTGATGGTATTGAACCGCCAGAGTTCCTCGCCCGAGTTCAGGTCATGCGCCATGATATAGCAGCCGCCTGCCGTGCCCGCGATCGAGCAGCCCGAGATGGCCGAGATGATCTTGTCATCCACGATCAATGCGCCAACCGTGTAGGAATAGCCCTTTTTCCAATCGAGAACCTGCTTTTCCCACGCGATCTTGCCGGTCTTCGCTTCCAGAGCGACCAGTTTCGCATCCGGCGTGGTCAGGATGATCTTGTCGCCAGCCAGCGCGATCGAGTTCTTCTGACGGCGGGCCTGATTGGCCTGATAGGACCAGGTCGAATTCAGTTGCGGCAGGATGTGACGATAGGTCCACAGCAGATCGCCGGATTTCGCGTCAAGCGCCTCGACGATGCCATCCGAGGTCTGCAGGAACATCACGCCGTCATGGATGAGCGGAACGGTTTCCTGAATGCCGACATCTGCCATCGGCCAGGCCCATGCCAGTTCCAGATCCTTGACGGTTTCCTTGTTGATCTGATCCAGTTCCGAGAAACCGGTATTCGAATAGTTGCCACGCCATTGCAGCCAGTCGCCTTTCGGCGGATTAGCCAGCAATTCCGGGGTGACGGGGGTGTAATTATCCAGCACGCCTTGCGCAAAGGCCGCTGGAACACATGCGATCAGCGCGGTAGACGCGATCAGCAGATGTTTGCGAATGTCGAGTTTCATTCTGGGTCTCTCCTGAAGGCAGGCGGCTTCGGAATGGCCTGCCCGAATCTGAATTATTTTTTGAATTTCGGCAGTTCCTTGCCCCAGGTATATGCTTGGGGCACATTCGTATCGCCTTCTTCTTCGCCGGCGGTTTCCTGATTGGCCAGCGCCAGTTCCGCCGCACCTTCCTTGGTTTCGGCAACAAGGCCGATCGAAGCCATATTCTCGGTGTCCATCGCCGTGTCGCCCGGCTTGGCACCGTTTTGCTGCATGATATATGCAACGATATTCAGATAGGTTTCCTCGCCCAGCTGGCCGGGTTGCGCCGGCGGCATGGCAACCGAAATAAAGTCATACAGGCCGCCAGCGGTGTCCCAGTTCCCCATGATGTCCTGACCGAACAGCGCAGGCGCTTCGGGGCCCTCAAGGCGCACGCCGTGGCAGCTTGCGCAATTAGATTGATAATCGGTTTGACCTGTCGACGCCTGCTCCGAGGTGAATCCCGCAGCAAAAACTGGGATCGATGATGAAAAGGTCATCGCAATGGCAGATGTGATGGTCAGGACGGCTGATCGTCCAAAGAGTTTGGCTGGCACCAGAACCTCCATAAAGGTTGACCGGGACGGCATAGCCGCCACGGTTCGGTCTGAAGGCGGCTTTCACCGCCCCCTGGTTGCTCGCGGGAATGTCAAAGCTGTGCAAATCATGCGTAAACCTTGCAAGGATACGGGTTGATTTGCGTGTCATTGGGTGTTCGCGCGCATTTTTATCGGCTGGTCATTTTGGAAATCTTCATGAGAAGCGCTCTGTTGATGATCAACCATAAGGATGATGGATGCGCCTGTTTTCGGCGAAGTTCAAGAGGGCTGAAGGCCCGGAACCCGTAAAGATGCCGATAATTTGCCTAAAATCTTTCGAATTAGTTAGCTCTTGCAACGAATTGTTTGTGCTGAATTTCTTTCTGCAATGCAGCACGAATCGCGCGGGTCAGCGTCACGTCTCCACGCCAGAGGCCGAAGGCAAGGGATGTGCTTTCGCCCGCTGCTGCGGGCAGGTCATGAGAGAGGGCTCCGGCCGGCAGCGGCGTCAGACTCGAGGCGATGGCCTCGCCGCCCTGCCGCAGCCAGACAGCCAGATCGGCCTCGGTGGCCAACGGGTGCGGCTGCCAGCCCTCGGCCCGCATCCAGCTTGACAATTGCACCCGGTTCAGCCCCGCCGAACCCATGAAGACCCCGACCTTGGCGCCCCGGGCAGGGGGGGCGCTGTCGCTGATCCGCACCAGACCGATCCGCCCGCCATTCGGCAGCAGCGTCAGAAAGCCGCGATTGGCTGCGCTGTCGGCCAAGCCTCCGCCCAGTATATCGCATTGCCCGCGCCCGATCTGCCAGTCACGCGGATTGAAGGACCGGCCCATATTCGCGATCTCGACCACTTGAAGCCGCAGATCCAGCTCCTGCGCGACGCCCTGCATCAGGGCAAGCTCATATCCCGGTCGGGTCGCGTGGTCGGCGCGGATCAACTCGCTGTTCCTGTCGGGAACGCAAAGGCGCAAAATCCCATTCTCCATCCGCTCGCTCAGCGAGGTATCGGGCGGCAGATGACTTAGCGCGACCAATAGCAGCGTAATCACACCGATATCGATTACGGGTTTCCGCCATCGCTTCCAGCCTTTGGTCACCTGCCGAAACTCCGCAAGGCCCACAGGAAGAAACCGATCATGCCGATGCCCACCAGACCAAAGCCGATCTGCGGCGGAAACTGATTGAAGTTGATCAGAATACCCCGCAAAGCATCGACCGCATAGGTGATCGGATTGGCGTAGATCAGCATGATCAGCCATTCGGGGTAGCTGGCGACCAGTTGGGTGCGCGTCAGCGACGGATCCAGCGGAAAAACCGAGGACGAGGCGAAATAAAGCGGCAGGATCACCGTATTCGAGAACACGCCGAAACCTTCGAAACTGCGGACCTTTCCGGCCAGAACCACACCGAAGCAGGTCAAGGCAAAGGACAGCGCGAACATATAGGCGATCGCTTGCGCGACCTGCGGCGCGGTCAGCGTGACATCCGCGAAACGCGCAAGGATCAGGACCAGCGTGCCATGCCCGGTTGCCGCAGTCGCCCCCCCAAGAACCTTGCCCAGCAGCACCGCCCATCGCGGCATGGGCGAGACCAGAATTTCGCGCAGAAACCCGAATTCGCGATCCCAGATGACCGAGACCGCGAACTGGATCGAGGTATACATGATGTTCAGCACGATCACGGCGGGGAACAGAAATTGCAGATAGCTGTAGGGCAGGACCAGCCGCACTTCGCCGAAAACCTCGCCCCGGAAATAGGGGTTCAGCCCGACGCCAAGGATCAGCAGCCAGATCAGTGGGCGGCTGACGCCCCCCAGAAGCTGACCCTTGTCGCGGGTCGCGCGCATGATCTCGCGCAGCCAGACGCCGTGAATGCCCCGCAATATGGGAAGAAATGAGTTCATCGCCGCCCCGCCCGCCGCCCGGCATTGCGCTGCGCCTCGCGTTCGCCATCGGTGCGGTCACGCAGAACCCTTCCGGTCAGGCTTAGGAAAACGCCTTCCAGCGTCGGCCCCTCGAAGCGCATTTCGCGCAGGCGATTGCCGAAGCGGGCCAGAAACCCGGCGACGAAATCCTCTTCCCCGGCCGGAATGGCCAAAGTTTCCGCGCCTATGGCATGAGCGCCGGGATAGGCGGCCAGAAGCGCCGCATGATCGGCAGGGGTTGCCGCAACCACATGCAGAAAGCTTTGGCCCAGTTCCCGCTTCAACTGACCGGGCGTGCCTTCGGCGATGATGCGGCCCTTGTCGATAATGCAGATGCGGTCGGCATCCTCGACCTCTTCGATATAATGGGTGGTGGTCAGAAGCGTCAGCCCGCGTTCGCATCGCTGCCGGTTCAGATAGGCCCAGATCCGCGCCCGCGTCTGCGCGTCCAGCCCCACTGTCGGCTCATCCAGAAACAGGATCTGCGGCTCATGCATCAATGCGCGCGCGATCTCGAGCCGCCGCTTCATGCCGCCGGAAAAACTGCGCACGACGGTCTCGCGCCAGCCGGTCAGTTCGACCAGATCAAGCATCCTGTCGATCGCATCGGCGCGCGCACGGCCCGGCATTCCGTATACCCGGCCATGAAAGTCCAGATTTTCCTCGGCCGAGAGCCGGTCGTCCAGGCTTGGATCCTGGAACACCATCCCGATCGACAGCCGCACCTGACGCGAGGCCCGGCGCAGGTCGTGCCCCGCCACTTCGACCAGCCCTTTATCGGCCTCGCGCAGCGTTGCCAGGACCGAGATCAACGATGTCTTGCCCGCTCCGTTCGGTCCCAGCAGGGCAAAGGAACTGCCGCGCCCGATCGATAGCGAAACATCGTCCAGCGCCACCTGTCCGCCATATTTCAGCGACAGATGTTCGACCCGCACGGCCGGACCCGCCCTTTCGGCAGTCTCATGGGGCTGGATCAGCAAGGATATGGACCTTCCGGCAAAATCGGCTTCCTGACAGTTGGTCTGATTGACTTCCCCACGGCCATACCCTTCCGGCGGGCGCAGGGAAAGACCGCAAATATAGGGTTTCGGGCTGGCACGGGTGAAATGGAGGCGCTGCCGGTTCGGGAATCCCGCAGCCGGGATCACCTGCCGCGCAGCGCCGCGTTCAGGGCCGTGTCAAGCGCCTGCAGGAAGCGGGATCGATCGGCTTTTGTGAATGACGGGCCATTCCCGCGGAAAAAAGGATCAGCGGCGCGGATGTCGCTCATCAGATCGCGGACCGCAAGCCTTTGACCGATATTCGTCTGTTTCAGCTCTTCTCCGGTCGGGGTAAGAACGCGGGCGCCTGCCTTGATGCAGCGATCGGCAAGCGGGATATCGGCGGTCACCACCACATCGCCCCGACCGCAGCGGTCGGCGATCCACTGATCCGCCTCATCCGGCCCCTCGTCCACGATGACCAGCGACACCAGCGGGTTTTGCGATGGCCGCAGACCTCCATTACACACCAGAACCATGGGAACCTGCATGCGGGTGGCCACGCGCTCGGCCTCGGTTTTCACCGGGCAGGCGTCGGCGTCTATATAGAGCGTGGTCATGACCGTCTTTCGGGTTGTCGAGCGCATAGCATACCGCCTTGTACGGGGACAGCAACGCCGGTCGTCGTTTCCGGATAGGAGGGAGGCGTTCGCCATGCGACCGGCCGGGGGTGCTGCCCGTCGCCGGCAGGTCTCTTGAACCAGTGGGCGACCCGCCGGCGACCTCTGAGGTATTTGGACAAAGAAGAAGCCTGTGCGTGGTCGGAGAGCGGCAGGTATTGCCGGGATTGTCCGTTGTCATCGGTGAGTTGTGGCTACAGCAATTCCTTCAGGTCGAAATCCGGATCGGCGACCTGATCCGGCAGGGGCGAGCGTTCCGCCTCGATCAGGCGTTTGCCGATCATGTAGCCGCGCGGATCGTTCATCGCATCGACCGCCAACAGCGTTTCGCCCCTGAAATACCAGTGCGAGCGGCTTTCGGGCGATTTTCCCGGGCGGATGACGACCCGGTCATAGCCGGTGTTCAGCCCGGCGATCTGAAGCTTGACGTCATATTGATCGGACCAGAACCACGGTTTCGGGATGTAATCCTGCGCATGACCCAGCATATTGGCCGCCACCGCCTCGGCCTGATCGATGGCGTTCTGCACGCTTTCTAGGCGGATCCGCGCGCCGCGATAGGGCAAACGGGTGCAATCGCCCGCCGCCCAGATATGAGAATCACTGGTCCTGCCCTGCACATCGACAAGGATTCCGTTGTCGCAGGCAATGCCGGCCGCCGCCGCCAGATCGTCATTTGGCAGGACGCCGATGCCGATAATGACGAAATCCGCCGCGCATTCCGGGCCATCGGCGAATTCGGCGGTGATGCCATTCCCGGAGCGGAGACGCTTCAGCCGGGCATCCTCGCGGATCTCGACGCCATGCGCGCTGTGAAGATCGCGAAAGAAGTCCGAGGTTTCGGGGGCGGCGACGCGTTGCAGGATCCGGGGAGCCATTTCCGCAAGGGTGACATGCAGGCCCAGTCCGGCGGCGACGGCTGCGGCCTCGAGTCCGATATAACCGCCGCCGACGATCAGCAGCCGCTGTCCGGGCCGGAATTCAGGCGCCATCCGGTCAGTATCGGCGAGGGTGCGGACGGCATGGATGCCGGGCAGATCGCCGCCCATCGCGGCAGGCAGTAATCGCGGAGAGGCTCCGGTCGTCAGGGCAAGTTTGTCATATGAAATGATGTCGCCCGCCAACTCGATCTGCCTTGAGCCGGGTCGGATCGCGCTGACCTGCCGCCCGCGGATCAGGGTGATCTCGTGGTCGAGATAGAAACGTTCGGGCCGGAGGTAAAGTTGTTCGCGCGCCATTTCCTTCATCAGGTATTTCTTGGAAAGCGGCGGCCGCTGATAGGGCAGCACGTCTTCGCCGCAGATCAGCGTAAGCTTCCCGTCATGGCCAAGCTGCCGCAATCTGGCGGCAAGCGCCGCCCCCGCCTGTCCGCCGCCGATAATCGCGATATGGCTCATCCTGATGATCTCCCTCTGCCTTTCGCCAGCCTGTGATTCGTGGCGATTTGCTGGCCGGAACTACCGGCAAACCGTTCATCTTCCCGGCTTTTCAAAAAAACTTATCAATTAGTTTGACCAATTGCTATGAATTTGTTTAGCCTGCCATGCAGTGGAGGAGCACATGACGGAATTCATCATGCCGACCCGGGGCGCCGGGGCCGGAGGGCTGCCGAGATGAAACGGTACTGGGCCGATTATTCCCGAACCGAATTCGGGGTGCTGGACCGGGAAAGGATCATCGCCGTCCTGCCGATCGGCGCGATAGAACAGCACGGCCCGCATCTGCCGATGTCCGTCGACAGTTGTACCGTCGACGGCATCACGCGCCGGCTGGCGCAGGCGCTGCCCGCCGACAGCCCGGTCCTGTTCCTTCCGGTGCAGGCCGTCTGCAAGAGCGACGAGCATATCGACTTTCCCGGAACGCTGACCCTGACGGCCGAGACCCTGATCCGGGTGCTGACCGAGATCGGCGCAAGCGTGGCACGGGCAGGGGTCCGCAAGCTGATTCTGCTGAACGGTCATGGCGGCAATATTCCGGTCATGGAGACTGCCGCGCGGCAGTTGCGGATATCGCATGGGATGATGACATTTTCGGTGAACTGGTTCGGCTTTGGCATGCCCGACGGGCTGTATTCACCGACCGAGCGCAGCCACGGCATCCATGCCGGCGACATGGAAACCTCGGTCATGCTGGCCCTGGATCCGGCGAATGTGGATATGAGCCTTGCCCGGGATTTCCGGTCGCGTGGTCAGGATCTGGCCGAGCGGTTCAGTCATGTCGGGCTGGGTCGGGCAGTGAAGCCGGGGTGGAAGACGCAGGATCTGAACATTGCCGGCGCCTGCGGCGAAGCGCATCTGGCAAGTGCCGAAAAGGGCGAGGCGACTCTGGCCCATGCCGTCGAACGGCTGGTCGAGGCGATGGCCGAGATCGACGCCATCCCGCTCGACTGGCTTGACCGCGTACCGGAGGAATGAAGATGCTTGACCGCCCCGAGGCTTCGAACCTGATAGAGATGCGCGATGTCGGCAAGCGGTTCGCGAATGGAACCGTGGCGATCCGCGACATGTCCCTGACCATAAGGGACGGTGAATTCGTCAGCTTCCTTGGCCCCTCGGGCTGCGGCAAAAGCACCGCGCTGAAGATGATCTCGGGGCTGCTGTCGGTCTCGGGCGGTCAGCTTGCGGTGAACGGTCATCCCCCCGGCCAAGGCCGCGATAATGCCGATATCGGCTTTGTATTCCAGGATGCCACGCTGATGCCCTGGGCCACGGTTTTCGACAATGTCTACCTGCCGCTGAAGCTGAGCGGCCGAAGCCGGGCCGAGGCCCGTTCACGCGTCGAAGAGGCGCTTGCAATGGTCGGTTTGGCGAATTTCGCGAAAGCCTATCCGCGCGAATTGTCGGGCGGGATGAAGATGCGCGTATCGATCGCGCGTGCGATGGTCACCCGGCCCAAGCTTTTGCTGATGGACGAGCCTTTCGCGGCGCTGGACGAGATGACCCGCGCCAAGCTGAATGACGAGGTGCTGTCGTTGTGGCGCTCGCACGGGCTGACGGTGATCTTCGTGACCCATTCGGTGTTCGAGTCGGTCTACCTGTCCAGCCGCGTCGTGGTCATGGCGGCGCGTCCCGGCCGGGTCGTGCATGATATCCCGTTGCCCGGCGGCTATCCGCGCGATGCCTCCTATCGGATGACGCCCGAATATACCGAGAGCTGCCGCATGGTCAGCAACGCATTGGAAGGGACCATGGATCATGTCGATCTCAACCATTGAAGCCAGAGCCGACGCGATGCCCGATCAGCCGCAGACCGATCCCCGTATCCTGCGCGAACGGAAAGAGCGTCGGCTGCGGATCGTCATGCCGATCACGGCGATTCTTCTGGCATTGGGGCTGTGGGAATTTCTGGTGTGGTACAATGAGGTACCGCATTACCTGATCCCGGCACCCAGCCTGATCGCGAAGACTCTGGTCGAGGATTGGGCCAGCCTGATGCAAAGCGCCGCCTTCACCGTCAAGCTGACCCTGATGTCGCTTGCTCTGGCGATCGTTGGCGGTGTGGCTTTGGGCATGCTGTTCGCGCTGTCGCGCCCGTTGGAGATGAGCTTGTTTCCCTTTGCCGTCATCATGCAGGTGACGCCGGTCATCGCGATTGCGCCGCTGATCCTGATCTATGTCAGCAATACCTTTGTGGCGCTGCTGATCTGTGCATGGATCGTGGCGTTCTTTCCGATCCTGTCGAATACGGCCATCGGGCTGCGCAGCGCGGATCACAATCTGCGCGATCTGTTCCGGCTGTATCAGGCGACGCCGTGGCAGCGGCTGCGTTATCTGCTGATCCCGTCGGCACTGCCCTATTTCATGGCGGCATTGAAGATCGCGGGCGGGCTTGCACTGATCGGCGCGGTGGTGGCGGAATTCGTCGCAGGGACCGCAGGGCAGAATACCGGGCTTGCCTCGCGCATTCTGGAATCCAGCTTCCGAAACGAGATCCCGCGCATGTTCGCCGCGCTGTTTCTGGTGTCGCTGCTGGGGGTCGTCATCTTTCTGATCACCTCGTGGTTGTCGCGAGCCGTGCTGGGGCACTGGCACGAAAGCGAAATCAAGCGCGAGGGCTGATGCGGATGCGTGACATGGATGATCGCGGCGAGCTGACAGGCATCGCTCTGGCCGGGCGGGCGGGGCATTGGGACCTTCGGCATGAAGGCGGACGGATCACTGCTCTACGCCCCTCGCAAAAGGGAGGCGGCGGCTTCGTCACGCCCTTGCTGGCGGATATCCATACGCATCTGGACAAGACGTTTACCGCCGCGCGGATGCCGCATCGGGCCGGGTCGCTGTTTGACGCCATCGAGATGATGGCCCGGGATGCCGAAGGCTGGACCGAGGATGACCTGCGATCCCGCGCAGGCCGTGCATTGGGCAAGGCATACCATCACGGGACCGCCTTGATGCGCAGTCATGTCGACTGGAACGATGCGCAGGCGCCTTTGGCATGGCAGGTCCTGTGCGGGCTGGCCGAGGATTGGCGCGGCCGGATCGGGTTGCAACTGGCCTCGCTGACGCCGCTGGATCGTCTGGTCGAGATCGGTTCCTCCGTGGCCGCGCAAATTCGCGACAGCGGCGGCATTCTGGGCGCTTTCGTGTATCGCAATGCCGATCTGGCGGCAAAAATCGGGACGGTGTTCGATCTGGCGGAAAGATACGGGCTGGATCTGGATTTTCACGTTGATGAAGGGCTGGACCCCGATGCCCGCGGCATCGATGCGATCATCGGGGAAACCGCGCGGCGTGGCATGGCGGGGCGCGTGCTGTGCGGGCATGGCTGCGCGTTGTCGATCCGCGACAGCCAAGAGGTTGCCGGTATCCTGGACCGGGCGTCCGAGGCCGGAATTGGCCTGACCGTGCTGCCGGGCGCCAACAGCTATCTTCAGGACGCCGCCCCGGGCCGGACGCCGCGCCTGCGCGGGCTGGCACCCTTGCGAGAGGCGCAGGAGGCGGGCGTGCCGGTGATGATCGGCTCGGATAATGTCCGGGACGGGTTTTTCCCCTATGGCGATTACGATCTTGGCGACATGTTCCGCCTTGCCGTTCTGGCCGGGCATCTGCCGCCCGATGAATGGCTGGATTCCATCAGCGAGAGGCCCGCGAACTGGATGGGCCACAGCCTGCGCCTGACCGAAGGCGGGCCGGCCAGTTTTATCCGCATCGCGGCCGAGGATGCGGGCGACGCAATCAGCCGTTCCCGCGCCGCACGGGCGATCTGGCGCGACGGCAAGGTGCTGCCGGAATTGCAAGGAGAACAACAATGACCGCAATTCGCAATCTGGAGGCGTTCAAGGCTGCACTGAACGGTGTCCGCTTTCATGATGATGAGAAATATCTGGCGGCGCGGTCGCATGATTATTTCTGGTACAGCCCGATTTTGAACGAACAGCTGAAGGATCTGACCGGTGATCTGGTCGTTCTGCCGCAAAACCTCGATGAGGTGATGCAGGTGGCGGCGCTGGCGGCCCGCCACAGGCTTCCCCTGACCCTGCGCGGCGGCGGCACCGGCAATTACGGGCAATGTGTGCCTTTGGAGGGCGGGGTCATCATGGACCTGACCCGTCTCGACAGGGTGATAGAAATCACCGATGGCCATGTCCGGGTCGAGGCCGGTGCGCGGATTTCGCGTCTGGACGATGCCGCGCGAGAGACCGGGCAGGAATTGCTGATGTATCCCTCGACCCGCCAGATGGCCACGATCGGCGGGTTCATTGCCGGGGGTTCGGGCGGGATCGGCTCGCTGCGTCACGGCATGCTGCGCGATCCGGGCAACGTGACCTATGCCAAAGTCGTCACGGTCGAGCCCGAGCCGCAGGTGATCGAGCTTCACGGCGGCGATACGCAGAAAATCCAGCACGCCTACGGCACCAACGGCATCGTGGTGGAACTGGGACTTGCATTGACCCGTGCCACCGACTGGATCCATATAGCGGTTCTGTTCGACGGCTATGACAAGGCACTGCGCTTTGCGACGCGCGCGCAGGCGGATGGCATGGATTGCTATCTGCTGACCGCGGTCGAGCGGCGTTTCGCGCCGTTCTACCGCAAGTTCGGCGACCATTTTCCCGCTGACCGTGATGCGATCTTCGCGATGGTCGCCCCGGACGAGATGGAGCGCTTTACCGAAGAGGCCGAGGCGTGCGGCGGTCGGGTGTCCTTTGCCCTGACCAAGCCGGAAATCCGCGAGGCGGGGCTGCAACCGGCCTATGAATGCGGCTGGAACCACACCACGCTTCAGGCGCTCAAGGTTGACAGGGGCTGGACCTATCTTCAGGTCGCCTATCCGCGCCCCTTCGATCCCGATCTGGTCATGCGCCAGATGGAGCGTTATGGCGACGAGGTTTTCTGGCATCATGAAATGGCGCGGATGGAGGGCGAAATCCAGATTTTCGCCCTGCCGCTGGTGCGCTGGCGCGGCAAGGAGGCGATGTATCGTCTGATCGACGAACTGGAGCGGCTGGATGGCTGCACGATCTTCGATCCGCATGTGGTGACCATCGAGGATGGCGGCATGAAGCAGATCGACGATGCGCAGATCCGGTTCAAGAAACTGGCCGATCCATATGGCCTGATGAACCCCGGAAAAACGCGGGGCTGGCATGCGGGCATGGCGCGTGACGATCAAGATCAACGACAACAGGGAGAAACGGCGTGAACAGGATGATTTCCGCCCTTGGCGCAATCTGTGGCCTGCTGGTCGCCGGTGCCGCATGGGCGAATGACAAGGTGGTGCTGGGCACGAACTGGCTGGCACAGGGCGGTCATGGCGGGTTTTATCAAGCCGTTGCCGACGGCACCTATGAGAAATACGGGTTGGATGTCGAAATTCAGCCCGGCGGGCCTCAGGTGAATAATCGGCCGATGCTGGCGGCGGGGCGGCTGGATTTCCTGATCGCCGGCAATCTGTTGCTGTCCTTCGACAATGTTCGCAACGGCATTCCGACCAAGGTCGTCGCGGCCATCTATCAAAAGGATCCGCAGGCGCTTATGGCTCATAAGGGGCAGTATGAGGATTTCGCGGCACTGGCACAGGCTCCGGCGGTCCTGATGGGCAAGGATGGGCAATTCAGCTTCTGGCAATGGATGGTCGCGTCCAAGGGATTCCGGGACGAGCAGCTTCGGCCATATGGCTACAACCTCGCGCAGTTCCTGGGGGATGAGACAATGGTTCAGCAAGCCTATGGCACCGCCGAGCCGCTTTACGCCAAGGCCGAGGGGGCCGAGGTCGACACGTTCCTGCTGGCCGATCAGGGGTGGAATACCTATGGCGCCACGATCGAGACGCGGCAGGATCTGATCGACGAGAACCCGGATCTGGTGCAGCGCTTCGTCGATGCCTCGATCGAGGGCTGGTACAATTATCTCTATGGCGACCGCAGCGCGGCCTATGACGCCATCATCGCGGCCAATCCCGAAATGACGGTCGAGAAGCTGGACGCCGAAATGACGCAGTTCGAGTCGCTGGACATCATCGATACCGGCGATGCGCAGGAGAAAGGCATCGGCGCGCTGGATGAGGCGCGGATCGAGGCGTTCCACGATCTGGCCGTCGAGGCCGGGATCATCGAAGCCGGCAGCGTCGATCTGTCGATGGTTGCCGATAGCGCTTTCGTCAATCGCGGGACCGGCCTTGAGATCAAGGAAAAGCTGCGGGCCGAGTGAATGGTGGACCCATGGTGCCCGGCATCGGGGGCGCTGCCCCATCCGGCCCGGCCCGGCCGGATTCCTCCGGGATATTTGCATGAAGCAGAAGGGCATGCTGGTTTTGACTGGATGCGGTTATGTAGCATTGTCGGGAAAGATGGGCGGTTGTGCCGCAGGTAAAGCATGATTGGGAGCAGGTTATGACCACCGCGCAGAAGAAACGCCGCGAAATGCATATCGCCATCCGCGATGCCGCGATTCGCGAATTCGCCCGGAACGGCCTTGCCGGCACATCGACGCAGGTGATCGCGCAAAGCGCGGGGATCAGCAAGGCGCAGCTGCATTACTATATTTCCTCGAAGGAAGAGCTGTATCAGCAGGTGCTTGGCCATATCGTCAGGCAGTGGCGCGAGATTTTCTTTCTGTCGCCGACACGTGACGATCCGGCGACTGCGATCGCCACCTATATCGAGCGCAAGCTGCGGCATGCGCTGGAATATCCCGATATTTCCCGCCTTTTCGCCAATGAGATCGCGCGGGGCGCGCCCGAGATGGCCGGGCATTGGGAGGAATTGAAAGCCTCGGTCGACGAGGCGAGCGAGGTGATCCGGGGCTGGATAGAGGCCGGGATGCTGGCGCCGGTCGATCCGCTGCTTTTCCAGATCAACATGTGGGCGGTGACCCAGCATTACGCGGAATATGAAGCGCAGGCGCGTGTGTTGATGGACGTCCCGGACGGTGCGCCGCTGGATGCCGACCGGATCATTGCCGAGGCGACGGAATTGTTCCTTTTGCGTTGCGGCTTGCAGGGGCGGGGGCCGCGGCCATGAAATCTCTGGTTCCCGACAGGATGGCCGCGCCTTTCGGCAATTATTCGCATGGTGTCGCGGCAGGGGGAATGATCGTGACCTCGGGGCAGCTTGGGCTTGCCGCTGATGGAACGGTGCCGGATGGCGTGACCGCGCAGGCGGAACTGTGTTTCGCGAATATCCATGCCATTCTGGCCGAGGCCGGTGCCGATCTCTCGCATGTGCTGCGCTTTACGGCATTCGTGACGCGACGCGACGATATGGCCGCCTATATGGCGGTGCGCGATCGCTGGGTGCGGGGATTGAAGGTCAAACCGGCCTCTACCCTGCTGATCGTTGACGGCTTCACGCGGCCCGAATTTCTGGTCGAAGTCGAGGCAATGGCTCTTGTCCCGTCCAGCCCGAACTGAGGCGCCGCAACATGGTCGAGATCACCTTTGTCGAACCCGACGGCAGCAAGCGCGTCGTGGATGCCGTTGCCGGCCTGTCACTGATGGAAGCCGCCCGGAACGAAGGGGTGCGCGGGATCGAGGCCGAATGCGGCGGTGCCTGTTCCTGTTCGACCTGCCATGTCTATATCGCCGCCGATTGGATAGACCGGCTGCCCGGGATGTCGGCCCTCGAGGAAGACATGCTGGATTTTGCGTATGAGCCCGATCCGAGCGCATCGCGGCTGGCCTGCCAGATTACCGTGACAGACGATTTGCACGGTTTGCTGGTGAACATGCCTCAGCGGCAGGGCTGAGAGGGGTTTTCGCCATGGCGCGGGCGGATCCACCGGAATGGTCTGTCCGCCTGACCGGAACCGCCCTTTGATGGGCTTTGATCGCTAGGCTTCGATCACCTGCAGCTCTCCTCCTCCGGCCTGCCATGCTTTCGCGAAACCGGGATCGGGCAGGCGGTCGGTATAGATGGCGCGATCAGGGGCAGGGCCGGCGACGCGGTCGAGCTCGTTCCGGCCAAGCTTGCTGTGGTCGATCAGGAAGACCGACCGCGCCGCCTGCGCCATCATGGCGCGTTTGACATCGGCGAAACCGGGGATGGCCTCGCTGATGCCCTGATCGCTTGCCGCCGAGGCGCCGAGAAAGCAGCAATCGACATTGTGCCGGGCGATATATGCCGATGTGTCCGGGCCGATCACCGCCGCTTCCGGGGCAAGCAGATCGCCGGGGCATAGCCGCAGATAGATCTTCGGCGCCGGGCCAAGGATCATCGCGACCGGCAGGCTGTTGGTCACGATTTTCAGATTCAGATCCGCGACGGCGAGACAGCGGGCAAGCGCGATGGTAGAGGCGCCCGCGTCGATCATCAGGGATGCGCCATCGGCGATCTGACGGACGGCGAAGCGGGCGATGCGTTCGCGTTCCTCGACCCGTGATGTCTGTCGCTCGTCGAGGCTGGGCTGGCTTTCCGGTATCCGCGCCGAAGCGCCGCCATGCGCGCGGTCGAGTTCCCGCGCCTCGTTCATCTCCTGCAGATCGCGGCGGATGGTTTCGGTGGAGACGCCGAATTGCTCGGCCAGTTCAGTCACGCGCACATGCGGCTTCCAGCGCAGTTCCATCAGGATCTGTGCCCTGCGCTCTGATTTGCGTATGCGTTCGGGCACCGAGTTCATCTGCCAGGTCCCTTTTCTGGTGATTCATGCCTGTTTCGCAGATTTATGTGACAATTTTGTTGCAATAGCCACAGGTTTATGTTGGAAATCCCAATAAGGGGCTGTGTAACTCTGGTTGTGCCAGCCCGAGGAGGAGGTTTCATCATGTTCAGTCCCGACAAATATCTTGGTGCCGCGGTTTTCGTTGCGCTGGCCTTCGGCTCTGCGGCGAATGCGCAGGATTGCCCCGATCACGGGGAACTCGACCCGATCTACTGCGATTCCGACGGCGATCTGGTGGCGGATGCCCCGACCGACGAAAGCGAACTGGTCGATCCCGATACGCTGGTCTTTGCCTATACGCCGGTCGAGGATCCGGCGGTCTATGAGGATATCTGGGATCCGTTCATCGAGCATCTTTCCGAGGTGACCGGCAAGAAGGTGCAGTTCTTTGCCGTGCAGTCCAACTCGGCCGAGGTCGAGGCGATGCGCTCGGGCCGCCTGCATATCGCCGGTTTTTCCACTGGCCCGACGCCCTTTGCCGTCAATCTGGCCGGTGCGGTGCCTTTCGCATTGATGGGTTCGGATGACGGCCGTTTCGGCTATACCCTGCAGGTCTTTACGCAGGCCGACAGCGATATCCAGGAAATGTCCGATCTGGCGGGAAAGCGGGTCGCGCATACCTCGCCGACCTCGAATTCCGGCAACCAGGCGCCGCGGGCGCTGTTCCCCGCGCTTGGCGTTGTTCCGGATGAGGATTACGAAGTGACCTATTCGGGTTCGCATGACCAGTCCATGCTGGGCGTTGTCGCGGGCGATTACGATGCGGCACCCGTCGCGTCCGAGGTCGTCGATCGGATGGCCGAGCGCGGGCTTTACGATCCCGCCGATGTCCGCGTCATCTGGGAAAGCGAACCTTTCCCGACGACCTCTTATACCTATGCCCATAATCTGGCGCCGGAATTGAAGGAGAAGATCGAAGAGGCATTCTTCAGCTTCGATTTCGCCGGCACCGCCCTGGGTGAGGAATTCGAGGGGGTCAGCAAGTTCATCCCCATCACCTATAACGACCAATGGGCGGTGATCCGCGAGATTCAGCAGGCTAACGGCGTTTCCTACACGCCCGAAGACCTTGCCGCCGAATAAGCCTGCCGTTCCGATCTTTTCCCTGCCCGGCTTCTGGCCGGGCCATTCCGGAGGGCTGCCATGCTCAGGATCACCGATCTGGTCAAACGTTATGCGGGCGGTGACCCGGTTCTCAAGAATCTCGACCTGACTGTGGAAGGCGAAAGCGTCGTTTCCATCATCGGGTCTTCCGGGGCCGGTAAAAGCACGCTTTTGCGCTGTATCAACAAACTGGTCGAGCCAAGCTCGGGAAGCATTGTCCTGAACGGCATGGAACTGACCACGCTGAAAGGGCGCAAGCTGCGCGAGGCCCGCCGCAAGATCGGCATGGTGTTTCAGGGCTTCAATCTTGTCGACCGCCTGACGGTGATGGAGAATGTGCAATCCGGCAGGCTTGGCTATATCTCGACATGGTCGGCGATCAGCCGCAGATATCCGAAACAGGATATCCGCCGCGCCTATGAACTGATGGAGCGGGTCGGCATTGCCCATTATGCCGACAAGCGCGCCGACGAGCTTTCCGGTGGCGAGCGTCAGCGGGTCGGCGTGGTGCGGGCATTGATGCAGGAGCCCGAGATTCTGCTGGCGGATGAACCGACCGCGTCGCTGGATCCGAAGACCTCGGAGCAGATCATGCAGTTGCTGCGCGATCTGGCGCGTGAATTGTCACTACCGGTGCTGATCAATATCCACAACGTGGCTGAGGCGCGGCAATATACGGACCGTATCGTCGGCATGCGCTATGGCCGGATCATCTTCGACGGCCCCCCGGCGGAACTCGATGAAACGGCGATGGACCGGATCTATTCCGGCAGCCCCGCCGCCGACCGCGCCTCCCCACAACCGGAGCCCGTATCATGAGCGCGACGCGGGACAGTTGGCGCAAACCGCCGATGATCGCCAATCCGGTCCTGCGCTGGGTCACGATCCTTGGGATTTTCGCCTATATTCTCTGGTCCGTCGCGACGCTGCCCATCGACTGGCAGAGGGTTGCCGAGGGACTGGTGCGGGCGCAGCGGATATTCAGCGGCGCCATCCCGCCCAGCTTCGAGCGCAGCGGGCTGCTGATCGACGGGTTTCTTGAAAGCCTGAAGATCGCGATTCTGGCAACATTCGGCGGCGTGCTGCTGTCGATCCCGATCGCCTTCATGGCGGCGGGAAATATCGCCCCGCGCCCGATCTTCTATCTTGGCCGCGCGATCATCATCCTAGCCCGCAGCTTTCATCCGGTCATCGTCGCCATCATTTTCGTCAAGGCCGTGGGTTTCGGCCCGCTGGCCGGTGTTCTGACATTGATCATCTATTCCATCGGTTTTGTCGCGAAGATGCTGGCCGAGCGGATCGAAGAGATCGATTTCGGTCAGGTAGAGGCAATGCGCGCCGCCGGGGCGTCGTTCCTGCCGACCCTGTTCTACGCCATCTTTCCACAGATCCTGCCGCGCCAGATCGGGCTGACGATCTACCAGCTTGACAGCAACCTGCGTGCCTCGGCCGTTGTCGGCATCGTGGGGGCAGGGGGGATCGGCGCCACTCTGGCCAATGCCTTCGGGCGCTATGATTACGATTTCGCGCTGGCCATCACCATGGTCATCATCGGCGTGATCCTTATCAGCGAGGCCGTCAGCGGCCAGATCAGGAAACGGATATGAGCTTGCCGGATATGGACCGCGACGACTGGAGCCGCTTTACCACGCGTCAGCGGCTGACGCGCTATGGCAGCCTGATCGTCACATTGCTGGTCATCGCCTGGTCGGTGAGCAGTATCGATGTCATCTGGGCCTGGGTATGGGATGCGCCCAGCCAGATGGGAGATCTGCTGGCCCGGATGTTTCCCCCCGATCCGCGCAATCTGCCGAACATCCTTCAGGTCTTGTGGGAAACCGTCAATATCGCCACGATCGCGACGTTTTTCGCGGTGCTGATCTCGCTTCCCGTCGCTTATCTGGCGGCGCGGAATACCACACCCAACCTTGCGACGCTTTGGCTGGGCCGGTTCATTCTGGTATCGTCACGCTCGATCAACACGATCATCTGGGCGCTGCTGTTCGTTGCCATTTTCGGCCCCGGTGTGGTGGCGGGGATCGTGGCAATCATGTTCCGTTCGGTCGGTTTCATCGGCAAATTGCTGGGCGAGGCAATCGAGGAGATCGACCGTCGCCCGGTCGAGGCGCTTGAGGCGACGGGGGCATCGCGCCTCAAGGTGATCGTCTATGCCATCGTGCCGCAGGTCATGCCGACTTTCTGGGCGGTCAGTATCCTGCGCTGGGATATCAATCTGCGCGAATCCACCGTGCTGGGTCTGGTCGGGGCGGGCGGTATCGGGATCATCCTGCAAGGTGCCATAGACACATTCAACTGGCCCGAGGTGGCGATGGTCCTGCTGGCCATCCTTGCCCTCGTCATCCTGGGAGAGATCGCCTCGGCCATGATACGCCGCCGTATCCTGTAGGCATCATCCTGTAGGCATCCGTCCGGGATATGAAAGACGCCATGGCGGGCCGCCGGACATGTCCACCAGCGGGACTGCCCTGCCGGAAACGGTGGGAGGTGAACCTTGAGAGCCGGGCGTATTGACGTAGGGACGCTGGTTATTTGCGTCCCGCGAGGGCCGGGGGCGCTGCCCCCGGACCCCCGAGGTATTTGTTCAAAGAAGAAGGGGAAGCGAGTCCGAGCGGGCACGACACGCTCTGGATCGTGGGAGCGGGGGCAGAATAGCAGGCCGGTGGAATATTCCGTCCGGTATTATTTCGCAGGGATATTCGCCTTTCCGGGGCGGCGGACAACCTTGAGCTTTCCGCCGCCGCTGCCGCAGAAGAACCGTTCATCGCCATCCGATTCCAGCCCCGAGACTCCGACACCTGCCGGCATTTCCAGCTGTTCCAGCACCTTGCCGGTCCCGGAGTCGATGCGCCGGATATCGCTTTTCCCTTCCTGCCATGTGCCATGCCATAATTCCCCGTCGACCCAGGTGACGCCGGTGACGAAGCGGTCGGATTCGATGACGCGCAGCACCGCCCCGCTATCGGGATCGACCTGATGGATTCTGCAGCCACGGTGCTGGCCGACCCAAAGCATGCCCTCGGCCCATGCCAGCCCGGAATTGCCACCTTCCGGGGCCGGGATCGTGCCCAGTACCTTGCCGTTTTGAGGATCGATCCTGCGGATGACCGGCCCGGCGATCTGATACAGATGCGTGCCGTCGAAGGCGGTTCCGGCATCCGCTGGAATTTCCAGCGCGCGCAGAACCGTTCCGCTGTTGGGATCAAGCGCGTTCAGCCGGTCGCCGCTGGCGAACCAGACCTGATGCCCGTCGAAGGTGACGCCATGCACATCTTCGACGCCATGAAAGGGACCATATTCGCGGATGATTTCAGCCATATGTTTCATGAAACCCATCCTATCCTTTCGGCAGGAGAACCGGGAGTAACAAACTTGTCGGGAAACCCGGCACGTTTCGCACGATCCAGCGGCGCGCCCTGCCATGGCCGAACCAATCGACCCGCCCTGCCTCTTTCAGGGCCTCGAGCCCGCGCAGCACGGTCCGGGGGCTGACATCCAGAGCCAGCGCCAGCGCCGAACTCGACCAGGTCTCGCCATCGGCAAGCAGCGCCAGCAGCGCGGCATGTTCCCCCTCGACCGGTGGGGTGAGTACGGCGATCTTCCGTGCGCCGCGGGGCTCCAGCACGAAACCCCGGCCGGTCGCCTTCACCCCGGCCAGAGGTTTTATTAGTCCGCGCAACCGCCCGATCTCGACCCGCAGCCTTGCGCGATGCGATTCGTCCACATGGCGCGCGCGAAAGGCATGTAAAAGCAGCGCCTCGCGCGAGGCGTCGCGGGGCCAGGCTTCGGCCAGTTTGCGCAGCAGGGCAAGCAGCACCGGGCGCCCGGCAAGCGGGATCACAGTCGCGCCGCATCGCAGGACATTGCGGCAGATATCGACAAGCAGCATATCCGTGGCGATCAGGGTTTCCACCTTGGCCAGATCCAGCAGCCGGTCACCCCCGTTTTCGATGAGTCGCGCAGCCGGGGCATCGAATGCGGCGCGCGCCTGCGCCACCTCGGCCGCCAGCGCGGAGATACCCGTTTCACGCGCGGTCTGAGCAGCCCGGTCCAAAGCCGCCCGCGCATCCCGGGCCCGGATGCGCCGCATGGCGATGCCCGCCGCAACCAGCCAATAGCCGGGACGCGACGCTGCGGGCAGGGCCTTGGTTTCCAGGGTATTGCAACGTTGTTCGGCATCATCGAGACGCCCGGTCAAAAGCAGCAGCCGGGCCTGAAGACAGGCGGCATGGGCGGCATTCGCCCGGTCGGCATGCGCCTCCAGCACCGCCTGCGCCGTGCCAAGCGCCCGCAACGCGGTGACCAGATCGCGCGTAACCAATGCGATCTCGGCGCCGGCAAGAATGCAGCGGGCGCGGGCCACGGGTTCCCTTGCGCCAAACCCGCGCGCGGCCGCCTGCAACAATTCCCGCGCCCGCGCCAGATCGCCCAGTTGCGCCATGGCGGTGCCGCGCAGCGCCAGCGCGGGCGGGTCGTCGCGCAGGGAGATCCGCTTCAGTGCCGACAGCGCGTCACCCCCGGCCAGAGACTGCGCCGCAGAGGCAATCAGCCTGTCCATCGAAATCCCGTCATGCTTGTTACTCTCACCCGGTTTCCGTCCTGTCGTAGATTTACCCCGATTCAGCAGATCATCGGATGGAGGGTGAAAAATGACAACGCTTTCGACGGCAGGAACACCCGGCGCGGCAGATTGGCTGACCCTTGCGGCTATGCCGGGCTTCGCCCTCATGGCCGGGATCACCTCGATGGATGTGAATGCGCTCTGCCTGTCTGATCCGGGCATGCTGCCGATGAATGGCATGACCACGATGTATCTGCTGATGAGCCTGTTTCACCTGCCGCCCTGGCTAAGACTGATGTCGGGCCGAAAGGGAACAGGCTGTCACGGCAACCCTACAGGAGACCGATCATGACACCTCCCGTCGTCTCACGCGAAGACTGGCTGACGGCCCGCAAGGTGCTGCTGGCCAAAGAGCGCGACATGACCCATCAGCTTGACGCGTTGCGCGCCGAGCGCAGGCGGATGCCCTGGGTCCATATCGACAAACCCTATCGTTTCGAAGGCTCCAAGGGCGAATGCGGGCTTGGCGATCTTTTCGGTGACCGCGATCAGCTTGCCATCTATCACTTCATGCTGACGCCGGGATCGGATCATATCTGCTCTGGCTGCTGTTTCGTCGCGGATCATATCGATGCGGCCCGGCAGCATTTCGAGCAGGCGGATCTGGCCTTCGCGGCGGTTTCCCGCGCGCAGCTTCAGCAGATCGAAAAGGTCAGGCGGCGGATGGGCTGGAGCTTTCCGTGGGTTTCGTCGGGGGATGGCGATTTCAACTATGATTTCGGCGTTTCCTTCACCAGTGCGGACCGCGCCGCCGGCAGGGCCATCTACAATTACGGCCTGGTCATTCAGAACAGCCCGGACATGTTCGGGATCAGCATTTTCACAAAGGATCGCGAAGGGGCGATCTTTCACAGCTATTCAACCTATCATCGCGGTGTCGAGCTGGTGATGGGCGCGTTCAACTGGCTTGACCTGACCCCAAAGGGCCGCAATGAAAACGGCACGATGAGCTGGCTGAAGCTGCATGACGAATACTGAACCGGATGGGCCGCGCTATTCCGGCAGGACCCTGTCCCGGTCCTGCCGCTGCGGGTTTTCCGATTCCTGCCTGATTTCGCTGAGCATATTGACCGCATAGGCGGCGTATCGGCCGATCCAGCGTTCGTTCAGGGCATGGATGGGCAGGGCGTCGAGATGATTCCATCTTTCGCGCCCCCGCCTTTCGACGATGAGCAATCCGGCCGTTTCCAGCACCCGCAGATGTTGCATGACCGTGCAGCGGTCCAGTTGCGGCAATGCCTCGCACAGCTCGCCGGTGGTTTTCGGCCCCGCCTTCAGCAGGTCCAGCAATTGCCGGCGTGCCCGGTGCCCCAGCGCCTTGAACAGCGCGTCATCCTGATCTTCGATTGACATGTTATAATTATATAACATAATAGAGTTCAAGACAAGGAGAATCATTGCCATGGAACTGAAATTCACAGTCAGCGGCCGGATATCGAAGCCGGTCGACGAGGTGTTCGAAACCGTCGTGAACCCGGACACGCTATCGAAATTCTTCACCACCGGCGGCGCGAAGGGCCGTCTGGCCACCGGCGCCGAGGTGACCTGGGATTTCCATGATTTCCCCGGAGCCTTTCCGGTACTGGTGCAAGAGGTCGTGCCCAACGAACGGATCGTCCTGCAATGGGAAGTCGAGGGCAGTCCCGACAGCTGGACCACTGTGACCATGACCTTCCAGCCGCTGGAGGACGGGCGCACATTGGTGCGGATCAGCGAATATGGCTGGCCCGATACCGAGATCGGCCTGAAGGGTTGCCTGGGCAATTGCGAGGGCTGGACCGGTATGATTTGCGCGATGAAGGCGTGGATGGAACACGGTATCAACCTGCGCGACGGTTTCTACAAATAGCTTCGATCGCCAATCTGCCGTCCGGCCGGGAGGAAATGTTTCTGTCGAACCCGGCGGTTTCGGGGGTTTTCTACCCTATAGCGTGTCGTGCTGAATCGGAGACGCTGGTGACTTGCGTCCCGCGATGGCCGGGGGCGCTGCCCCCTGGACCCCCGAGGTATTTGGACAAAGAAGAAGCAGAAGGGGAGAAACCGGGCCGGGGAAGCCGTGGTCTGATTGAGGCCACCGCCGGGAAATCTGACGGGACGGATCAGAAGGGCCGCCCCGCGCGGCATGCGTGCGGGGCGGGTGGGGCCGGTTATTGGGCAATCCGGATCGGCAGCGCGAAGCTATAGGACGCGTCGGTCAACCCGGCCGGGGCAGGGGGGCAGCGACCGGCGCGCTGTGCCGCTTGCAATGCCGCCTGATCCAGTTCGGGCAGACCGGAAGACCCGGCCACGCCCTGGACCTGCACAGTGCCGCTGCGCGATACCGCCAATGCCAGCGTGACGGTGCCGCCGCTGCGGACTCCGCGCGGCAGGCGCGCCCGCCGCTGGATGCAGGCGCCGATGCTGCCGCCCCATTGCTGAAGCAGATTTGCTTCCTGCTGCTGGCTGATGCCGCTGGCCCCCTGTCCGGCTGCGCCCTGCGGGGCCTGCTGGCCCGCCGGCTGCGGGGCGGGTTGCTGCTGCGGTTCCGGCGCCTGCTGCGTCTGGCGCTGCGGTTCCGGTTCGCGGCGGGGTTCGGGCTCTGGCTGCGGCTCGGGTTCCGGCTCTGGCTCGGGCGGGCGGCGCATCGGGCGGGTCGACGCGCTGAGCGTCAGTTCCGGAGTCGATTCCACCTCGGGCGGAGTCATTTCCTCCTCCTGCGGTTCGGGAAACAACTCGCTGAAATCCTCGATCGGCTCCAGCTCCTGGATCGGCGGCAGTTCGACAGCTTCGGGCTCAGGCTCCGGCTCGGGCTCCGGTTCCGGCTCGGCCTCGGGTTCTTCGGTCTCTTCCACCGTCTGTTCGGCGGCGGGGGCCTCTGCCGGTTCCGGAGCCGGCATCAGGTCGACAAAGACCGGTTCGGGCAGACCCGGAGGGGCAGCCGCTTCGGCCTGACGGGTGATCCAGACCCCAAAGGCGATATGCGCGGCCAGAACCAGAACACCTACGGCGCCCCATAACGCGGCTTCGCGCGTGATGACAGAGGCGCGTTCGCTCATGGCGCGGCCGCTCCGTCAGACTCGGCGGATGGTGCAGGGGCGGCTGCATCCGGGGTCGTCGCGGCGGGCGCGGCGCCTTCGGGTGCGGCGCCCGCCGCGCCGTTTTCCAGACCGACCAGCGCGATCTTCAGGTAGCCGGTGTCACGCATCGTATTCATCACCTCCATCAGATCGCCATAGGGCACCTCCTTGTCGGCGCGCAGGAAGATACGTTCTTCCTTGTTGCTTTCGGTCACCGCGTCCAGCGCCTGTCCCAGACGGGCTACCGGCACGTCGTCATTCCCGATATTCAGCGTCATGTCGGGTTTCACCGTCACATAGACCGGCTGATCGGGGCGCTGCTGCGGGGTTGCGTTCGAGACCGGCAGATCGACATTTACATCCACCGTCGCCAGCGGTGCAGCGACCATGAAGATGATCAGCAGCACCAGCATGACGTCGATGAAGGGCGTGACGTTGATCTCATGATTCTCGACCAGATCATCGCCTTGGGATTCGCGGATACCGCCAGCCATGGCCTAGGCCTCCGTTGCCGGTGCCGCGGCTGGCGTGATGCCACGGAAATCCAGATCGCGGCTGACCAGACGGCGCACGCCGGCGGCGGCATTCGCGAGACGCAGGCGATAGCCGGCAATGGCGCGGGCGAAGACGTTATAGATGACCACGGCGGGAATGGCGGCGATAAGGCCCAGAGCGGTGGCCAGCAGCGCCTCGGCGATACCCGGCGCCACGACGGCAAGATTCGTGGTCTGCGCCTCGGAGATGCCGATGAAGCTGTTCATGATCCCCCAGACGGTCCCGAACAGACCGACGAAGGGCGCGGTCGAGCCGATTGTGGCAAGAATGCCGGTTCCACGCGCCATGCCGCGGCCGGCAACGGCCTCGATCCGTTCGAGATGCGAATCGACACGCTCCTTGATCCCGTCATTGCCCGCCCGATCGAAGGCCGGGGCCGACTGGTCGTATTCCTGCGATGCGGCGCGGATCATGCGAGAGACGGGATCGCGGCGACGAGCGGCTGCGGCAAGTGCGGCGGGCAGGTTGGCAGAGCGTCCGATGCGGTTGATACCCGACTGGACATTCGCACCCGCGCGCCACAGTTCCAGCAGCTTCACCACAAAGACCGTCCATGTGACGATCGAGGCAAAGGCCAGGCCGATCATCACCGCCTTCACCACCCAGTCGGCGGCCAGGAACATGCCGACGGGCGACAGGTCATGTGGCAAATTCGGGTCACGCTCGGGCGTGTTCAGGATGGGGGCCAGCGCGTCATGAATGGATTGCGGCAGGAAGCCGGGAGCCTCGGCCGGTTCTTCTGTGGCGGGCGCTTCCACAGCTGGGGTGTCAGTGGTCGGGGCATTTGCGGCCGAGGCATTTGCGGCCGGGGCATCTGCGGCCGGGGTGCCGGCTGCCGGAGCCTCTGTTTCGGTTCCCGTTTCGGCGGCGGGCGCATCTGCGGCTGGCGCTTCGGTCGCCGGCGTCTCTGCTCCGGTATCCGTGTCGCCGTCGGTTGCCGCGTCAGCCGGGATTTCGGCTTCCGCTGCAGGTGTTTCCGTTTCGCCAGAGCCGGCGTCAGCCTCATCTGCGGCTTCGGCCCCGGTTGAGCCTGCCCCTGCGTCATCGGCCTGGGTCCCGGTCGTCTCGCCTGCGGGGGCCGCCGCTTCGGGCGTTTCGGCCTCAGGCGTTGTCTGGGCCTGCGTTTCGGTCTGCGGAGCAGCCGGAGTGGTATCCTGCGCAAGGCCGGGCGCTGCGATCAGGCAGGCAAGCGTTGCAACGATCCCCGCGCTCAAACGCGGCAGCGGTTTATGGTTCATGACGTTCCTTGTCTCTTTCCCGCATTCGGACTTGCCGCAGGCTGTCGGGATAAAGGCGGCCTTGAGGCAACCCTAACCCTGGCGCGACTCGGGCCGGGTATCGAACGTCGGGGTAAAATTGTCAACTATTGCTCTGAGGGAATATCTGCCGGGCACGGCCGTCATCCCGCTGGATATCTTCGGCTGCGGCGGAGGCTGCGGCGGAAAAATGCATAAATTTCCCACATGCAGAAGTTCAGCTTGACAGTGGCGAAGGGAAGGCTGCGAGTCGCCGGTGTTATGCGCTGACAATGCCGGAATTGGGCCTCTCGATGGAAAGGGACGGAAATGAATCGCTGGACGCTTTTGATCGGAGTTCTTGCGCAAGCTGGCGCCGCCTTGTCTGCGCAGGCTGACCCGCTCTCTGCGGGACAGCAGGTGTCGGAAGCGTTCTTGCGCGGTGATGTCGAATCCGTCTGGACGAGATCGACGCCCGACATGCAGGAAGCCTTCGGCTCGATCGACGACCTGACCTCGCTGCAGGACGGCTTGCTGAGCGATTTAGGTACCGAGGAAGCAGTCCTGTCCGAGCGCGTGGAAAAGCAGGCGGGCCATGATGTCTTTACCCGTCTTTCGCGCTGGACCGACGCTCCGGCATTGATAGAGATTGTCATAGCTTTTGACGATGCCGAGCATATTGCCGGTTTCTATGTAAGACCGCAGCCTGTTGCTGCCGACAGTCCGTATCTGAATTACGAGACAAAGGCGCAAATGCGCTTGCCGGTGGATGGCGAGTGGTATGTTTACTGGGGTGGGCGCAGTCTCGAAGATAATTATCACGCCGTCGATATGGGACAGCGTTTCGCGCTGGACCTTCTTGTCCTGGAAGACGGAGAGAGCCATGACGGTGATGATCCGAATAATCTGGAAAGTTATCATTGTTGGGGCCGCCCAATCCTTGCTCCGGCGGGCGGAATTGTTGCCGGCGTCGTGGATGGGTTGCCCGATCAGGCGATAGGAAGCACCGATCCGGGAAATCCAGCCGGAAATCATGTGGTGATCGACTTCGGCAATGACGAATACGGGTTTCTTGCGCATCTCAGGCAGAACAGCGTGCGCGTTGCCAAGGGCGATCATGTGGTGCCGGGCCAGGAGATTGGCAGGTGTGGCAACAGCGGCAATACATCCGAGCCACATCTGCATTTCCACCTGCAAACAGGCCCAGGTCTTGGCCAAGGGAAAGGCCTGCCTGCGCAGTTCACGGATTATCGGGCAAACGGCGTGGTAATCCACCGGGGCGAGCCGAGAAAAGGAGAAATCATTCAGCCGGTCAAGTGACTGCAAACTCCCACGCAGAGGCGTCATATGGGATCGCACAAATCGCCGCGACCGCTGCCGGTTGACACCAATAACCATTCGGTTATATGAATTCCATAGCCAAACGGTTATGGAATAATGACTCAGTTCCGGAACGAAGTTTTCAGATCCCTTGCCGACCCGACGCGCCGGGCGATTTTCGAGCGGCTGTGCCGCGACGGTGCGCAATCGGTCAGCACCATCACTGCGCAGGCGGCAATCTCGCAACCGGCGGTTTCGAAGCATCTGCGCATCCTGAAAGGCTCTGGCCTGGTGCAGGGGACCATTCATGGGCGCGAGACATTGTACCGGGCCGATGTCGCGGCGCTGGCGCCGTTGCAGGGCTGGGTGCGTGAGATGACCGGCTTCTGGGACGAGAAATTCGACAAGCTTGAAAACCTGCTGAAACGGATGGACAGATGATGGATGAACACAGGGGCGAGGGTTCCGTCGTGGTCGAGCGCGAGTTTCGCTGCAGGCCGGATTTGCTTTGGAGAGCACTGACCGAGCCGCATCTGATCGCGGAATGGCTGATGCAGAACGATTTTCTGCCGCAGATGGGGCATCGTTTCAGCCTGACTGCGGATTGGGGCAGCGTGTCCTGCGAAGTGCAGGTCGTCGAGCCGAATGAAAAGCTGTCCTATCGCTGGGATACGAAGGATCTCCGCAGCCTGGTGACCTGGACGCTTGTGCCGACCGCGGCGGGCACGCTGTTGCGGATGGAACAGGTCGGGTTCCAGCCTCAGCAGACCGCATATCACCGGGGCGCAATGGCAGGCTGGCCGCGTTTTCTGGACGCGCTGGAGAAAGTCGTGGCCGGGATCACCGCCACCGGATCGTCAGCACAGGGAGAAGGGCAATGAATATCATCCTTTGGGTTTTGCAGGTCGCTCTGGCGATACATACGGCGATAGGTGCCTTCTGGAAATTCTCGAATTCCATAGAGATGGTGCCGTCGCTGAAGGCGATGCCGAATAGTGTCTGGATGTCGCTGATCGGCATCGAGCTGCTCTGCGCTGCAGGGCTGGTCCTGCCCGCGATCAACCGGCAATGGGGCATGCTGGTGCCGCTGGCGGCGATCATTATCGCGCTGGAGATGGTGCTGTTCACCATCCTTCACCTGCGCTCTGGCCAGACCACGCAAGGAGAGATCATCTACTGGCTCTGCGTCGCGGCGGTCTGTCTCGTCATCGCCTATGGACGAAGCTTTGTCGCGCCGCTGGGGGCGGCGGCATAAACAGGGCTATCGGCGGGGAGATGTAACGCGCGACCGGTCGCAGCGAGGTGATGCGGAGCCTGCCCGGCCGGCGTCACCCGAAATTCGAGAATTTCGAAGGTGACACGCCGTATTTCTTGCGAAAGGCCTTGGCGAAATGCGAGGATGACGAATAGCCGCAGGCAAGGGCGACATCCATTACCGACATATTCGTTTCCGATAGAAATATCCGCGCCTTCCTGAGCCGCGTATTATTACGGTAATCCATGGGCGTTATGCCCAGATACTGACGGAACAGGCGCTGTATCTGCCGAAGAGTCACACCGGAATAGGCGGCGCATTCGGCCAGATTGAACTCTTCATCCACATGCGCCTCGATGAACTCGACCGCGCGCACCAGATATTCGTTCCGGGTTCCCAGCCTTGCGGCAATGGAAATGACCTGCGGATCCTCGGCGGTCCGCCTGTGGGTCAGAAGGCACATATTCATCGCGGCCTGACCAAGCTCTGCGCCGCAATGGTCGTTGATCAGCCTCAATGCGATCTCGGCCGCGGCGATGCCGCCGGCGCAGGTGATCAGGCGATTGTCGATGCAATAGCTGCGCTCGACCGGATCCAGATCGGGATAGGCTTCGCGGAAGCCGGGAATATTCTCCCAGTGCAGGGTGAATTTCCTGCCCTTGAGGATGCCCGCTTCGGCAAGGACATAGGCGCCGCTGCACAGGCTTCCGACCGTGTGGCCATGACGCCATTGCGCGCGCAGCCAATCGGCGATGACGGGCGAACTCGTGCTTTCAGGCTCGACTCCGCCGCAGACGAAGACATAGCCGGGCGCGGATTGCTGTGGCAACGCCCCGTCGGGGATGATCACGACCCCGTTGGATGCCACGACCGCCTCGCCATTTTCCGAAAAAATCTGCCACTCGAACAGGTTGCTGCCCGAAAGCTGGTTCGCGGCCCTGAGCGGCTCGATCGCGGAGGTGAGGGCAAGCATGGTGAATTTCGGCACCAATACGAAATTCACCAGAACGGGTTCGTCCCGGCGCGGGGTATCGACATGCGCCACGCCATGAGAAACGAAGCGGTTCGCAGAGGAACGTCCGGTCACCTGTCCAGTCATCTTCAACGCTTTTCCTGCATTGCCTGTTCACGTCACGACAAGACATGATGGCATGCCCGCGAGAAAAGTGGGATAGGTCATCGGTCATTCTTTATGCGCGTGTTTCGTGCCCGGCATGAGCAGGGCCTGCCCCGGTCCTTACCGGGTCTTCGAAATCATTCTGAACGCATCGGCCAAACTGTCAAAGACCGCACGCACGCGCGGAACCCGGGACAGGTTCTCATGCGTCACGATCCAGGTATCGAGCCGGGTGATCTCGAAATCGGGCAAGAGGCGGACAAGATTCGGATCGGCGGCGGCGGTCGGAACCTGCACTGCCCCGACGCCAAGCCCGGCACGCAGCGCGGCCAGTTGCGCGGGGTGGCTGTCGGTGCGCAGGACCATACGTTCGCGGATGGCACCCATGCCTGAACTGTCGATCAGGGCAAGATCGCTGCGCGACCGGTCGGGTCCGATGAAATCATGAGCGGCAAGCTCGGCGATATCGGCGGGCAGGCCGCGCCGGGCGACATAATCCCGCGATGCGAACAGTCCCAGGGGAATCGACGCGACCTTGCGGGCAACCAGTGCGCCCTGCGTCGGCGCTACAGTTCGCACGGCCAGATCGACTTCCTGCGCCAGAAGATCCGCCTGAATATTGCTGAGTGACAATTCGATCCGAATAGCCGGATATTCCCGGTGCAGGCGCGCCAGTATGGCAGGGATCACCTCGATCCCCATGAAGTCCGGCACGCTGATGCGGACGGTGCCGGCAACCTGTCCGGCAGGCGCAGATGCCACACGCACGAACAGTTCCGACGCCATCGCCATGGCCCGCGCGGGATCGCGCAGGGTCTGGGCCGTTTCCGTGGGCGTCAGGCCATTGACCGACCGGGTGAACAGGACCGCGCCCAGCCGTTTCTCAAGCGTTTCGATCCGGGCGCGAACAGTCGGATGCGACAAGCCCAGCCGACGGGCGGCGGCCGACAGGCTGCCCTCTTCCAGGACCGCCAGAAATATTCGCTGATCGTCCCATGAAATCACGTTGCTCATAAACTTCTTTCTAGCAACTGTTGGATTTCTTGCAATTCCTTTTCATGTATCCGCAAGCCATGCTGCCCTTATCGCAACAGATGCAGATCAGGAGACGCATGATGGAACAGAACAGGACCGCACTCGTACTGGGCGCCACGGGCGGAATCGGTGGCGGCATTGCCAAGGCGCTGTGCCGCCACGGCTGGCAGGTTCGCGGATTGGCGCGAGATCTTGCCGCTGCCCGCAACCGGGGGCCGGCGCATGTCGAATGGTTCGAGGGCGATGCGATGCGGGGCGCGGATGTCATCCGCGCGGCACAGGGCGTTTCCGTCATCGTTCATGCGGTGAACCCGCCGGGCTATCGGGACTGGGACCGGCTTGTCCTGCCCATGATCGACAATACCATCGCCGCGGCGCGGGCTGCGGGCGGAGCGCGGATCGTTCTGCCTGGCACGATCTACAATTTCGATCCTGCGAAGACCCCGGTCATCAGCGAAACCAGCCGGCAGCACCCGAAAAGCCGCAAGGGCACGATACGTGTCGAGCTGGAAGAGCGGCTAAGACTGGCTGCGCCGGAGGTTCCGTCGCTGATCCTGCGCGCCGGTGACTTCTTTGGTCCGGGCATGCGGGCAAGCTGGTTCGCGCAGGCAATGGTTTCGGCCGGCAATCCGCTGAAGCGCATCATCAATCCGGCACGGGGGGCCGGGCATAGCTGGGCCTATCTGCCCGATCTGGCCGAAACCTTCGCCCGGTTGCTTGACCTGCCCGAGCGCCTGAAACCCTTCGAGATGTTACAGTTCGAGGGCATTTACGACGCGGACGGACAGCAGATGATCAGGGCGATCCGCAACGCGGCGGAGCGTCGGCTGCCGGTCTATGGCTTTCCCTGGTGGCTTATTTCGCTGGTGGCACCCTTTGGTGGCTTCCCGCGCGAGGCGGCCGAAATCGCCCCTTATTGGAAACACCCGATCCGCCTCGACAACAGCCGTCTGACCGGTCTGCTGGGCAATGAACCCCATACGTCGCCCGAGATCGCGGTACGTAATTCGCTTGCCGCCCTTGGTTGCCTCGAGGCACGGGCGGTTCTGCCTGCGCCGCAGGAACAATAAGCGCGAGAGCGTCACTGGTTTGAAACCCTGCCCGGACGATGAGTAGCCGGCATCAGACCCTGAACGCGCGGGCTGCGGGCACCAAAAGAAATCCCCGCCCACACTCCGGAACACGGTTGCTGAAGCATGTTGCGGCTGCCCGGATCGCTTTCTTCCCCCTTCTTCTTTGTCCAAGTACCTCGGGGTCCGGGGGCAGCGCCCCCGGCCATCGCGGGACGCAAGCAACCTGCGTTTCCGATACGGCGCGACGGACTCTAATGCCCTTTGCGGCGCCTGACATAGAGTTCAAGCTTGTGGCTCACGATCTCGAAACCGTATTTCCGGGCGATCTCTTCCTGCAAATCTTCGATTTCGTCCGACCTGAACTCGATAACCTCGCCGGTTTCGACATTGATGAAATGGTCGTGATGCTCTTCGGGGGCCGGTTCGTAACGCAGACGTCCGTCATCGAATTGGTGACGCTCGATCAGACCCTGCTCGGCCAGTTTGTTCATCGTCCGGTAGACGGTCGCGATATTCACCCCCGGCTCGATCGCACTGACGCGGCGATGAAGTTCCTCCACATCCGGATGATCGTCGGATGCGTCCAGCACTTCCAGGATCACGCGGCGCTGTCCGGTGATGCGAAGCCCATGCTGTTTGCACCTGTCGATAAGGCTTTCTTGCCTGGAACTGCTCATCCGGTTTCCCGCGTCGACTAAAACATGCCAGCCGAGCATCGGAGCGGACCGATCAGGCTGAAGCGACCTTTAACATGACCGAATCCAAAGGTCATCAATTTTGGCCGCGTTTGCAAGTGCGAATGCATTGCACTTGCAATAAAGGCGGAACCTGATATCTCTACCTGCGACTCACTCGCATCTGCGGGGCGGGCGCGTGGCGATTCGCGTCCAGAGCGGCAAACCGGGAAAGGGATTTCATGATTTTGACGATGGCACGCTTGTCGGGAACTGCGGCGGTAATCACGCTGATGGCAGGCACTGCACTGGCCGATGAGGATCGGATGAAGGTCGTGACCACGTTCACGGTACTTGCCGATATGGCGCAGCAGGTGGCTGGCGATGCGGCGGATGTGGTTTCGGTCACTCGCCCGGGGGCCGAGATCCACGGCTATGAACCCACTCCGCAGGACATCGTCAGGGCGCAGGATGCCGATCTGATCCTGTGGAACGGCATGAATCTCGAACTCTGGTTCGAGCAATTCCTGACCAATCTCGGGGATGTGCCTTCGGCAACCCTGACCGAGGGAATCGATCCGATCCCGATCGCGGCCGGCGCATATGAGGGATCGCCGAATCCGCATGCCTGGATGGGATTGGATAACGCATTGATCTATATCGATAACATTCTGGATGCCTTTGTCGAGCACGATCCCGGGAATGCGGAAACCTATACCGCCAACGCGGAAGCCTATAAGGAAGAGCTGCGTGCCACGCTTGAACCGCTGCGGCAGGAGATCGCCACCATCCCCGAGGCGCAGCGCTGGCTTGTGACCTGTGAAGGCGCATTCAGCTATCTGGCGCGGGATTTCGGCATGAAAGAGCTTTATCTCTGGCCGATGAATGCCGATCAGATGGGCACGCCGCAGCAGGTGCGCGCGGTGATCGACGGGGTGAAGGGGAACGACATCCCGGTGGTCTTCTGCGAAAGCACGGTGAATACCGCGCCCGCCGAGCAGGTCGCGCGTGAAACCGGCGCGCATTATGGCGGGGTGCTTTATGTGGACAGCCTGTCCGAGCCCGATGGTCCTGTGCCGTCCTATCTCGACCTGCTCAGGGTGACGTCCCAGACGATTGCGGGTGGGTTACAGGCCGGTATGGACTGAGATCGCTTTTCTTATCGGGCGACCGGCCCTTCCGGCAGAAAGATTCACGATGAAGCATGACAGCCAGATGGCGCAATCGGCAGATTCTGAAAGCGCCAGCCATCAAGACGGAATCGAGGTGCGGGAGGTGACCGTCACCTATCGCAACGGTCAAACCGCGCTGCGCAACGCCTCGTTTCAGATCCCGCGCGGCACGGTGACGGCGCTTGTGGGCGTGAATGGCGCGGGCAAATCGACGCTTTTCAAGGCGATCATGGGCTTCGTCCCGGTGGCGAAAGGCGATATCCGTCTGCTGGGGCTTTCGGTCAACGAGGCACTGAAGAAAAACCTTGTCGCCTATGTGCCGCAGTCGGAAGAGGTCGACTGGACCTTCCCGATTCTGGTCGAGGATGTGGTCATGATGGGCCGATATGGCCGTATGGGCTTTCTGCGCCGCCCGTCCTCTGCGGATCATGCGGCGGTCGAGGCGGCGCTGTCGCGCGTGGATATGCAGGATTTCCGCCGCCGCCAGATCGGCGAACTGTCGGGCGGGCAGAAAAAGCGGGTCTTCCTTGCCCGCGCGCTGGCGCAGGACGGGCAGGTGATCCTGCTGGACGAGCCCTTTACCGGCGTCGATGTGAAGACCGAAGAGCAGATCACCGCTTTGCTGCGCGAATTGCGCGATGAGGGGCGGGTGATGCTGGTCTCGACCCATAATCTGGGCACCGTGCCCGAATTCTGCGACCGGGTGGTTCTGGTCAAGGGCACCGTGCTGGGCTATGGGCCGACCGAGACGACCTTCACCCGCGAGAACCTTGAACAGGCATTTGGAGGCGTGCTGCGGCATTTCACCCTGAGCGGCGCAGAACTGCACGAAGATGACGATGCGCGGAATCTGTCGATCCTGACCGATGACGAACGGCCTTTGGTGCAATATGGCGACAAGCTGCGCCGTTCGGAGGGGCGGAAATGAGCGCGCTTCTTGAGCCATTCACCTATGGTTATATGACCAACGCGATGTGGGTATCCGCCCTTGTCGGAGGGGTCTGCGCCTTTCTGTCCTCTTATCTCATGCTGAAAGGCTGGTCGCTGATCGGGGACGCGCTGTCCCATTCCGTCGTGCCGGGCGTGGCCGGCGCCTATATTCTGGGGATACCCTTCGCGCTTGGGGCGTTCATCTCGGGCGGGCTCGCGGCGGCGGCAATGCTGTTTCTGTCGGACCGTTCGGGCCTGAAAGTCGATGTGATCATCGGAATCATCTTCACCTCGTTTTTCGGGCTTGGGCTTTTCATGGCGTCTCTCAGCCCGATGTCGGTCTCGATCCAGACGATCACCATGGGCAATATTCTTGCGATCACGCCTGAAGATACGCTGCAACTGGCGATCATCGGTTTTGTCTCGCTTGGGGTCTTGCTTGCGAAATGGAAGGATCTGATGGTCGTGTTTTTCGATGAAAGCCATGCGCGCTCGATCGGGTTGCGGCCCGGGCTGCTGAAAGCCGTGTTCTTCGTGCTGCTTTCGGCCTGCGTGGTTGCGGCGATGCAGACGGTCGGCGCCTTTCTCGTCATCGCGATGGTCGTAACGCCGGGGGCGACGGCCTATCTGCTGTGCGACCGTTTCCCGCGCCTGATCATGACTTCGGTCGCCATCGGCACGGTCACGAGTTTCGCGGGCGCCTATATCAGCTATTTCCTTGACGGAGCGACGGGCGGGGTCATCGTCGTCCTGCAGACGCTGATCTTTCTGGCGGTTTTCGTCCTTGCGCCGAAGCACGGGCTTCTTGCGGCGCGGCGCAAGGCCGCGGAAGCCCTGCGGTCAGAGGCGGCATAAGGATGGAGACGCTTCTGATGCCGTTCCAGTTCGGCTTCATGCAGAACGCCTTCTGGATCTCGATGATCGTCTCGGTGCCCACGGCGTTGCTGTCCTGTTTCCTTGTGCTCAAGGGTTGGGCCCTGATGGGAGATGCAATCAGTCACGCGGTGCTGCCGGGGATCGTTCTGGCCTATATTCTTGGCTTCCCGCTGATCTTGGGGGCTTTTGCGGCGGGCATGGTGACCGCGCTTGCCACCGGCTACCTGTCCGAGAACAGCCGGGTGAAACAGGACACCGTCATGGGGGTGGTCTTTTCCGGCATGTTCGGGCTTGGGCTGGTGATCTATGTCTCGATCCATACCAATATCCACCTTGACCATATCCTGTTCGGGAACATGCTGGGCGTCGGGCTGCAGGATCTGTGGACGGCGGGGCTGATCTCGGTCTTTGTCGCGGCAGCCCTGCTGCTGAAATGGAAGGACCTGATGCTGCATGCCTTCGATCCGGTACAGGCGCGGGCCTCGGGCCTGCCGGTAGGGCTGCTGCATTACGGGTTGCTGACGATCCTGTCGCTTACCATCGTCGCGACGCTTTCGGCGACGGGACTGATCCTTGCGGTCGGGCTGCTGATCGCACCCGGTGCCATCGCGTTCCTTCTGGTGCGAAGTTTCGGGAAAATGCTGGCCGTGTCCGTGATGGTCTGCATGCTGTCGATGCTGGGGGGAACCTATCTCAGCTTCTTTCTGGACAGCGCACCGGCACCGACCATCATTCTGATCCTGACGGCGATATTCCTGTTCGCCTTCGTCCGCCGGATGTTCAAGGTCAGGCGGGCCTCGGCCACGGTCTGACGAAGCCCGGCGGCGGGAGCGGATATCAGGTTTTTCGGGTGGCCCGGCATCGCGGAACCGCGGTTTACTGGCCTTGCCTCGCCCGGTCGTCAACTTGACCCTCCTTCGGCTGTCCGACATAGTGGCGGCAGTATGAAGTTATCCGGGCGAGGGAACGCGTTATGAAATATTCATTGAAATCAATGCTGCTGCTGTCCTGCTTTGGCATCGGGCTTGCGGGAATGGCACATGCCCAAAGCGAGACCCTTGATGTCGTCACGGACCCAAGTTTCGTGCCGTTCGAGATGATGGATCAGGAATCCGGCGAGATGGTCGGTTTCGACATGGATATCATCAACGAGGTGGCCGAGCGTGCCGGCTTTGAAATCAACATGAGAACCATGGATTTCAACGGTATCATTCCCGCCGTACAGACCGGCAATGTCGATATTGCCATCGCAGGCATCACCATCACCGACGAACGCGCCAAGATCGTCGATTTCTCTTCGCCTTATTACGACAGCGGTCTTCGTCTTCTGGTCAATGCCAATGATGACAGTATCGAATCCATAGAGGATCTCGAAGGCAAGACCGTCGCGACCAAGATTGGCTCGACCAGTTTCGATTATCTTCAGGAAAATCTGGGCGACAGCGCGGAAATCACCCCTTATCCGGGCTCCAGCGATATGTATATGGCGCTGCTGGGCGGATCTGCCGATGCGGTTTTCTATGACGCGCCCAATGTCGGCTATTTCTCGCAGACCCAGGGCAAGGGCCGGGCGAAGACGGTCGGTGAACTCTATGAAGGTCAGCAATACGGGATCGTGCTGGTCAAGGGCAGCGAGTGGGTAGAGCCCGTGAACGAAGCCCTGGCTGCCATGAAAGAGGATGGAACCTACGACGAGATCCATACGAAATGGTTCGGCAGCCCAAGCGGCGAGTGATCCGCGCGCCCCGGCAATGCGGTGTCGGCCCCTGGGGTCGCGCCGCCGCCCATGACCATGAACCCGATGACGTGCCTGCAATCATGCTGTGGAACGCGTTGACCGCATCCTGACGGAGATTCCTTTTGGACGTCACCTTTCAATTCAACTGGCAAGCGGCCTTCGCCTCGCTGCCGCATCTTGTGGCCGGCATTCCCTATACGCTGCTGATTTCCTTCGGGGGGCTGGCAATCGGGTTCTTCATCGGGATCGTTGTCGGCCTTCTGAGGATCAGCCGGACGGCATGGCTGCGCTGGCCTGCGATCATCTATATCGAGATCTTCCGGGGCACGCCGGTTCTGGTTCAGGTGCTGTTCATCTTCTATGGCCTGCCGCAATTGCTGGGCGGTCCCATCAATGCGCTGGTCGCGGGGATCGCCGCCATCGCCGTCAATTCCGGCGCCTATATCTCGGAGATCGTCCGCGGCGGCGTGCAATCGATCGAACGCGGCCAAAGCGAAGCCGGGCTGTCGCTGGGCCTGTCGCGCGGGCAGGCGTTCCGCTATGTCATCTGGCCGCAGGCGTTCCGGCGGATGATCCCGCCGCTGGGCAATCAGGGTATTATCAGCATCAAGGATACCTCGCTGTTCTCGGTGATCGGGGTCGGCGAACTGGTGCGTCAGGGGCAGATCTATATCGCCACCACCTTCACCGCGCTGGAGGTCTATCTGATGGTTGCGCTGCTTTATCTGGTGATCACCCTGTCATTGTCGCTTGCCCTGCGCCTGCTTGAGCGCAAGGGGCTGGTGGGTCAATGAGCGGAGCAAGGAAAGAAGGAAGCCCGACATGACGCAAGACAGGCAGGCATCCGGTTCCCCGCCGATCGTGCATCTGAGCAAGCTCAACAAGCATTACGGCGAGCTGCATGTGCTGAAGGATATCGACCTGACAGTGACGCCCGGTGAGGTGGTGGTCATTATCGGGGCCAGTGGCTCTGGCAAATCGACGCTGATCCGCTGCGTCAACGGGCTGGAGGAATTCCAGCAAGGTGAGCTGGAAGTGGACGGCAATACCCTGCTGCCCAATGGCAAGGCCACAAAGGCATTGCAGAAGATCCGTACCGAAGTCGGAATGGTCTTCCAGCAATTCAATCTGTTTCCGCATCTGAGCGTGCTGGACAATGTGGTGCTTGCGCCGATGAAGGTCCGCGGCTGGGACCGTGACAGGGCCGAGGCGACGGCGCAGCGGCTTCTGGCGCGGGTGGGGATCGGCGATCAGGCCGGAAAATATCCCTCGCAGCTTTCCGGCGGGCAGCAGCAGCGGGTGGCGCTTGCGCGGGCGCTGGCCATGGAGCCGCGATTGATGCTGTTCGACGAGCCGACCTCGGCGCTTGATCCCGAGATGATCGGCGAGGTTCTGGATGCGATGCGCGAACTGGCCAATGAGGGGATGACGATGATGATCGTGACCCATGAGATGGGCTTCGCGCGCGAGGTCGCGGACCGGGTGATCTTCATCGACAAGGGCCGGATTGCCGAGCAGGGCCGCCCCGAGCAGATCTTTGATTCCCCTCAACAGGCCCCGACCCAGAGCTTCCTGTCGCGGGTGCTGAAGCATTAGGCAGAATGCCGGTTCGGCCCGGCGCGGGAAGGTCGGCAACCGGTCCCATGTCACGGGGCCTGAGGACATGTGATCAGGCAGGCATGGTGCAATTGTCGGGATGAGCGGCCTGAAAGGCGGGATGCGTCTCGCAGTTTAGCGCCACGGCGGCGATCCGGGGCAGATGGCCGAAGCTCACGCCCCAGCGCGTGGCGTTGTAAAGTTGCGGAATCAGGGCGCAGTCGGCCAGACCCGGGATGTCCCCGTAACAGAAGCGCCCGATATGGCCGGGATGATCCAGCATGATCTCGAATGCGGTCAGGCCGCGGATGATATTGTCCCGGTTCCATTCCAGTCGCGCCGCGGTTCCGGCAAGCTTCTCGACACGCCCGAGAGTGCCCTGATTCGAAACCGGATGGATCTCGCAGGCGATGGCAAGCGTCAGGGCGCGGATATGGGCGCGGGCATCGGGGCTGTCCGGCAGAAGCGGCGGCACGGGCCGGGTTTCCTCCAGATATTCGATGATTGCCAGCGACTGGGTCAGGATCAGGCCGTCGATCTCCAGCGCCGGGACCAGACCTTGCGGATTGAGGCGCAGATATGCCGGATCCCGCTGCTGCCCCGTCGCCAGATCGACCGATATCCTGTCATGGGCGATCCCTTTCAGTGCAAGCGCGATGCGCACCCGGTAAGAGGCCGAGGATCGCCAGTAATCATGCAGCACGATCCCGGGGGATGCGGTTTGCCTCGCAGTGCCTCCGTTTTGCTTTCCCGAGCCATGCATGATCATTCGACCGCGGGCAGGACCCGCCCGCTGCAGGGGCCGAACCCGATACGGTAGCCATCGCCTTCGGCATGGGCGAACAGGTCGATCTCATCGCCATCCTCGATGAAGCTGCGGGGCTCGCCGTTCACCGTGACCGGATTTTTGCCGCCCTGTGTCATTTCCAGCAGCGCGCCGGTCTGTTCGGGCGCCGGTCCCGAGATCGTCCCGCTGCCCAGCAAATCGCCGACCCGCATCGGGCAGCCCGAACTCGTGTGATGCGCCAATTGCTGGGCGCTGGAATAATACATCACGTTATAGTTCGTTTGCGCCACCTTCTGCCCGTTCATCCTCCAGCCGATGGCCAGATCGTAAAAGCCCGGACGGCTTTCATGCAGATAGGGCAGCAGCGGATTGTCCCTTGCCGCGCCTTCGCAGCGGAAAGGCTCGAGCGCGGCCTGCGTCACGATCCAGGGGCTGATCGTCGTGCCCAGAGCCTTGGCCTGAAACGGACCCAGCGGCTGGTATTCCCAAGCCTGAATGTCACGCGCCGACCAATCGTTCAGCAGCACATAGCCGAAGATCATCCCCTCGGCCTCTTCGACGCTCACACGCTGGCCCATGGGACTGTCGGCCCCGACGATCGCGCCCAGTTCCAGTTCAAGATCCAGCCGTCGGCAGGCGGCCCATTCCGGCCCGTTCACCCCGCGAAGCTGTCCCATCGGGCGGCGGATCGGCGTGCCGGACACGACCACCGACGAGGCCCGGCCGTTATAGCCGATGGGCATATGGGTCCATTGCGCCGGCAATGCGTTTTCAGCACCGCGAAATAGCAGACCGACATTGAAGGCATGGTTGCGCGACGAATAGAAATCGGTGAATTCCGTCACCCGGATCGGCAGATGCAGCCGCGCATCCCTCATCGCCACCAAAGGCAGCGATTCGTCGCCGCCCTCTGTCAGCAATTCGGTCAGCCGGGTACGGTTCTCATCCCATTTCGCGCGCCCCTGCGCGATGAAGGCGTTCAGTTGCGGTTCGGAAAAGGCGTCGCCCGTGTCGAACAGCCCCCGCGCTTCGCAGGCGGCCAGATCAACGATCATGTCGCCGATGGCCACCCCGCATCTCGCCGCCCCGTCACCAACGGAAAAAACCCCGTAAGGCAGATTCTGCACGGGAAAATCGCATCCCTCCCTATTGGCGCTTGCCAGCCATGAACGCACCGGCCCCTCCTTCTTCTTCATGCGGATATCCTGCGGGGGTCCGGGGGTGTGAAGCCCCCGGCTGTCCTCATTTCACGCCCGGCGTGCCATCGAACTTCTTCTCGAGATGATCCCAGACCTCGATATATTCTTCCTGCATCGGAGCCTCTTTCGCCGCGAATTCGGTCAGGTGCTGAGGGAAGCGCGTCTCGAACATGAAGGACATGGTATGGTCCAGCTTCTCGGGCTTCAGATCCGCGTTCGACGCGCCTTCAAAGGCGTCCCGGTCGGGACCGTGGGGCAGCATGCAGTTATGCAGGCTGATCCCCCCCGGCGCGAAGCCCTGCGGCTTGGCATCGTAAACCCCGTAGATATTGCCCATCAGTTCGGACATGATGTTCTTGTGGTACCAGGGCGGGCGGAACGAGTGTTCGGCGACCGCCCAGCGTTCCCGGAACAGCACGAAATCGATATTCGCCGTCCCCTCCTGCCCTGAAGGAGCGGTCAGCACGGTGAAGATCGAGGGATCGGGATGATCGAACAGAATTGCGCCGACCGGCGAATAGGTCCGCAGGTCGTATTTATATGCGCAGTAATTCCCATGCCATGCCACGACATCCAGCGGTGAATGATCGATCCATGTCTCGTGAAACTGGCCGCACCATTTGATCACGACGCGGGACCGCGTTTCGCGATCCTCGAAAGCTGCGACGGGGCATTTGAAGTCGCGCGGATTAGCCAGGCAGTTCGCACCGATCGGCCCCCGGTTGGGCAGGTCGAATTTCTGTCCGTAATTCTCGCAGACGAAGCCGCGGCAGGGGCCTTCCAGAACTTCGGTGCGATAGACAAGGCCCCGCGGGATGATGGCGATTTCCTTCGGCTCAAGATCGATGATGCCCAGTTCAGTGCAGAACCGCAGCCGGCCTTCCTGCGGCACGATCAGCAATTCGCTGTCGGCGGAAAAGAAATACTCGTCCTGCATCGAGCGGGTGACCAGATAGACATGGCTGGCCATGCCCATCTGGATATTGACATCGCCCGCCGTAGTCATCGTGCGCATCCCGGTGATCCATGTCAGATCCTCGTCGGGGACCGGAATCGGATCCCAGCGATACTGGCCAAGGCTTGTGATATTCTGCCGGTGGGGATCATGCGGCAGGATATTCGGCGCGGTTTTCCAATAGGGCACGTCGATCGGCGCGAAACGCCCGGTATGATGCACCGAGGGGCGGATACGATAGCACCATGTCCGCTCGTTCTGGCCGCGCGGCGCGGTAAAGGCGGTGCCCGAAAGCTGTTCGGCATAGAGGCCGTAATTGCATTTCTGCGGGCTGTTTTGTCCTTGCGGCAGGGCATCGGGCAGGGCCTCGGTTTCGAAATCGTTGCCGAAGCCCGGCATATAGCCTTTCGTCGTGCCGATCGCCGTGGTCCCGCGAACCATCCCCGTGGCGGTTTCATGAGTGGTCAAGGCTATCACCTCCGTCGGGCGCGAATTTCATTGCCGATGCAACGAATATTCATTGCAACAGCAATGATGTCAATGATTCGCTCGCTTCGGAGCGGGGAGCGGTCGGTTTTGGGGTCCGTTCATGCCGCCTGACCGGACGCAGCCTTTGCGTCATGACCGCATATTCGGCCCGTCAACATGGCTTTTCATCCGAACCGGCAGAGGGCAGGATTGCGGCAGCAGAGCAGGAGACGAAAAATGCAGAAACGGCGACTGGGTCAGGATGGCCCGATGATTGGCGCGGTGGCGCTTGGGACGATGAATTTCGTCGGGGCCTATGGACCGGCTGACCCGGAAGAAAGCCTGCGCTGCATGGCTGCCTGCCTTGAAATGGGGGTCGATCATTTCGATACCTCGAATGTCTACGGCATGGGCCGCGCCGAAGAGCTGCTGTCGCGGTTTCTGAAGGACCATGGCGATCGCGTGGTGCTGGCCAGCAAATGCGGAATCACCCGCAACCCCGATCATCCTTTCGACAACTCACCCACGCATATGCGGCAATCCCTGGACGCTTCGCTGAAGCGGCTGGGAGTGGAGCATATCCATCTTTATTACCTGCACCGGCACGAGGCCGCCCGGCCAATCGAAGAGATCATGGAGACACTGCTGAAATTCCGCGACGAGGGCAAGATCGGCGCGATCGGCCTGTCCGAGATCGCGCCCTCCACCTTGGAGCGCGCGGCAGCGGTGGGGCCGGTGGCTGCGGTGCAGTCGGAATATTCGCTTTGGACCCGTCAACCCGAACTGGGAATTTTGCAAGGTTGCGCGCGCCATGATGCCGCTCTGGTGGCGTTCTCGCCCATCGCGCGCGGGGTGCTGTCCGACACGCTGCCCGAACCGAAAGAACTGGGCGATGGGGATATACGGCTCAGGATCCCGCGCTTCAACGGCGAGAACTGGCCCCGTAACCTGATCCGTCTGCGGGCCTTCCGCGAATATGCGCATGACAATGGCCATAGCCCGGCCACGCTGGCCATTGCATGGGTTCTGTCACGGGGGCCGCATGTGATTGCCCTTCCCGGCTCGCGCAGCATCGCGCATATGCAGGAAAATGCCCACGGCGGAACGATCACGCTGACCTCGCAGCAGTTGGAGGAGATCGAGCGGATTCTGCCTGTCGGCTGGGCGCATGGACCGCGCTACGGAGAGGAATTGTCGAAAGGGCCCGAGGGCTATTGCTGACAGGTACCGGGGAAACTCGGGCATCCCGGGGTGAGACGCGCCGCATCGGAAACGCCAGTGGCCTGCGTCCCGCGATGGCCGGGGGCGCTGCCCCGTCGCCGGCAGGTCTCTCGAACCAGTGGCGCGACCCGCCGGCGACCCCCGAGGTATTTGGACAAAGAAGAAGCAGAGGAAGGAAGCGATCCGGGCGGGCGCGATATGCTCTAACCGGCTGCCAGCCGTTCGGCCACGGTTTCGTCTGTGATCAGCACCGAGGGCGAAAGCATCTTCAACGCGGCGCGGATGATCGTGACTTTCTGCCAGCCGCCGGATGCGAGTACGGTCCGGCGGGCGGCGCGGATATCGTCGGGATGGGCGGCTAGCACGCGGCGATTGACCGGGTGATCAACGATTTCGCCCTCGGCATTGACGAAGCGGCACAGGACATCGCCCACTGCGCCCGCCTGTTCGAGCGAGGCGATCTCTTCGGCGCTCAGCAGGCCGTAGCGGACAAAGATCGAATGCGGCGTCAGGTCTCCGACCGAAAGGATCGCCAGATCCAGCCTGCCGGCCCGGTGCAGGACCTCGGCGATGCCGCTATGGGCAAGCAGCGCATCGCGCGTGGCCTCGTCGGGCGCGTAGACCGGCGCGGCCATCAGATAGCATTCCGCCGAGAGGCGATCGGCTACGCGCCATGCGAATTCCGAAGGGTTGACGACGCTGACCTTGGTCAATCCGCCAAGCAGCGATATCACCTTCAGCCCGTTTTCGCTGCGAGGCTCGATTGCCGTGACGCCGGCGGTCAGCGTGCCGCCCCAGCCCAGGCCGATGCTCATGTCCGGGCCGACCGATTGCGAAAGAAAGCTTCCCAGCTCGCGGCCGATGATTTTCGGGATCATCGACTGGTCCTTCGGGCGGGGAATGACGATGGCGCGCTGCAATCCCCAGCGTTCCTCCAGCCGCCGTTCAAGTTCGACGCATTGGGAAACGCGGCTTGTGACCCGGATCTGGACGGTGCCGTCATTGCGGGCCGCCGCCAGAATGCGCAACACGCGGGTCCGGCTGAGACCGACGATATCGGCGACCTCATCCTGGGTCATGCCCTCGACATGATAAAGCCAGGCGATTCTTGTTTTCAGGTCGTCTGCGATATCGGTCCCGTTCAAATTCCCGTCCTTTTCGGCCCTCGGCTTGGGCGCATATCCATGCACCGTCGCAACTCGTCTTCGCAGAGTTCAGGATTTTCTGCGCAGAAGGTCAACCAATACCGCGACCAGAACGACAGCGCCGACGATTACCCGCTGCCAGAAACCGGATACGTTCATCAGCACGGTCCCGTTCGCCAGCACCGCCAGCAGCAGGGCGCCCAGCACGGTTCCGACGATCGAGCCCTGTCCGCCGCGTAGCGAAGTTCCGCCCAGAATGGCGGCGGTGATCGCGCCCATCAGCCAGCCTTCCCCGACCGAGGGTTGCCCCGCATCCATGCGGCTGGCGAACAGGATCCCCGCCAGGGCCGCGAACATGCCCGCAAGTCCGAAGGCCAGGAATTCGATGGCTTTCACCCTGATTCCGGCAAGGATGGCGGCGTCGCGATTGCCTCCGACGGCGAATATGTTCCGTCCCAGCCGTGTCTGGCTCAGCACCCAGATCAGACATATCGCGGCAAGTCCGAAGATCAGCACCGGCAGCGGGATGCCGAAGAGCTCTCCTTGCCCGAACACGGTAAAGGCTTCGCCAAGCGGCCGGATGGGATAACCCTTGGTGATGACCAGTGTCATCCCCGCGAATATCTCCCATGTGGCGAGCGTCACGATGAACGGATTCAGGCGCAGCCCGGCGACGAAGACGCCGTTCAATGCGCCAAGGCCGAAGCCGAAAAGCATCGTGAAGGGAATGATCAGCCAGGGATGGATACCCCATTGGGTCAATGCGATCGAGCCGACGATCGCGGAAAGCCCTGCCGCCGCGCCGACCGACAGATCGATGCCGCCGACCAGCAGCACCAATGTCTGACCCAGCGCGACCAGCCCGACAAAGGCGGCCTGCCGGGCGACGACGGACATGTTGTAGGACGACATGAAATTGTCGGTGGCCAGCGATAGCGCAAGGCCCAGTACGATCAATGCCACAAGAATGCCGCTGGCTTCCCATTTCCAGAAGCGGGCCAGAATTGCCTTGCCGCCACGATTGCCGCGATCATTCACGGCGGCGGTCTGGATATTGTTTGTCATCGCGCTTTCTCCCATTGGAACAGGCCAGGTCCGATAAGAAACGACCCCTTCTTCTTTGTCCAAATACCTCGGGGGTCGCCGACGGGTCGCGCCACCGGTTCAAAAGACCTGCAGGCGACGGGCAGCGCCCCCGGGCCCTCGCCAGAGGCGGATGCCTTTCCGTCACGGCCGAACGAACCCCGCATCCCTCAGCTCATCGCCAGTTCCAGCAGGCGTTCCTGCGTGGTTCCATCGCGATTCACGCATCCCTTCACCTCGCCCTCATGCATGACCAGAATCCGGTCGGCGACATCCAGAAGCTCTTCCATTTCGGATGAGATCAGGATGATGGACAGCCCGCGCTCTTCGGTAAGGCGGCGCAGGACGGTCTGGATTTCCAGCTTCGCGTTGACATCGATGCCGCGTGTCGGCTCGTCCATGATCAGGACTTTCGCCTCGCGCATCAGCCATCGGGCGATGATGAATTTCTGCTGATTGCCGCCGGATAGCGAGGTGATCGGATCGCCGAGGCGGCCGAATTTCGCTTTCATCTGCCGCGCCAGCGCGCCGACCTCGTTCAGCATGTCGCGGTTGCGGATGCGCAGCCAGCCGCTGAAACGATCGAGCGTCGGCAGCGCGGTGTTCTCGGCGATGGACAAAAGCGGGAAGATGCCCTCTTGCTTGCGTTCTTCGGGAAGATAGATCAGCCCCGCCCTGATCGCGTCCAGAGGCGCCCGGAAACGGGTTTCGCGCCCTTCCAGCGCGACTGTGCCGGTATCGGCTCTGGTGGCGCCGAAAAGGCATTTCGCCATCTCGCTGCGCCCCGATCCGATCAGGCCCGAGACGCCGAGTATCTCGCCCTTGCGAAGCGTGAAGGAGACATCGCGGAATTCGTGCTCGCGGCCAAGGTTCCGGACGTCCAGAATGGTCTCTGCCTCATCCAGATGTCGGATCGGCTGCCGGCCGGCCTTGGGCGGACGCCCCGCCATCAGCGAGACCATGCGTTCGCGCGTGGCTTCCTGTGGTGGAATGGCCCCGACATTCATGCCGTCGCGCAGGACGGTGATCCGTTGTGACAACTCGCGCACCTCGTCCAGCCGGTGCGATATGTAGAAGGCCGACCGGCCCTCGCTTGTGACCTTGCGGATATAGCGCATCAGCTTTTCCGTCTCGCGCCATGTAAGCGCTGCGGTCGGTTCGTCGAAGATGATGATGCGCGCGCGTGTCGCCGCCGCCCGCGCGATCTGGACCAGCTGCTGCTGCGCTTTCGAGAGTTCGCGGACCGGCATGCGCGGGTCGATGCTGTCATCGACCTCGTGCAGATAGAATGCCGCATCGGTATAGGTGGCCCGCCAGTCGATGGCCGCCGCGCGTCCGCGATGCGCGCCAAGCAGGATGTTTTCCGCCACCGACAGATGCGGCACAAGGTTGATCTCCTGCGGGGCGATCGCGATGCCATGCATCTGCGCGTCCAGCGGTGAATGGAATTCCACGGCCCGCCCGTCGACATGAATACTGCCGGAAGATGGCCGAAGTTTCCCGCAGATGATATTCATCAGCGTCGATTTCCCCGCGCCGTTCTCTCCTATGACCGAATGGGTTTCGCCCTTGTCCAGAGCCAGCGAAACGCCGTTCAGTGCCTGAACGGGGCCGAAGTTGCGCGAAATGTCGCGCACTTCGAAAAGGGGTGCCGCCTGTGTCATCGTGCCTTGCCTTTGCTGTTGGATGATCGCCGCGGAAGCGGCGCGCAAGCTGCGGGAAGCCTGCGCGCGCTGGGGCCTATTCGCCGCAATCATCCTGAGTGATAAGCCGCGATCCGGTGTTGTGATCCATCGGATAGGTGTGGTTCTGATTCATCGCGACCATGTATTTGACCGCCCAGTAACCGATATCCCATTGCCGCTGGGCCTTGAGCGCGGTGATCGTGCCGTCGCAGACGAAATCCACGGCTTCGGGCAGGTCGTCCATCCCGACGATAGCCACTTCGCCGGTCTTTCCGGCATTCTTGACGGCCCGCGCCGCGCCGATGGGATTCGACGCATTCGATCCGAAGAACCCGGCGATATCGGGATGCGCCTGAAGCGCGTTTTCCGTCAGGGCGACGGCTTCCTCGAGGATATCGTTATCGGGTTGCTCGAACACGATCTCCATCTCGGGATATTCTTTCAGTGCTTCCTTGAAACCCTGAATGCGTTCGACGTGATCCGTCGCGGTCAGGGAGCCTGCAAGAATGCCGATCTTGCCCTTGCCGCCAAGATGCTCTGCAAGATACTTGCCCAGATCGTAGCCGTCGCCATAGCTGTCGCGCTGGCCGACAAAGGGAAACTCCTCGTCGCAGAAACTGTTGAATGTATAGACATTCACCCCGGCCTCTTTGGCCTCGCGCAGCAATTGCGTATTGGTGGCCTGATCCAGACATGCAACGGCCAACCCGTCGGGTTGCCGTCCGATATTGGTCTCGATCCGCCGGTTCTGGTCGGCGACATCGGCCGTGGGCGGCTGATCCCAGATCATCTCGACCTTGATGCCGGATTTGGCCAGCTCATCCACGGCGAACTGCCCGCCTTCACGAACCACATCGTACCACGGATGGATCACCTTGGGGATGAAGACGAATGTCAGTTCGTCCTCGACTGGCGTGATCAAATCCGCCTGTGACTGGGCGTTTGCCGGCAAAGCCATGCATAATGCCGTCAGGGCAGCAACCATTGCCCCCTTGCCTGAGTGGGTGGTCATTTCTCTCTCCCTTTTGAAATATGCCCGAAGCAAGCCGGGCTGTTTACGCCCCGGGCCGCTTGCCTAGCCTGCCCCGGCGAGCCGTTCCGACGCGCGCGTCGGATTGGAATTCATGAATTGTCGCACCTGTGCGAGATCCTGTATGCCTGCCTGGGATCCAAGCCCCGTAGCGTTCAATGCCGAACTCGCCTGTGCCAGTCTGACGGAATCCCGGGCGTCCAGACCGTTCAGCAGGCCGACAGCAAAACCCGCATTGAAGACATCGCCGCAGCCGCATGTGCATTTCACGTCAATGTCGAAGGCGGGAACCGAGAAGGCGGTGCCATCGCGATGATGGTAATATGCGCCATGCTCGCCAAGGGTGATCACGCAGCATGCGGCGCCTCGGTCGTGGAAGAATTTCACCATGCCGCGCAGATCTGAAATCCCGCTGAGGGCCTCGGCTTCTTCGATGGAGGGGATGAAATAATCGGTATAGGGCAGAACTGCCTCGACATCCGGCAGGTCGTCCTGACTTCCCGCGAACACATCCACGGTGGTGATGCAGCCGCGTTCTTTCGCATGGCGCATCAATGCGGCGTTGCGTTCGCCATCCATCGCGTCCATCAGTCCGACGCCGCCAAGATGGAAGACCCTTGCATCGGTGACGGAATCGAACATCGGTCTGTCGACGATGAATGCGCCGGTTGCGCCCTTGAGATGCAGGGCCGGGCGCGAACCATCCGCGCGGGTCAGCACGATAGAGCTTGAGGTGGGAACGCCGGGGCAGTGTTGCAGCCCCGAGATGTCGATGCCGTAGGATGCGATCTGCTCAAGCGCCCAGGCGCCCATCAAATCCTCTCCGACGCCGCCAACCGCCAGGGTCTTCAGGCCCATTTTCGCGCCGGCGATGGCGGCCGTGCCGGCGGCCCCGGAAACGGCCATCGCGATCTCGTCGATAAGAAAGGTGCCACCGCCCGGCGGGATGGCCGAAACGGGCCAGCCGAGGCAATCGAACGTATAGAATCCCATTGCAGAATAATCGTGCCGCATGGCGTCTCCTCCTCATCCTGAGGGGATTGAAACGCACATTGGTATAATAGTCAATACAGATGTTATTGTAAATTGCACAGCTTTGCGAAGAATTTGTAACGTATCTTCGCTAAATCAGTCCAAATACCGCAACAAAAGTTTTTTATTGATAACTTAAGATCAAATGCTAGATCTGACGTGGCGAACAAAAGTTTCAACGGAGAGATGATTGTGAAAGCCGCCCTTCTTACTGCTCCCGATGCGCTGGTATTGACTGAATTGCCTGTTCCGGCGCTCGAATCGGGGGATGTGCTGATTCGTGTGCGTGCTGCAACGATCTGTGGCACCGATATCAGGATATTCCGTGGCCGTAAGACTGCCGGCATCCGGTATCCTTCCGTTCTGGGGCATGAATTTGCAGGTGAGGTCGTCGATGCCGGCGGGAATCCACATCTGGGCGCGGGCGACCGGGTCGCGCTGTGCCCCGCCATCTCTTGCGGTCGCTGTCACCTGTGCAAGACTGGGCGCGAAAATCTGTGCAAGGACGGGCAGGCAGTGGGATACGAGATAGACGGTGCCTTCGCGGAATTCATCCGCATTCCCGCGCGTGCCGTCGCGGCCGGCAATATCCGCAAACTGCCCGAGACGACAGGTTTCGACGAGGCCGCACTGGCCGAACCGCTGGCCTGTGTACTGAACGGGCAGGAAAAGGTCGGGGTCACTGCCGGGGATGTGGTTCTGGTTCTGGGGGCGGGACCCATCGGCTTGCTGCATGTTTATCTGGCGCGGTTGCGGGGCGCGGCGAAGATCATCGTTTCGGATCCCAATGCCCATCGCCGCGATGCGGCCATGACCGGAGGGGCCGACGTCACGATCGACCCCCGGGCCGAGGATGTCGCGGCGCGCGTGGCCGAAGAAACGGCGGGGATGGGGGCGACGGTGGTGATTTGCGCCATCGGTGTTCCGGCACTGGCGCGGCAGGCAAGCGATCTGGTGGCGCATGGCGGGCGCATCAGCCTGTTTGCCGGGTTCTCGAAGGGCGAGATGGCCGAGATGGACGTCAATGCGATCCATTACAACGAAATCACGGTGACGGGCGCTTTCGGTCTGTCGCGGCGCGACTATGATCGCGCCTTCGATATGATTGCGGGCCGGGGCATGGATGTGAGGGGCCTGATCACCCACAGATACGGTCTTGATTCCATCGTGGAGGCGTTCAAGACGGCAGAAAGTGGCGGCGCGATCAAGGTGGCGATCATCAATGACTGATATTCATGAAACGGATGTGCTGATCATCGGCGGCGGCATCAACGGATGCGGCGTCTTTCGCGACCTTTCCGCGCAGGGCGTCACCTGCCTGCTGCTTGAGCGCAACGATTTCTGCGCAGGCGCCTCCGCGGGTTCGTCCAGGCTGATGCATGGCGGGCTGAAATATCTTGAAACCGGAGAGTTCAGACTGGTCCGCGAAAGCGCCGAAGAGCGAAACCGGCTGCTGCGCAACGCGGCCCATTATGTCAGCCCGCTGCCATCGCTGGTGCCGGTTCGCAGCCGGTTCGGAGGGCTTTGGGCCTCGGCCGCAAGGTTCTTTGGGATGAATGCCCGGCTTGACGACCGGGGAGGGGTGATCCTGCGTCTTGGCCTGACGCTTTACGATCTGTATGGGCGGCGTTTCCGGTCGATGCCGAGGCATCGTATGCTGGGGCGCAGGCGGCTTGACGCGCTGGTCGCGGGGCTTTCGCCCGAGATTATCGGAGCCGGGCTGTATTACGAGGGGCGTATCAGTCATGCCGAGCGGCTGGGGCTGGAACTGCTTCTGGACGGCGAGGAAATGCATCCTGCTTCACATGCGCTCAACCATGTGGAAATCCTTGGAGCCGAGGGCGGGGTGATCTCGTACCGGCATGGCGGCGCGGTGCATCGCGTCAGGCCGCGCGCGATCGTCAATGCAGGCGGCGCGTGGATCGATGTGGTGAATGATGCGCTGGGCATCCCGTCCCGGCTTATGGGAGGATCGAAAGGGGCGCATCTGGTGGTCGAGAACCCGGCGCTTCTGAAGGCGTTGAACGGCCATATGATCTATTTCGGAACCGCCGATGGCCGCGTGAATCTGTTATATCCTTTCATGGGCCGCGTCCTGATCGGTTCGACCGATCATCGGATCGATCATCCCGACGATGCCGCCTGTTCGGATGACGAGGCGGATTATCTCTGTGCGGCGGTGGGTGAGATATTTTCCGCTATTCCGGTCACGCCCGAACAGATCCGGCATCGTTTCAGCGGCGTGCGTCCCTTGCCTCGGGCGGATGGCGATATCGGGATGGTGACGCGGGATCATTCCATCGTGGAGCTTGAACTGGACTCCGGCATTCCGGTCCTGTGCCTGATCGGCGGCAAATGGACGACATTCCGCGGCTTTTCGGAACAGGCTGCGGATCGCCTGCTTGAACTGACGGGAAGGCCCCGGCTTCGGAAAACCGATGACATGCAGATCGGCGGCGGGCGCGATTATCCGGATGCCGCCGGGCGCGAGGCATGGATCGGCCGAAGGGCTGACAGCTCTTCGCTGGCGCCGGTGCGTGTCGGGATGCTTCTTTCCCGCTATGGCACCCGGCTGGACAGGATGCTGCCGGAACTGACGGGTGGTGAGACCCCGTTGGTTCATCTGCCGGATTATAGCCGTGAAGAGCTTGAATGGCTGTGCCGGAATGAGCGCGTGATCACCTTGGCGGATCTGCTGTTGCGCCGGACGGGTATTGCCATTTCCGGCGACCTGACTCCGGAAGTCGCGGAGGAGGTGGCAGGGATTGCGGCGCAGGTATTCGGGTGGGACGCCGCCGGAAAGCAGGCCGAGATCGACGCGCTTTCACCCGGAGCATGTCGCGTTGAAGCGGAGCCGCCGGTTGCTTGCGTCCCGCGATGACCGGGGGCCGGCCCCGTCGCCGGCTGGTTCTAGAACCAGTGGCGCACCTGCCGGCGACCCCTGAGGTATTTGGACAAAGAAGAAGGGGGGGAGCGAGTTCGGGCAGGTGCAACAGGCTTTAGCCCAATCGTGGAGCGGAGGGCTTCGGAGACAGCAGCGTCGGGTCATTCGGGTTGAAGCTGTCGGGCATTTGCCAATTCGGGGTTCCGCCGGCGAACAGCTTGAAGAACGCGACGGCGGTTGCGCCGCTTTTGCTGGTGTTCTCCCGGAATGACCACCAGGTCCGCAGATCGTGAAGCTCTTCCCCCGCCGATGCGATTTCGCCGTATTCCTGCTGAATCGCTGCGGCGCGGACATTCATGCAATAGATGGTGTAGCAATATCCCTCGGGCCAGAAATGCGCCGGGTTGGCGGGATCCGGCTCGGTCGGCGGAGAAACGATCCGGCAGGGCTGCGCGTTGATCAGCTCGCGCAGCATGAGGCCGGCGGCATGGTCGAAAAAGCCGCGCCGGATTTTTTCGGAACGTGGGTTGATTTGTTCGACCTTGCGCAGCCACGAGACGAAGCATCGGGCCAGAGCCGCGTCATCGATTTCGATCGTCGCGCCGATTTCATGGCCGATGCGATCGACAACGGCGGCGAATGAAGCGCGGAACCACCGCATGCGCCGGACGGCGACGCGGATCGGATCCGGGCTGTCGGGAAGCCTGACGGTCAGGAACGGCGTTTCAGACATGGTAACGGAATTCTTTCAGCAATGCGGCAATCGCCTGACGATCACCCCGGGCCTTCAGTATATCGTCCTGAAGCGCAAGGGACAGGGCCGTCGCCGCATCAAGTGCCTCTTGCGCGTCATCGGCGGCCTTGTCGGCCAGCATCCACAGCATCAGGCCGAAACAGGCAAGCTGCGTGGCGTCCTCTTCGGATAGCGGTACGCCGGGATTCATCCGCAGCTCGGCAATGGCGCCATGATTCTGCATCGCGACGATCAGGGCGGTGGCGCGCTGGATATCGTTCGTTCCGCGAATCGATTCGAAGGCCATCGCTGATTTGACCTCGGAAATAAGCCAGCTATGCGCTCCCAGATTGCGCAGGGCATGGCCAAGGGCCGCATAGGCGGCATGGGCAAAGGCCGAGGCGTTCAATGCGCCGGCCTGAAGCGCGGTCGCGGGAAGGCGGACCCTGCCGCTGTCTCCCAGCATCAGATGCGCGACTTCCTCTGCGCCATGGGCAATGCGATCGACCTGGGCAATCGCGGCGCCCGCGATCTGATCCACGGGCTTGCCGGCCCTGCTGGTGTTCTGCTGGACGATATCGCGCCCCTCGCGGGCGACATGTCTGACGATACGCAATGCGTCGCGAAGTAGTAATGCGCCGGGAAGTCCTGGGTCGGAGTGTCGTGGCAATGTCATCTCCGTCTTGATCGGGGGTTTGGCAGAGTTGCCGATGTTATCTCAGACAAGCCGCAAACATTAGGAATAATTGTATAACACCTGTTCTTCCATGGGAACGCAAAGAATCGCTCTTACCCAAGTTTTCTGTCGCAGTTTGATCTTATCGATATTATTGAACATAAGTATTGACAAAATATCATAAGTGCAAATATATCGGCATGGAACTCAGGAGGAACCACCATGCCAACCAACGTCGCCTTGACCGGCCTTGCCCGTGACCTGCGTGAGCGCGGGGATAGTGGAAAACCCATTCGCGTCGGCCTTGTCGGTTCGGGTGAGATGGGCACCGATATCGTCGCGCGGGTCGCGCATATGCCGGGAATCGAGATCGGGGCGATCTCGGAACTGAACATTCCCGCGGCCGACCGTGCGGTCGATATCGCATATCAGGAGACCGGTCATGCGCGGCAGGTAAGTGATCTCGATCAACTCAACTCAGCCATGGAAGCCGGAAAGGTCGCGACGACGGACAAGGTCGACTTGCTGCTGGAATCGGGGCTGATCGATGTCGTGGTGGATGCGACGGGCGTTCCTGCAGTCGGCGCGGAAATCGGCCTTCGCGCGATGGAGCATGGCAAGCATCTGGTGATGATGAATGTCGAGGCGGATGTGACCATCGGCGCATATCTGCGGGCCGAGGCCGAACGTCTGGGTGTGGTCTATACGCTGGGCGCGGGCGACGAGCCCTCATCCTGCATGGAACTGATCGAATTCGTGTCCGCCATGGGGCACCGGATCGTGTCGGCGGGCAAGGGCAAGAACAATCCGCTGAATATCGATGCCGTCCCGGCGGAATACGAAGCCGAGGCCAAGCGCCGCAACATGAATCCCCGGATGCTGGTGGAATTCGTGGATGGCTCGAAAACCATGGTCGAGATGGCCGCCATCGCCAATGCCACCGGGTTGATCCCCGACAAGCCGGGAATGCATGGTCCGGCCTGCTCGCGCGATGAACTGTCCAAGGTGCTGGTTCCCGAAAGCGATGGCGGGTTGCTGTCTTCGGGTGAAGGCCGCGTGGATTACACCATCGGCAAGGGGGTCGCCCCCGGTGTGTTCGTGGTCGCCGAAATGGGCCATCCGCGTATCCGCGAACGCATGGAAGATCTGAAGATGGGTGAGGGTCCGTATTTCACCTTTTTCCGCCCCTATCACCTGACCTCGCTGGAGGTGCCGCTTAGCTGTGCCCGTGCGGTGCTTTACGGCAAGGCCGATATGGTCCCCATGCCGCGCCCGGTGGCCGAGGTCTGTGCGGTGGCCAAGAAGGATATGCAGCCCGGAGAGAGACTCGATCAGATCGGCGAATATTGCTATCGCGCATGGATCATGACCTCGGAACAGGCCCGCGATGGGCAGGCTATCCCCTGCGGTCTGCTGGCCGGGGCAGTCGTGACGGCGCCGATCCGCAAGGGCGAGCTGATCACCTATGCCAACGCATCCGTTCCTGCCGACAGCCGCATCGCGGCGCTGCGCGCCCGTCAGGACGACATGCTGCTTGCCACAGCCTGAGGATCCAGCCCGATGAGTGATGACAACCGTCCCTTCGCCATCCGCAAATATGACGCGGCACGGCTGCGCGACGCCTTGCGCAAGATGTATCTGATCCGGTTCTTCGAGGAAGGCGCCGAAGACAGCTATATGCGCGGCCTGATCCACGGCACCATGCATCTGTCCATCGGGCAGGAGGCATCTGCGGTTGCCTCGTGCATCGGGCTGACCGATGAGGACAAGATCACCTCGACCCATCGGGGCCACGGGCATTGCATTTCCAAGGGGGCCGAAGTCGGACGCATGTTCGCGGAATTCTTTGGCAAGGAAGAAGGCTATTGCCATGGACGTGGCGGCTCGATGCATATTGCCGATGTGACCAAGGGCAATCTTGGCGCGAATGGCATCGTCGGTGGCGGGCTGCCTATTGCCGTGGGCGCGGGGCTGACGGCCAAACGGCTGAACACGGGCGCGGTCGCGATCTGCTTTTTCGGCGATGGCGCGAATAACGAAGGCGCGTTTCACGAAGCACTGAACATGGCGGCGATCTGGAAACTGCCGGTCGTGTTCATCTGTGAGAACAACAAATACGGCATGTCCACCTCGACCGAGCGTTCGACTGCCGTGAAGAATATCGCCGAACGCGCGGTGGCCTATGCGATGCCGGGGCATACCGTGGATGGCAATGATTTCTCGGCGGTGGCGGAAACCGTGGAAACGGCGATTGCCCGTGCCCGCGCCGGAGAGGGGCCAAGCCTGATCGAGAACCTGACCTATCGCTGGCGCGGTCATTCGAAATCGGACCGCAACCGGTATCGGACCAAGCAGGAAATCGACGAATGGATCGCCAGGGATCCGATCCAGCGTTTCCGGAAAGAGCTGATCGAACACGCTATCCTTGACGAAAGCGAGGCGGAAAAGGTCGCAACCGAAGCGCGGCAGGAGGTCGAGGCCGGGATCGAGTTTGCCAAATCGGGTACCGCGCCGCGTGTCTCGGACCTTGCCAGATATGTCTATGCAGAGGAAAACGCATGAACGCCCCCACCAGGCAACCCGACGCGGATATCCGGGAACTCAGCTATTCCGAGGCGATCCGCGAAGCGATGGGACTGGCCCTTGAACGCGATGAGCGCGTCGTGCTGATGGGCGAGGATATCGGCGTCTATGGTGGGGCTTTTCAGGTGACCGGCGATCTGGTTGAACGTTTCGGCGCCGACCGGGTGATGGATACGCCCATCTCCGAACTGGGCGGGGCCGGTGTGGCTGTGGGTGCGGCACTGACGGGGCTTCGTCCGATCTATGAATTCCAGTTCTCGGATTTCGCCGCATTGGCCATGGAACAGATCGTCAATCAGGCCGCCAAAATGCGCTATATGCTGGGCGGCGAGGCTTCGGTGCCGGTGGTCTTCCGGATGCCTGCCGGTTCCGGAACCGGGGCGGCGGCGCAGCATAGCCAAAGCTTCGAGGCATGGTTCGGTCATGTGCCGGGGCTGAAGGTCGTCCAGCCCTCGACCCCCGAGGATGCCAAGGGGTTGTTGCTGGCGGCGCTTGAGGATCCGGACCCGGTCGTCATGTTCGAGCATAAGCTGCTTTACAAGATGAAGGGTCATGTTCCCGAGGGCTGGTATACAACGCCGATTGGTAAATCCGCCATACGGCGTCACGGCAAGGATGTGACGATCGTCGCCTCGGCGATCATGGTTCACCGGGCACTGGCCGCCGCCGAGAAACTGGCCGGGGAAGGGATTGAGGTTGAAATCATCGATCTGCGCTCGGTCCGGCCCATCGATGGCGACGCCATTATCGGCAGCGTCAAGAAAACCGGCAGGCTTCTTTGCGTCTATGAAGGGGTTCGCACGCTTGGGATCGGCGCCGAGATCTCGGCGATGATCGCGGAAAGCGAAGCGTTCGATTTTCTGGATGCGCCGGTTCTGCGGCTTGGCGGGGCGGAAGCGCCGATCCCCTATAACCCGGATCTGGAAAAGGCCGCCGTTCCCCAGATTCCCGATATCGAGTCTGCCGCGCGCCGTCTTGCCCGCCGGGAGGTCTGATATGCCGACCGAAGTCATCCTGCCCAAGGTGGATATGGATATGGACGCCGGGTTGCTGGCGCAATGGCATGTCGCGACCGGCGAACATGTCGAGAAAGGGGCGGCGCTTTTCGATATCGAGACCGACAAGGCCGCGATGGAGGTTGAAGCCCCTGCCTCGGGGATCGTCGGCCATATCGTGGCAGAGGCGGGCAGCCGGATTCCCGTTGGTCAGGTCGTGGCGTGGATCTATGCGGAAAACGAAGAGATTCCCGATCTGCCTCCGGGTGGGACGATTTCCGGGGATACCGGTGCCGCCGAACAAGAAGCCGGACGGAACGAGGTTGCGGAAGTTCCGCAGCCAACGGCTCCTGCCGCCCGGGGTTCCGATGAAGCGGGCGCGGAAAATGATTCCGGCAGCCCGCGTCCTCGCGCGACCCCTGCGGCGCGGGCTGCCGCCCGGAAAAGCGGCGTGGATCTCGGCCGGGTGGCGGGATCGGGTCCCAAAGGGCGCATACAGGCCGATGACGTGATGCGCCAGCAGCCGGTCTCCTCAGGACCTGCCGCCGTCGCTGGCCTTTCCGAAGCCGCGCCGCCGGTCGACTGGGCGGAAAATCAGCGTCCGCTTGCCATGACCCGCAGGAAGGGCCGCGCGAAAGGTCATCCCATCCTGCTGATCCACGGTTTCGCAGCCGATGCCTCCGGATGGGCACCGCTTGAAAAGGCTCTGGGGGATGCGCGCGAGATCATCCGGATCGAATTGCCCTGCCACGGGCGCTCGCCGCTGGTCAGGATAGGATCGTTCCGCGAATTCACCCGTATGATGGTCCGGGCATTCGACGATCTGGATGTCGCGCAACTGCATCTGGTCGGCCATTCTCTGGGTGGCGCGGTTGCCGCCGCTATCGCCGATATTCGTCCGCGCCGGATCGCCAGCCTGTCGCTGATCTCGCCTGCCGGGCTGGGGCCTGAGATAGACGGCGCCACGCTGTATGGAATCGCCCGCGCGACGCGGACCGACAGTCTTGCCCCGTGGTTGAAACGGCTCGCTGCGCGCCCGGACGCAATCAGTCATGATTTCGCGAAAGCCGCGATGATGGCGAGGATGGAGCCGGAATTGCGTGCCGCACAAGTGGAGCTGGCCGATATGCTGTTCCCGGATGGCACGCAATCCTTCGATCTGTCCGCCGCGATGGCCCGTGTGGATACGCCTTTCAAGATTGTCTGGGGCAGGCAGGACCGGATTCTGCCGTGGCGGCACGCCTTGCGCGCGCCTGACGTCGCGGGGCTGCATTTGCTGGACAAGGCGGGGCATATTCCGCATATAGAACGCCCAGAAGCCGTTGCTCTTCCGTTGCTTGAGAATTTTCGGACGGGAGAGATTCCGGTACAGCAGAGATAAGAATGGCACAGAACAGAACCGCTCGCGCAGCTCAGACGGCAGGAAGGACATCCGAACTTGACAGGCTGCGCTCGCGGGCGGTCTGGCTGTATTATGCCGAGGGAATGAAACAATCCGAGATCGCGGATGTTCTTGGCATGACGCGTGTCAGTATCGTCAGGCTGCTTGCCGATGCCCGGCGCCGCAACGAAGTGCGCGTCACGATCTCGTCGCCGCTGGCTGAATTCGCGCAGGCCGAAATGGAACTGCGGGAGCGTTACGGGATAGGCGAGGTCATTCTTGCGCCGGTTCACGAGGAAGACGCCGATCCGACGCTGACGATTGCGGCGATTGCGGGGGCGTTCATTTCCTCACGTGTGGGCGACGGGATGACTGTCGGGGTCGGCTGGGGCCGGACCCTGCATTCGACCCTGCCATTCATCGAGGGCCGCACAGTCGAAAACCTGCGGGTGATCTCGCTGCTGGGCGGAATCTCGCAGGCCCGGCGGTTCAATCCCGCCGAATTCGCCTGGCAGTTCGCCGAACTGTTTCAGGGAGAAGGCTACCTGATCCCCGCGCCTGCTCTGGTTGACAGCCCCGAGACCCGCCATGCGCTGCTGGAGCGGTGTGGGCTGGCGTCGATCTTCGAGATGGCTGACAAGCTGGATCTTGCGCTGCTGTCCACCGGCGGTATCGCCCAGTTGGAGACCTCTTACCGGACCGGGCATCTGTCCGAAGCCGATCGCCAGAGCCTGATCGAGCATGGCGCGGTCGGGGATGTGCTGTATAATTTCATCGACAGCAACGGAAATACCATCGATCATCCGGTGAATAACCGCGCGATATCCGCCAAGCTGGAACGGCTTCGGAATGCGCGTGAACGGGTTCTGCTTTCCGGTGGCCGTGACAAATATCGGGTCATGAGGGCGGCGATCAAGGCGCTGAGCCCGACCGTTCTCATCACCGATGAATTCACCGCGCGATCGCTTCTTTCCGATCCGGAGGAATAGGCGAAAGCAGCCTTTCCAGATGGTGGATCAAAGAATATCGGCCCAGGCCACCGCTTGTCAGGATCGTATTCCGCGCTTCAGGAAGCTTTCGGCGGCATGCCAGTCCTGAATGATTTCCCTGGCGCCCGCCGCGCGCAGCTTGCTGTCATGCCCGCGTGGTAAATGCTCGCCGCCGATATAGCCGATTGGCGTCATGCCCGCCGCCACCGCTGCTGTGACGCCAGCAACGGAATCCTCGAATACGACGCAATCACCGGGATCGACGCCCAGCCTTTCCGCCGCAAGCAGGAACAGATCCGGAGCCGGCTTGCCATTGGCGACCATGCTTGACGAAAAGATGCGGCCGTCGAACCGGTCAAGGATTCCTGCGGTTGCCAGCGACAGCCGGATCCTTGGCACATCCGAGGATGACGCGACGCAATAGGGCAGATCCAGCCGATCCATGAAGGTGGTCAGGCCGGGAGTATGCCGGACCTTCTGCCCAAGCAGCGAAAGGATTTCCTCAGTCAGCTCGCCGCTGGCTTCGGCGGGAAGAAGCCCGCCTTCCTCTCCGCGCAGATTTGCCAGAATATCGGTTTGTTTCATTCCGAGCATTGCCGAAAATGCCTTGGGCGCGATTGTAAGCCCATGCCGCGCATAGACCCGTTTATACGCAATCGCCGTCAGCGTTTCACTGTTGACCAGAACCCCGTCGCAATCAAAAATTATGGCTTTCATCAGTTGCTTATGACCTTGTTTCAGTGGTTTTCCGCGTGGGGCGTGCAGGCGATCCGGGATGTGGTATCCGGGTTGCGTGGGGATCGGATATCGGAACTTATGATTCATTTGATTATCATATGTTATAATTCTGCACAATGACGATCACATTGATTCGGTGTGATAACCCGGTTCCGCAGATGGCCAGATCATCAGTGCCCCGCATTGCCGCTATGTCACAGGAGTGCTTCTGGTGGCGAATGGTTGAGATTACCCCGCCATCAGGATGGATCCGGTGTTTCGAGTTGAAGACGGGAATATCTGCTTGATCCCTTAATTCGGAACTTCTTGACAATAAATATTACATATGTTCAAACCTGAGAAAATGGGAGGGGGTATCAATGGAACTCTGGAAGATAGCTTTGCTTTTGCTGGCCGCCGTCTGGGGGCTTCAATCTGTCGGCATGTGGTTTCAGATGCGGCACTACAGGTCGGTGATGGGAGCGATCACCGACAAGTGGTCCGATGGCCATCTGGGCGCCGGAAACGCGCGCGGTCGCCTTGGCAAGGGCGTCATCGCGATCGTCTGCGTCGACGGAAACGCCGTCATTCGCAAGCTGATGGTAATGGAGGGGCGAAGTGTCTTCGCGAAATTCCGGCCAATGACGGAATATGAAGGCCGGCGGCTGTCCGAGGTCAAGGCCGAGTTCGCGGAGCTTGCGTCACAGGACGGGCGTGCCCGTGCCATATCGCAGGCGATCGATCAGCTCGAACGGGTGAAGGAAGCGCCCGTTCAGGATTCTGCGCAGGACATGGCGCAAGCGGCCTGAGATATCGACAGATACGAATATCAGATGGAGGAGGGGAAAGTTGGCTTACTCCGAATTGACGATACATGTGACCGATCTGGCGCCGCAATATCTTGACTGGGCGGCCGGTCACGCAGAGGGCTTGCTGCATGCGGTCAGGATGACTGCCGAAAACGGCGGCCCCGGCATGGATGGTGGCGCCGGCGGTCAGGAACTGATCCGGCTTGCCCAGGCAACGACGGACACGGCAAATGACGCGGCCAGCTATGCCGAGCAGGTGCAGAACGTGGCCCAGGAAGAGCAGCTTTCATGGCTGACCACCATCGGGCGGCATTTCATCGGTGTTTTCCAGAAGGGCGGAGAGACCTTCGCGGGATTCGTCACGGGCATCATTCCGACGCTGATCGTCCTCATGACCGCCTTTTACGCGCTGACCGAACTGGTTGGCGAACAGCGGGTGCATGGGTTCGCGCGGTTTGCGGGCCGCATTGCGTTGACCCGCTACACGGTGCTGCCGGTGCTGGCGATGTTCTTCCTGACCAATCCGATGGCTTATACGTTCGGCACCTTTCTGGAAGAAAAACACAAACCCGCCTTCTACGACTCGGCGGTCTCTTTCTGTCATCCGATCCTAGGCCTGTTTCCGCATGCCAACCCGGGCGAATATTTCGTCTGGGGCGGCATTCTTGTCGCCCTGCAAGAGCTGGAGCGGAACGGCACGTTGCCACCCAATTACCATATCCGGCTTGCCATCTTCTATTTCGGGGTCGGCGTGGTGGTGATCCTGCTGCGCGGCATGCTGACCGAACGCATTACGCGTTTCATGGCGGCCCGCCAGAAAATCGAACTCTGATCGGGGCCGGGAGGAAAAGCGATGAGCGATAAATACAAGGCCGTCCGCATCGAACGCGGCTCCAATGGCTGGGGAGGGCCGCTGATCATCAAGCCGACCGCGCAGCGCGACAAGATCGTCGCGGTGACCGGAGGGGGCATTCCGCCGCTGGCCAGAAAGATCGCCGAGATGACCGGAGGAACCGCGGTCGACGGGTTCCGTTCGCCTCCGGTCGAAGGAGAGATCGCCGCGGTGGTCATCGATTGCGGCGGAACGGCGCGTTGCGGGGTATATCCGCGCAAGCGCATCCCCACGATCAACCTGACCCCGGTCGGACAATCAGGCCCGCTGGCGCAGTTCATTACCGAAGATATCTATGTCTCGGATGTGAAGCCCGACTGCCTGTCCTTCGCGGATGGCGAGGAAGCGGCAGCGTCCGGGGCGGCGGCTGCATCCGTGCCGCAGAATGCCCCGGCCGCCGAGGCAGCCGCGACGGTGGCTGACGATGACGACTACGATCAGGGCGGCTTTATCGGAGCGATCACCTCTGTCGGCCGCGTCATGGGCAAGGCGGTCGGCGTGTTTTTCAATGCCGGACGGCGCAGCATCGATCAGGTGATCCGCAATGTGCTGCCCTTCATGGCCTTTGTGACCATGCTGATCGGTTTCATCCTTTATACAGGGGTCGGCGATCTGCTGGCTGCGCCGATGGGGCCGCTGGCCAATAATATCCTCGGCCTTCTGGTAATCTCCAGCATATGCTCACTGCCGTTCCTGTCGCCTATCCTGGGACCGGGGGCCGTGATCGCGCAGGTGATCGGCATGGCGATCATCGGCCCCCAGATCGCGAATGGAACCATCTCGCCCGCAATGGCCCTGCCTGCGCTGTTCGCCTATGATTCGCAGGTCGGGTGCGATTTCGTGCCGGTGGGGCTTGCGCTGGGAGAGGCCAAGCCGAAGACGATCGAAATCGGTGTGCCGGCGGTGCTGATGAGCCGGCAGATTATGGGACCCGTCGCCGTGCTTATTGCCTGGGTGGCCAGTTTCGCGCTTTGAGCCTTGCCGGGCGGATCGGTTCCGCCCGGAAATCATTGCCCGCATCAGTCTTTCCGTTCAGGGAAGGCGGCAGGGAATGCACTCTATCGCATGGAGAAAAATGATATGAAGACCTATCTGCGCACGGAAATCACCGCGGTCGGCAAGGATGCCGCCGATCTGGTCGAAGGGGGCGTTCTGATCCTTTTCGCCGAAGGAGCGCCAGAGGAGTTGGCCGAGGTATCGGTTCTGCATCGCGTGGCCGAAGGGCCGCTGGACGAGGCCCCGGGACCCGGCGCGGAAATTCTGGTGGGCGGGGTGTCGGCCATCCTGACCGGGCTGGGCGATCTGGCCTGGAACAAGATCCGGGATATCGGCCATGTCGTCATCAATTTCAACGACAGCGATACGCCCGACAGGCCGGGCGAGATCTGCGCGAGTGTCGTGAATTCCGAGGCTTTGGTGCAGGCTATCCATTCGGGCAAGGAGATCGTGATCCGTTCGTGATGCCGTGCGGTTCTGACCGTGGACAGATATTGAAACAGGTTGCGTCCGAGGGGCACCTCCCGGGGGCCAGCCCCCGGATCCCGAGGTATTTGGACAAAGAAGAAGCAGAGGGCGCGGCGTTTTTGATCCGGCCCGGCTTGATGTGGGAGAAGAAGCCGATGATGGAACGGACCTTCGCGGTCAGGGTGCGGGATGGGCTGCATGCGCGCCCCGCGACCCAATTCGTGAAACTGGCGAAGAGTTTCGCGTCCGAGATCACGATCACCTGTAACGGGCAGGCGGCAAGCGCCAAGAGTGCGGTGAAGCTTATGCTGCTTGGGATCAAGGAAGATGACGAGGCGACATTGCGGGTCGAGGGCGAGGATGCGCCGGATGCGCTTTCGGCGCTATCGACTTTCTTGCAGAACCCGGCTGCCGGGGACATCGCCCTGCCAAAAACCGGCGGCGCTGCACCTGCGTCCTCCGCGAAGGCGGGGCCGGAGGATGACGGTTCCGACGGGATCGCCGCGAGCGAGGGAACCGGCTACGGCCCGTCCTTCGCATTTTTTCCGCCTGTCCTGAAAATCGAACCGCAGGCTGTTTCCGATACCGAAGCCGAGATTTCGCGCTATCGGGATGCGGTGTCCGGCGTCACGACCGCCTTTGCCCGGAACAAGCAGCGTGCCGGGACCGAAAGCGATACGAATGCCATTATCGATGCATTGATCGATGTCGCGCAGGATGCGGAATTCGCGGAGGAGATCGAAGCCGCAATCCGTGGCGGTCAGGATGCCGCCAGTGCGGTCATGTCAGTGGGAACGCGCCTGACCGAGAGTTTCGAGGCGATGGACGACCCCTATATCCGTGCCCGCGGCGAGGATATGCGCAGCGTGACCCGCCAGATCGTTCTGGCGCTGGTCGGGCAGGCGGATGTCTCGCTTGCCGATGTGGCGCCGGGATCGGTGATTGTCGCCGATGAGATCACCGCCTGGGATCTGGCCCGCGCCAATCTTCCGGATATCGCCGGGATCGTTTGCCGCAAGGGCGCGGCGACCTCGCATGTCGCGATCATGGCGCGTGCCCATGGCATCCCCGCGGTTCTGGGGGCCTCGATTTCGGCGGATCGGCTGGCGGGTGCCGGAACTGTCGGGCTGGACGGGGCGGCGGGGAAGGTTTTCATCGATCCGGACCCGGCGACCCGTGCGCGGCTGAATGATGCGATCGCCCGGGAAGCCGCCGAGAAGAAGGCGCTCGAGGCATATCGGACGGTCGAGCCGGTGACTTCTGCGGGTATCCGGGTCGAGGTTGCGGCAAATCTGGGAAGCCTCGCCGAAATCCCGGCGGCGCTGGAGGCCGGAGCAATGGGGGTCGGCCTGTTCAGGACCGAATTTCTGTTCATGGAGCGCAAGACCCTGCCGACCGAGGATGAGCAGGCCGAGGTCTATACACGCCTTGCCGAAGCCTTCGCCCCTTATCCGGTGGTGATCCGGACCCTGGATATCGGAGGCGACAAGCCGATTACGGGCGTCGATTTCGAACATGAGGACAACCCGTTTCTGGGATGGCGCGGGATCCGCATGTGTCTGGAGCGGCCGGATATCTTCAAGCCTCAGCTTCGCGCCCTGCTGCGGGCCTCGGTCGTCGGCAATGTCAAGGTGCTCATCCCCATGATTGCGGACGGCTCGGAAGTTCGGGAGGTTCGCAGGCTGTTCGAGGAATGCCGGGACGAAATGCGGCAGGAAGGAACCGCCTTCGGCAGCTTCGAGCTTGGCGTGATGATCGAAACCCCGGCGGCGGTTTTTCTTGCCGCGGAACTGGCGCAGCAGGTCGATTTCTTCTCGATCGGCACCAATGATCTGACGCAATATGTGATGGCGGCGGATCGTCTGAATCCGAAAGTCGCCAGCCTCAACCGTGCCGAACATCCCGCAGTGCTGCGCGCGATTTCCGCCACCTGCGAGGCCGCGAAGGCTGCCAATATCTGGATCGGCGTCTGTGGTGAAGCTGCGGCGCGTCAGGACCTGACAGGGTTTTTCATCGAGAACGGGGTAACGGAACTGTCGATGAGTTCCACATCGATTCCACGCACAAAGCAGGCGATTACGCGTCTTTGAAACAGGCCGGGCGGGATCGCCCATAGGCCGGATTTCCCGGGCCTCCGGTTAATTCCGGCTTTTCCGGAAAATGCGCCCGCTTGGCGCAGGGTCCGAATCGGATCGCGATTCCCCTCAGATTGACCGGGGTCATCTATCAGGAATTCCGATTTGTATCGCGCATGTCAGTGGTGTTTGATCTGCGCATATCAGCGCATTTGGGGGACACCTAGATGGAGGGACCAAGGCTCGCGCAGCCGCTGGATCACCGGGAATCCGACATATATCCTCCCCAGCTTTCCTCGCCGGAGCGGCGCTCGCGCCGCTTCGCCTGGGTTCGCAAGGTTCACACACTTGGCCCGCAGGGCACTAATTGCGAAAAGGCGGCCCGGTTCTGGGTCGATCGCCTTTCTCTCGATGCCCCGATCGTGCTTCATCGGAGCATCGAACAGGCAGCCACCGAAGTCGCGGTCTGCGAAACCGAGGTCATGCTTGGCGTCGTGGCATATCCCGATCTTCATTCGGTCATGTATACTCATGTCCGGACCATGCGGCTGCTTGATCTGTTCATCATGAACACGGACGAGATGGTGATGGCGATTCCGCCGGACAGGGATACGGAGCCGCTGATTTGCGTCACCCATCCCGCCCCGCAAGCCCTGCTGCCCGAGCGGATCCAGCGGCGCTTTGTCGCCAGCACCGCGCTGGCCGCGCAGGAATGCGCATGTGGCAAGGCCGAGGGATGCATCACCACGCTTGCGGCGGCGAATCGGTATGGGCTGCGCGTCCTGCATCGCTATGGCCCCGTTCCGATGGGGTTCACCATCCACGGCCCGGCTGCCCGCGACACCCTGTCCCCCACCGCCACATGCTGCCGCGCACATTTATGACCCGTCAGAAAGCAGAGGACGAGATGGACGAAAAACCATATGTGACCGAGATCGAAATCCGTTATCGCGACACCGATTCCATGGGGCATGTCAGCAGCCCGATCTATTATGATTATCTGCAATCCGCCTATCTGGAATATATGCATGATCTGCTGCGCTTGCCCAAGGATCGCAAACTGCCGCATATCATGGTCCGCACCTCCTGCGAATATGTCTCGCAGGCGGTCTATGGCGACAGGATCAACGTCCTGAGCCGGGTGACCAGATTCGGAACCAAGAGCTTCGAGATGGAGCATGTGATGCGGCTGGCCGATGACAGCGCGCGCGAGGTGGCGCGGGCGGCTTCGGTTCATGTGATGTTCGATTACGAGGCGCAGAAAACCTATCCGGTCCCCGACGAATTCAAATCCGCCGTCGCGACCTATCAGGAAAGCGCCTGATTTCCCGATTCGGCTTGCCGGAGGTGGCAGTTATGCAAATGCACTGGAACGAGGCGCAGACCATGATCCGCGCGAAATATGCCCGGATCGGGCAGGCGGAGCGGGACGACCCGGCACCGGCAGAGTTCGACAGGCGCCGATGGGAGGCGCTTGTCCGGGCCGGGATGTGGCATATGGTCGTGCCTTCGGCCTATGGTGGTCAGGGGATCGACTGGTGGAATTTCACTGCGGCACTGGAGGGGCTGGCCTCGACCATCCGCCATCCCGGGCTGGTTCTTTCGGTGATCGGTCAGGCGGGCATGGTGCGGGCGCTTGAACTTTATGGCACCGAGGCGCAAAGGGCGCGTTTCCTGCCGCGTATCCTTGCCGGGGAACTGAGTGCGACGGCAATCGCGGATCCCGGATCCGGCACGGATGTCCGCGCGACGAGTTCGATCCTCACGCCCGGCCCGAACGAGACCTTCGTGCTGAACGGCGCGAAACATAATATCGCTCATGCGCCGATTTCGACCATGGTGCTGATCGTCTGCAAGCTGGCCGGGCAGGAACGGCAGGGGATCTCGCTGGTTCTGGTCGATACCGATCGGGCGGGACTGACGGCAGGCGCGGTGGATCGCAAGCTTGGCAATGCCGACCTGCCGACGGGACGGCTGGATTTCGATGATATGCGGCTTGATTACGGGGATCTTCTGGGCGAGCCGGGCAGGGGGCTTGGGCATCTTGTCAATATCGTTTCGCTGGGGCGGCTTTACTACGGGCTGGTGGGCGGCTGGCTTCTTGAGCCGGCCCTGAATGAGGCGCTGGACTATGCGCAGCAGCGGCAGACCTTTGGCGTTCCGATCCTTGATCATCAATATGTCCAGAAGAAACTCACCGATATCCGCATAGGTATCGAGACCTCGCGCTGGACTGCCTATGGCGCGCTGCATCAGCTTCTGACCGGCGATCCGGCTGCGGCGATGAGCTGTTCGATCGCCAAGATCGCCGGGGCCGACACGGTAGTCGATGCGGCGGTCGATCTGGTCCGGTTGCATGGCAGCGACGGTTATCATGCCGGGCCGGTCTCGGACCTGCTGCGCGATGCGATGGCCTTTGCCTCGGTCGGCGGTACCGACGAGATGCACCGGCGCAATATCATGGGGCAGATGACGCGCCTGCGCCGGAACGCGCAACAGGTGGAAACGATGCGGGTGGCGGTCTGATGGAAACCGGAACGCTTTGGGTGTTCGGATATGGTTCCCTTATCTGGGACCCGGGGTTCCGGCCTTCCCGGCAACTTCCTGCAAGGCTCGAGGACTGGCAGCGGCGCTTCTGCATCCAGTCGCAGCATTACCGTGGCACTGTCGAGCAGCCCGGGCTGGTACTGGCGCTGGACGAAGCGCCGGGGCGATATTGCGAAGGGCTGGCTTTGGCCGTGCCTGCCGGTCAGGAAGAGGCGGCGCTGGCGTCGCTTCGGGCGCGTGAGCTTGCCCGCCCCGCCTATCGGGAAATCCGGGTCACGCTGTCGCTGCGGCAGGGCGGGCAGGTCGATGCGGTGACTTACGTCGTGAACGGCGCCCATGATTCCTATTGCCTCATGCCCGTGCAGGAACAGGCCCAGATCATCGCGCGCGCCACGGGCGAGAAGGGGCCGAATTGCGATTATCTGTGGAATACCGCCGAGCGGCTGCGGCATCTGCGGATCTCTGACCCCGAGATCGAGCATCTGTCGGACGAGGTGCGGCGGCTTCGCGGGGCGGCCTGATCAGCCATCCGGCCAGCCCGGATGCAGCCGCCCGTCCTTCAGATGACCGATATGGTCCGCTACGGCCTGCGCTGCCAGCCGGTCATGGGTCATCAGGACCAGTGTCACACCACGCTCTCGCTTCAGGTGGTTGAACAGGCCAAGCACCTGATCGCGGCTTGCCGGATCCAGTGCCGATGTGGGTTCATCGGCAACAAGGATGTCGGGGCGCAATGCGATGGCGCGTGCGATGACCAGCCGCTGCGCTTCGCCTCCTGACAGATCCGCCGCGCGGCGGGCACGGAATTCCGGCGTGTCCGGCAAGCCGATTTCGCGCAGTAAAGAACCGATGCGCGCAGCTTCGGGCCCGTCGCCGGCAAGGCGCAAGGCTTCGGCCAATACCTCGCTGACCGGGAAATGCGCGGCCATCGCACGTTGCGGATGCTGCGAGATCAATGCGATTCTCGGACGACGGGAACCGTCCTGCCAGCGAATTCTGCCTTTCGGTTGCGCAATATACCCGGCAAGTATCTGCGCCAGCGTGGATTTTCCGCTACCGCTTGGACCTAACACGGCAAGACATTCCCCCGCAGGGACCTGCAATGAAATGTTTCGAAGCAGAGGTTCCCTGCCGATCATATGACAAATCCCCGATATGACGAGGCCGCCGTTCCCGGGTTGCCGCGGCGCGGCGGGTGGGACCGAAAATTCCGGTTCGGGGGTGGGATCCATAAATTTGCGGACGCATTGATGCCGGGGCGCGTCCAGAACATGCGCCGGACCGATCTCGGCCAGTTCGCCCGCGCGCATGACGGCGATACGATCGGCTAGCTGACGCACAAGCTTCAGGTCATGCGAGATCAGAAGCTGCGCCCTTTCCCCGGCCCCTTCGACAAAGCGCCGCCGTGCCCAATCACGATTGGCGGGATCCAGCGCGGCAGTGGGTTCGTCCAGAAGCAGCAGACGCGGCGATTTCACCAGCGCGAGCGCGGTCAGAACACGCTGGATCTCTCCGCCGCTCAGGTCGCGGGGCAGGCGGGGCAGCAAGCTGACGGGGATGTTGAAATTCAGGCAAACCCGATGCGGATCCTGCCCGGTTTCGCGCAGATGCTGGCCCACGGTGAGATGCGGGTTCAGCGAATCCGCAAGGGCCTGCACGATCATTCCGGCGTCATGCCTGCGAAAGCTGCGCAGGCGTCGTGCCGGTGCGCGCAAGAGATCGAAACCGTCCACGGCGATCTGCCCCGACCATCCGGCCATGCGCGGAACAATGCCCAGCATCATCCGTGCCAGACTGGTCTTGCCGCTTCCCGACGGGCCGATCAGCCCAAGCGTTTCGCCACAAGCGATATCAAGCGAGATGTCCCGCAGGATCGTCTGATCGCCCTGCCACAAAGACAGGTTGCGGATGCGGATCATGCCCGCGCTCCGGCAGGGTCGTTTTCGATCAGCAGCAGCATGATCAGCAGGAATGCCGTCAGTGCGAAGGCGGGCGGCAGCAACAGCCAGAGCCACGCCGGGGTGTACAGGTGCTCCATCGCATCCTGCATCATGCCGCCCCAGGTCAGCAGGCGGGGATCGGTCAGGCCCAGAAAGGCCAGTCCTGCGGCACGCAGAGTGACCTGACGGATATTCTGAAGATACAGCGCGGCCAGCGCCGGGCGGATCGCGGGCAATACATGCCGGCGCAGGCAATAGGTCCGGCTTGCGCCCATATGCCGGGCGAAACGGACATTCTCACGTTGCAATTCGCGGCGCAGCATCGCCAGCGCGACCCGGACATCCTCATGCCAGCTTGTCAGCCCCAGAAGCACCGCCAGCCCGGTCAGACCCGGTTGCATCAACGTCCCGATAAAAAGCAGTATCAGTATCGAAGGCACCACCTGTAACGCATCCACCAGCCGCAGGATCATATTTCGGATCGTGGCACTTGCTGCGGCCGCCACCCCCGCCACGATCAATGCCGCCGCGGTGGCCACCGCGGCGGCGGCAAGCGCCATCAGCACCGTATTCGGCGTCGCATGCAACAGTCCCGTCAGCACATCCTGCCCGATATCGTTCGTGCCCAGCAGATGCCCGCGCCCCGGAGGGGCAAGCACGTCACGGCTGCTGCGATAGGCGGGCATCAGCGGTTGCGCTGCCAGAAGCAGCAACAGACCGGCGGCAAGACCGAACAGCACCCGCATGGCTCAGCCCCGCCCGGCCAGCGCTGTGCCGGCTGCATCGATCAGCCAGTTGAGCGCCAGCAGGCCCGCTGCCACGGCGATGGTGGTGCCCTGAAGCAATGTGTAATCCCGGTCCAGAATCGCGCCATAGATCAGGCCGCCGATGCCCGGATAGGAAAAGACGATCTCGATGATCACCACCGCGCTGACCAGCCCCGAGACCGAATCGCTGAGCCGGGCGATGAAGATCGGCAATATGTTGCGGCCGTAATACTCCGTCAGCAGACGACGGGGCGGCAGGCCGCGCGCGACTGCGTTCATGACGAAGGGACGATGTGCCAATACGACCGCTTCTCCACGGGCGAGATAGTAGAAACGGGCGAATTCATGCAATGCCAGCGCCGTGACGGGCAGGATCACATGACGGGCGATCTGGCCTGTTCTGATCATCAACTGGTCGGAGGGAAGCATCGGCAATGCGCCGCCGGCGGGAAAGACGGGCCAGAGGATCGCAAGGCCAAGCATGAGAAGGATTGCGGTGACGAATGGCGGAATGCTTGCCAATACGGTCACGAAGCCGGTCAGGCCACGATCAAATCCGCCGCCCGCCGCTCGGCCCGCGCCGATACCGGCCAGTGCCGCAAGAACAAGATAGACCGGCATTGCACCAAGGATAAGAAGCAGGGTCCAGGGCAGGCTTTCGGCGATAAGCGTGGCCACCGGCCGGGCATGTGTCGCCGAATAACCCAGATCCCCCCGAAGCAGATCGCTTAGCCATGCGCCGAATTGCTCGGCCCAGCCGCCGGCAAGACCCATGCGCGCGCGCAACTCGGCCAGTCCGGCTTCCGACAGGTTCTGCGTGTAATCCGAGGACAGCATGACGCCCAGCGGATCGCCGGGCAGCAGGCGCGGCAGGATAAAGATCACCAGCACGACCAGCATCAGCACGGCAAACCGCGCCGTCAGTCCCCAAAGCAGCGCGGCGGCCCATGCCCTGCCCGATATCGGAATTGCCCCGGCCGTCATTCCGTGACGAAGGCCGATTTGTCTATGGCCGTCGGAATGCCGATCAATGCGCCATCCGGCATGAAACTCAGGTCCACCCGGTCATTATGCGCGGTCGCCATGACCGGATCCAGCAGCATCAGCGAAGGCAGTTCCCTGGCATAAAGCCGTTGAAACTCGTGCAGATGCGTCAGTCGTTCATCCGGCGTCGCGGATTGCCCCGCCTTCTGCAGGATCTCGTCCAGCTTTCCATCGCCATGATAGCGGTCGGCGTTCCACGACTGCCCCGTGACCCGGCTTGCGATATCGCTTGGATCTCCGGTCGTGCTGGCTGACGATATCAACAGATCGTAATCGCCCCCGGCCGGAACCGCCTGCAAGGCCGCCTGTTCCATCAGCCGCAGGTCAACCGTGAAACCGAAAGCCTCAAGCTGATCGGTGACGACCTGAGCGACCCGCGCCTGTGCGCCATCCGCAAGAAGCCTCAGCGTGACCGGCGCCCCGTCGCGCTGCCATTTTTCGGACGCACCACGGGTCAGCCCCTGTTTTTCCAGCAGATCGGCGGCGTGTCCGGGATCATGGGCATAGGCCGGGTCCGCCACGTTTTCCCGCCAGGGCGAACCAGACTGGAAATAGCCCGTATCGGCCAGCGCGGCTTCTCCGCGGGTTGATGTGATATCCAGTATCGCCTGCCGGTCCAGCGCATAGGCCAGTGCCTGCCGCATGTCCGTATCGGCAAACATTCCTTCATGGTTGAAGCCGATTTTGACGACATGGCCGCTGCGTGCGGCGACTACCTGTTGTCCTGCCGCCTCGGCATCGCCTGCCCGCTCTGGCGGCAGATAGGAAATCACGTCCACCTCGCCATTATTCAACGCCTGAAGGGCGGCATCGGCGGACATCGTGACGATCATCACCGCGTCAAATACGGGCTGGCCGCGATAATAATCGGGGTTGGCCTTCAGGGCATATCGTCCCTGCGCCTTGTCATATTCGACAAGCTGATAAGGCCCGCTGCCGGTCGCGGCGGCCGGAGAAGCGAAATGCCCCGGATCCGTCTGCGAGGAATAGATATGCCGGGGCAGAACCGGCAAGGCCAGCAACAGGCCCGAGAACAGCCCGGCATCCCGCTTTTTCAGTGTCAGTCGCAGATGGTGATCGGATATGGCCTCGGCTTGCTCGATATTCCCGATGGATGCGAAGGGATAGGGGTTCTGCGCCATATAGGAAAAGGTGAACGCCGCGTCCTGCGCCGTGACCGGCTGGCCGTCATGCCAGCGCGCCTTGGGGTTCAGCTCAAGATCGGCGGTCAGGCCGTCTTCGGACAGTGTCCAGCTTTCCGCAAGGCCCGGAACCAGTTCGCCCTTTGAATTCTGGGCAATCAGGCTGTCGAAGATATAACTGGTGTAAAGATAGGCGATGCCGTTGCGTGCATGGACATAGGGCGCCAGCATGCCGCGGTCGCCGCGGGTATCCGTGATCACCAGCGGTTTGTCGTCTTGCGCCAGCGCCGGAGAGGCAAGCATGGTTGCAAGCACCAGAAGAACGGTTCGGAGAATTTGCATGTTATCTTCTTTGCAGATTGTCGCTGCCGAACCTGGCCGGGCCCCTTATTCAGAGGGCCATTGCTTGGAGACAAGGGTAAGAAGTTCGTATTCGGCGATCAGCTTGTCATCGCCATCCAGAACGCGGCAGTCCCAGCGGACTTCGCCAAGATTGCCGCTGGGGCGCGGAGTGATCTGCCTGCAGGTCATCTCGACATGAATGGACGTGCCGAAATAGACCGGCATGTGAAAACGCAGCGCATTGCAGCCCAGATTGGCCAGGACCGGGCCGGGATCGGGATCCACCAGCAATCCGTTCGCGATCGAGACGATCAGCTGCCCATGCGCCACGCGATCCTCGAAGAATGGGTGCGTTTTCGCATGCTCGGCATTCATATGGGCATAAAAATGATCTCCCGTCAGATCGGCGAACCGCTCTACATCTTCGCAGGTGATCTTGTGTTCCGGGGTGATCAGGCGATCGCCGGGGGCCAGTTGCTCCAGCGATTTGCGGAACGGATGCCCGTTCTGGCGGACCGAGGCGCCGCGATGCCAGATCCCGGTCAGCCGGGTCATCTGATCGGCGGATGCACTGATGGTCGTGCGGGCCATGAAACGCAGCGGGTCGCGCTCGCCCGAGCAGGTTTTGCCATTCAGGGTTATCTGTGCGCAATACGGGGCCAATGCGTTAAGGATCGTGGAAAGGAACACCCCGTCCCGGGACGTCAAATGCAGATAAACCGGCCCCGCATGGGACGCGGCTGCGGTAACCTCTTCGGGTTGATCATAGGGTGTCAGGCGCAGATCCAGACCGTCGACCGCGGGCAGCAGCGCGCGCGGCAGATGAACATCCGGCCCAAGTCCTGATCTGTCCGCTGTCATCCGGGTCACGAAGTCCTGGAATTCCGGGGAGCCTGGCGTCAGATCCGGACCAAGAACGGCAAGATGGGATTCGCCGGAAACATGTTCGAGTGAGACCTTGCCCGTGAAGACAAGGGGATGGGACGACAACGCGGCCGAGCAAGGCCGGGGATCAAGCAGGCAGACCACATCTCCGGCTGTCAGATGCGGGGCGATATCGGCCGGATCAAGGGGAATGTGCTGCAAGGCGCCATCCGGCAGCAGCGCCTGATCGGTGATGGCGCAAACGACATCCGTCGCGGGACCATGCCCCGAACAGCAAAGCAGACAGGGCAAGCCCGACAGGATGGCGGGACCGATGGCCTCTATCACCGCCTCGTCGCTTGTCCCGCACAGGAATGCGATGCCTTTCCGGGGCATCATGATCCATTGCGTCAGCGAGTCGCCTTCCGCGAAGGCCGCCGAACAGGGAACGAATTTTCCGTCCGGATAGTCGCAAAAACACGATGCCGCCATGCCGGACAGGCGCGCCAGTGGCGCTTCATAACCCGATCCCGTCAGGTGCGGCAGTTTTTTGGTCAGGCCGCGGATCAGCTGCGCCCGTTGATGCAATCCCATCATGCGCAGCGCCTTCGCGCCGGTCAGACGCGCCTGCTGAAGACAGTGCCGGGTTGCTTGATCGCTCGTTGGAATTTCGAGTTCCCAGGAAGGCCGAGGTTCCATGACGTGCCATATGTTGGTTTGCGCCGTAAATCCACCATAGCCGGGCCGGCGCCGCCAATCATTTCTTCCGAGTGAAGACCTCAGAATTCCTGATGGCATTTCCGAGGTATAATCGAAGGTAATATCTGGCCTCAATATAACTGAATTGACCCAGTAATTTTATCGGACAATGTTTACGCAGCCTTTAGATGCTGCCCAACTCAGTTCCCTGTCTTACACGCCCTGTCTCAAATGGAGGAACAGGTGGATAATATCGATTTGTCCCGGAAAGAAGGCCTTCATAGTCAGTTCGGAGAGGTCGAGGATATCGGCGGCGACCATTATCGGTCCTTTGTCGGTCCGCCGAATTACTATGACCTCGTGGGCGTTACGCAGTTCAACCTGCTGACGCTGTTCGGAATGCGCGAAACCTCGAGTCTGCTTGATATCGGCTGCGGTTCTCTGCGCGGCGGGCGTTTCGCTATCCTGTATCTGCGTCCCGGCAGGTATTTCGGGATCGATCGGGAAGAATGGCTGATTCAGGACGGTCTGCAAAGCCATTTCGGCGAAGAGCAGGTGAACCGCCGCCAGCCGACCTTCATCATCGACGAGGATTTCACCTTTACGAAATTCGACCGGAAGTTCGATTTTCTGATGGCGAATTCCATTTTCACCCACGCGCCGCAATGGCAGGTCTCAAAATGCATGACCGAGGCGCAAAAGGTCATGGTTCCGGAAACCGTTTTTCTCGCGACATTCTTCGAATCGCTGGATGGCACGGATTACGAAGGGGAGGAATGGCTTTATCCGGATATCGTGCGATATCGCAAGGAAACCATTTCGAATATCGTGAATGACGCCGGTCTGGATTGTCACCATTTCGAATGGCCGCATCCGTTCAATCAGAAATGGATCGCGGTGACCTTGCCCGGTATCGGGCTTGACGTCGAAAAAGCCCTGTCCGGTCATGTCTATTCATACGAGGCCGCGCTTGAGCGCCGGCGGACCGAGACGACCTGGCCGGGTTCGGCCACCAACTGATTTCGATATCAAGGAGATTTCGATGCCGAATGCCGAAAGCAGCCGGAAACCCAGCATTCTGATCGGCGTGACCGGATCCGTGGATGCCATGCTGGTGCCCGCTTATATTCGTGCGATCCGCGCGGGGCTGGAGTGTTCGATCTCGGTCATTCTGACGCCGGACGCGATGAATTTCGTCAATGTCGACAGTCTTTCCCTGATCGTCGAGCGGGTGATCTGCGGCGAAAGCCCGAAGGACTGGAGCACCGACCGGCCCGGCCTGATCGCAGCCGGCCATGATCTGATGATCGTCCTGCCGGCCACGGCGAACACGCTTTCGGCGGCGGCGGCCGGAACTTCCATGAACCGGCTGACGATGATGTTTCTGGTGGGCAATTTCCCGATCGTCTTCTTTCCGGTCATGGGGCCCGCGATGTGGGATCGCCCGGTCGTGCAGCGCAATGTCGCGATGATCCGCGAAGATGGGCATGAGATCATCGAGCCTGCCTGGAAGGACCAGTACGAGCCGCATTATCAACGCATGTACGGCCATTACACCCTGCCCGAGCCCGAGGATGTGCTTGCCGTGATCCGGCGCAAGCTTGACGCCGAAGCGGTCCGGATCGAGGCTGCTCAGTGAAGGCGCGGAATGTGCCCGGACGATGTCACACGCGGCTTTTGCCCCTGCCGCGATCCCGGCCATCGGCGCTGCTGCGTGGCGATATCGCCGCGACCTTTTCTGTCCGATGTCCCTGGACAAGGTGAAACCGGTTTTCGGTTTTGCAATTTGTGCCTGTCGTCTCCTGACGCGGCACCCACCCGTGTCCCCAGCCAATACGCAGTTTCGAGCGTTCAGCCCCGGCAGCGGCATATGGCCGTTAATCTGTTGTAAGAAAGAATGCCTGATGACGCATCGTAACGAATTCCGGGGAACTGTGATCCTTGCCGCATTGCTGGCGAGTCCGGTGATGGCGCAGGACAGTACGGTTCCCCTGTCCCCCATCACGCTTACCTTGCCCGGCGAGGATGACGCGGTTTCAGAGGTGATCTCTGCGGAAGACATCGAGAAACGCCAACCCGATACCCTGAACGACCTCTTCTCGGACAGCCCCGAGGTGGTCGTCAGCGGTGCGAACCGGATGGCGGCGCAGAAAGTCTATGTCCGGGGCATCGAAGAGACGATGCTGGGGGTCACGGTCGACGGCGCCCGGCAGGGGGGGAACATGTATGCCCATTCCGGCAATTTCAGCATCGATCCCTATCTGCTGAAACGGGTAGAGGTCGATGCGGGGGCGGGGTCTGCCCTTGCCGGACCCGGCGCGCTTGGCGGTTCCCTGCGCTATCAGACCAAGGATCCCGAGGATCTGCTGCTTCCGGGACGCAATCAGGGCGTCATGCTCAAATTCTCGGCCCAGACCAATGGCCGCCGGATCGCGCCGGCGGTGGCCTTTTACGGGACGCCGGATGATCGTTTTGCCTATCTGGTCTATGGCACGAAATCATGGGCGCGAAATTACGAGGACGGTGATGGCAACAAGGTCGCCGACACGGATAACGAGCCGATGGACGGGTTGGTCAAGCTGCGTTTCCGCCCGGCAGAGGGGCAGGAACTGACATTCAGCACCACCTATCGCCGGGACGAGGGACGCCGGGCATACCGTTCGAATTTCGGGATTCCGGATTATCTGCCGGATGCCATTCCCGAGGATCAGCAACTGAGCTGGCGTTCCACCTCGCTGAATTATCGCTATGACCCGGCCGGTAACCCGATGATCGATATGACCCTTTCGGCCTATGATACGCATAGCCGGTTATATCGTGACATCGAGGTGGATCAGACCGCGGACTGGTATACGCGCGGGATCGATCTGCGCAACCGCTCGGAATTCGGCCGCATCGCTGTGACCTATGGCTATGATTATACATGGACGAAATCGCGGGGGCGCGATGGCGAGGGACGCGACAATTCGGAAACGGGCGGGAATCACGGGCTTTATGCGCAGGTCGACTATACGCCGACCGATCAATGGCTGCTTTCCGCGGGGCTGCGCTATGACCGGGCGGTGCTGGAAGATATGAATGGCAATGATTACAAGGGCGTGCATTTCAGCCCGAATCTGCGCCTCCGTTATGAGCCGAACGAGAATCTGGCGCTGTTCGCGTCCTGGGGAGAGGCGTTTCGCGGTGTGCAGCCCTATGAGGGCCTGACCCTGATCTGGCCTTTGGGGCTGGGCGACGAAACCGACACCTCGCTGACCGGGGAACTGGCCCGCACCGCCGAACTGGGTTTCGACTATGATGGCGGCGGCTGGCGGATGGGCATGACGGGTTTTACATCGAAGATCGAGGACAAGATCCGCTCCTGGCAGGGCCGGGGAAGCCCGTGGTTCCGGCAGAATGACGGCGATATCGAATCCAGGGGGGTTACCGTCAATCTGGGGCGCGACTGGGGCAATTTATCCGCCGATCTTCACTACAGCCATATCGACGTCAAATATAACGGCGAGCCGGTCAGCCCGGGGGATTGGCTGAACGGAGTCACGCCCGGGGGCGATAAGGTCATTCTCGCGCTTGGCTATGACATGCCGTCGCAGCGGATTCGGATCGACTGGACCAGCACCTTCGTGCTGAAACAGACCGACCTGCCGGCGGATTTCGAACTGGACAATCTGCCTTCCTACGATGTCCACGATCTGTCGGTCACCTGGAGGCCGAAGGAAAACCAAAGCTACAGCCTCGCCCTGACCAATATCTTCGACGAGCAATATCTGGATCATTCCACCGCCTATTATGGTGTGGATGGATGGTCCAACCTGTACGAAATGGGCCGCAGTCTTCGGGTTTCGGGAACGATTCGCTTCTGACCTGCCGGCCTGCGACATCTGTTCCCGGCCATGCCAGGCCGGGAAGGACCATCAAGGACGGAGAAGACGAGATGGAACGCAAACCGGACCTTTCGGACAAGGCAGAACAGAGGCAGGGCGCGTCCGCGCCGGGCTGGGCGCTTGTCGCTCTGGCGATCTCGATGCTGCTGTCCTCGCTGGGGATCAGCATTCCCAATGTCGCGCTGCCGTCTCTGGCGCAGAGTTTCGATACCGGTTTTCCACAGGTTCAATGGGTGGTGCTGTCTTATCTTCTGGCGATCACCGTGCTGACCGTAAGCGCCGGACGGCTGGGCGACCTGGCGGGGCATCGCCGGGTTCTGACATGGGGCATCGGTGTCTTTACGCTGGCATCCGCGCTATGCGCCATCGCTCCTACGCTGCCGCTGCTGATCGCCGCGCGGGTCTTGCAGGGCGCGGCGGGCTCGATCCTGATGGGGCTGACCGTCGCATTGGTCCGCAGCAGCGTCCCGAAAAAGCGGACGGGCAGTGCGATGGGACTGTTGGGAACCATGTCGGCCATTGGCACGGCATTGGGACCGTCATTGGGCGGTATCCTGATCTCGGGTTTCGGATGGCGCGCGATTTTCGCCGTGATGGTGCCGATGGGACTTGCGGCACTGGCGCTTGCGCGACGATATCTGCCGCCGGATGCGCAGAGCGGGCGGGTCGATCATCGCGCTTTCGACAAGCCCGGAATGCTGGTTCTCGGGCTGGCGCTGGCGGCCTATGCCCTTGCGGTGACCGCAGACGGCGGGGCTTTGCACCGGCAGAACCTGATCCTGCTGATCATGTCCGCATTGGGGGCGGCCGTTTTCGTCATGATCGAGCGCCGCGCCGCCGCGCCCCTGATTCATCTGTCGGTTTTCCGCGACAAACGCCTGAATGCCAGCCTGATAATGAGTGCGCTGGTGTCCACGATCATGATGGCGACGCTTGTGGTAGGGCCTTTCTATCTGGCGCGCGCATTGGGGCATCCGCCCGCGATTGTCGGGTTGATCATGTCGGTCGGCCCGGCGATCTCGGCGCTTAGCGGCGTGCCTGCGGGGCGTCTGGTCGATCGTCTGGGGGCCGGCGCCGTGGTGATCTGGGGGCTGGCGCAGATGGCACTTGGCGCATTCGCTCTGGCCAGCCTGCCGAACCTGATCGGAACCCCGGGCTATGTGATCGCGCTTGCGATCCTGACCCCCGGCTATCAGCTGTTTCAGGCCGCGAATAATACCGTCGTCATGATGGATGTGTCGCAGGAACGGCGGGGCGTGATTTCCGGCGTGCTCGGCCTGTCGCGCAATCTGGGGCTGATCACCGGAGCCTCGGCGATGGGCGCGGCATTCACTATTGCGACCGGCAGCGCCGATCTGTCGGCCGCCGGGGCGCAGGCGATATCGCGCGGCATGGGCGTGACCTTCGCATTGGCGGGCGGTCTTGCGATTCTGTCGCTTGTCATTGCTTTGTCATCGGGGATGCGTACTCAACAGGCAGATCACGCGATTACGCCCCAGCGACGGAGCGGTAACTCTTGACCAGCCGAGCAACTTTGATATGTTGTCAATGTTTTCAACCCAGCACCTGTTGCAAGGCAGACGCGGAGCCTGGCGGTTCTTTGAAGTTCCCTGCATTTTCCGAGGTTCTGGCATGGATATCAATCAATTGCGAACATTCGTCACGGTCGTCCGCGAGGGCAGTATCACCCGTGCATCCGAGATCCTTTATCGAAGCCAGCCGGCCATCAGTGCGCATATCAAATCGATGGAGGACAGTCTCGAAGTCAAGCTTTTCGAGCGTAATTCCCGCGGCATGTCCGTGACGCGAAGCGGTTCGCGCCTGCTGGTGGTTGCCGAGAAACTTCTTGAGCAGCATCAGCGTTTTCTGGAAGAGGCCAGCCGGGTGCGCGGCTCCCTGACAGGTGAGCTGCGCATCGGCGCCGCCCGTTGTTCGTGCCGGGACACGGTGCGCAGGCTGCTGACCGAGCTTTATTCGCGTTTCCCGGAACTTGAGGTCAAGCTTGATCGCGGCCCGTCCGCCGGCGTGCTCAGTGGTATTCGGAACGGCTATCTCGACGCGGGCTTCTATGTCGAACCCGAAGAGGAACAGACCGATCTGACCGCGATCGAGATCACACGCTGCAGCGTCTATCTGGCAGGCGCGCCGCAATATGCCGAACGTCTGCGCGGCGGTGATCTGAACGTCTTGCAGGATGTGCCATGCATCTGTCCGCCGGATCAGTCCTGCTATGGCCGCATCGCCGACAGGTTCTTTGCCGAGCATGATTTCCGCCCTCGCCGCATCATCCATGTCGACGACGAGGCGGTTACCAGGAAATTGATTGCGGACGGATTCGGGATCGGCGTGATCCATGCCGCGGCGCAGCCGGGGAACGGCATCAGCGTGTTGTCCGAGGTACGCAAATCCGTCCGCATCCTGTGCGGCTATCTGGCGGAACGGGCCAATGATCCCGTAGTCGGCGTGATCCGCTCGATTCTGGATGGCGGTGAAGACGCTCTGGCGCCTGTTCGTCCGAAATCTAAATTCGGCAAGCTTCCGTCGCTTGTCGGCGGAGTTCGCTGATGGCGGGAATGGCGGTTTACAGTCTTTGCGCGGCGGATGGTCTGCGGCATTATTCGCCTCATGTCTGGAAGGTGATCCTTGCGTTGAAGCACAAGGGTCTGGATTTCGATCTGCGCCCGGTGTCCTTTGCAGAAATTTCGCAGATCGCCGGCGGAGGCTTCAGCAGTGTTCCGGTGCTGGACGATCATGGCCGGCTCGAAGGCGACAGTTTCGGCATCGCCCTGCACCTTGAGCAGGCTTATAGCGGCAATCGTCTTTTTCCTCACGATGGGCAGAAGGCGTTGGCCCGCATGATCGAGCATTTTTGCGATACGGTTCTGAACCCTTTGCTTTCGGTGATCGTCGTTCAACAGATGCATGACATGATGCCTCCGGCCGATCAGGAACATTTTCGGGCGGTGCGGCGAAAACGCTTCGATGCGGAGATAGAAGAAATCGCCATGCGCTCCGCCGGTGAGGCGGGGCGCTTCCCGCAAAAGCTTGCTCCGGTCAGGGCGGTTCTGGAGGGGCAGCGCTGGATTGCGGGCGACACACCTGCATTTGCCGACCACATCCTGTTCGGCAGCTTGCAATGGCATCGCGTTTGCACCGGCGCATCACTTCTTCCCGCCGAAGATCCGGTCGAACAATGGTTTCAGCGTTGTGCCGGACATTACGGCATCGCCCTGCCGACCCCCGACCTGATGCCCAGCGCATAGATCGCGATCATGGCACGCTCCTGGCGGGGCTGAAAGCGCGGCATCATGGCCAGTCCGGTCATTTGCGTCCCGCGATGGCCGGGGGCGAGCCCCGTCGCCGGCAGGTCTCTCGAACCAGTGGCGCGACCCGCCGGCGACCCCCGAGGTATTTGGACAAAGAAGAAGCAGAGGAAGGGGACGCGAATCCCCAGCCAGGCGCGATATGCTCTGGACCTTGCGCATATCGCGGAAATGCCGAAGGATCGGCATGGCCGCGGCATCCGGTGGTGTGGGCTGCGGAAACGGCGGCGGCGGTCGGGGAGGGACAGGATGAAGACAGCCAGGGATTGGGGGCTGGTCCCGACCGGGATGACGCCCGGTGCGATGAATGCCATGACCGACGTGCCCGGTATCCGGGTCGGGCATTGCGACATCCGGGGGCCGGGTCTGATGACCGGCGTCACGGCGATCGTCCCGCATGGCAAGGATATCTTCCGCCTGCGCCCCCGCGCGGCGGTCGAGGTGATCAATGGTTTCGGAAAATCCACCGGGCTGATGCAGCTCGCTGAACTTGGCATGATCGAGACGCCGATTTTGCTGACCAACACTTTCGGCGTGGCCGCTTGCACCGAAACGCTTATCCGGCGCGCAATCGCGGATAATCCGCAGATCGGCCGGGACTGGTCGACGGTGAACGCGCTGGTTTGCGAATGCAATGACGGTCAGATCAACGATATACAGGCGCTGGCCGTCACCCCCGATCATGCCGGGGCTGCTTTGGATGCCGCTTTGGACGGCCGGTTTATGCAGGGATCCCGGGGTGCAGGATCGGGCATGACGGCCTTTGGTTTCAAGGCCGGTATCGGCACCGCCTCGCGCTGTCTGCAGATCGGCGGCGGTCATGTTCTTGCCGCTCTCGTCCTGGCGAATTTCGGAAATGCCGGGGACCTGATCCTGCCGGATGGCCGGCGGCCCCGACCGGCGCGGCGCGCCGAGGCCGAACGGGGTTCGGTGATCGTGGTGATGGCCACCGATCTGCCCCTGGGCGACCGTCAGCTTCAGCGAGTGGCGCGGCGTGGCGCCGCTGGTCTTGCGCGGCTGGGCGCTTTCTGGGGTCATGGCAGCGGCGATATCGTGCTGTGCTTCACCACCGCCGATCCGGTCGTGTTTCCGGCCGATGCCGATGTCGTGACCCAGGGGCGGTTGTCGGATGAACATATCGATCTGGTCTTTCGCGCCGCCGCCGAGGCGACGCAGGAAGCCGTCCTGAACGCGCTGTGCCTTGCGGAACCGGCGCAAGGTCGCGATGGCCGGATCTTTCCTGCTTTGCCGGACTGGCTGAAGCAGAATCCGTTGTCATGAAGATCATCGCGGAACTTGCCGAAGGACGATCTTGCGGGGCTTGCCATTCATGATGGCGTGACAGGCGGCTGGCCGGCACGTTCCGAAGCGGCCCGCCACAGCGCCTCGACCGCGCCGACGCGGTTGCCAGAGTGGCGATAAAGCCGGACATCCAGATCCAGCGTCCAGCGGCTGTCATCCGATGCCGGGACCAGACGGCCTGCCCGCATATCCTCGTGCACCAGCCTTTCCGGCAGCCAGCACAGGCCCGCGCCCGATATCGCCATGCTCATCAGCCCTGCGCTTATCGTGTTCTCATGGGTGACGCGTTTCCGGAAGGAAGCGCGCTGCGCAAGCAAACGCAGCAGCGCGATGCCGAAGAACGAGTTCAGGCCATAGCTGAGGTAAGGGATCTGTATGCCCGATGTGACGGCCCGGTCCAGAATGCCCTTGCCGGGCAGTGTGCCCGTATCGGTATGCAGCAGGGGCGCGGCAAGCGGGATCAGCCTGTCGCCCGCGATGGTGAGATAGGGGAACCTGCTGCGATCCAGATGAAACGGAACGATCGGATGCGCATAGGTCAGAAAGAAATCCGCTTCATCCGCAACAAGCGCGTCAAGATTCGCCTCGATGCCGCCGCGATCCGGCAGCAGCGATGTCGGGAAGCTGCGGCCTTCCGTCTGCAGCTTGCCCAGCCATTCGGGAAACACCGTGACGGTCAGCGTGTGAAGCGCGGCGAAGCGGATCAGACCCGGGCCTGCCGACGGACCCAATGTCTCGCGCAGGCCGTAATAGGTGCGGATCGTTTCGCGGGCGACAGGCAGGAATTGCTGGCCTGCAAGCGTCAGTTCGGGCGGCAGCGTGGCGCGGCTGATCAGGATCGTTCCCAGCCATGTCTCAAGCTGCTTGATCCTTCGGCTGAATGCCGGCTGAGTGACGTTCCGCTGCTCTGCCGCGCGCGAAAAGCTTGATGTGTCGACAAGCGAGACGAAATCCTCAAGCCATTTGATCTCCATCATCCCCTCCGTTTTTGCGCGTGTAATTCATTATTTTTGCATGGTTATGCAATAAATGCATCATATATTGCCGTAAGTGTATTTGCATGATGAATGCCAAGCTTTCAGGGTAGGGCAAAGCAGACCGGTTTCCAGACTGGCGCGACACGGACAGAAAGTTCAGGTCAATCAGGGCCTTACGCCTCCTGCTACCGGGCGGGGCATTCTGATTGGACGTGTCGTGCATATTGGTGGCGGTTTCCAACCAGCAGCCGAGGCGCAATCGATGTCATCCAATGTCCACGCTGATCTGATCCTTGTGAACGGTAAGATATGGCGTGGTCGGGAGGATGGCACCTGCAGCGCTGTCGCGATCTGGCAGGGCAAGGTTCTGGCGACAGGATCGGATGACGAGATGCTGTCGGTGAAAGGGGATGGCAGCGAGGTGATCGACCTACAGGGCCGCTTCGCCTGCCCCGGGCTGATCGACAATCACCTTCACCTGATCTCGACCGGGCTGGTGATGGGCTGGGTGAATGTGACCCCGGAAGCGGCGCCTACGCTGGAGGCTTTGCTGGCGCAGGTCGCAGCGCGGGTCGCCGAAACGCCGCCGGGAAGCTGGATCCGCGCGCGTGGCTATGATCAGGTCAAGCTGGATACCGGCCGCCATCCGACACGCGACGATCTGGACCGGGTCGCACCGGATCACCCGGTGGTGGTGACGCGGGCCTGCGGTCATATCTCGGTGGTCAACTCGAAGGCGCTGGAACTGGCTGGGGTGACCGGGGATACGCCCACGCCGGAAGGGGCGGTGATCGGGCGTGACGGGGATCGGCTGAACGGATTGCTGGCCGAGAATGCGCAGGCATTGGTGACATCCGCCATGCCGCGCTGCGAATTCGACGATCTGGTGGCCGCCATCGAACGCGCGGGCAGGCATCTGCTTGCCTTCGGTATCACCAGCTGCATGGATGCCGCCGTCGGCCAGATCGCGGGAATGGACGAGATCCGCGCCTATCAGGCGGCAAGATTGCAGGATCGCCTGCCGGTCCGGGTCTGGCTGACCATCCTTGGCGATCCGGACGGCTCTATCGTCGAGGAATGCTGGCGCGCGGGGCTGATATCGGGCGTGGGCGACGATCTGCTGCGCATGGGCGGGGTGAAAATCTTCCTTGATGGCTCCGCAGGTGGCCGGACCGCGTGGATGAAGGCCCCCTATGTGAACGAGCCCGATAACCTGGGCGTCCAGATGCTTCCCGACAGTGAGGTTGAGGCGCTGGTCAAATCCTGTCACGACCGGGGATATCAGATGGCCTGTCATGCCATCGGCGACGGCGCGATCGAGCAGTTGATCACCGCTTATGAAAAGGCGCTGGCCGACAATCCCGATCCTGACCGCCGCCACCGCGTCGAGCATTGCGGATACTCGACTCCCGAGCAGGAGGAACGGATGCGCGTCGCCGGTATCTTGCCGGCGCCACAGCAGGCTTTCATTCATAATTTCGGCGACAGTTATCTTTCCGTCCTCGGGGAAGAGCGGGGCCTTCGTTCCTATCCGATCGGAACCTGGATGCGGACCGGCATGCGCCCCTCGACCGGGTCCGATTCCCCGGTCTGCTCACCCAATCCCTTCCATGACCTTCACGCGATGCGCACGCGCAAGACCGTTGGCGGCACAGTATTGGGCGCCGAGGAATGTCTGAGCGCCGCCGAGGCGTTGCAGGTCTATACCGAAAACGGCGCATGGTCGCAGAAGGCCGAGAACGTCAAGGGCCGGCTGGTGCCGGGCCAATGGGCGGATATCGCCGTCTTCGATCAGGATCTGCTGGGCGACGATACAGATATCCTGCTGACACAGACCGGTTGCCTTTTGACCATCCTTGCCGGCAAGGTGGTTCACGACGCGCGATAATGAAACGACTTGTCAGCCGCGGCCCCGACGCCGCGGCGCAATCACGGGAGCAATGCCGCATCATCAGAAAAACCGCGGCGCTTACAGGGAGACTAGCATGTTCAAACGGATTTCACTTGCCGGAGTTCTGGCGCTTGGCACGGCAATCTGCGCCTTTGCGGAAGAACCGCGACATGGCGGGACGCTGAATTTCACGGCGCCATATGGATCGAATTTCGCGACGCTGGATATCCACTCAAGCCCCAGCATTCAGGAGATGTTCATCTCGCAGGCGATCCATCGGACACTGTATTCATGGGACGCGACCGCGAATAAGCCGGTTCTTGAGCTTGCGACATCGGTCGATATTTCGGATGACGGTCTGGTCTATACCTACCACCTGCTTCCCGACGCGGTGTTCCATAACGGCGATCCGCTGACGGCGGATGACGTGATCTTCAGCTACAAGCGGATCGCGGATCCCGCGAATGCCTTTCCGGGCGCGCGACGGATCAGCACGATCAAGGGCGGGGCCGAGTTCATCGCGGGCGAGACCGACGAGATCGAGGGTCTGAAGAAGATAGACGACAAGACGCTGGAAATCACGTTCACCACACCGGCCGAGCCGGGTTTCGCCCTGATGGAAAACAATATGGCGATCTATCCCGCGGGCGTGGACGTGGCCACGCAGGCGACCGATCCTGTGGGTCTTGGTCCCTTCGTGTTCAAGGAGCATATTCCCGGTTCGCAGGTCGTGGTCGAGAAGTTCGAGGATTATTACGACGATGACAAACCCTATCTCGACCGGGTGAATATCATTCTGATGGCCGAAGGCAGTGCCCGCGACGTCGCCTTCCGCAATCAGGAGGTGGATGTGTCGATCCTGGGGTCGACGCAATATCAGTCCTATCAGGAAGATCCGGCGTTGAAGGACAACCTGCTTGAAGTGGCCGAGGTGTTTACCCGGAATATCGGTTTCAGCCCGGAATACGAACCGTTTCAGGACAAGCGGGTCCGGCAGGCGATCAATCACGCCATCAATTCGCCGCTGATCATCGAAAGGCTGCTGAAGGACAAGGCCTATCCGGCGGTGGGATGGCTGCCGATGTCCCTGAGCGCATTCGATGCGGACAGGAAGCCCTATGAATACGATCCCGAAAAGGCCAAGGCGCTGCTGGCAGAGGCAGGCTACGAGGACGGGTTCGAATTCGAGGTGACGGCGACGCCGGACGAAAGCTGGGGCGTCCCGATCGTCGAGGCGATCCTGCCGATGCTGAACGAGGTCGGCATAACCGTCAGGCCCAAGCCGATCGAAAGCGCGGCCCTTGGCGAAACCGTGTCTTCCGGCGATTTCCAGGCCTTCATCTGGTCCAATCAGACCGGCCCCGACGCGCTTAGCGTGCTGCGATGCTTCTACTCCAAGACCGCTCAAAGTTCGTGCAATTACACAGCCTTCTCGAACCCGGAATTCGACGCCTTGTTCGAAGCGGCCGAGGCGGAACTCGATCCCGAAAAACAGACCGATCTGCTGCGTCAGGCCAACAACCTGTTGCAGGACGAGGCGCCGGTCTGGTTCTTCAACTACAACAAGGCGGTCATGGCCTATCAGCCCTGGGTGCATGGGCTGGTGCCGAATGCCAATGAACTGGCGTTGCAACCCTATGACGAGATCTGGATCGACGACAGCGCGCCCGAATCGCGCCTGTAAGGGAAATCCCGCCACCGCCGCTGGCCGGTGGTGGCGGCCTGTGTCCCTTCCAGCGCCGTCATATCCGGCGATGGCAGACAGCCCCTCTGGACAAGGCCGAGCATGCTTCAGTTTACCATAAGACGTATCTTGCAGGTGATCCCGACGCTTCTGGTCGTGGCGCTGCTGATCTTCGTGATCTTCAGCGTCGTGCCCGGAAGTTTCGCGGCCAGCCTGTTTTCGGATGGCAGGACGACCGCCAATCCGGAAATGATCGCGCAACTCAACCGGGAACTCGGGCTTGACCTGCCATTGCCGCAACGGTTCCTGAACTACGTCATGGATCTTGCGCATCTGGATCTGGGCACGAGTTTCCGCACCCGGCAGCCAGTTCTGCAACTGATCAATGACCGGATGTGGGCGTCGCTGCAACTGGCGGTCGCCGCGATGGTCTTTGCGGTGGTCATCGGGGTTCCGCTGGGTTTCATAGCGGCGATGCGTCCCGGTTCGATACTGGATTCGGTCACCATGATCGGGGCGGTCTCGGGCCTGTCGATGCCGCAATTCTGGCTGGGCCTGCTGCTGATGTATGTGTTTGCGCTGCAACTGGGCTGGTTGCCCAGTTTCGGCTATGGCAACGGCTCGCTGCGTAACCTGATCCTGCCCGCGATCACGCTGGGCGTTACGCCCTTGGCGCTGCTGGCGCGCACGACGCGGGCGGGCGTGCTGGACGTGATGAACGCCGATTTCATCCGCACGGCCCATGCCAAGGGCATGAGCGAAAGCAAGGTCGTGCGCTGGCATGTGGCGCGGAATGCGCTTGTGCTGGTGGTCACGACCGTCGGGCTTCAGTTCGGTTCGATGATCGGACAGGCGGTGGTGATCGAGAAGCTGTTCGCATGGCCGGGGATCGGGTCGCTTCTGGTGGACAGCGTGGCGATCCGCGATATCCCGGTGGTGCAGGGCACGATCCTTGTGATCGTCCTGTGGTTCCTGCTGATCAATACGGCCGTCGATCTGATCTATGCCGCGATCGATCCGCGCATCAAGCAGAGGTAAAGATTGATGAAGCTGGGATTCAACATCCTTCTGGGGGGCGGCCTGACGGCGCTGGTGATCATCGGCGGCTTGCTTGCGCCCTGGCTTGCGCCTTTCGATCCGGTGCTGGACGCCAATCTGATGAACTCGCAATTGCCGCCGGATTCCACCTTCTGGTTCGGCACCGACTCGCAGGGGCGCGACGTCTATTCCCGGATCCTCTATGGCGCGCAGATCTCGCTGACGGTGGGGATCGTGTCGCAGATCATCAATACCCTGATCGGCGTGGCTCTGGGCATCTCGGCGGGGTATTGGGGCGGCTGGTGGGACGATCTGGTCAACGGGCTGACCAATGTCATGCTTGCCATCCCCTCGCTGATTTTCGCACTGGCGGTCATGGCGGTCCTTGGGCCGGGGCTGGTTTCGCTGCTGATCGCGCTTGGCCTGACGAATTGGAGCTGGACCTGCCGCATCGCCCGCAGTTCCACCCTGTCGCTGAAATCGCAGGGATATGTGCAGGCCGCGCAGACGCTTGGCTATGGCGATATCCGCATCATGATGACCCAGATCCTGCCCAATATCATGGGGCCGATTCTGGTCATGGCGACGCTGGGCATGGGCGCCGCCGTGCTGGCCGAGGCGGCCTTGTCCTTTCTGGGCCTTGGTATCCAGCCGCCTTATCCAAGCTGGGGTTCGATGTTGACGGATGCGCGCGAACTGATCCGGCTGGCGCCATGGGCGGCGATCTTCCCCGGGCTTGCAATCTTCCTGTCGGTGCTTGGCTTCAACCTGCTGGGTGACGGGCTGCGTGACAGCCTCGACCCGCATATGAGGACGCGCAAGACATGACCGAACCCCTTCTTGATGTCCGCAACCTCGATCTGGTCCTGTCGCACCGCAGCGGCGACCTGCCGATATTGCAGGATATTTCATTTCAGATCATGCCCGGCGAGACCTATGGGCTAGTCGGTGAATCCGGTTCGGGGAAATCCGTCACCTCTCTGGCGATCATGGGTCTGCTGAAGAAGCCGTTGAAGGTGTCGGGCGGGCAGGTCGTCTTTCAGGGGCAGGATCTGCTGAAGCTGCGGCCGCGCCGGATGCGCGACCTGCGGGGCGACCGCGTGGCGATGATCTTTCAGGAACCGATGACCGCGCTGAATCCCTTGTCCACGGTGGGCCGCCAGATCGCCGAGATGTATGTTCTGCATCAGGGCAAAAGCTGGCGCGAGGCGCGGCGGCTGGCTGTCCACGCGCTGGACAGTGTCAAGGTGCCCAATCCGGAACGCCGGGTGGGCAATTATCCGCACCAGATGTCGGGCGGCCTGAGGCAGCGGGTGATGATCGCGATGGCACTGGCCTGCGACCCGGATCTGCTGATCGCCGATGAACCGACGACGGCGCTGGACGTAACGGTTCAGGCCGAGGTGCTGCGGCTCATCAAGGAACTTTGCGCGGCGCGGGGCACCGCGGTGCTGTTCATCAGTCACGATCTGGGCGTGATCGCCAGCATCTGTCAGCGTGTGGGCGTCATGTATGCCGGCTGTCTGGTCGAGGAAAACGATACTGTCGCGCTGTTTTCCAACCCCCGGCATGCCTATACGCGCGGCCTGATGGGCGCGCTGCCGCGTCTGGGCAGCCGGTTGACGCATGGCCGCCAGCGGCTGGTCGATATCGACAGCGTGATCGCGGATCGCTCGGTCCTGACCGAGACCCGTTTCATCATGCCGCGCGGGGCTGCCAACGGAGAAAGCGCATGACCGGCACACCGCTGTTGCAGATTGATGATCTTCATGTCCGCTTTCCCATCGCCGGAGGCGGCCTGCTGGGTACCGGCCGGCGGTTGCTTCACGCGGTGAACGGGCTCAGCCTGACGCTGGAGAAAGGCGAATGCCTGTCCATTGTCGGCGAATCCGGTTGTGGGAAATCCACCACCGCCCTGACGGTCATGGGCCTGCAGGAGCCGAGTTCAGGCAGCGTCAGCTTTCGCGGCGCGCCGTTCAGCGGCCCCGGCGCGCCTGACCGGATGCAGCGCGCGAAGGCCGCGCAGATCGTGTTCCAGGATCCCTATGCGTCGCTGAACCCCCGCCAGACGGTGCATGCCTCGCTTGCCGCACCGCTGCGTCTTCACGGCATCCGTTCGGCAAGCGAAATCGCCGACCGGATCGAGACGATGCTGGTCAATGTGGGACTGACCGCCGATCAGGCCCGGCGCTATCCGCATGAATTCTCGGGCGGGCAGCGACAGCGGATCGGCATCGCAAGGGCGCTTATCCTCGAACCCGAGATCGTGGTTCTGGATGAACCGGTTTCGGCGCTGGACGTGTCGATCCGGGCGCAGATCATCAACCTGCTGCTGGACCTGCAGGAAAAATACGGCCTGTCCTATCTGATGATCAGTCACGATCTCAGCGTGGTTGAACATATGAGTGACCGGGTTGCGGTGATGTTCTTCGGCCAGATCGTCGAGGAGGGAAGCTGGCAACATATCTTCGCCAATCCCGTCCATCCCTATACCCGCCGGCTGATCGCCGAGATCCCCGATCCCGATGTGGCAATCCGGGCCCGCGACCCCGCAGCCGGATTCACGGATGTGCCGCTTCCGCAGGGGCGCAGTTTTGCCATGGATGGAAGCAACACACCCGATGTCTTCACGGCACCCATGCCATCCGAACTGGTCGAGATCGATCCCGGCCATCGGGTCAGGCTTTCGCTTCGGGATTGATGAGTGGATCACCGCTCTTTGCCGGCCCGCCATTGTTCAAGCATCAGCAGGGTGCTTGCCCCGATATAACGCAAGGGTTCGGGCGGAAGCCAATCCGGGCCGCCCATTTGCATCCGCTCCTCAAGCAGGGGCGAGCGCGAATCGCAGGCCAGTTCGGCAAGCAGCGTGCCGTGGATCGTGCCACGCAGGACGCCCGCGCCATCGCAGCCCGCAGAGGCATAAATGCCGGGCCCGACCTGACCGAACGTGAATCTGCCATTATGGGTCACGGCGGTGACGCCGCCCCAGACATGTTCAAGATCATGCGTCTTCATATGCGGAAAGCGGTTGCGATAAAGCCGGGTCAGCATGGCGCGGGCTTTCTCGGGCGCGTCTTCCCGCTCGTATGAATCGCCGCTTCTGATCAGAAGGCGACGCCCGGTCTTGCGCATCGTCGTTCCCATCCGATGCGCCGGCAGGATCCCCCAATCGGGTTCTTCGCCCAGCAGCTCAAGATCGCGGTCGTCCAGTTCCGGCGTGAAGGCGCCATAGGTATAGATGCCGATCATCCGGTTCCGGGCGATGCCGAAGAAGCGCGCATGCAGGTTGTTGGTGACGAATACGCGATCCGCGACGAATTCGCCCCGGTCCGTGGCCAGACGATAAGGCGTGTCACCGCCCAGCGCCCGTACCGCGCAGTTTTCAAGCAGCCGGACATTGCCCGGCAGCGCGTCGCCCAGCCCGCGATGCAGGGCTGCGGGCTGAATCAGTGCGCGCGTCAGCGATTGCAGGCCATAGCGGTAATAATCGGTTCCGATGATCCGGGTCAGGGCCTTGCGGTCGTATTCGCTGGGGTTCAGTCCCCATTCCTGATATTTCCGCCTCGTCTCGCGGGCGCTTTTCTCGACCCGGCCCGTGGCGGCGGCGGTGATTGCCAGTGGATCGCTGTTCCAGTCGCAGTCGATGCCGTGGGTTTCCACCCTTGTGCGAAGCAGGTCGAACCCGGCCTGAACCATCGCCATCTGCCGGGTTGCCCAGTCATCCGTGAAATCCGTGGCATTCGCGCTTGGTTCGCCGGGATTGATCAGCAGATATCCCGAATTCCGGCCCGAGGCGCTTTCGCCAAGCGTCGCGGCCTCGATGACAAGGATATCCTCGTCCGGGCAAAGCTCGGCCAGTCGATGCGCGGTCGCAAGCCCGGTAAATCCCGCCCCGATCACGATATTCCGGAACCGCCGCGTGGCAGGCGGATCCTGCCGGGCGTTCCGCGCGGGCAGAAGCACGTTCCAGCCGGAAACGGATTTATAGGCGGGCGCATGCTTCATCGTCGCTTCTCCTTGCCTGCCCGGGCCTGCCGGACAGCGTGGAACCTAACCGCCGCCCGATGCCTGACCAAGGAAGGCAAATGGCAAGTTTGATAAGCCGGACTTATCGAACTTGCGCCCTGCATGGCGTTGCAGCGAATATGACATGGCGTCATGATCGGGGTGGCAATGGCCAGTCAACGGCAAGACAGAAGGAGATACCGATGAGTGAACGGGATATCGATCTGACCGCGTTTCTGGCCAGCCTGAAAGATGTACTGGCATCCAGAACCGACGGTAACGCGGATGCGATGGTCGGTCGGATATATGAAAAGCTGCAGGATATCGGGGAAGCCAGCGAAGCGGATGGGCATCTGCTGCCGGTTTGCGAATATCTGACACCGGCGATGGATGTGATCGCGGAGGAAGGCCATCCTCTGAGCGAGCTTGCCGGCCGGTTGCATGCGGTGCTGCCCCGGCTGGTCTGGAGGGCGCGGCCGGGACCGGCACCGAATGCCAGCACGAATTTCGCCGAAAGTCATGCCAACGCCATGATCGTCGGGCCGGGCGGAATCGAGGGACGGAGGGATCTGTGGATCGGCATGTCGCTTCTGGCCCCCGGCACCCGATATCCCGATCACGATCATGCCCCGCCCGAGGTCTATCTTGTCCTGTCGCCGGGCAGGTTCCTGCAGGGTGGGGGCGAATGGTTCTCGCCGGGAATCGGCGGTGTGTTCTATAACCCGCCGGGGATCCTGCATGCCATGGCGGCCGATGAGGATGCGCCGCTGCTGGCGCTCTGGTTGCTGGATGTCCGCTGAACGCGCCGGTCGGGCCGCCAATAGGGCGCGGCATGCCCCAGGCTGCCGTGAAAATGACCGGAACCGGTAAACCTGATATGGACAGCGATACCAGAGAGTTCATCAATAATGCCACATTGCTTTTCATCGCCTCGCGCAATGCGGAAGGCGCGCTGGATGTATCGCCGCGCGGGGGGCAGCCCTCGGTCATGCGTGTCAGTGACAGCGGCGCGTTGCTGTTGCCCGATTACAAGGGCAATCGCAGGCTGGACACGATCGGCAACCTGCTGAGCAATCCCGAAATCGCGATGATCGTCGTCAATCGTGGCGTGGACCGCTATCTGCGGATCTCGGGCAGGGGCGAGGTGTCGTTTCGCGACAGCGATATCGCCGCGTTTCCCGCGGATGAAAATCCGCCGATCAGTGTTCTGGTCCTGACTCCGGCCCGGTGTGAATTCGTCGAGACCACGGCGTTCCGGAATGCCGGATTCTGGCTTGGTTCGGCGATACGCAAGGCGCCGCTGGACCTTGGGGCGGTTGTCCGGGGCGACAAGCTTGCACAGGCGGATGCCGGGTTCAGCCCGGTGCGCAAACATGCCGGGGAAGAACAGCTGCTGACCTCGCACGGGATGCGCGAGGTCTATGGCAGCTCCAGCGAGGCGGTTCAGACCAAGGTGTTCGATATCGCCGGCCCCGGTGGGCTGGCCTTTATGGAAGAGGCGCGGTTCATCGTGTTGTCGCATGAGAATGCGCAGGGCGGGATGGAGATCGACCTGACCGGCGCGGCGCCGCTATCGGTGATCCCTTTCGATAACCGTCAGGCTTATCGCCTGCATCTGCCGCCCGATCTGGCGACCACCGAAGAGGGCGAATGCGCCCTTGTCACCATCGCCCCCGGCCGCAACGAGATGCTGCGCGTGAATGGCCGGTTCGAAAAAGAACCGGCGCGGAACGATCAAAGCCTGAAGATCGTGCCGCGCGAGGTGTATTTTCACTGCCCGGCTTCGCTGAGCCGGGCGCGGATCTGGCAGGATGACCGCAGGGTCTATTGGGCGGGCCGCCGCCGTTTCATCTGTGTGGACCGACGACGGGAAAGTCCGGATGTGGTTTCCTTCGTACTGGAGCCGCGCGACGATGCGCCGATCGGTCCGATCGGTCCCGGCCAATATGTCACCGTATCGCTGCCCGACGACGCCGAGGCGGTCGCGCGCAGGCGGTCCTATTCGGTTTCCGGCCGGCCTGACGGGAACAGCTTGCGCATCTCGGTCCGGCGCATGGGCAATGGCGGCCTGTCGGATCTTCTGCACGATAGCGTTCATGCGGGGTCCGAACTGCTTGTGGGCATCCCTGCCGGCCGGTTCGTGCTGGACAGTCCGCCGGGCAGGCGGGTGGCGCTGATCAGTGCCGGTGTAGGCATCACGCCGCTGCTGCCGATGCTGGAGCGGCTGGCGCAAGAGGAGAGCGGCCGAGAGGTCTGGTTCCTGCATGCCGCCCGCGATGCGGCGCATCACCTTTTCCCGGACGAGGTATGCGAGATCGCGAAACGCCCCGTGAATGGCGGCATCCGTCTGTTTTGGGCATATTCGCGTCCGCGCGAAGGCGATGCCTGCGATCTGGGCAAGCGGCTGGACGCCGCCACCGTCGCGGGGATCATGCCGGTGGCCGATACGGATTTCTACATCTGCGGACCTCAGGCGTTCATGCAGGGGCTGCGCGAAGGGCTGGTTGCGCTTGGGGCCGCGCCGGAAAACATCCGCTTCGAAGAGTTTTCGGCACAGGCGGGTACGGCCTTCGACCTTGGCGACAAGGAAATCACTGCCGAATGCAAGGTCACATTCGCGCAGTCGGGCAAAACCGCGACATGGACTCCTGCCGCCGGGTCCTTGCTTGATCTGGCGCTGAGCAATCAGGTGAAGGTCGCCTATTCCTGCCGCATCGGCGATTGCCAGTCATGTCTGCAACGCGTTCTTGAAGGCGCAGCCGATTATCCGGCGGGCGAGTTGCCGGTTCTGGCACAGGGCCAGATCCTGCTATGTCAGGCGATCCCGCGCGGCGACATGATCATCGATTGCTGAACCCGCATACAGAGCGTGCCGCGCTGTATCGGAAACGCCGGTTACTTGCGTCCCGCGATGGCCGGGGCGCTGCCCGTTGCCGGCAGGTCTCTTGGACCAGTGGCGCGACCCGCCGGCGACCCCCGAAGGTATTTGGACAAAGAAGAAGGGAAGGGAGAGAAACCGGGCGGGCGCGGCATGCGATGGCCACGCTCATATACCTGCATTTCGATAAGCTGAACCTATCAAATTCACTGCAAAGATATATTGAGCCGTAAGATACATGGCCGTCATAATTCCGGCTACAGCCATCCGGGATCGATTCCTGCGAAATTTGTCGATCACGGGAGATGGCGGGCCGTCGTGTTGAGCAGAGATGTGGCGGCCATACTGGAAGATGAAAGGCAGCGAGAGTGGCGACCTGGAAGAATAGCGCAAGCATGAGTTTCACCTGTGAAAAGGGTGCCGTCACCGGGACGCGCGGAGTCGCCGTGACCAATCATCCGCTGGCTTCCGCCGCCGCGATGGAGATGTTCGCTGCCGGGGGGAACGCTTTCGACGCCACCGTCTCGGCGCTGTTCGCGCTGACTGTGGTCGAGCCGATGATGGTCGGGATCTTCGGCGGCGGCGCCTCGGTCGTTCATCTGGCGAATGGCGAAACCCATGTCTATGACGGGCTGGCCACCGCGCCCTCGTCCACGCGGCCCGACAGCTATACGCCCATCGCGGATGTCTGGCCCGATTACATGGAAACCAAAGGGCGCGAGAACCGCGTCGGCCCCCGGGCCATCGCGGTTCCGGGCAATCTGATCGCGTGGTGCGAGATGGCCGAACGGCATGGCCGCCTGCCATTGCCGCAATTGCTTGGCCCCGCCATCCGCCATGCGGAAGAAGGGTTCATCCTGTCGCCCTATCTGGCGACCTGCATTCAGGAAATCTCGCCCGACCTGCTTCTGGATCCGGCCATTGCAGGGATATTCGTGCCGGGTGGCATGCCGCTGAAAGCCGGTGACCGTCTGGTGCAGGCCGATTATGCGCGGACCCTGCGCGCCATTGCCGAAGGCGGTGCCGGCGCATTGCTGGAAGGGCAGCTTGGGGCGCATTTGCGCGCCTTTCTGGAACAGTCGGGGACATGGGTCAGCGAAGAGGATATCCGGAATTACCGGGTGATCCGCCGCGAGCCGGTGCGGGGAACCTATCGCGGCCACGAGATCATCGGCCCTCCGCCACCCTGTTCGGGCGGCGTGCAGGCGGTGCAGGTTCTGAATCTGCTGGAGCCGTCGGATGTCGGCGCCGGTGGCTTCGGGACCGAAGCAACCCTGCACCGCCTGATCGAGGCGTTGAAGATCGCCGCCGCCGACCGGCTGGCCGTGACCGCCGATCCCGATTTCGTCGATGTGCCGACAGACCGGCTGATCTCGAAAGCCTATGCGGATGAGCGCCGCGGCGATATCGATCCTGATCGCGCCCACCAGCAGGTCGCGCGGATCCTGACCAATGAATCCGCCAATACCACCCATGTCACCGTCGCGGATCACGAGGGCAATGTGGTGACCTCGACCCAGACGATCAACAGCCTTTTCGGCGCGCGGGTGATCATTCCGGGCACGGGGATCATTCCGAACAATTACATGTATCTGTTCGACCCGCATCCCGGCAAGGCGCTGTCTCTGGCGCCCGGCAAGCGCATCACCAGCGGCATCACCGCGCTGATCGCCAGGCGGGGCGGCAAGCCTGCCTTCGCGCTTGGTTTGCCCGGCGCGCATCGCATTCCTGCCTCTGCCACGCAGGGGGTGATCAACCTGATCGATCACGGCATGTCGCTGCAAGAGGCGGTCGAGGCCCCGCGCGTCTTCACCTGGGGCCAGGAGGTCGAGATAGAGGACAGTATTCCGCAGCCCGTCCGGGACGCGCTGGCAGCCAGGGGACATCGCATCGCGCCCGTTGCCCATGTCGCGGGCGGGATGGGGGCGATCCGTTTTCTGGACAACGGGGTGATGGAAGGCGCCGCCTGCTGGCGTGCCGATGGCGTGCCGATGGCGGCTGGCGGTGGTCCGGCGCGGGCCGATACCTCGTTCTGGCCCGACCCGCGGCGCGGCAAGATATATTGAAATTAAACAATAACATAGAAAACCTGCAATGGGACGAACAGGAGAGGAAGCCATGAAGATGAACCGTCGGGAGGCGATGCTTTTTTCTGCAAGCGCGATGCTGTTTGCCGCGACCAGCACGCGATTGGCTGCACAGGGGGCGGAAAGCGTCGTGCGGTTTGCGCCGCATGCCGCGCTGCGGGTGCTGGATCCGGTCACCACCAGCGCCTATGTCACGCGCAACCACGCCTATCTTGTCTATGACACGCTGTTCGCGGTCGATTCCAACTATGCCCCGCAGCCGCAGATGGTGGATAGCTGGGAGATGTCGGATGACGGGCTGAACTGGACATTCACGCTGCGCGACGGCCTGGCGTTCCACGATGGCGCGCCGGTCACGGCCGAGGATGTGATCGCCTCGATCCGGCGCTGGTGGCAAGTGGATGTCGTCGGCCTGCGCCTTCAGGGCGTGACCGAGGAACTGACCGCGGATGGCGAAAGCAGTTTCAGCTTCCGGCTTTCCGAACCTTTCGGCGCCATGCTGGAGGCATTGGCGCGGTCCAGTTCGATCCCGCTTTTCGTGATGCCGAAGCGGATCGCGGATCTGGATCCCTCGACCATGCTGGAAGAGGTCATCGGCTCCGGCCCCTATCGGTTCCTGGCCGAAGAATTCCGGCCCGGCGTCAGCTGGTCCTATATCCGCAACGAGGATTACGTTCCGCGTTCCGAGCCCGCCGATGGTCTTGCCGGTGGCAAGGTGCCGCGGGTCGAGCGCATCGACACGATCTGGTTCCCAAGTCCCGACACCGCGATCAGTGCGTTGCAGAATAACGAACTGGATATCATTGAGACGGTCAGCCCCGATCGCCGCATCATGCTGCAGGGGACCGATATGCAACTGGTCGAGCGCGCCAGCCCCACGGCCTCGACCATCCGTTTCAACTGGTCGCAGCCGCCCTTCAACGATGTGCGTCTGCGCAAGGCGGTGCAGATGGTGGTCAGCCAGCTTGATTATCTGGATATCGGCGTCGGCGATCCCGAAGCCTATCAGACCTGTGGCGCCCTGTTCGGCTGCGGTACGCCTTTGGAAACGGACGCAGGCTATACCGAGGGCAGTCTTGAAAATCTGGAAGCCGCCAAGGAGCTGGTGGCCGAATCCGATTACGATGGCGAGACGGTGATCATCATCACGCCGGGGGATGTCGCCTCATTCTCGGCTTTGGCGCCGCTGACCCAGCAGCTTCTGACCGAGCTGGGGATCAAGAGCGAGATCGAGACGATGGAATGGTCGTCTTTCCTTGATCGCCGATCAAGCACCGATCCGGTGGCGGAAGGCGGCTGGAACGTTGCGCATGCCGTCTTTGACCGGATCGATCTGGTGTCGCCGCTTGGCAATATGAATTTCGATGCGCGCGGCAATGAAGGCTATACCGGCTTTGTCGACGACCCCGAGACCGAAGAGCTGAAAACGCAGTATCAACGCGAACCCGATCCCGAAAAACAGAAGGCGATCGCCGAAGAGATGCAGAAGCGGGCCTATGATCAGGTCTTCTACATCCCGTTGGGCACCTATCACCAATATACGGCGCTGCGGCCCGAGGTGACGGATTTCGTCAATGCCCCGGTGACGGTCGTGTATTCGCTGGACAAGGCGTGATGTTACGTCTGGTCGCGCTTCGTATCCTGTCATCGGTGCCGGTGATGTTCATCGTCGCGGTGATCGTCTTTGGCCTGTTGCGCCTTAGCCCCGGCGATCCCGCCGTGATCCTTGCAGGCGATTCCGCCACGCCCGAAGCCATCGCCGCCCTGCGTCAGCAACTGGGGCTGGATCAGCCCCTGCCGATCCAGTTCGTGACATGGCTGAGCGGGGTTGTCACAGGCGATTTCGGTCAGTCGATCCTGTCGCGGATGCCGGTTCTGTCGCTGATCTTCGACCGGCTCGAGGCGACGCTGGTGCTGGCAGTCTCGGCGATCATCATCACCGTTCTGATCGCGGTGCCCCTTGGTGCGATCGCGGCATGGCGTCACAACAGCTGGATCGACCGTGCGGTCATGGCGCTGTCGGTTGCGGGTTTTTCGGTACCGGCCTTCGTGATCGGCTATCTGCTGATGCTGTTCTTCTCGGTCAAATGGGAATTGCTGCCGGTGCAGGGCTATGTCAGCCCCTTCGCCGATCCCGGCGCCGCCGTCCGGCATCTGATCCTGCCATCGGTAACGCTGGCGCTGGTCTTCATGGCACTGATCGCGCGCGTGACGCGCTCAAGCCTGCTGGAGGTGCTGAATCAGGATTTCGTGCGCACCGCCCGCGCCAAGGGCAATTCGCAGCGCCGTGTTCTGTGGCGGCACGCCCTGCCCAATGCCGCCGTGCCGATCATCACCGTGATCGGCATCGGGATCGCCATGCTGATCTCGGGCGTGGTGGTGACCGAAAGCGTGTTCAACATTCCCGGCATCGGGCGGCTGACGATCGACGCCATTCTGGCCCGCGACTATCCGGTGGTGCAGGGGCTGATGCTGTTCTTTGCCCTGATCTATGTCGGCGTGAATCTGTTGATCGACATCGCCTATATCATCGTCGATCCGCGGATCCGGTATTGAGGCGCGCAGGATGAGCAGTCACCTTACGAATGCGCCCGCCACGGCCTGGCTGGGATTTCTGCGCCAGAACAAGCTGTCCGCCCTATGCGCGGCGCTGCTGCTGGCGATTGCCGTGGTGTCGTTACTGGCACCCTGGATCATCGACGCGCAACTGACGCAGGTCCGGCCCCGGATGCGCTTGCAGGCGCCCTCGGATCTGGCGCTGTTCGGCACCGATGCCATGGGGCGCGACGTGTTCGGCCTGACCGTCGAGGGCGCGAAACTGTCGCTGCTGGTCGGGTTGCTGACCGCGCTGGCGGGAGGCGTCATCGGCACGGTCATCGGTCTGGTGACGGGCTATTTTCGCCGGATCGACGGGGTGATCATGCGCGTCATGGATGCGATCATGGCGATCCCGAATATCCTGTTCGCCGTCGCCGTCGTATCGCTTCTGGGGGCGTCGCTCGCCACGATCGTCGCCGCGCTGGTCTTCAACGAGATCCCGCGGGTCGTGCGGCTGGTCCGCAGCGTGGTGCTGAGCACGCGCGAAGAGCCTTATGTCAAGGCCGCCGTCGGAATGTCGATCCAGACGCCGCTGATCCTCGCGCGTCATATCCTGCCCAATTGTGTCGCGCCGCTGATCGTGCAGACAACTTATATCTTTGCCTCGGCCATCTTGTCCGAAGCGATTCTGGGTTTTCTTGGCGTCGGCTTTCCGCAGGGCACCCCCACATGGGGCAATGTCATGGCCGAGGGGCGGGCGGTGTTCCTGCGTGCGCCCTGGACCATCATCGCACCCGGTCTGATGCTTGCGGTGACGGTCATGTCGGTCAACCTGCTGGGCGATTCCCTGCGTGACCGTCTGGATCCGCGCTTGACCCGTGGAACGAGGGCATCGTCATGAGCCAGATGAAACCCGTTCTCGAAATGCAGGATCTCAGCGTGACCCTGCCCAGCGGGCTGGACCGGACCCATGCGGTCGAGGATGTGTCGCTGACCATCCGCCGGGGCGAGATCCTGTGCGTTGTCGGTGAATCCGGATCGGGAAAATCCGTCACCGCGTCGGTTGTCATGGGGCTTTTGCCCAGGAACAGCCTGAACGTGGCGAAAGGCACTGTGATGCTGGAGGGCGAGGATATCACCAGCGCCCCGGAGCAACGGATGGACCAGCTGCGCGGCAACCGGATGGCGATGATCTTTCAGGAGCCGCTGACCGCGTTGAACCCGGTCATGGCACTGGGCCGGCAGATCGCCGAGGTGCTGGTGCTGCACAAGCCCGGGCTGGGCAAGGCGGCGATCCGCAGCCGGGTGCTGGAGCTGATGGCCGATGTGCATCTGCCCGCGCCGGAAGAGATGTACCACCGCTATCCGCACCAGATTTCGGGCGGGCAGCGGCAGCGGGTGATGATCGCCATGGCGCTGGCGATGGAGCCCGCACTGATCATCGCGGATGAACCCACCACCGCACTGGACGTCACCACCCAGGCCCAGATCCTGAAGCTGTTCCGGGAATTGCTGACCAAGCATGACAGCGCGGTGATGCTGATCACCCATGATTTCGGCGTGGTGGCAGAAATTGCCGACCAGGTTCTGGTCATGCGCCGGGGAAAGCTGGTCGAAAGCGGTACCGCGCAGGACGTGCTGCAATCACCGCGGCATGATTACACGAAGGAGCTGATCGCCGCAGTGCCCCGGCTGCGCTATCTGCCGCAACTCGCCGAGCGTGAACCGGTGCTGAAGGCCGAGAATGTCTCGCTGACCTACCGGCAATCCTCGTGGCTGGGCAAGACCACTGAAGTGCATGCGGTTCAGGATGTCAGCTTCACGCTGGCGCCGGGTGAGACGCTTGGCATTGTCGGTGAATCCGGTTCGGGGAAAAGCACGCTGGCGCGGATGGTCGTGGGGTTCGAGAAGCCCGATCGGGGCCGCATTCTGTTCGAAGGACAGGATATGCCGGGGCTGACGCCCGCAAGGTTGCGGCAGATGCGCCACCGCATCCAGATGATCTTTCAGGACCCCTACAGCTCTCTCAATCCGCGCCGCCGGGTCGGACAATCGATGATCGAGGGGCCGGTGCGGATGGGAAAATCCAATGCCGAAGCCCATCGGTGCGCCTGTGAGTTGCTGGAACTGGTAGGGCTGCAGCCCTCGGCCGTCGACCGGTTTCCGCATGAATTCTCGGGCGGGCAGCGGCAAAGGATCTGCATCGCCCGCGCGCTTGCGCTGGAGCCGGATGTGATCGTCGCGGATGAGGCCGTCTCGGCGCTGGACGTGACCGTGCAGGCGCAGGTGCTGGACCTGTTCGAGAAGCTGCGGACCGAGCTTGGCTTCGCGATGCTGTTCATTACCCATGATCTGCGCGTTGCCTCGAATATCTGCAACCGCGTAGCGGTGATGAGCAAGGGGCGCATTGTCGAGCAGGGCGAACTGAAACGGGTCTTCGAAAATCCCGAGAACGAGTACACGCGTAAGCTGCTTGCCGCGATGCCGGGTGTTTCCGAGATGTGATGACGACGTGTTGGCGACCAAAGACGGCCGGCGTCGTGATTTGCCGGCGGATACCGCTTGTCGGAAGGAAAGGCAGTGGCCGATGGCCCTGCGAACAGAAATGAAGATGGAAGAGGACAGGATATGGGACCGCTTGCAGGGCTGAAGGTCATCGATCTGACATCGGTGCTGATGGGACCGTATGCGACCCAGTACCTTGGGGATTTCGGAGCCGATGTGATCAAGGTGGAACCGCCCTCGGGCGATCTTGTCCGCAATGTCGGGCCGTCGCGTTCGCCCGGCATGGGGCCGCTTTTCCTGAACTCGAACCGTTCCAAACGCTCTGTGGTGCTGAACCTGAAGACCACGGAAGGGCGGCAATTGCTGCTGGATCTGTGCCGGGGCGCCGATATCGTGGTCTATAATCTGCGCCCGGCAGCGATGAAGCGGCTTGGCCTGTCATGGGAAGAGATGAAGGCGGTCAATCCGCGGCTGATCTATGCCGGGCTTTACGGTTATGGCCAGAACGGGCGCTATGCGTCGCGCCCGGCCTATGACGATCTGATTCAGGGAGCCTCGACCCTGTCGCATCTGTTCATGCTGTCGGGCTCGGACGAGCCGCGCTATGTTCCGGCGGCAATCGCCGACCGGATCGTCGGGCTGACCGCGCTGAGCGGCATTCTGGCCGCGGTGATCGAGCGGAACCGGTCGGGGAAAGGGCAGCGGGTCGATGTGCCCATGTTCGAGACCATGGTGAGCTTCATCCTCAGCGATCATCTGGGCGGCCTGACATTCGATCCGCCGCTGGACCGGGGCGGCTATGTGCGCCAGATCGCCAGCGACCGCCGCCCGCTGCGTACCGCGGACGGCTATGTCTGCGCGCTGCTTTACACGGATGATCACTGGCGGCGGTTCCTGAAGGCCATCGGTCGGGACGGTTTGATGGAGACGGATGACCGTTTTGCCAGTTTCCGGTCGCGGATGGACCATATCGCCCATGTCTATGGCTGGCTGGCCGAGATCTTTCTGACCCGAAGTTCGGACGAATGGATCGACCTGCTGGATGCGGCGGATGTGCCGGTCATGGCGATGCACACATTCGAGACGGTCCTGAAGGATCCGCATCTGGCCGATACCGGATTTTTCAGGACCGTCGCGCATCCGACCGAGGGCACGACCATCGCCATGACCAATCCGGTGGCGATGTCCTCGACCCCCGTCGCCATCGAGCGGCTGGCGCCCGGTCTGGGGGAACATACCGTCGAGATCCTGCGGGATCTTGGTCTGTCGCAGGAAAGGATCGGCGAGCTTCTGGAGCGCGGCATCGTCGCCGGACCGGACGGCGTGTCGCCACCGGTCTGAAGGGAATGTCCTGCTGCGGCATGTCCGCTGCTTTGTCGGGGTCTTGCAGTGCTATACATCGTTGGAACGGGTCTCGCTGAATCGGAAACGCCGGTTATTTGCGTCGCGCGATGGCCGGGGGCGCTCCTCGTCGCCGGCTGACTCTCGAACCAGTGGCGCGACCCGTCGGCGGTCCCTGAGGTATTTGGACAAAGAAGAAGGGGCAGGAAGCTTCGCCGGGCTGCGGCACGCTCTGGACCTTGCCGCCGATCCCGGCGAAGCTTGTGACCTTCATGGAATGCATTTGAAAGCGACTGACCGACATGACCAACCGTCTGACCTTTCCCGATCCGACCGAAGAGGATCTGCGCGAACTGACAGCTTTTCGCCATGAGCTGCACCGCAACCCCGAATTGCCCGGAGAAGAGCAAGAGACCGCCCGCCGCGTCTGCGAGATGCTGGCGCCAGCCCGCCCCGATCACGTGCTGACCGGTTTGGGCGGGCATGGGGTCGCGGCCATTTTCGACAGCGGCGCGCCGGGCCCGACAATCATGTTCCGGGCCGAACTCGATGCCTTGCCGATCCAGGAACTGGGCGAGATCGCCCATCGTTCGGCAGTGCCGGGGAAGGCGCATCTTTGCGGGCATGATGGCCATATGACGATTCTGCTGGGCTTCGCCCGTATCCTGTCGCGCAGTCGCCCGTCGAGTGGCCGTGTCGTACTGATGTTTCAGCCAGCGGAAGAAGACGGCTCGGGCGCGGCTGCCGTCATTGCCGATCCCCGTTATGACCAGATCAAGCCGGATTGGGCTTTCGCGCTGCACAATATGCCCGGGATCGAATTCGGCACCGGCAAGATCAGCATCGGGGTTGCCAATTGCGCTTCGCGCGGGATCTGGATCCGGCTGACCGGCAGCACCGCCCATGCCTCGCGTCCTTCGGACGGGCGCTCGCCGATGCAGGCGATGTGCGAGATCATGCCGGCGCTGGAAAGTCTTGGCAGTGGCCAGCCGCTTGGTCCGGATTTCACCATGGTGACCCTGACCCATGCGACCATGGGTGCCGAATCCTATGGCGTCGCACCCGGCGAGGCACTTGTCATGGCGACCTTGCGGACCGTTGCGGACGATCAGATGGACGCGCTTGTGGAACAGGCGGAAACCCTGATCCGTGATGTCGCCCGGCGTCATGATTTGCAATATGAACTGGGATATGACGACGTGTTTCTGGCCTGCACCAATGCCCCCGAGGCCGTGGCCCATCTGACGGCGGGTCTGGAATATGCCGGAATGACGCCCCGGATCGAAAAGCTGCCCTCGGTCGCGTCGGAGGATTTCGGGCGCTTCGGTCTTGGCGGCGCGCGTTCGGCGATGGTGTTTCTTGGCGCCGGACTGGACCGGCCGGGGGTTCACACGCCGGAATATGATTTCCGCGATGAGATGATCCCGATGGGCATCCGGCTGTATTCGGAAACGCTGGCGGAATGCCTGTCAGAGAGCTGACGGCCCGGACGGGTCCGCTGCCCGTTTCGCAAGTTTCCGCGCGAGCGAGATGAAATTCTTCACCGCCACCGAGGGATCGCCGCGCCGGAACGCCACCGCAAGATCCCCGCGCGGAACATCCCCGGTAAGGGGCCGGTAGACGACATTCGGCAACTGGATGCAGCGCACCGATTTCGGCACAAGTGCCACCCCAAGCCCGACCGAAACCATGCTTGCGATGGTCATGAAATCGCGTCCCTGCGGGCCAAGGCGCGGTTCGAACCCCGCAGCCATGCAGGCATTGACGGTATGGGCGTTGAAACTGACCTGATGCGGATGTTGTGGCGTGATGAAGACCTCGTTCCGCAGATCGCGCAGGGCGACGGAGGATTCGGAGGCATGCGCATGGATGCTGGGCAGGGCGATCAGCAATGCCTCGCAGAGAACCGGAACCGATGCGATGCCTTCGGGCAAGGGAACCGGCGGACGAATGAAGCCGACATCCAGCGTGCCTTGCGCGATCGCCTCCAGTTGCTGAAGCATCTCGAGTTCCGAGATCTCAAGCTCGATCAGGGGATGATCTGCACGAAATCCGCCGACCAGCCGGGTCAGCACCCCGGTATAGGCCGCCGATCCCACATAACCGATCGCCAGCCGCCCGATTTCGCCGCGTGACGCGCGCTGGGCGATCTGGGTCGCGCGTTCGACCTGTTGCATGATCTTGCGGATCTCGGTCATGAACATCTCGCCGGCCAGCGTCATCCTGAGACGCCGCCGGGAGCGGTCGAACAACGTTACCTGAAGGATCTGTTCCAGCGCCTTGATCTGCTGGCTCAGGCCCGGCTGCGCGATGTTCAGGCGCTCTGCTGCCTGCCGGAAGCTCATTTCCTCGGCGACGGTCAGGAAATATCGCAGATGACGCAATTCCAGATTTCCGGTACTTGGGCGTTGTCCCAACTGAAGCCTCATATCGACATGTTCAACTTCCGGATCGCAGTATGATCGCAAGTTCTGCTGATGTAAAAGGCCGGACTCTGCACCGTCCGCAGATGATGCCGATCTTGCCGTCACGCTTTCAGTCGCCTGAATAGGGTGCGAAGAGCGGCCGGCCGGAGTCGGGGCGCAGCGGCATTCCGGTCATCGGAAATACCGCCGCGGCCCCTGCGTTACGACATGGCCCGTTTCACATTGGGCAGCAGCCGCAGCAGCGTCGCATCGGCGATCAGCACCGCAAGAATGGCAAGCCCGCCCATCGGGAACAGCGCCCCCAGCGTGATGACAAGGACGGCCGCGCCCTTCCAGAGCGGCAGATCGCGCGGTTTCGGCGGTGCTGCAAGGCGGGTCCGGCCGCTGGGGCGGCGCTTCCACCACATGACCAGCCCGGACAGGGAAACCATGATCACCGACAGACAGAACACCGTGTTCAGCACAAGATTCCAGATCCCCATATCGCCCTCGTGGAAGGCGATGCCCCAGGCCATGGCCTTGGCATAGGGCGAGTAGTCGGAATATCGCACATCGGCCAGCACGTTGCCGGTATATTGGTCGATATGTATCGTCCGGTCTGCCGCCGGGTCTGGCCCGTCATTCGACATGCTGTCATGGCTGATCGTCCAGACCCCGGTTTCATCTCTGGGAAGACTGATCTGGAACCGCCCCGCGAATCCCAGTTCGCGCGCGAATTCCGCGACGCCGTCGATATCGACATTGCCCGCAACCGCCCTGGCCCCGGCCACGGAGCCGGATTCGGGCATAGGCGTCTGCTCCAGCCCCCAGGGAACCTCATGCGCGCCATCGTGATTCATGGCGGCATGGGTCGCGTCCGATAGTGGGGCGCCCATTTTCTCGGCCGGGAAGCTGTTCCATGCCTGTACGATCCGCTCGCCCCAGATTCCGCTCCAACTCAGGCCCGACAGCAGGAAAACCACCAGCATCAGCGAGATCCAGATGCCAAGCGTTCCATGCAGGGATTTCCAGAATGAGCGTCCGCGGGCCGACAGCCGAAGAAGGAATATTTCGCGCCAGCCCGTGCCGCCCCGCGGCCAGTGAAGGTAAAGCCCGGTTGCGATCAGCAGGATGGCGAGGCTTGCGGCGATCTCGATCAGCCGGTCGCCCAAAGTGCCCAGCATCAGAGAACCGTGGATATTGCTGGCGAAATCGTACCAGCCCGCCCGCCAGGGGAATTCGTGCATCACCTTGCCGCTATAGGGATCGAGCGCGATCCCGGTCGTGCCGCTTTCGGTTTCCACCGCGAAACTGGCGATGCGATCGGATGCCAGCGGCGCGACATATTGCACGGCGCGGCCATCGGGCGTGGCGGCCTCGGCGATGGCCTGAAGCTCGCTGACCGGAAGCGGTGGTCCGTCCGGCGTCACGGCCATGCGTTCGGCGCCAAGCCCGGCCCCCCAGGAAATCCACAGCATCACCAGGCCGGTCGTGGCCAGCATCAGCAGGAAGGGGATGACATAAAGCCCGGCGTAGAAATGCCATCGCCAGGCGATGAAATAATAGGCATTCGCGGCGCGACCGGCCGCCGGGGCATAGGCCCCGCTGGTGACATCCGTCATTTTGTCCTCGTTCGTATCTGTATCTTCGGAAGCGAAAGATCAGATCACGGCAGGAGGACCCGTCGATGGCGGCAGGCCGGTTGCCCGGCTGGCGGTCAGGATGGAAGACGCGATCAGGGCCGTTTCGGCAAGGATCGGGGCGACGTTGCCCGGAGAAACGGGCGCACCGGGAACATCTGCGGTGAAGTTGAAGCTGGCCCAGTCACAGGGCTTGTGCCGATCCGGGGTCTTGTCGTCGGCCGGTTCTCCGGTCTGAGGATCGATGTGAAGTTCAAGGGGGCCTTCGCCCGAGCAGATGACCATGACGACGCCTTCGGAACCGCGCAGAGGCATAAGGCCGTTGGTCGTTGCGGACAGCAGAAAGACGAGGGCGGTAACGGCCCATAGGATGACTTTGCCTGACTGAACCCCGTGCATCGTTTTCATGACTTGGGGTGCTAGCCATTAAAGGTGCGGCCCGTCAACAGAAACCGGCCCTGATACAGGTGCATATTGTCGCATCGGTGAAACTGGCCCGCGTGGTGCGGAGCCCCGGGGCGTAAGTGCGATCAGCCGCAGATCCATCTTATCCGGCGACGATCCGGTTTCGGCCTCCCGGTTCCGCCCGCATGAAAGGCGTATGACACGCAAATACTATTGTATTTTTTAAAATACACTTGCATGGTGATGGTGTCACAACAGGGGAATCGCAGAATCGCTGCGATTGAGGAGGAGACATGACATCTGGAATGAACGGGCTGGTTCCGGCTCTCCGGGCTATTGCGGCAACCACCACGGCGGTTGTTCTTGCGACGGCGTTTCCTGCATTCGCGCAGGAAGAACCGGGAATGGAGGTAAAGGACAGTTATCGCTTCGTCATCATCCCGAAAGTGGTGCATCCGTGGTTCGATCAAGTGAATAACGGCGCAATGCAGGCCGCGCAGGTGATCGAGGCGCAGACGGGTTCGAAGGTCGAGATCGTATACAGCGCACCCCAGCAGGCCGATGTCGTTCAGCAGAACCAGATCATCGAAAGCTCGATCGCGACCCGCCCGGATGGCATTGCGGTCGATCTGCTGGATGCAAGCGGCAACCGGGCATCGCTCGAGGAAGCCGTCGGGCAGGAAATCCCGGTCACCATCTTCGATTCAGTGCCGCCCGAAGGCATGGAGCTGACCAGCATCGGCAATGATTTCTGCGAGCAGGCCAAGCTCGCCTCGCGCCGTCTTGTCGAGCTTATGGAAGAGTCGGGGCAGGTCGCCATCATGATGGGGGTTCCCAGCGCGCCCAACCACGCGATCCGCGCGCAATGCCATGAAGAGGTTTTCGCCGAATATCCGAATATCGAACTGGTCGCGACCGGGATCGACAATGACGATATCGAAACCGCGCAAAAGCAGGCGGCGGCGATCATGCAGGCCAATCCCGATCTCAAGGGCTGGGTCGCCAGCGACGCCGCCGGGCCGATCGGTATCGGACAGGCGATCCAGGAAGCGGGAAAGACCGGCGACGTAATCCTGGTGGGGCTGGATAACCTGCCCGAAATGCTGCAGCTCATCCGTGACGGCGTGGCGGAATCCAGTTCCTCCACGCGGCCCGAGATGCAGGGCTACTGGTCCATCATGGCGATGTGGCAGCAGGCCATGGGCATCGATACGCCCAAATATATCGATACCGGGATCGACTTCATCACCAAGGAAGATCTCGAGTAACCATCCTCTCGGACAGGTGCGGACGGCAAGGCCGGATTCATCTCTGGCCTTGGCCGCCGGAACCGCAATCCAATGGCAGGAAACGATATGGTCTATCTGGAGGCGCAGAAGCTGGGGCGCGACTTTCCCGGCGTAAGGGCGCTGGATGAGGTCTCGATAACGCTGACCCTTGGCCGGGTGCATATTCTGGCGGGCGAAAACGGGGCGGGAAAATCGACGCTCGTCAAGCTGCTGACCGGGTCGGACACGCCCAGCCAGGGCAGCATCCGGATCGATGGAAAAGATCCCTGGCAACATCCCGAGATCTTCGAGACGATCAGCTATGTCCCTCAGGAACTGACCCTGTTTCCGCATCTCAGCGTTGCCGAAAACCTGTTCATGCCGTTCTGGCGCTCGGGGCATGGGAGGCGCGTCATCGACAGGAAGGGCATGGAGCGGGACGCGAAGGAATATCTGGATCGTTTCGCCATCGAGGCGAGGCCGGGCGACCTTGTCCGGCAGATTTCGGTCCCGGATCAGCAATTATTGCAAATCGCGCGTGCCTCGACCAACAGGAACATGAAAGTTCTTATTCTGGACGAGCCGACCTCGGCCCTGACCGCGACCGAGGTCGAACGGGTGTTCAGCGTGATCCGGGATTTCCGCAAGGCCGGGCTGGCGGTGATCTTCATCTCTCACAAGATGGACGAGATCTTCGAGATCGGTGACGATTATACCGTGTTGCGCAATGGCCGGGAGATCGAGACCGGGCAGATCGGCGACTGTTCGGAAAGTGAACTGATCCGGGCCATGTCCGGCAAGGCGTTGAAGGTCGACGACGATTTCCGCCCGCGCGGCACGAAGACCGATCGGGTGCCCCTTTTGTCGGTCAGGGAGCTGAGCGGCAAGAGATTCGAGAATGTGTCATTCGATCTGTTCGGCGGCGAGATCCTGGGATTTGCCGGGCTTGTGGGCTCGGGGCGTTCGGAAGTGATGCAGACGCTGTTCGGCTTCCTTCGCGCAAAATCCGGCAGCGCCGAACTCGAGGGGCGGAAATGGAAACTGGGCGATACGAGCTTCTCGGTCGCGCAGGGAATGCTGTACCTGTCCGAAGAGCGCAAACATCACGGCATATTGCCGCTGCTGTCGCTGCGCAAGAATATCGGCATCTCGATACTGGACAGGACGGCGGGCCGGTTCGGCATCTCGGCCCGCAAGGAAAGCGCCGAGGTCGCGAAGGTCATCCGGGATTACGACATCAAGACCGACAGCATGGGCAAGCGGATTTCGTTGCTGTCGGGGGGTAATCAGCAGAAGGCCATTATCGGCCGTGCCATGGCGACCTCTCCGCGCGTTCTGATCTTCGACGAACCGACCAAGGGGATCGACGTCAGGACCAAGGCAGAGATCTACAGGATCATGCGCGACCTGGCAGAGCGCGGCGTCGCCGTCATCCTGATTTCATCGGAGATGGAAGAGCTGCGGAAATGCGCAAGCCGGATCATCACGATGCATGCAGGCACCACCACCGGCGAGTTCCAGACCGAGAACACGACGAACGAAACTCTGGTGGCGGCAATTTTTGGCAAGGAGTCGGCAAGTCATGAAGCGTAATCCGCTGGCATTGATCGCGGCAAATCCGTTGATGGGCGTCTTCATCGCGCTGGTCATCATTTTTGCCATATCCATTGCGGCTTCCCCGCATTTCCTGACCGGTTACAACATGTCGGTCATCGCGCGGGCGCTTGCCTTCGTGGGGCTGATCACGATCGGGCAGGCCATGCTGATGATACTGGGCGAGCTTGACCTGTCGCTTGGCGTGATTGGCGGGCTTTGCGGCGTCGTTGCCGGGATGGCCATGACCAGCGGGGGGCTGCCTCCGATCGTCGCGATTCCCGCCTGTCTGCTGCTGGGCGCGATGCTGGGTGCGTTGAACGGTTTGCTGGTCTCGATCCTGAAGCTGCATTCGCTGGTGCTGACGATCGGCACGGCGGGCGTTTTCGGCGGGGTCAATCTGGTGCTGACGAAGGGCGTGGCGATCACGGGAATGCCCCCGGAAATCCAGTTCTTCGGCCGGGGCGAGGTCTACGGCATACCGGTTCCCTTCATCATCATGCTGGTCGTTCTGGCAATTGCGGTCTTCATTACCGCGAAAACGCCGTTCGGGCGCTTCATGTATGCCATCGGCAACAATGTGGCGGCGGCGGAGATGCTGGGGATCAAGGTGAACCGGATCCGGGTTCTGGTCTTCACCATGGCCGGATTGCTTGCCGCGCTTGCCGGGCTGTTGATGGTGGCCCGCCTTGGGACAGCGCAGCCGTCGATCGGCGAGACATGGGTGCTTGCCCCGATCGCGGCATCGGTCATCGGCGGCGTGGCGACGACCGGCGGCGTGGGCAGTCCGCTTGGCGCGATCTTCGGCGCCAGCATCATCGCGATCATCGAGAATATCATCGTCCTGTTCGGCGTCTCGCCCTATTGGCAGGGCGTTGTCAGTGGCGTGATCGTCGTGCTGGCGATTTCCTTCGACTCGGCCTCGCGCAGGCTGATCCGGAAGGAAAGCTGATGAACGGGAAAGCAAGGAGGATATGATGAAGCTTGGCTTGAATCTTTCATTTGCCATCAAGCGCTGGATCGGCGGCGAGAACATGGCCCGGATCATCAGCGAAGAGCTTGGCTACGACAGGGTCCAGTTCACATGGGACCTCGTCGATCCGTCATGGCCCGCCGATACCCGGGACCGTATCGCGGGGGATTACGCCCAAAGCTTCCGCAAGGCCGGGATCGCGATAGAAAGCAGCTTCGGGGGGCTTGCCTCTTACACCTATAACCATTTTCTTGCGCCGACCCGCGATCTGCGCGACCTGGGCAAGCTGCATCTGCGCAACGCGATCGACATGACCGCGGCCATGGAGGTGAAGGCGGCCGGGATGCCGCTGGGATCCTATTCCGCCGCGGACGCCCTTGATCGCCAGAGACGGGAAGAGATCTACCGGGAAGCGCTGGAGGCCATCGTGGAATTGTCGCGTCATGCGAAATCCCGGGGCCTTGAGACATTGCTGATCGAACCGGTGCCGCTTTCGACCGAATTTCCCTCGTCAGCGGAGGACGCCCTGCGGCTGATGCGCGATCTCGACGGCGCGACCGATATTCCCGTCCGGCTGCTGGTCGATTGGGGGCATGCGATGTTCCCGGCGCTGTTCGGCGATGATGCGAATATGGATCACTGGCAGAAAACCTGCGGCGAGTTCATCCATTCCTATCATATCCAGCAAACCGACGGTCTGCTTGACCGGCACTGGAATTTCACGCGCAAGGGTATCGTTACCCCGGAATTGCTGGCAGAGTTCTGGAACCGGCACGGGTTGACCGATCAGACCTATTTCCTTGAGATCATCTATCCGTTCGAACAACCGGACGACGAGGTGCTTTCGGATATGAAAAATGCGACAAGACTGCTGCGCGCCGTGCAGTGAGGGGTAAAGGTGCACAAGACGAAAAAGCTGATAAACGCGCCCGAGGATGTCATTTCCGAGATGGTCGCAGGCATGCTGGCGGTGCATTCCGATATCCTGATGCCCGCCGGGCAGACGGGCAGGGTGCTGGTCGCCCGCCACGGGGCAAGGCCGAACAAGGTGGGGATCGTGATCGGCGGCGGCTCGGGGCACGAGCCCGCCTTTGCGGGCTATGTCGGGCAGGGGCTGGCCGATGCGGCGGCGCTGGGCAATGTTTTCGCCTCGCCCCCGCCCGAGCCGATTCTCGAGGCGACCCGCGCGGCGGATAACGGCGCGGGCATCCTGTATCTCTATGGCAATTATGCCGGCGATGTCATGAATTTCGACATGGCCGCCGAGCTGGCGCGGGCCGAGGGGATCGAGATCCGTTCCGTTCCGGTCGCCGACGATGTCGCCTCGGCTCCGGCGGAACGCGCGAATGAGCGACGCGGCATCGCAGGGGATTTCTTCGTGTTCAAGGCCGCCGGAGCCGCCGCCGATCTGGGATATGATCTTGACGGTGTCGAGCGGGTGGCCCGAAAGGCGAATGAATATGTCTCGACGATGGGGGTGGCGCTCAGCTCCTGTTCGATTCCGCAGACGCTGAGGCCGAATTTCGAACTTGGGCATGACGAGATGGAGATCGGCCTGGGGGTCCATGGCGAACCGGGTATCCGCCGCGGCAAGGTCGAGAGTGCGGACAGGATCACCGATGTCCTGATGGAACATATCCTTGGTGATCTGAAATTGCCCGAAGGCCAGCAGGTCGCGGTTCTGGTCAATGGCCTTGGCTCTACCTCGCCGATGGAACTGTATATCGTTTTTCGCCGGGTGAAAGAGATTCTGGACCGGCGCGGGATCGGCATCTGCCGGTCATTCGTGGGCGAATATGTGACCTCGATGGAGATGGCGGGGGCCTCGGTCACGGTGTTCCGCCTGGATGACGAATTGCGGACCCTGCTGGATCATCCCTGCAACGGCTTTGCCCTGCGGGTTAAGGAAACCTCCGCCGATCCGGGCGCGACACGGCGGTTGCCGGACAGCGTGGCCGCCGCGTCTGCCGAACCCGTGGCGGATGACGCAGGAATTCGCCGCCGCGATCTGGGCGGCCCGGTCTCCGCAAGCCGGTTTCGCGGCATGATCCGCGTGGTGGCTGACAGGATCGACCTCAATGCCGACTGGCTGTCCGAGCTGGACGGGGTTATCGGCGACGGCGATCACGGGGTTACAATGCAATATGGCTGGGCGGCGGTGCGCCATATGCTGGACGAGACGCCGGACGACATGCCGGTCGACGCGACCAGCCGGTTGATCGCCAAGACCTTCCTGGACGCGGTCGGCGCCTCTTCCGGTCCGCTTTATGCGACCGCCTTTACCCGCGCGGCCGAGGCTGTCTCGGGTCAGGATAATCTTGATGCGAAGGCCATGCTGGCCTTTTTCGAGGCCGCCGCCGAGGGTATCCGCGCCCGCGGGAAGACCGAGGCCGGCGACAAGACGATGATCGACGCATGGCTTCCCGCGATCGGGAACGCCCGTGCCGCGGTGCAGGAAGGGAAGGATGTCGGGAATTGCCTTGCCGCCGCCGCGGCAGGCGCCGAGCAGGGCATGAAAGCGACCGCGAATATGGAGGCGCGGCGCGGCCGGTCCAGCAAGCTTGGGAAAAGGTCGCTTGGCCATATCGACCCCGGCGCGGCATCGAGCTTCATCGTATTCGACGGTCTCTATCGCGGTTTCGTTCAGGGGGGTGGCAATGAAGGATAAGGCTTTGCGGGCCATCGCCGAGCTGGGCGCGGTCTCCGAGGCGTTCGACTATGCGCAGATCGATGCGGCGGTGAAGGCCATCATGGACAGCAACAGGATCGCGCTTTACGGCGTGGGACGCGAGGGATTGCAGATCAGGGGGCTGGCGATGCGCCTGTTCCATCTTGGCTGCAACGCCTCGGTGGTTGGCGATATGACCACGCCGGCATTGTCGCAGGGCGATCTTCTTGTCGTATCCGCCGGTCCCGGCCATTTCTCGACCGTCGAGGCCCTGATGCGTACTGCCGCGGCGGCGGGCGCAAGGACGCTTTGCGTGACCGCCAGCCCGGAAGCCTCATTGCCGCGTCTTGCCGATATCCGGTTCTGCATCCCTGCCCAGACCATGGCCGACGATCAGGGAGACACGGTTTCGGTGCTGCCCATGGGCTCGCTTTACGAAGGCGCGCAATATGTCCTGTTCGAAATTCTGATTCTGGCCTTGCGGGATGCAATGGGTTTGACCACAGAGGATATGAGGAAGAACCATACCAATCTGGAATAGCACGCGTGAGCGAAAGCCATAATCAGTCACAGGATTACAGCAGGGCCAAGATCGCCTGGCTGTATTTCAACGGCGGGATGACCCAGCAGCAGATCGCCAATCATCTGGGCATCACCCGGCTGCGGGTCAATCAGGTCATCGGGCAGGTGCGGGATGACGGGCTGGTCTCGGTGCGGCTGAACATCCCGCTGGCGGATTGCGTGGAACTGGCCGAAAAGCTGCGGCGGAAATTCGAACTGGCGGATGCCATGGTCGTCTATTCGACGCCGGATTACGTCAGCAATCAGCGGGTGATCGGCGAGGCGGCGGCCTCGATGCTGGCCTCAAACCTGCGCGGGCACGAGGGGGTCGGCATCGGCTGGGGCCGGACGCTGAGTTTCGCCGTGCGCAATCTGCCGAATATCCGGCATGACTGCAAATGGGTCGCCGGGCTGATGGGGGCGGTGACGAGAGGCTCGGGCACCAATACGATCGAGGTTTCGACGGCGCTTGCGAATTCGCTGAATGTCGAGTGTCATTATATTACCGCGCCGATCTATTGTCCGACATTCGACAGCCGGGAACTGATCCTGAGCCATCCCGAAATCACCAAGGTCATGCAAAAGGCCGAGCGTGCCAGCGCCGCTTTGGTCGCCTGCGGGGATCTGTCGCATCATTCGCCCGTATCCGGGCTGGACATGGTGGCCGAGCACCTGACGGAACTCAGCGATTTGCGGGCCGTGGGAGAGATCCTGGGCTGTTTTCTGGATGCCGAGGGCAATGTGGTCGATCATCCGATCAATCGCTCGATCCTTGCGCTGCCGGTGGACAGGCTGAGGGACAAGAAAGTCACGATCCTCGCCTCGGGCGGGCGCAACAAGCTGCCGATCATAAGGTCGGTACTCCTGGGCGGCTATGTCAACCGGCTGGTCACGGACGAGGTCGTCGCGCGGGCCCTGCTATACGAAAGCTGAGCCGGGTCGCCCTTGTCGCGGTGGTTGTCGCGGGGCAATGATTTCTCTGGTCACCATGCTATCCGTAGGCTACAGGTCTTTTCATGACCGAGACCCTGCCTGCCTGTCCCGAATGCACTTCGAGCTTCACCTATCAGGTCGATGCGCTTCTGCTTTGCCCGGAATGCGGCCATGAATGGTCACCCGAGGCCGATGACGTTACCGGCGAGATACGTGACAATGTGGGGAATATCCTTGCCGATGGCGACACGATCACCGTGATCAAGGATCTGAAGGTCAAGGGATCGTCGCAGGTCGTGAAGGTCGGGACCAAGATTCGCGGTATCAGATTGGTTGATGGCGATCACGATATAGATTGCAAGATTCCGGGCATCGGGAAGATGGGCCTCAAATCGCAATTCGTGAAGAAGGTGACCGACTGAAGCGTTTCGGGCGGGGCCTCGGCACCGGCGGATCTTCAATGGTTTCCAGTGCAGGAGGCTGGCGATTTCTTATCGCCCCGCGCAATCAGTTTTTCCGGACCGAGCGAATGAAGCGATAGATGGCATAGATCGCCGAGACGACATAGAGAAAGCCGCCGATGAACATGATGCCGATAACGCCGGCGAAAAGATCGCGGTCGAGCTCATAGGTATCCGGTTTCAATGTTGCCGAGTAAAGAAAGATCGCGATCAGGTGGCCGATGGCGTAACCCGCCAGACCGCAGACCGGAACAAGCACGGTCAAGGCAAGGACGAGAAGCGCGACTTTCTTCACCATCACGGGTATCCTCAGAAGATTGTCAGGTGATCGACCGAGAACCTGTCGGAATCAGCCTCGCATCTGTGCCAGTCCTTCTCGGCATTGGCTTCATGGGTCAGGCCATAGCACCAGCCCCGTTCGTTCAACGCCAGCCCGTAGATGGTCATTGCCTTGCAGGCGACTGCGACCTGAACGTCGCGGCTTGGATTCCGCAGGCAGATGTCTCCGGCCTCGTCATACAGCGCCCTGAGCTGTTCGTCGCTTTCGCCCGCTCCGTCGAAAAGTTTCTCCTCGGCAAGAACCGGTGAGCAAATGCCGAGCGCGGCGATGATCGTCAGGGAAACAACTGTGGTCCGACGCATGAGAGTCTCCGATTATCTGGTAAGGTCGCGGGAAACATCGGGTTCATATCGGGTCCGAATGTAACATAATCCTGTCATGACGCCACCGCAGCGGCCTTTCCGGCGCCGGATCAGAGATAGCGGCCCGCGCGTTGCAGCACCTCGATCTCGTAGCCGTCGGGATCGGCGATGAAGAAGAAACGCGCGATCACCTTGCCCGCAGGGGCGAAATCCACGAGCTTGCGCGGGTGATGGCCCAAAGCGGTAAGACGGGCATGTTCGGCATCGACATCTTCGACCGATACGGCCAGATGGCCATAGCCATTCCCCAGCTCATAGGGGGTTTCCCGATCCTTGTTGACGGTCAGTTCGAGTTCAAAGCTGCTTTCGGCATTGGACAGATAAATCAGGCTGAATGTCTCGAAATCGAAACGCTGGGCGATTTCCAGCCCGAATGCGTCCTTGTAGAAGGCAAGCGAACGCGCCTCGTCCATAACGCGGATCATCGAATGAATCATTTTGGCCATCTGCGGCTCCTGTCCTGATTGCTGCGCCATGAGCGGAAATTTTTGCCACGATATCAGGATTTGGGCGCAGAGGAAGGCACAGCGCCGGGCAAAGCCCGGGTCAATCTTGCGGGTGCGGGGCAGGAACTCACCACATAAGGGCGAAACAGATTTTACAATTTCCGGCTTTCGATCCGTGGCGTTTCAGGCGATGGTGCGCCCGTGCAAAGACAGGATCGCCATCATGCAACTTGCTATCGTCCCGGTCATCTTCGTCATTCTTGCAGGGGCCGCCATTTCTTTTCAGGCCCCGCTGAATGCGGCGCTAAGCCGCGCGGTACACAGCCCGCTTGCAGCGGCGGCGATTTCCTTTGGCGTGGGTTTCGTCCTGCTGACTTTCATGGCGCTTGTGGTTGGCGAAGGACGGGGCTTCATTGCCGCCACGCGACAGGATTGGCGTCTGTGGCTGGGCGGGTTTCTGGGCGCGTTTTACGTCTGGACGATTGTCTGGACGCTGCCCCGCATGGGGGTGCTGACCGCCATTTGCGCGCTGGCACTGGGCCAGATGGTCGCGGCGATTCTGCTTGATCGGGCAGGGGCATTCGGCATGCCGGTTCGCGATATCTCGTTGCCACGCATCCTGGCTGCGATCATGGTGGGAAGCGGAATCGTTTTGTCCCGGTTCTGATTAACGCGTATCGGGTCTGACATGAACCAGACAATCCTTGCAGGCTACCAAAGCCGCGTAGTGTCCGGCCGCGGATGGGCGCAAATCGATTTGTAGGCCACACTTTATCCCGCAACTCCGCACGAAGCTGAACCCGCAGGATAACGGCACCAAAGCGCCCGTCCGGGGGGCGGCGGCGGCCGGACGCTGCGCGGCCCTTGATTCCGCGTGGGGGCATAGCCGGGCTATCGGTGGTTCAGTCAAATCCGAAACGCGTTAGTCACCGTTCCCTTATTCCGCGACCGGCGCCCAAAGCGATCGTGCTTCGGGCGCCATTCCTGACAGAACCCTGTCGAAATCGATCATCCTGACTTCCCGGCGCACGCCCCAGACAAGATCGTCCAGAATGCCCTCTGGCGCGAAATTGTGATCTTGCCTGAGTCTGCGGATCTCTGTTTCCAGTTCCGGGCGGGAGATCCAGGGTTTCAGCGGTGCAGAGATATCCCAGCGCCAGGTCAGGATCGCCCGCATGACCGCCGGCAATTCATCGCCGAATGCCAGAACCTGAGGGGCCGGAACCCGGCTGCGGAAGGCCCGGAACAGACCGTCGAGCGACGTATAGATCACATTGTCGCTTTCGATCAGCGTCCGGTCGCGCATCGATGCAAGGAACCGGCGCCATTCGTCGGTTGCGTGCCGATAGGTGAAGGGCATGGGCATCGCCGACCTCTTCGGATTGTTTCAGCCAAAGAGTTTCTTGAGGCCCGGAAGCGGCAAGTCAATGGGTAGGACGGCGGTCCGGGATGTTCGGCGATGCATTGCCCTTGCGTAAACCGGGTCCTTCACTTCGCCCGATGCGGCATCGTCATGCCATGTGCGCCCGGAATGCGTTCGGCCAGCCATGCCAGTGCCGCCTTCAGACTTGCGGAGCGTTCGCGATTTGCCTTGCGGGCAAGGCTCTGCAAGTCGGGTCTGGAAAGGGAATTGATCGTATAATGCGACATCCGAGCCTCCATCTGGTCTCATGTTCAGGAAATAGGGACATCGGCCCGCAGCGTTCGGTCAATCGTTTCCGGCGGGATGGCAATGCCGCTTCGGAATGATTTTCCGACGTTAACGTCCGAGTCCCTGATGATATAGTTTCAGATGTCAGATCACTCAATGGAAGTTATTTGCCATATTGCGTGAAATTAATTAACGTTACGTCATGTCCCGCCAGTTACCCAATCTGAACGCCGTCCGCGCATTCGATGCCGCCGCCCGTCATCAAAGCTTTTCGCGGGCAGCGGACGAGCTTGGCGTCACGCATGGTTCCGTCAGCCGCTATATCAAGAACCTGGAAGCGGAACTTGGGATCCAGCTTTTCGAACGTCGCCACCGGCAGGTGGCATTGACCCCGGCGGGATCGCGTTATGCGACAATCGTTGCCGAGGCGCTTGTGCTGATCTCACTGGAAACGGGCACGCGGGTGGCCGGTGACGCCAGAGGAAAAGTGGTGCTGGAAATCGATTCCGATCTGGCGATCCTGTGGTTGATTCCGCGCCTGAACGGCGAGACGCTTGATCAGCTTGGCATCGATCTTGAGATGCGGTCCTATGCCGAGCCGCCCCGGACGATTGCGCCGGGCACGGATCTTGCCATCACATGGGGCGCGATCGATGCGCCCGGATATTCGCGCGAGCTGTTTCTGAGCTTCACGACCTTTCCCGTATGCGCTCCCGACCTTGCTTCGGAATTGCGGCGTAACGGATTGGCCGGGCAGCGCCTGATCCATGATCGCAGCATGGGCAGTTGGGACGAAATATTCCGGCGCAACGGGCTGATGCTGTCCTCGGCTGCCGGTCATCTGACTTTTCACCGTACCTATCTTTGCCTCGATGCGGCGGCGCGCGGGCTGGGAGTTGCCATCGGCGATGATGTGACCGCTGCCGAACTGCTTGGACAGGGACGGCTGGTCCGGCCGTTCGGACCGGATATCCCGGGGCGGAAATCCTTCGGGATCTCGACCAGCAACCGGACACCGATCCGCCCGGCGGTGCTGGCGCTGCGCGGCTGGCTGCTGGCGCAGGCCGAGGATCACCGGCAAAGGATAGAAGCATCGGCTTAGGCCGTTCGGACACAAGTCGTCAGCATGTGAGGCGGCCATCCCGTGAACCGTGGCTGAAACTGCCCGGAACAACGCGACCGTCACGGCGGCCAAACGGACCGGCAGGGGCATAATCGGGCCGTCTGCCAGCTATGCATCGGCCCGGATTGCTTGCGAAAGCGGCAAGGATATTGGGATCACGCGTTTTTCCGGTCGCAAGGCGCGGCATTCTTTTGACCGCAAACACGCCCCGCTGTAAGAGAGCGTCAGCGGCGAGACCGCCGGGAGGACAGATTTCTATGCGTATGCGTGACACTTTTATCAAACCGATGCACCGGGAAGGGGTCCGGTTCGTGGCGATTTTTGCCGTTGTGACGATCGGCTTGTTCCTTGTCTCGGAACTGCTTGGCTGGATCGGCGTCGGCCTGACGGTCTGGTGCTATTACTTCTTTCGCGATCCGGTCCGCGTGCCCCCTGCGCGCGGCGGTCTGGTTCTGAGCCCGGCCGATGGCATCGTCTCGCTGATCGAGCAGGCGGTGCCGCCGAAGGAACTTGGGATGCCCGAAACACCGCTGACCCGTGTCAGCGTGTTCATGAATGTCTTCAATTGCCATGTGAATCGCAGTCCGGTGGCAGGCGAGGTGGTGTCCATCGCCTATCGTCCGGGGAAATTCTTCAATGCCTCGCTGGACAAGGCTAGCGCCGATAACGAGCGAAACAGCCTGCGCATCCGCATGGAGGATGGGCGCGAACTGGCGGTTGTGCAGATCGCGGGGCTGGTTGCCCGGCGTATCGTCTGCTTCGTGAAGCTGCAGGAGCGGTTGCAGGCCGGGGACCGGTTCGGGCTGATCCGGTTCGGATCACGGCTGGATGTCTATCTTCCCGAAGGCGTGACGCCGCTGGTCAGCATTGGGCAGACGATGGTTGCGGGTGAGACGGTCATCGCGGATTTGATTTCAACCGATCATATCAGGTAAAAGGGTCCATGGCAGATCCTTTGAATGGCCCGAAGGCCGAGTTTTCCCTGTTACAATTATTGCCGAACATGCTGACGATCGCAGCGATTTGCGCGGGGCTGTCAGCTATCAGATTCGGTGTTCAGGGCAATTATATGCTTGCGGTCCAGCTTATCATCCTTGCCGGTATTCTTGACGGGCTGGATGGGCGCATTGCGCGTTTGCTGGATTGTTGCAGCAGGCTTGGCGCGGAACTCGATTCACTTGCCGATTTCATGAATTTCGGGGCGGCGCCCGCACTCATCCTTTACTTCTGGGCGTTTCAGGATAATCGCGAGGCGGCCTGGATCGCGGTTCTGGTATTCGCGATCTGTTGCGGGATACGGCTGGCGCGGTTCAATGTCGGCAGCAAATCCGACAGCGACAATCATGATAACGCTTATTTTGAAGGTATACCGTCTCCGGCGGGGGCGATGCTTGTCATGATGCCGATGTATCTGTCATTCGCATTCTCGGATTTTCCCCGATTGCCGGATGTGATTATCTGCATCTACATGATCATGATCGGCCTTCTTCTGGTCAGCCGGATCCCGACATGGTCATTCAAGACCACCCGGATCCCGCGCGAGAAGGTCAAGTTCTTCCTGATCGGAGTGGCGGCGATGGGCACCGCTTTGGTGACCTTTCCCTGGGCGATGCTGATCGTGCTTTGCGTCGGGTATGTCGGGATGGTCATCTGGGCATGTATCGACAGGAAACGTCCTGCGGGCTGACAAGGAACGGACATGGATATCGACGCGGTTCAAACTTCCTATTCCCGGTGGGCCCCGGTCTATGACAGGACCTTCGGAGCGGTTACCAATGTCGGCAGGCGCCGGACGGTCGAATATATCAACACCCGCCCGGGCAGCGTTCTTGAGGTCGGCGTGGGCACCGGCCTTGCCCTGCCGTTTTACAACGCGGAAATGGACGTGACAGGGATCGATTTCAGCGAAGAGATGCTGAAGAAGGCGATCGCCAAGGTGCAGCAGCTTGATCTGGGCCATGTCAGGGAATTGCGGCAGATGGATGCGCGGTCGCTTGACTTCCCGGATAATCATTTCGACACCGTCGCGGCGATGCATGTCCTGTCGGTCGTGCCTGAGCCCGAGCAAGTGATGTCCGAGATTGCGCGGGTATGCAAACCCGGCGGCAGGGTGGTGATCACCAATCACTTCGCGCGGACCACGGGCGTTCTGGCGGCGCTGGAGAAGGTTTTTGCGCCGCTTTCGAATGCCATCGGCTGGCATTCCGATTTCAGGATAGAGACTGTCCTGCAAGAGCGGGAGCTGGTGGTCGAGGAACGAAAGCCGATGCCGCCTCTTGGGATGATGACATTCCTCATGCTGCGAAAAACAGCGAGCTAGAACCTGTCACGCCGCATCGGAAACGCAGATTGCTTGCGTCCCGCGATGGCCGGGGGCGCTGCCCCGTCGCCGGCAGGTCTCTCGAACCAGTGGCGCACCTGCCGGCGACCCCCGAGGTATTTGGACAAAGAAGAAGAGGGGGGAAAGCGATCCGGGCGGGCGCGATATGCTTTGGATCTCTTATCTGCCCGGCATGTATCCGGTCCGGATCGTTTTCAGTCTGGCCTCTTTCTTTCGCGGCAAGCGATTTGCGTCTCTGTTCCAGCTGCGGTTGCCGGGCGATTATGCCTGCGGAAATTCAGTGCCACGCTGCACAGGATGATTGTGGCGCCAAGAAGCGACGGCAGCGACGGGATGACACCCCAGAGGATCCAGGTCACCGACAGTGACCAGACCAGTCCTGAATACCCGAAGGCAGCCAGAAACGAGGCGGGAGCCATGCGATAGGCGATAGCCGCCATGCCAATCCCAAGGCTGGAAAACGTCGCCGCGCCCCCGAACAGCAACAGGTCGGACAGGTGGATTCCGCTCCAATGCCGAAGGGCGGTCGGGGCGATGAACAGCGCCGAGAACAGCGCTCCGAAAAAGGCGATGGTCCACAGGTTGTCATTCGGCGGAATCCAGCGCGCATTGATCGCGTTCAGCGCATACATCAGGCTTGAGACGACCACCAGCAGAGCCGACAGCTTGAAGGTCGCACCACCGGGATTGATCGCAATGACGACCCCCAGGAAACACAGGCTGACCGACAGCCACGAAGTCAGGCTGACCGGCTCTTTCAGCACGATGCCGGATATGGCGGTGATGAGGACGGGGGACAGAAACAGGATGACGGTGGCCTCGGCAACCGTAAGCTGTTCTAGCGAGGCGATGTACAGATAGGCGGCCGTCAGCCCGATCGCGCCCCGGATCGCATGAAGGGGAAGATTAGGGGATCCGATGGCCAGGCGTCCGGCGGTGCGGGCATGCAGCAGATACAGGGCCGGAAGCGCCACGAGGCTGCGGATCAGAATGATGCAGGAGACATCATAGCGGTCGATCAGAAGCTTGGTGACACTGTCATTAAGCACATAGCAAAGACCGCTGAAACAGACCAGAATCGCCGCCAGCATCCGCGACGGAGTCATTGCCGGTCACCGGAATGAAGGGCGGAAAGCCGGATCATATCGGGAATCGCGAAGATGATCCGAAAGCTTGTGCTGCCGGTATGGATTCGGCGCAATGTTTCACCGGGAAATGTAATTTTTGCATGATATTCGACCCGTCTTCCGTGTTTGGCACGAAAACAACCCTAAATATCCGTAACTTATAATTTAGTTGTACGTCCAGCAAAAAAATTATTTGACCAACGTCCAACATCACTCAATACTGCCGTCAACAAACCAGAATCGACAAGGGGGACGGTTTGAGGACTCGCGTGACAGATCTTCTGGGCATCAGCTATCCGATCATTCAGGGCGGGATGCAGTGGGTCGGCCGTGCCGAACTGGCCTCGGCGGTGTCGAATGCCGGCGGGCTGGGAATCCTGACGGCGCTGACGCAGCCGGACCCGGATGCGCTACGGGCCGAGATCGCGCGTTGCCGCGCCATGACCGATAAGCCCTTTGGCGTGAATCTGACCATTCTGCCCACGACCTCGCCTCCGCCCTACGAAGACTATCTGGAGGCGGCGCTGGATTCAGGGATCAGGGTGATCGAGACGGCCGGACGCAGTCCAAGGGAGTTCATCACCCGGATCAAGGATGCAGGCGGGGTGATCGTTCACAAATGCACCGCCGTCCGTCATGCAGTATCGGCCGAGCGCGCCGGGGTCGACGCGATTTCCATCGACGGTTTCGAGGCTGCCGGGCATCCGGGCGAAGACGGTATCGGCGGGTTGATCCTGTTCGCGGCGGCGGCGGGTCAGGTCAGGATTCCGCTGATCGCCTCGGGTGGGATCGGGACCGGGCAGGGGATGGCGGCGGCGCTGATGCTGGGGGCCGAGGGGATCAATATGGGCACCCGGTTCTGCGCCACGCAGGAGGCGCCGATCCATGACAATATCAAACAGGCCATGGTCGATGCCAGCGAACGCGACACCAATCTGATTTTCCGCCCGTTCCGCAATACCGGCCGGGTGCTGAAAAACGGGGTTTCGGATGAGGTCATCCGGATCGAGCGCCGTCCCGGGGGCGCAGAGTTCGAGGATGTGCGGTCTCTGGTTTCGGGCGCGCGAGGAAAGGCGGCTTTGACCAGTGGCAAGATTGATGACGGCCTTGTCTGGGCCAGTCAGGTAATGGGGCTGATCGAGGATATCCCCAGTTGCCGGGAACTGATCGACCGGATCGTCAGAGATTGCCGAAAGGCGATCGATCGCGGTCAGGCGGCCTTTTCGGGCTGATCACCGGATGCCGGGAACGGCATCGCGCAGGAGGGTGAATTTCCGGCGGTAAAAGACGCGCCTACCAATCACCAGCACGGCACGGGGAGAGGTGCCGAAAAAAGGGAGGAACTCATGAACAGGAAATATATTCTTGCCGCGCCGGTTATACTTGCCGCCGGCATGGCGGCAGCCGAGGAAACGGTCAGCTATGCGTCCTATGGCGGCGCCTATCAGGAGGGGGTTCGCAAGGCCATCCTGGACCATTTGCCCGAAGATCATGGCATGACCGTTGTCGATTACGTGCTGGCGGGCGGCATTCGCGATATCCGCAGCAAGGTCCGCGCCAATGCCGTCGATATCGATGTGGCCGAGCTTTATGGCGGGCTTTGCGATCTGGCGGCGAAAGAGGGGCTGATCGAGGAGCTCGATTACTCCCAGATCCCGAATGCCAGCGGCATCCCCGAGCATTTGCGGAATACGCATTGGGTCGGGTTCACCGCCTATAGCACGGTTCTGGCGTATAATACCGATGTTTACGGAGATAATCCGCCAAAGAACTGGGCCGATTTCTTCGATACCGAGAATTTCCCCGGGCTTCGCGCCATTTCGGCCCAGTCACCGGCCACCAATATGGAAATCGCGTTGATGGCGGATGGGGTGGATAAAGCCGATGTCTATCCTGTCGATATGGATCGTGCGATGGCGAAATGGCAGGAATTGCTGCCGGATATCGCGGTCATGTGGTCGTCGGGCGCGCAAGCCACGCAGCTTGCGACATCGGAAGAGGTCGACATGATCGCAATCTGGGCCGCGCGGATTGATGCCGCCATCGATGAGGGCGCGCCCTATGCCTATACGCTTCAGGATGGGGTCATGGATGTCGAATGTCTGGTGGTGCCCAAGAATTCGCCCAATCCCGAAGGTGCGATGAAGCTGATCAATCATTTGCTTGATCCGGAATATCAGGCGCGTTTGCCGGAATTCATCCCCTACGGCCCGATGAATCAGGATGCTTTCGAACAGGGACTGGTCTCGCCCGAGGACGCCGCGAATATCGTGACCAGCAGCGAAAATCTGGAAAAACAGCTGATCACCGATATGCCGTGGTGGGCCGATCATCAGACGGAAGCTCAGACCAAATGGGATTCCATAATGCTGCAATGACGTCCTGACCGGATGGCGCAGGATTGCTGCGGCATCCGAGGGACCCTCGTGCGAAATCCAGTGCCGGGCTGACATGGCCGGGCGATCTGATTGCTGAAAGATGGGGCAAGGATGACGAATTCTTCGACAACGGCATTGCCGGTATCGATCCAGTCATTGTCAAAACATTACGGCGCGGTCCGTGCCGTTGACTCGGTGTCTTTCGATATCGATGCGGGTGAATTCCTGACGCTGCTTGGGCCTTCGGGCTCGGGGAAGACCACGCTGCTGATGATGATCGCCGGTTTTACCCGCCCGAATGCGGGCTCGATCCGTATCGACGGGCAGGAGATCGTTCACCTGCCGCCGCATAAGCGCAATATCGGAATGGTTTTTCAGAATTACGCGCTGTTCCCGCATATGACGGTGGGTGAAAATGTGGCCTATCCGCTGCGTCTGCGTAAAATCCCCCGTGCCGAGATCGAGGACCGGGTGAACAGGGTTCTGGATCTGGTGCGGCTTGCCGGATATGGCGCGCGCCGGATCACCGAACTGTCGGGCGGGCAAAGACAGCGTATCGCCCTTGCCCGCGCCATCGTGTTCGAACCGCGTATCCTGCTGATGGATGAACCGCTTTCGGCGTTGGACAAGCAGTTGCGCGACACCATGCAGATCGAGATCCGCAAGCTGCATGATCGTCTGCGAATGACCACGATTTCGGTGACGCATGATCAACGCGAGGCCCTGACCATGTCGGACCGGATCGCGGTGTTCTCGAAAGGCCGGCTTGAGCAGGTGGCGAGTCCGGTCGAGCTGTATGAACGCCCGGAAAGCCGGTTTATCGCCGGGTTCATCGGTGAATCCAGCTTCCTGCCGCTGCATCGCGACGCGCGGGGCATATGTTTCGGCGATCAGCAGATCAATCTGGCGCAGGATGCCGATGGCGTCGATGGCGACAGCTTGCTGATGCTGCGGCCCGAGCGTCTGCGGATCGTGTCGCCGGGCGATGTGACCAATATGGATGACAACCTGTTCGACGGTCAGGTGGTCACGGCCGCATTTCAGGGGGAATCCCTGCTTTACGAGGTGATGCTGAGTGGCGGGCAGAAAGTGTTTGTCCGCGCCGCCAACCGGTCGGAAAACCTGCGTGCCATGCCGCAGGCGGGTGAAAAGGTGACGCTGCGGCTTGGCCGGGCGGATACCAGAATTGTCCGGGCGGGAGGCTGACGATGGAACCTGCCGCTCTGGCCGAAACCGCAATCCCGCAGGCGCAGCTGGACAGGAACCGCCATACGCTGAACCGTGAACGGCGGCACGAGAACTGGTCCATGCTTCGCCTGACCATCCCCGCGCTGCTGATCGTGGGCGTGCTGATGGTCGCCCCGCTGCTATGGCTGCTGTCGATGTCCTTCGTCGATATCGAGGGGAATTACGGTCTGGGAAATTACCGGCTGTTCTTTTCCGAGCCGGTCTATGTCGAGATATTCCTGAACACTTTCAAGATCGCGCTGATGGTGACCGTGATCAGCGTGCTGATGGGCTATCCGGTGGCCTATCTGATGTCGATCCTGCCGCCGAAATGGGCGGGTCCGATGATGCTGGCGGTGCTGGTGCCGTTCTGGACCTCGGGACTGGTCCGCACCTTTTCATGGCTGATCATTCTGCAAAGAAAGGGCCTGATCAACGAGACGCTGTCATGGCTGAACCTGATCGAGCGGCCGTTGACGCTGGTGCATAACATGACCGGCACGGTGATCGGCATGGTGCATATCATGATCCCGTTCCTGATCCTGCCGCTTTACGCCTCGATGAAGGCGATAGACGGAAATCTGATGCGTGCCGCCGCGAATGTCGGGTCATCGCCGACCCATGCGTTCTTCCGCATCTTCCTGCCGCTGTCGATGCCGGGACTGATTGCCGGAACGATCATGATCTTCGTGATGAGCCTTGGCTTCTACATCACGCCCGCATTGCTGGGAGGCGGCAGGGTCAAGATGATCGCCCAGCGCATCGAGGAATCGCTTGCGCTTTATCCAACCTGGGGTCCGGCGGCGGCGCTTGCCGTTCTTCTTCTGCTCATGACGGCGCTGTGCCTGTGGATCAGCCTGATCCTCGTGCGCAGACTGTCTCCGGAACGGGTGAGGTAAACGATGGAATCTCATGTTTCTCACCGGGAGCGTCTGTGGCTTTACATCCTCGTCGGTCTGGTCCTGTTCTTTCTGGTCGCGCCTGCGATCATCGTCATTCCGGTATCCTTCAGCTCGACCATGGCGATGTCGTTCCCGCCTTCGGGCTGGTCGCTGCGCTGGTATGAATCCTTCTTTCAGCAAGAGAAATGGATCGGGGCCCTGTGGGTATCGCTGCGGGTCGCCTTCGGGACGATGATTCTGACGACGATCGTCGGTGTCGCGGCCTCTTACGCATTGAATCAGGGCCGCTTCGGCTTAAGGAACCTGATCCGCACCACGCTTGTCGCTCCCCTTGCGGTGCCGGCCATTCTGATCGCGGTGGGGGTGTTCTTCATCTACGCGGCGCTCGGGAGCATGCTGAACACGATCTGGGGCCTGATCCTGGGCCATTCCGTGGTGGCGATGCCTTTCGTCATCCTGACCATGACCGCCGGGTTCAACAGCTATGACGCCAGTCAGGAGATGGTCGCCCGCAGTCTGGGCGCAAACCGGCTGAAGGCCTTTCTGACGGTGACGTTGCCGCAACTGAAATTCTCGGTCGCGACCTCGATGTTGCTGTCCTTCCTCATTTCGTTCGACGAGCTGATCATCTCGCTGATGGTGTCGTCGGGGCCGATGTCCACCTTGCCGCGTGTGACCTTTGCGACGTTGCGGGACGATGTCGATCCGACATTGGCGGCAGCGTCATCGCTGATGCTGATCGTGACATCCCTGCCGCCGCTGATCCTGCATCTGCTGAGCATGCGTGCCGCCCGGAAGGAGGGCCGCGATGCTGGATGACCTGAACCGCGAGCTGGCGGGTTATGTCCTGCTGATCCGCAAGGGCGTGGTGCTGGAGATCCGCATGGTCAAGCCTCCCGTCAATGCGATCTGCCGCCGGCTTGGCCGCGCTCTGGAACGGGCGGCTTTGTATCTTCAGGCGGATCCCGAATTGCGGGTCGGTATCCTGTCCAGCGGTTCGGACCGGGCATTCTCGGCGGGCATGGATTTCAACGAGGGAACCGATCCTGCCGGAGCCGAGGCAAAGCAGGGCGCGGTCGAAGGCGGATTTGGCGGTATCACGACCCTGTGGTCTTTGAAGAAACCGCTGATTGCCGCGATCAACGGCCCTGCGGTGGGGGGCGGTCTGGAACTCGCATTGGCCTGCGATCTGCTGGTGATGGCCAATGAGGCGTTCCTGCAATTGCCCGAACTCGAACGCGGATTGCTGCCCGATGGCGGCGGGCTTCAGCGGCTGCCCCGGCGTATCCCCTATCATGTCGCCACCGCGATGATCTGGACCGGCGAACCGATGAGCGCATCCGACGCGCATCGCTGGGGGCTGGTCTGGCGTGTGAGTGATCGGGCGGGCCTGATGCCGCTTGCCTGGGAACTCGCCGAAAGGATCGGGCGCTCTGCCCCGCTGGCGCAGCAGGCCCTGAAGGAAACGCTGCGCGCCGTCGATGCCCTGCCGGATCGCGAGGCGATGGCCCTGCGTGCCGATGGCCGCGACGAGTTGGCGAATTACGCCGCCATGCTGCGGTCCGGGGACATGATCGAGGGCCAGCGCGCCTTTCTGGAAAAACGCATGCCGCGATGGCGCGGCTGCTGACAAAGAAACGCCAACCAAAGCCAGCCCGATCTGCGGGAAGAGCGGAAATGAGGGGAAAATGTATAAATTTCTTGAAATTGAACGGCATGATGCCGTTGGGGTGATCGCACTGAACCGTCCGCAGGCCCGCAATGCGCTGGGAATGGGGATCACGATCGAATTGCGTCGTGCCCTGCGCGAGGCAGCGGCTGACACGACCATGCGGGCACTGATCCTGACCGGGCGCGGCGGTGCCTTTTCGGCGGGCGCGGATGTCAAGGAATGGGCTTCGGACGAAAATCCCTGGCCTGATATGAACTGGGTCGAGGAATCGCTGCGTCTGGTTCAGCAGGTGCATGATATGCCCAAACCGGTGATCGCGATGATCGATGGCGCGGCGGTCGGGGCCGGGCTGGACATGGCTTTGGCCTGCGACTTCCGCTATGCCTCGGCCGGGGCCAAATTCATCTGTTCCTATACCAATGTCGGCTTCAATCCCGATTGCGGCGGAACCTGGCTGATGCCGCGGATCATCGGGTTAGAGGCCGCCAGGCGCTTTGCCTATACCGGTGAATTATGGACGGCAGAGGTCGCTTTGCAGAACCGACTTGTCAGCCATGTCAGCGATCCGGATGCGCTGTGGGACGACACGCTGGCTTTTGCGCAACTGCTTGCCTCCGGACCGACCGTAGCGATTGCCCAGACCAAGAAACTGATGAACACCGCGCATCTTCGCAGCCTTTCGGATCAGCAATTGGAAGAGGCGGCGGCAGGCAAGATCTGCGGACAGACACAGGATCACAAGGAAGGCTTGGCGGCCGCCAATGAGCGCCGCGCCCCGCGCTTTACCGGCGCGTAAGGAGAAAAATATGGATTTCGCACTTAGTTTCGAACAACAGACCCTGATCGACTCGCTGGAAGAATTTTGCAGGCGCGAGCTTTACCCCCATGAAGATCTGGTCGAGGAATTGCGCCATGTCCCCGAAGAGCTTCAGCAGGAAATCCGGCGCAAATCGGAAGAGGCCGGGTTTGCCGGAATGAACCTGCCTGAAGAATGGGGCGGGCCGGGACTGGACCGGCAGACCAAGATGCAGGCCGAGCGGGTGCTTGGCAAGTCCAGCGCCGCCTTGACCATGTGCATGAATCGCGGCGTGACCGGCATTCTGTTCAAATGCCGGGGCGAGCAGATCGAGGAATATCTGAAGCCCTGTATTCGCGGCGAGCGCAAGGATGCCTTTGCCCTGACCGAACCGGGCGCCGGTTCCGATGCGCGGGGCATTACCACCAAGGCGGTGCGCGATGGCGATCACTGGGTCGTCAACGGCGTCAAGCAGTTCATTTCTCATGCGGATATCGCCGATTTCATCATCCTCACGGCGGTGACCGGCATTGACGATACCCCCCAGGGCCCGCGCAAGCGCTTCACCTCGTTCCTGATGGACAAGGATCTGCCCGGCGTGCGGGTAGAGCCGATGAAATCCATCGTGACACGCGGATATAACCCGACCATGATCTATCTGGATAATGTCAGGCTTCATGACAGCAAGATTCTGGGCGAAGAGGGCAAGGGTTTCGATATGGCCAATGAATGGCTGTATGATGGCCGGGTTGCACTGTCTGCGCATTGTGTCGGCCGCGCAGAGCGCATTTTCGATATGAGCAAGGAATGGGCCGGAACCCGCAAGGCATTCGGAAAAACGATCGGTGAATTCCAGGGCGTTGGCTTCAAGATCGCCAATATGGCCGTTGATATCAAACTGGGCGATCTTATGGTCAAGGAAGCCGCCTGGAAAATAGATAATGATCAGATGAACCGGACCGAAGCGTCGATGGTAAATTATTACTGCTCGGAAATGGTGTTCCGGGTCGCGGATGATGCGATCCAGATTTTCGGGGGCATGGGCGTGATGGAAGAACTTCCAATCCAGCGCTTCTGGCGCGACGCCCGGATCGAACGCATCTGGGAAGGCACATCAGAGGTTCATCAGGACATAATTGCGAAAGATCTGTTACGACCTTACAGGTAACGGTTGAATATCGGTTGGTCAGTGGTGGCGGAATGGCGGCATGAGAACTGTGACAAGAGAGACGAGGATCAGTGAGCAGCGCAAACGAGAACTGATCGTTGGCACACTGAATTCGATCTGCAAACATGGCTACCTGAACTCGACGATCAATACGATCAGCGAGGAATCGGGCCTGTCGCGCGGCCTTATCAACCATTATTTCGCCAGCAAGGACGATCTGATCACCGCGGCGCACCGGTATTTCCTGCAGAATGCCGATGATTTCTACCGGCATATGGCAAACACGATCGAGGATCGTTTCGATCGCCTGTTCTATGCCGCCTGCGGCCCCTTTCTTCGCGATCTTGGTTATGAGGAACTTCTGATCCATTACATGAGCGCGGCATGGATAGTTCCCGAAATCCGTGCGTTGCATCAGGAATTATGGGGGAAATACCGTGCCTATATCGGCCGCCGTCTGGCCGCGGTCGCCCATGAAAGAGGGATGGAAATCGATATCAGGATGTCTGCAATCACCGTGACCCAGCTTTCGGACGGATTGTGGGTCGGCAAGGTCATGGAAGAGGCCTACACCAGTGACGAATGCTGTATAATAATCCGGAAATGGTTGTGCGACCTGTTCGGAGAGGATCCGGATAAGCACCCGTTGCGGCCGGATATCGATCTGGAAACATATCCGACAAGCGCCCCGATGCCCAAGCGTCTGAGGGGCTGAACCGGGCATCAACCGATAAAGGCAAATCCGGGCAATCTGCGACACCTCGTTCATGGGGAGGATGAGACATGCGAGCGTATAATACATTCGAAACCGAAGGGAAAACCGGCGTGGCGACGCGAGAGAACTTCAAACGGCTGCTTGCTCCGGAAAGCATGGCCTTTATCGGCGGTTCGCAGGTCGAATACACGCTGAAAACATTGCGCGAACAGGCATATGGCGGCGATGTCTATGTCGTGAATCCCAAGCGGGGCGAGATTGCCGGATATCCCTGCCTGCCCTCGATCGCGGATCTGCCGGTTTCGCCGGATGCGGTATTTCTGGCGGTCAATGCCGATGCGACGGTGATCGCGTTGCGTGAACTGGCGGCGATGAAGGCCGGCGGCGTGGTCTGCTATGCTTCGGGTTTTTCGGAAATCGGCGAAGCGGGGCATGAGCGTAACCGTGAATTTATCGCGGCGGCCGGCGATATGGCAGTGGTCGGGCCGAATTGTTACGGGCTGGTGAATTACGTCAGTCACGGCAGCATCTGGCCCGCGCTTTATCCGCAACTGCCAAATGGCCGGGGCGCGGCGGTCATCTCGCAAAGCGGCAATGTGACCGGGCATCTGGTCAGCAATGCGCGTTCGGTGCCGTATTCCTACCTGATAAGTGCCGGGAATCAGGCGGTTCTTGGCTTCGAGGATTATATCGATTTTCTGATCGACGATCCGAATGTGACCTGCCTTGGCCTGTTCATGGAAGGCATTCGCGACGTTGCGGGTTTTGCGCAGGCATGTCTGCGCGCGCGGGCGTCCGGCAAGCCGGTGATCGTCTGCCGCTCTGGCCGCTCGGAACTGGGCGCGGAAATGGCGGCCAGCCATACCAGTTCGCTTGCGGGGCAGAACGAATATTATCAGGCATTGTTCACGCGGCTTGGGGTGATCGAAACCGACACGGTTCCGCAGTTTCTGGAGATGATGAAGCTGGCTTCGGTAGCGCCGCATGTGTCGGGCGACCGGATCGCGGTGTTTTCAAGCTCGGGCGGGGATAACGGGCTGGCGGCGGATTACTGTTCCTTTGCCGGATTGACCCTGCCGCAACCCGATAACCGGCAGGTCGCCGCGATCAGGCCCCTGCTGCCCGATTTCGGTCATGTTTCGAACCCTCTGGATTTCACCGCCGGCTATTGGGGCAGCGAAGAATTGCTGACCCCGATGTTCACGACGATGCTGCAAGGCGATTACGATGCGGGGATGCTGGTCATCGATTATCCGCCCGCAGGGGCGCTTTACCGCGACAAGACTGCGCATCAGGCGATGGACCGCGCATTGGCGGCGGCAGGCAGGGCCAGTGGCAAGCCGGTATTCCACGCCTCGGTCAATACCGAGAGTATTCCGCCCGAAGACGCCTCTGGCCTGATCGCCCAGGGGATCGTGCCCTTACAGGGGCTGCATGACGCGGCGCAGGTGATCGCCAGATGGGCCGCATATTGCAAGCTGGTCAGGGCGGATCGCGCCGGAGCGGCTGTTCAGTCGCCCTTTGCGATTACGCCCCTGTCAGGCGGCGCCATGACGGTCAACGAATATGAATCCAAGCGCCGCCTTGCCGGTTATGGCTTGCAGGTACCCCAAGGCCGGGTGCTGACTCTGGCGGAAATTTCATCCCTGCCGGAAATGATGGACGAGCCCGTCGTGCTGAAGGTTCTGCATGACCGGCTGGCGCATAAAACCGAAATCGGCGGGGTCGCCCTGAACCTGCGCAGCCGGGCCGAACTGACTGCGGCAGCCCAGCGCATGATTGCCTCGGTCGCTGCGCATGATCCGGATATCAGGCTCGAGCATTTCCTGATCGAGCCGATGCAGGCCGCGCCGCTGGCGGAGCTGATCGCGGGCGTCAAACGTGACCCGTTATTCGGGATGGTGCTGGTCATCGGGGCAGGGGGTATTCTGGTGGAGCTGATGCAGGACGCCACGCCCCTGCTGTTGCCGGTGACCCGGGTCGAGGTCGAAACCGCTTTACGGGCATTGAAAAGCTTCGCCCTGCTGGACGGGTTCCGCGGCCGCGCCTCGGCCGATCTGGAAGCGGTGATCGACGCGATCATGGCGATAGCGGATTATGCAGGCGATCATCAGGAGGATCTGCTTGAACTGGATGTCAATCCGCTGATGGTGTCGGCGAAAGGCGCGGTGGCCGTCGATGCCCTGATCGTTGAACATTGCGGCTGATCGGTTCACGGTGCCGGGGAATGGTGGACAGGAAGGTTGGAAGATAATGAAAAACGACGAAAATCTTAGCGGTGCCGAGGCGCTGGTCCATAGTCTGGTGGCCGGAAACGTGGATACCTGCTTTGCCAATCCGGGCACCAGCGAAATGCATTTCGTTGCCGCTCTGGACCGGATTCCGGGTATTCGCTGTGTGCTGGGATTGCAGGAAAACACGGTGACGGGAATGGCGGATGGCTATTTCCGCGTCGCCCGGCGCCCCGCCGCGACATTGCTGCATTGCGGCCCCGGATACGCCAACGGGATTGCGAATATCCATAACGGCCGCCGGGCAGGCAGCGGGATGCTGAATATCGTCGGCGATCACGCGACCGATCACGTCGCCCATGACAGCCCGCTGACGGCGAATGTCGAGGCGCTGGTCGGCAGCACCTCGAACTGGCTCCGGTTCGGCGTCTCGCCCGGGAAGATCGGCGAGGATGCGATGGACGGTTTGCGCGCCGCTGCCGAGGGTTACGGTCAGATCGCGTCGCTGGTCCTGCCCGCGGATGTGTCCTGGTCCAAAGGCGGGGCGGCGGCGGTGGGCGGTGCCCCGCCGGCGGGGCCGGGGCCGCATGATCCGGCAGCCGTGACCCGGGTTGCCGCTGCCCTGCAATCCGGGCGCAAGGCTTTGATCCTGCTTGGCACCCCGGCGGTCGTCGCGGATCTGCATCCGCTTCTGCTTGGGATTTCCGAAACCACCGGCGCGGATCTGATGGGCAGCCCGGCGATTTCCAGCCAGCCACGCGGGCGCGGCCGTCTTGATCTGCCAGCCGTTCCCTATCCCGTATCCGATGCTTTGCGGGTGCTGGAACCCTATGATCTGGTGGTGCTGGTGAATTGTCCGGCCCCGGTCGGGTTCTTCCGCTATCCCGGCCTTCCCAGCCTGTTGCATCGCGAGGATGCCGAGATCCTGACCCTGACCGACCGGCAGCAGGATGCGCGGTCGGCGTTGAACGCGTTGGCCGAAACGCTGAATGCCGCGCCGCGGCCGGTTCAGGTCACGCCCGAGCGGATTGAAAAGCCGCAGGCGGGGCCAATCACACCGGATTCTCTGGCTGCCGTCGTGGCTGGGCAATTGCCCGAAAACTGTATCGTGGTAAACGAGGCTTTGACCTCGGGCGGGGGTTTTGGCGCGGTGATGGGAAAGGCTGCGCCTTGCGACTGGATGACGGTGACAGGCGGAGCGATCGGTGGCGGCATCCCTCTGGCGACCGGTGCGGCGATCGGGGCCGAGGCCAGCGGCCAGAAAGGCCGGCGCGTCATCACCCTGCAGGCCGACGGATCCGCGGCTTATACGGTGCAGGCGCTATGGACGCAGGCGCGTGAAAACCTGCCGGTCACGACATTGCTTCTGAACAACCGCTCTTATGCGATCCTGCTGGGCGAATATGCCAAGGTCGGAGCCAGCCCGGGGCCGACCGCGAATGACATGATGAGTCTGTCGCGGCCTGATATCGACTGGGTTGCGATTGCGCAGGGTTTCGGCGTCGAGGCGCTCTCGGTGGCCGATAATCTGGAACTGGACGCAGCTTTCGGGCGCGCATTGACGAAGGATGGGCCGATGCTGATCGATATTCGTCTGTGAACGCTGCCGGGATTTCATCGGTGACGGCCTTGTCAGCCAAAGCGCCCCTGTTCGTCCGGCCATGTCCATAGCTTCCTGTCGGCAAGAATGGCGGCGACAACGGCTTCGGCCCGCGTCTGGGCCGTGGGGGTCTTCGGCAGGCACATGTCTTGCGTCTCGGCCTGTACAAGGTAATCGACAACCTGTTCGCGGGGCACGTTCCTGCGCAGTTGAGAAGCCGCGGAGACAAGATAGCTGTCATACTCGTCGGCAAAAGGCAGATTGGCGTCGTCATCCCATTTGCCCGGATGCAAACCGCCCGGTCCCAGCAATCCCATCGGATCCCAAGACGCCCAGCCGATATCGCGCAGCCTGGACAATTTGACCCTTGGTTGCGGTGACAGCTTCGTCATGGGCGGCTATGGTGAATTCGGGAAAATCTCATGCGGCACGCGGTCAGCAAGGCCGGGCATGAAGAAGCCGTCATTTCCCAAGCGGATCCTCGGCTCCTGAACGGGCGATAGCTGTGGGTCAACTGTTCCCTGCCTCGATCTCTTCAGCCACAAGCTGCTGAAGCGTCCAGATATATTCGTCGTGAATCCCAAGTTCCGCCAGCCCAAGGACCGTGCGCAGCAGATATTCCGCACCCGATCCGGCCGCACCTGCCGCGCGGGCAAGCCTGTGCGCCTGTTCCCTGACCGTCAGTTCGGCGATCTGCACATCTACCGGATCGGCGTAGAAGGTCAGGGCCTGTTCGCGGCCGCGTTCGGTCTCGACCTCGATCCAGCGGGCGTTGGCGGCCAATTCATGCGCGACAAGCTCGCGCCGCAGGATGGCGCGCAGGGATTGCGTCTCGGTTCCCTCGGCGATCTCGACCAGCAGCCCTTCGCAACTGCCCCCTGAAGCAAGCGCGAGCATCAGGCCGGGCCGTTCGGGCGAGCCGCGGAAATGGTCAAGCGAGATCGAGAAGCTGCGATGCCAGCCGATAGCGGTCGCGCGGCGGCGCGACTGAACGTCAAAGCCGGGATTCCAGATCAGCGAACCATAGGCGAAGACCGGAATCGGCCGTGGCCGGTCCTGCGTCAGCCTGGCGGCCAGCAGATCGAGATCGGCATCCTCCAGCATCCGCCAGCGTGGATCATGCAGCGGCCCCGTCGCCGAGGTTACACGGGCGACATGATCGTCCGACAGGATGATGGGGCAATGATTGGTCATCGGGTTTCCTGCGCGTCCAGAGTTTTCCACGCCCCTACAGATCCTATCCGTGGCGCCGCGGGTCAACCCCGAACTGGACCAGTTTCACGGGCCGGCCATCAGCCTGACCATTGCCGCCGCCGTTTGCGGATCCGCCGGGAAGAAACTTTCGATGACGATATCCGCAAGGGTGATGTCGACCGCAGTGCCGAAAAGCGTTGTCGTGCTTAGAAACGCAAGCGGTCCTTCACGGCTTCGGATGACGAGGGGAACGGCGATTTCGGATGTCGCCACGACGGGTTTGCGCCTCGGCGCGGCGCCGGGTGGCGCGGGATAGGCCCGCAACTCCTTATGCAGATCGATAAGCTGAGGGTCGGCGGTAAGATCGATGTCATGCGCAAGCCGGGCCAGTATATGATCGCGCCATTCCCTGAAATTGACGATCCGGCGCGCCAGCCCCTCGGGATGCAGGCTAAGGCGCAGCACATTCACCTCGCCCGCCAGCAGGGAGGGCGCGGCGCCCTCGGTCAGGACCGCCACGGCCCGGTTGGCGAGACACAGCGTCCAGCAGCGATCGACGGCCAGCGCGGGATGGGGCTCATGCCCGGTCAGGATCCCTTCGATTGCGGTTCGCGCCTGCTCCATATCGGGAGACGTGAGCCCGCGTGCGCGATATGCCGGCACATAACCCGCGGCGGCCAGCAATGCGTTTCTGTCGCGCAGCGGCATCTGCAGGAATTCCGCCAGACGCAGGATCATGTCGCGGCTGGGATTCGAACGCCCGGATTCCAGAAAGCTCAGATGCCGCTGTGAAATTTCGGCTTCAAGCGCAAGGGCAAGCTGGCTGTAACGGCGGCGCAAGCGCCAGTCGCGCAGCATCTGGCCAAAGGAATGCTGTTCGTCCTGCATGATCTGCATTCCATCCTGTTCCAAATGGCGTTGCGATTACCTTCGAGGTAATCGACTGCAGAACAATTTGCCATGATGATCCACTTTGCGATCAGCAATTTCGCGCTGCGCGACATTTGCCTGACGATCATTCGAAGGAGACAGAGACATGACAGCTTATGCCATAGGCCAATTGCGCAACGTCGATCTTAATCAGGGGATCCTGGACTATCTGCACGGGATCGACGCCACGCTGAAGCCATATGATGGCCGTTTCATCATTCATGGCGCCCGGAAAGAGCAGCTTGAAGGGGTGTCGCGCGACGACCTGATCGTCATCGCCTTTCCGACCATCGAAGCGGCGCGCTTGTGGTATTCCTCGCCTGCTTATCAGGCGCTTATCCCATTGCGTCAGCAAGGCTCGGAGGGGGAGGTGTTTCTTATGGACGGCGTGGATGAGCAACACCGCGCGACGGATATCCTCGAACCGCAACAGGGTTGAGGCTGTCGCCACGGGGCGCAAAATCGGCGCCTTGAATCATACGGAAAGCCGGGATGGGCGGCTGCGCGTCCGGACCGGATTTTCAGTTTCGGCCCAATGCTTCGATGATCCGACAGTTTGAAATCGTCGTCCCGCCCTTGCATTGGGCACCGATGCTGCGCAATTCGGCGGCCAGCGCCGTCAGATCGGCGATTTTGTCTTCGATCTCGGCAAGGTGCACCCGTGTCAGATCATCGACTTCCGTGCAGGATCGGGCGTGATCCGAAGACAGCGCGGCAAGTTCGGCGATCTGTTCCAAGGAAAAGCCAAGGTCGCGGCAGCGGCGAATGAACTGCAACCGATGCAGCTGGGCCTTGCTGTAGATGCGATAATTGGCGGCACTGCGGTGCGGCGCGGGCATCAGGCCGATCTTTTCGTAATAGCGGATCGTGACGACTTTCGTATCGGTCAGGCGCGCAAGATCGCCGATGCGATAAATCTCTTCGGACATGGCTTGACCCTATAGTTGCTATAGCCGTTACATTCTAGGCGGAACCGAAACATTCCGCGAGTCTGCCATGCCCTGCTGCTCTTCCGATAGCTGCGCCTCCTCCGCCATTCAGGGATCATCCCGTTTCCGCCGTGTCCTGTGGATCGTGCTTGCGATCAATGCCGGGATGTTCGTGACGGAGATCGCCGCGGGCATGTTGGCAGGTTCTGCCGCGCTGCAGGCCGACGCGCTCGACTTCCTTGCCGATGCGGCCAATTATGCCATCAGCCTTGCCGTGCTGGGCATGAACCTGCGCTGGCGTGCCGGTGCCGCATGGATCAAGGGGGCATCGATGGGCGTTTTCGGGCTGTGGGTTCTGGGCACCGTGGTCTGGCACTGGCTCAATGGAACGGTGCCGCATGCGCCCACAATGGGGCTTATCGGCACTCTGGCTCTGGTGATAAATCTTGTCTGTCTGGTTCTTCTCATGGCTTTCCGGGACGGAGACGCGAATATGCGTTCCGTGTGGATTTGTTCGCGCAATGATGTGATCGCGAATGCTGCGGTGCTGCTGGCCGCGCTTGGCGTATTCGGTACGGGAACGGGCTGGCCTGACTTCGTCGTTGCAAGCCTGATGTCCGGTCTTGCGCTTCAGGGCGCGGTCCTGATCATGCGGGATGCCGGCAGGGAATGGCGGAGTGTCCGGCCCGGTACCACCGGCGTGCCCGATCTGCGATAGGGCGTGGCGCCTATCGGCGATATCCCGGCCTTATCGCGCCGGGATTCAGTTGGTGGAATGCGGAAGCTCTGGCAGCAGATTGGTTTCAAATTTCAACAGCGCGCTTAAAAGATCCTGCACAGGCGCGCGCATCGGTTCGTGCCGCCGGTGAAAGGCGATGATAGAGACGTCCGGCAGATCCGGGATGGGACGCGAAACCAGTCCGCGCATGACGTAATCGCGTGCGGTCATGGCGTCCACGATCCCCACGCCTCCGCAGACGCGCACCATGCTGCAGACATTCGCGCAGAACGGAACCACGCAGGCCGGATCATAGGACAGGCCCTGCGCGACAAAGGCGTTGCGGATGCTGTTCCCCATCGGCGACCAGTCCGGACTATAGCAAACCAGCGGGTTGGCGGCGATCACGGCGCAGGTCAGCTCGGGCTCCCGGGCAAGAGGGTGATCTTCCGGCAGCAGGGCGACCAGAGGGATCTTGCCAAGCGCATGCGCCTGAAATTCCGCCTTGGGGGGCAATGCCATCTGCAGGCCGATATCGGCTTCGCCGCTGCGCAGATCGTCCTCGGGCGAATGAACCCGCATGATGATGCGCTTCTTCCAGTCCCGGTATCCGGCGCGAATGAGAACCGCGCCCAGAAAACTTTCGACAAGCGCGGGCGTGGCCGATATCGCCACCGGCTTTTCCGCAAGATCGCGCAAGGTCGGCAGTTTCGAGCGGATCGTCGCATGGGTGTTGAAAATCGGCACGGCCATCGCGAAAAGCTCATTCGCTTCATGCGTTGGTTCCAGCCGGTTGCCGGTCCGGTGAAACAGCGACATGCCAAGCCTGCCTTCCAGCCGTTTCAACTGCCCGCTGACGGCCGGTTGCGATATGCCCAGCAGCCGCGCGGTTTCGGTCGTGGTTCCCACCCGCATCAGGGTTCCGAAAAGTTCAAGCTCGCGCAGGTTCACTATTACTGACCTTATGCTGGACCGCTTATTTATTATTATTCTGCATGGGCTGACCTGTCTATGATCATATCCGTAAACCCAAGGCCAACGCGCAATCTTGTCGAACGAAATCAGGAAGCGCCCAACGACAGGTGTAGGAGTAATCTTCATGATCCCCGGACTTAATCTGAAAGCTCTGCTGCTTGCTTCAGCCGTCGCCCTGACCGGCCTGCCAGCGGCGGCGGAAACGCTTCGTGTCGCCATGGGGTTCGACCCGCTGAGCCTTGATCCGATCGCGACCAGCGATAACGGCTCTATCTGGACGCAGCTTCTTATCTTTGACACCCTGGTGCGCCCCGACAAGACCGGAGAGGGGCTTGAACCGGGCCTTGCCGAAAGCTGGACCGTCTCTGAAGACGGGTTGACGCTGACCTTCAATCTGCGCGAGGCGAAATTCTCGGATGGCACGCCGGTCACTGCGGAAGATGTGCAATTCTCGATCGAACGCGCCGCATCCGAGGAATCGGGCTGGTCGCGGTTCTACCGCCCGATCACCAGCTTCGAGATCGTGAACGACCGCCAGATCGTGATGCAGCTTGCCGAGCCTTTCACCCCGGCCTTCAACAATCTTGCACTGTTCGCCGCCGCGATCCTGCCCAAGGCGCAGGTCGAGGAAAAGGGCGACGCCTTTTTCGATGCGCCGGTCGGTGCGGGTCCCTTCATGCTGAAGAATTGGGCGCGCGGTTCGCGGATCGAACTGGTGAAAAACCCGAATTACTGGCAGGAGGGCAAGCCCTATGTCGATGACGCGGTTCTTGAGATCGTCACGGAGCCCTCGGCGCGGGTGATCAAGCTGGAAGCCGGAGAGGTGGACGTGGCGCTTGATCCGCCATTGAACCAACTTGAGGATCTGGATGGCAAAGATGGCATCTCCACCGGTCAGATCATCCCGTACCGCGCCGATTTCGTCCAGCTCAACACCACCCGCGAACCCTTTGACGACGAGCGTGTCCGGCAAGCTCTGAACATGGCGATCGACAAGGATGCACTGGTTCAGGGCGTGCTTTACGGCGCGGGCGAACCTGCCGCCGCCGCCATGCCGGTCATGGCCTATGCCGATCCGGAACTGGCGCCCTATCCCTATGACCCCGCCGCGGCCAAGGAATTGCTGGCCGAAGCCGGTTATGCCGACGGTTTCGAGGCGCAGCTTCTGGTCGATTCGGGCGCCGCGACCAGCCGCAACGCGGCGATTACCTTGCAGGCGATGCTTCAGCAGGTGGGCGTCAGGGTCGAGGTGCAGATGCTGGAGGGCGGAACGCAGTGGGAAACCACGAAATCCGGTAATTATGACATGTCGGTATCCTATGCGACCTCGGACACGATCGATCCCGATCAGATCATCGGCTTTGTCGGCGTGAATCCCGAACGGGCGAATGCCTATCATACCGAATGGAAAAGCGACCGCCTGAATGAACTTTACGAAGAAGAACGCAAGACGCCGGATGGCGACGAGCGTGGCGGGATGTTCAGGGAAATGGTCCAGATCCTGCATGACGAAGCACCCTATATCTTCCTGTACCATCCGGCTTCCGCATGGGCGGCGCAGGATTACGTCAAGGATTTCGAGATCCTGCCGACATCGAATTTCCGCCTTGAAGAGGTGAAGATCGAGAAGTGATGAACGGGTCCCCGCCAAACAGGGGCCCGACCTCGCCATCGGAATGCAATCGGCCCATTCGCGGCCAGTAGCCTGACGAGAGCCCATGTTCCTCGCTATTCTGAAACGCCTGCTGATGCTGGTCCCGGTCCTGATCGGGATCACGCTGATCAGCTTCCTGTTGTTGCAAATCATGCCCGGAGATCCGGCATCGCGGGCGATGGGTTCGCGCGCCAGTGCGGAAGACCTTCAGGCGATGCGCGAGCTATGGGGTCTCGATAAGCCGATCTGGGTGCAATATTTCTATTTTCTGCGCGATTGCGTGACCGGCAGTTTCGGCGTCTCGATCTTCCACAAGCAGCCGATCATCACCCTTGTTGCCGACAGATTGCCATATACTTTGGCGATCGTCCTTTATTCGACGGTGATCGCTCTTGTGATCGCATTGCCATTCGCGATCCTGGCCGCGGCCAATCGCGGGCGCTTTCTGGACGTGGCGATCCGGCAGATTTTCGTCGTCCTGATCGCGCTGCCGCCTTTCTGGCTTTGCTATGTGCTGATCCTGTGGCTGGCGCTTAATCTGGGAATGTTCCCGACCGGCGGCGTGGGCACGGGGTTCTTCGCAAATCTCTATCGCCTGTTCCTGCCGTCGCTTGTGGTCGGGTTGTCGACCGCCGCGCTTATCCAGCAAAGCCTGCGCGCTGCCCTGATCGACGCGATGAAGGCCGATTACGTCGATACCGCCCGGGCCAAGGGGCTGCGCGGGTATGAGGTGTTCCTGCGGCATATCCTGCCGAACAGCCTGATTTCCACGATTTCGATCATCGGTGTCCGGGTAAGCTGGATCATCGGCGGCACCGTTGTCGTCGAAAAGATATTCTCGGTTCCGGGCCTGGGCAGCCTTCTGATCGACTCGATCGTTTCGCGCGATCTGCCGGTTATCCGGGGGCTGACGGTATTCTTCGCCGTCATGGTGGTGACCGTGAACCTGATCGCCGATATCTGCTATGCGCTGGCCGACCCGCGCATCCGGCTGGAGTGAATGATGCGCGTGCTGGGAAATCTTCTGCGTACGGTGTCGGGCGCTGCCGGGCTGGCCATGCTGATCATGACGATGGCCGCGACCGTGCTGACGCCCTTTCTGTCGCCCTATGATCCCTTCGCGCTGGATTTCGCGAATGCGATGCAGCCGCCCTCGGCCGCGCATTGGTTCGGCACCGACAATTTCGGGCGGGACATTTTCACCCGGGTCATGGCGGGCGCGGTCTATGACATGCGGCTGGCCCTGATCTGCGTTTTCGGGCCCATGGCCATCGGCGTATTGATCGGCCTTGTCGCCGGCTATCTGGGCGGCAGGATCGACGCGGCGCTTATGCGGCTGACGGATATCGTCTGGGCATTTCCATTCTATGTGCTGGTGCTGGCCATTGTCGGTGTGCTGGGGCCAAGCGAGACGAATCTGTATATCGCCTTCTTCCTCGTGAACTGGATCGGCTATGCGCGGATCATCCGCGGCGAGACATTGCTGATCTCGCGGCTGGAATTCATCGAGGCGACCCGCGTCCTGCGATTTGGCAAGCTGCGGGTGACATTGCGGCATATCCTGCCGAATGCGATTACGCCGGCGCTGGTCTATTCGATGTCGGATGTGGTGCTGACCGTTCAGGCTGTCGCCGCCATGTCCTTTTTCGGCCTTGGGGTGCAGCCGCCCGCGCCGGAATGGGGACTGCTGATCGTCGAAAGCATCGACTATATGCGCGACGCTCCGTGGATGACGGTGTTTCCGGGGCTTGCCATCGTCTGGATCGGGATCGCCTTCGCTCTTCTGGGCGAGGGGCTCTCGACCGCTCTGAAGCCAAAAGGATAAGCAATGAGCCTGCTGAGTATCCATGATCTGGTTGCAGAATTCGACAGCCCTTCGGGCATTGCCCGCGCCGTGGATGGCGTCAGCTTCGACGCCCAGCCCGGCGAGATTTTCGGCATCGTGGGCGAATCCGGTTGCGGAAAATCCGCCACCTGCCGCGCGATCCTGCGGTTGTTCGGCGGCGCGCCGGCCCGGATCGCTGGGGGCCGGATCCTGCTGGATGGGGTGGGCGATCTGGCGGCGCTTCATGAGCGACAGCTTGCACAGGTCAGGGGGAGGGACGTCGCCTTCATCTTCCAGGATCCGCTGACCGCCCTGAATCCGACGATGAAGATCGGCAGGCAGATCACCGAGGTCATTCGCCGCCACCAGACCATCACCCGCGCCAAGGCCCGCGCGGCGGCGCTCCAATTGCTGAGGGATGTGCATGTCACCTCGCCCGAACGACGGCTGGACTCCTATCCGCATGAATTGTCGGGCGGGCTGCGACAGCGCGTGGTCATCGCAATGGCGCTGGCCTTGCGGCCACGGCTGATCATCGCGGATGAACCGACCACGGCTCTGGACGTTACCGTTCAGGACCAGATTCTGCGGCTGCTGAAAGAGCGCCGCGACAGGTTGGGAACCTCGATCATCCTGATCACCCATGATCTGGGCGTCGTCTCTCAGATCTGCGACCGGATGGCGGTCATGTATGCGGGGCGCGTCGTCGAAACCGGCCCGGTGCGCGAGGTGCTGGATTCCCCGTCCCATCCCTATACGCAGGCCCTGCTTGCCGCCTTGCCCGGACAAGTCGGCCGCGAACAGGCCCTGACCCCGATCGAGGGCGCGCCGCCAAGCCTGATCTCGCCTCCGCCCGGTTGCCGCTTTGCACCGCGCTGCAAGCTTGCGCAGCCGGATTGCGTGATTGGTCCGCCGCCACCGCTGCATGCGCGCGATGGTGTATCCAGCGGGCATGTCGATGCCTGCATTCTGAACGAGGTCGCCTATGGCCCAGCTTGATTTCCAAAGGGTCGAGCGCCGGTTTCCGGTCAAGCGCGGCTTGCTTGATATGGTGGCGCGGCGGGACAGGGTCTATCTGCACGCCGTACGCGGCGTTGATCTGCGGGTCAGCCCGGGGGATATTCTTGGCATCGTCGGTGAAAGCGGTTGCGGCAAAAGCACGCTGGCCCGCATCGGCGTCGGGCTTCAGCAAAGCGATGGCGGACAGGTCATCTTCGACGGCAGGCCCCTTGCCGGCCCCGATCCGGCAGGCAGGCTTCAGATGGTGTTTCAGGATCCCTATTCCTCGCTCAATCCGCGCATAACCATCGGGGCGCAGCTTGAAGAGGTCGTCGCCCATTACTTCCCGAAATTGCCGCGTGCGAAGCGAGCCGCGCGGGTTTCCGAGATTCTTGCAGAAGTCAGTCTCGACCCTGAAACCGCCCTGAAATTCCCGCATGCCTTGTCGGGTGGGCAGCGGCAGCGCGTTTCGATTGCGCGGGCTCTGTGCCCGGCCCCCGAAATCCTTGTGGCGGATGAGCCCGTCTCGGCGCTTGATGCCTCGGTTCAGGCGCAGATCATCAATCTGCTGAAACGGCTGAACCGCGAGAAGGGGCTGACGATTATCTTCATCTCGCATGACATGAACGTGGTTTGCTATCTCTGCGACCGGGTTGCCGTCATGTATCTGGGCGAAATCGTGGAATTGCAGAACAGTCAGGATTTGTTCGGCGATCCCCGCCATCCCTATACAAGGGCGTTGATCGCCGCCGTGCCGGATGTTCGGCGGGCGCAATCGCTGGCCGAGCCCATCACCGGCGAAATCCCCGATCCGTTCGCCGTCCCGCGCGGCTGCCGTTTCGCCACCCGCTGCCCGCTTGCCGAGACCGCCTGCCAGAATCCGCAGGAGATGCTTCCGCTTGGTGGGGCGGGGGGCGTTCGCTGCTGGAAGGCCGTCCCCTCCGATTAACGTCACCCCCTTCATGAAAGTCACCAAGATGCTCTTCAGAACCGACCCGGACTGGTCCGGACGCTGTGAACCCATCGCGATGGAACTGGTCGACCGCTTTTCCGAAAAGGGGTTGCGTCCCGACAATTTCGGCTTCGTGGCGCTGCGCGAGAATGGCGCGGGCCAGATGCCTGACGGTTTCGCCTATCGCGGAGACTGGCGCTGCTATCCGTGCAGTCTGGTGAAGGTTTTCCATCTGATTCACGTCCTGCACGCGATCGATACGGGCCGGGTCGAAGATCATCACGAGTTGTCCCGCGCCATGCGTGACATGATCCTGTGGTCGTCGAATACCGGCACCAATTACGTGATCGACATGCTGACCGGAACGACCGGCGATACGATGCTGTCCGGCGCGGATTTCGATGACTGGCGCAACCGGCGCGACGGGCTGAACCGCTTTTTCACAACCGCCGGCTGGCCGGAATTCGCGCCCGATTTCGTGCAATGCAATATCACTCAGAAGCTGATGGACGACATCCGCTATGGGCGCGAGGCGCAATATGCAGGCCCGTCAGGCCAGAACCTGAACGCCCTGACCCCGATTGCCGCCGCGCGCATCTTTTTTGAAATCTTCGCCGGAGACCTGCCCTTGTCCGCGGCCGCTCGCAGGCGGGCACAGAATATCCTGCTGCGCGATCGCAGCAGTGCCGAGGCGGAACTTCCCCATTTTCAGGTCGAGACCTATCTTGGCGGCGGCCTCCCCGCCGGGGCCACCCTGTGGAGCAAGGCAGGAAAGAACAGCTGGACCGGCGACGATATGGCCTCTTATTACAAGCATGATCTGATCCGTATCGCGCTGCCGGGCCATGCGCCGGTCATTCTGTGCCTGATGACCCGGGGCAAGGGTATTTGTGAAGACCATCCAACGGTTTTCCCCGAGATCGGAAAACTCTTTTGCGACAGGCTTTTGGGGTAGAGCGGATTACCCCTGCGAAGGCCGGGGGCGCTGCCCGTCGCCGGCTGGTCTCTCGAGCCAGTGGCGCGACCTGACGGCGACCCTCGAAGAGGTATTTGGACAAAGAAGAAGGGGCGGGTGCGGGTTTGATGAAGGGCAAAATGCTCTCAAACCAGAACTGGTCACAGGGATCGGGTGTGATGGAATACAGGGCATGTCGGCATCTGCTATAAGGAATGGCCTTGCCTTTGGTAGCGCGAATGCCGCGTCATCATGCCGGTGATCTGTAAGAGGCAGTGAAAAGGCATTGATCGTCAGGCCGATATGGGTTGTCATCAAGGCAGTGATACGCTTGGCAAGGACCGCGCCCCATGTCTGCATTTCCCGATTTTGCCGCAATCGAGGCCATGGATGCCACGGATCCGCTGCGCTCCATGCGCGCGCGTTTCGTGCTGCCGCGGGGCGTCATCTATCTTGACGGCAATTCCCTTGGGGCCGCCTCGACCGCTGCTTTCGCCGAATTGCAAAGCGCAGCGACAGAGGAATGGGGGCAGGAGCTTATCCGCAGCTGGAATACCGCGGGCTGGTTCGACATGCCGCTTGACCTTGGGGATCGCGTCGGGCGTCTTATCGGCGCTGCCGCCGGTCAGACAGTTGTCTGCGACACGACCTCGATCAATATCTACAAGTTGCTGCATGCCGCGCTTGCCCTGCGGCCGGATCGGTCGGTGATCGTTTCCGAAGGCGGCAGCTTTCCGACCGATATCTACATGGCCGAGGGCGTGGTTGCGACGCAGGCAGATGCATCGCTGCGCCTTGAAGGCGTGGACGCGCCGGATATCGAAGAACTGATCGATGGCGATGTTGCGGTGGTTCTGGTCAACCATGTCAACTACAAGACCGGTGAGCTGCGCGACATGGCGAAGCTGACGCGGAAGGCCCATGCGAATGGCGCGCTGGTCATCTGGGATCTCTGTCACAGCGCGGGGGCGCTGCCGGTCGGGCTTGACGGCGCGAATGTCGATTTCGCCGTCGGCTGCACCTATAAATATCTGAACGGCGGCCCCGGCGCGCCTGCTTTCATCTATGCCGCTGAACGGCATCACGGCGACATTCGCCAGCCGCTCAGCGGGTGGTGGGGCCATGCCCGGCCCTTCGCTTTCGAACAGCGCTATGCCGCAGGCGAAGGAATCCGGCGCTTCCTGTGCGGGACGCAACCGATCCTTTCGCTTCGCGCGTTGAAAGGCGCGCTGGATATCTGGGACGAGGTCGACATGGCTGCGCTGCGGGAAAAAAGCCTGCGCCTCACCGATCTTTTCATCGCGCTTGTCGAAGGGAAATGCGCGGGTCACGGGCTGAAACTTGAAAGCCCGCGCGACGGAGCGAGACGCGGCAGTCAGGTTTCGTTCAGCCATCCGAATGCCTATGAGATCATGCAGGCACTGATCGCGCGGGGCGTCATCGGCGATTTTCGCGCGCCCTCGACCATGCGCTTCGGCTTCACGCCGCTTTACACCAGCTATGCCGATCTGTGGCATGCGGTCGACATTCTTGAAGATATCCTGCGCCACGATACCTGGCGGGAGGCACATTTCGGTATCCGGGCCGCCGTGACCTGACCGGATCGGCGTGCGATACGGGGATTTGCATGCCACAATGGACTGTTTCGCCGGAGGCGGTTACTTGATCGGTGCCGGTTCCACTCGAAAGGTCGCCATTTCATGCTATCGAATATCGTCGTCGTTCTGCCGATCTTCGCCCTGATCTTCACCGGCTGGATCGCGGCCCGCTGTGATGTGCTTGGCCTCGAGGCGACGCGCGGGATCAACCGCATGGTGATCTATCTCGCCCTGCCGGCGATGCTGTTCGATATCATGGCCAATGCCGATCCGGGCGAGATCTGGCGGCCCGGTTTCATCTCGGCCTTCCTGATCGGTTGCGGAGCCGTCTTTGCCGCGACCCTGGCCCTGAGGCTGAGGCAGGGAAGCCATCTGGCGGATGCCGCGATCGACGGGTTGAATGCCGGTTACGCCAATGTGGGTTTCATGGGCTTTCCGCTGGTTGCGGAAATTATCGGTCCCGAGGGGCTGGCGGCGACGCTGATCGCGACCATCATCACCGCCTGCATCCTTTTCGCCGCCGCGATCATCCTGATCGAAATCGCCCTGAAAAGCGAGGCGCGAAGGCGGGACATCGCCCGCAAGACGGCCCTGTCGCTGGTCAGGAACCCGTTGCTGATCGCGCCCCTGCTGGGTGCGGGTTTCATGATCGGCGGATTTACCATGCCGCATGCGCTGGATGTCTATCTTACATTGCTTGGAGGGGCGGCGGCTCCCTGCGCGCTTGTGGTGCTGGGCCTGTTTCTGGCCCAGAATTCAGGCCGTCGCCCGCGTGCGGGCGGCGGGGTGCAGGCCGCGTTGATCGGATTGAAGCTGATCGGTCAGCCGCTGGTCACTTGGATCGTGGCGGTGCCGGTGCTGGGCCTGCCGCCGCTGATGGCGCAGACCGCCGTCCTGCTTGCGGCGCTGCCGACCGGCACGGGGCCGTTCATGCTGGCAGAGTTTCATGAACGGGAAGCGCTGCTTACCGGGCGGGTGATCCTGATCTCGACCGTGCTGTCGCTGATAAGCCTGCCGCTGCTCATGGCAGCCTGGCATTGAAGCTTGCGATGCGCCGTGCATGCGATGCCATGAAAACGACCAAAGACCGATAAATCCTGCAGAGCCCGGACATGTGGCAGGCGGGCGGCAGGTCAGGCAAGCGTCCCGATAAAGAAGCCGATTGCCGCGAATATCAGTCCGAACAGGATTGCGTTCTGCGTGAATGACTTATGCGGACCGAAAGGCGCGGTGTCGGGATTACGGCCCTTGCCGGCCAGAAAATCCTCTTTCCGCTTTTGATGGGCTGCCTGCAGGTGCTGCATGCGGAATACCAATGCGATGACTGGCCCGCCCAGAAGACCCATGATGAGGGCCATGATGATGGATTGCAATTGATCACTCCTTTTTGCCGTCAGTCATATCCAGACCACGGATGGCCGGGATACGTTCCCTCCTGATTATTTATGAAGTCTTCCGTTCGAAATTCACAGGTTTTTCATGCCGAGCGCCGCAAGACGCCGCGAAGCTCGTGCCGTCGGTTCCTGAATGGCCGCAATATCGGGCAGTCTGCCGGAACAGGGGGTGCCGGGACAGGCGAACGGTCTATTGGCCCTTACCTACGCGACCTTATTCGCGTCCTGTCCGGCAAGAGATTTCAGGATCAGATCAAGAATTTCCCGCGAACGCACCAGATCGGAAAGCGGATAGCGATCCAGCGTCTGCATGAAAGCCTCGGCTGCCTCTGCCAGGATTCGTGGCAGGGTGCAGGCCGGCGCGATCACGCAGCCGGCGCATTCGACAAGCGCAGCATGCCCTTCGGTATGCCGGACGATCTCGCCTATGGTGACTTCCCCGGCAGGTCTGCCCAGCCTGACGCCGCCATGTCTTCCGCGAACGGTTTCGATAAAGCCCGCGCGGGCAAGATCGTTGACGACTTTCATCAGATGATTCTGCGAAATGGCATGAGCATCCGCGATCTCCCGGATCGAGGAAAGTTCGTCCGGGCGGGCCGCAAGATGCGTCATCAGGCGCAATGCGTAATCGGTATAGCGGGTCAGCTTCATTTTGTCACATTACATGCATCTTATTCGCATGTATATGATCGCATATAAGATGTAAAAAATATGCATGTATAAGGATGCCCTCCATGTCGAACCATCTTTCCGCTGAAACCATTGCCGTCGTGAAGGCCACCGTGCCCGCCATTGCCGAGCATGGCGCGACGATCACCGAGGTCATGTATCGGCGCCTGTTCGAGGACGAGCATATCGCGCGTCTTTTCAACCAGGCGAACCAGAAAAGCGGCACGCAGCGTTTCGCGCTGGCGAATGCCGTTCTGGCTTATGCGCAGAATATCGACAATCCGGGGGCGCTTGCATCGGCGGTCGAACGGATCGCGCAGAAGCATGTCGGTTATGCGATCCTGCCCGAGCATTATCCCTATGTCGCGACTGCGCTGCTTGGCGCCATCGAGGAGGTGCTTGGCGAAGCCGCGACGCCGGAAATTCTTGCTGCCTGGGGTGAGGCCTATTGGTTCCTTGCGGATATCCTGAAGGGACGCGAGGCCGGCATTCGCAAGGAAATCGACGCGCAGACCGGGGGGTGGATCGGATGGCGCCATTTTGCCATCACGGAAAGGCGGGCTGAAAGCGACCAGATCATGTCCTTCACGCTGCGACCTGAAGATGGCGCGCCGGTCATCCGGCACAGGCCGGGACAATATCTGACCCTTCGTTTCGACATGGCGGGGCTGAAAGGCGTGATCAGGAATTATTCGATTTCCTGCGGGCCGAACAACGATCACTACCGGATCACCGTCAAGCGCGAGCCGGAAGGGGAAGCGTCGGGATTCCTGCATGACCGGGCCGAAATCGGCAGCATTTTCGAGTTGACCGCACCGGCGGGCGATTTCTACCTTCGCGAGGTTCCCGATCGGCCGGTTGTGCTGCTTTCGGGCGGTGTCGGGCTTACGCCGATGGTCAGCATGCTCGAGGAAATCGCAGATAAGCATAAAGCGCTGCCTGCCTATTTCATTCACGGCACGACAGATCGCCATAGCCACGCCCTTGCCGCCCATATCCGCCAACTTGCGCGGCGGCACGGCAATACAGAGATCGCGACCTTCTACGAACGGATGGAGCCGGCCGATGCCGCATATGAGGGATATATCTCTGTGGACTGGCTCAAATCCGAACTGCCGCTGAATGAGGCGGATATTTTCCTCTGCGGTCCCAGACCGTTCCTCCGGCATTACGTTTCCAGCCTGATCGGCGCGAATGTGTCGCCGGATCGCATTCATTATGAATTCTTCGGGCCTACGGACGAAATACTTGCCGCCTGACTTTTCAGTCTCGGGTGGGGCGTTGTTGAATCGGAAACGCCGGTCACTTGCGTCCCGCGATGGCCGGGGGCCAGCCCCCGGACCCCCGAGGTATTTGGACAAAGAAGAAGGGAGGGAGAGATACCGGGCAGGCGCGATATGCTTTGATGGGGGGCCGGGTTTTGCCCTTGCGGAAACTCACGCCGCCTGCTCTGGCGGTTCCGCCTTATCCCGGCCGGGATGAAACTGGCTCAGAATGCGGCGGGGCTATTCATCCAAACGACCTGCCAACATCCTGCAAGGCGCAGAATGCGTCATAGCGCCTTTGATGAAGCGCCCCGGTTTCGGCAGAAGGCATATATTCGGATGATCTTGCCGACATGCTTTTCATTGCTTCTGGCATTGTGGCGTAAACTCCGGCCGCGACGGCGCCAAGGATGGCGGAACCGGCCAGCACCGGCTCTTCCGCCTGTACCGAGACCAGCGGCTTGCCCGCCGCATCCGCAATAAGCTGACGCACCAGCGGCGACTGCCCCGCTCCGCCCGAGATGACGATCCGCTCGACCGAGGCTCCGGCGCGGTCCTGGGCTTCGATGATCTGGCGCAGGCCATAGCCGATGCCGGAAAGCCCGGCGATATAAAGCGCCACGAGATTGTCGATGTCGCGCTCCATTCCAAGCCCGGCGATGATCGCGCGGGCATGGGGATCGCCGAAAGGGGCGCGGTTGCCCAGAAATTCCGGAACGACATGCAGCCCGCCGGCCAGATGGATGGCGTCCGAGCTTGTGGCGACCGCCGCCTCTGCGCACTCGGCCAGCCAGACCGGCAATGCCCGATCCGCGTCCTGCGCCGCCTTGTTCGCCTCGGCGGCGGCGGGGTGGAATGACAGAAGATGATCCATCGCCGCACCGGCTGCGGATTGCCCGCCTTCGTTCAGCCACATGCCCGGCACCATCGCCTGATAATAGGGACCCCAGACACCCGGTACGAAGACCGGTTCATCCGTCGATGTCATGGTGCAGGACGACGTGCCAAAGACATAGGCGAGATTCGATTGCGGCGTTCCCTGAACACCCACGGTACCGATCCCTCCGGCATGGGCGTCGATCAGCCCGGCGGCGACCGCTGTGCCGGGTCGTAGCCCGAGATCACCTGCCGCCTGTTCCGACAGACCCTGACCCAATGCGGTGCCGGGCGCGACGACATTCTGGCCGATCCGGGTGAAATCCTCATCCGCCAGTTCGTTCAGGCCGATCCGGTGAAAGTAATCGGGATCCCAGCGGTTCTCATGCGCCAGATAGGTCCATTTGCAGGTGACCGTGCAGGCCGAACGGGAAAGATCGCCGGTTGCCCGCCAGCTCAGGAAATCGGCGAGATCCAGGAATTGCCATGCATTGGCATAGGTATCCGGAAGGTTCTCCTTCAGCCATAACAGCTTGGGCGTCTCCATCTCGGGCGAGATCACGCCGCCGACATAGCGCAGGACCGGATGGCCGGTGGCGTTGATCCGTTCCGCCTGTTGAATGGCGCGGTGGTCCATCCAGACGATGATATTCCGCTGCGGATCGCCCGACGGGCTGACGGTCAAAGCCTTGCCGTCTTCGCCCAGCACGACCAGCGAACAGGTCGCGTCGAAGCCGATCCCCCTGACATCGGCCGGATCGATTCCGGCCTTGCCAAGCGCCTCGCGGGTCGAGGCGCAGACGGCGGACCAGATATCCTCGCTGGATTGCTCGACGATATCCGCGCCCTCGCGCCAGATCGTGATATCCCGCTTGGCCACGGCCAGCATGTGCCCGGCGGCATCGAAAATCCCGGCCCGCGCGCTGCCCGATCCGACATCCACGCCCAGGAAAAACCCTTGCTTCGTCATGGTTTCCTCCGGTTGCACCTACAGATCGACGCTGTTGGGCAGGATGACGAGATCGCGGATCACCACGCCGCGCGGACGGGTCAGCATGAACAGCACCGCATGCGCGACCTCTTCTGGCTGCATCAGCGAGCCATTGGCCAGCGCCTCTTCCATCTTGGCCTTGGGCCAGTCGTCAAGCAGCGCGGTAACGACCGGGCCGGGAAGCACCGCGCCCATGCGGATGCCGTGCTGCGACACCTGCCGCCGCGTTGCGTGCAGAAATGCCTGCACGGCGAATTTCGAGGCGGTATAGACCGGCTCCCACACCACGGGGATGACGCCCGCCACCGACGAGGTGAAGATCACATCGCCGGTCTTGCGCTCGATCATGCCGGGCAGCACCGCCCGCACACAGCGAAAGGCCGCATTGATATTCAGATGCAGCATGCGGTCCCACTGATCGGGATCGCCCTCGGAGGCTGCTCCGCCGACATAGGCCCCGGCATTTGCGTGCAGGATGTCCAGCGGTCCGGCGATCCTGCCGATCTCATCCGCCATGCCGTCGACCTGCGCGCCATCCATCAGGTCAAGGACCAAGGGCTTCGCATTCGGTCCCAGTTCCTCGCATAGCGCGGTCAGCCTGTCTTCGGCCCGGTCGATCAGGACGACGGTTGCGCCCTCGGACAGCATGGCTTTCGCGCAGGCAAGCCCGATCCCCGAGGCGGCGCCCGTGACCGCAGCCACCTTGCCTTGCAATTCTTCGCTCATGGTTGTTTCTCCTTATGCGCGGCCATGGCTGGCGCGGGATTGACGGGCCAGCGAGTCGACGACAACGGCGATGGCAAGGACCGCGCCGGTAATCATGTAGCGCAGGGACGAGCTGAGATTCAGCAGTGTCAGCCCGTTTGAAATCGCCTGAATCACCAGAATGCCGAGCAATGCCGACCATGCCGATCCCCGCCCTCCGAAAAGCGAGGTGCCGCCGATTACAGCCGCCGCGATGGCGTTCAGGTTCACGTCGCCCGTCCCCGCCTGCTGGCTGGACGAGGCCAGCCGCGCCGCCGACAGCACACCGCCCAACGCGGCCAGTGTCGAGCACAGCATGAAGGCCGACAGCCGGATCCGGTTCACATTGATCCCCGAACGCCGCGCCGCTTCGGTGTTTCCGCCGACCGCGAACATCGAGCGGCCCCATTTGGTGCGGGTAAGCGCATAGTTCATGATGACGACCAGCAGGACGAACAGCCCGAACATATAGGGCACGCCGCGTCCCTGATTCAGATAGATGACCGCAATCAGCAGCGCTGCCGTCAGCATTGCGGTCTTGGCGATCAGCACGCTGATCCCGGCATTCGACAGATTCGCCGCTGCCCGCAACCGCATGGTGCGCAATCCCTGCGCCAGCATGACAATCCCCGGCACTACTGCCAGAGCATAACTGAGCCATGCGGGCATGATCAGGATCTGACCGAACCGGACCAGCGGCGAGCTGTAGCTAAGGTTGATCGAGCCGGTCGGCCCAAGGATGTAAAGCTGCATCCCCAGCATCGCCAGCAAACCGGCCAGCGTCGAGACGAAGCTGGGCATGCCGAAGCGGTTCAGCAACATCCCGTAGATCAGCCCCATCACCGCGCCCGCAGATAATGCGGCAAGAATGGCCACCACGACCGGCAGGCCCATATTGATCCACAGCACGCCGACCATCGCCGAGGCGAGGCCGCTCATCGAGCCAACCGACAGATCGATCTGGCCAAGCATCAGCACGCAGACGATGCCCAGCGAGATGCAGCCGATGGCGGCGGCGTCGAATAGCAGGTTCACCAGATTGTTCGGAGCCAGAAAGACCGGGTTCAGCGAGGTGAAGACCACCGCGATCAGCACCAGTCCCACGGCCACCGGCAGCATTCCCAGATCGCCGGAACGGACGCGGTCGACAAAGGCGCGGACCGCGCCCGAGATGCCCTCGTCATGGCGCACGCGGCTGTCCGAGCGGTCAAGGGCGGGTGAGGTCTTGGGATCGGGCATGGTCATTGCTCCATCTCTTCCAGCTTGCGCGCGCGGCGGCGCGATACGGAATTTTCGGACGCGCCGGTAATCGCGGCGACCAGTTCTTCGTGGCTGGTTTCCTGCGTGAATACGCCATTGTTGCGGCCAAGGCGCAGCACCACGATGCGGTCGGCAACGGCGCGCACGTCTTCCATGTTATGCGAGATCAGCACAACGCCATGTCCGCGGTCCCGCACCCGTTCGATCAGGTTCAGCACCTCGGCGGTCTGCGCCACGCCAAGCGCGGCGGTGGGTTCGTCCAGCATGATGATCTTCGGGTTCAGCAGCAGCGACCGGGCAATCGCGACGGTCTGGCGCTGCCCGCCCGACAGCGAGGCGATCGGCTCGCGGACCGAGGGGATACGGGCGGCAAGTTCCTGCAGCAATGTCCAGGCGCGGACCTCCATCTGCACCTCGTCCAGTGCCCATGGGCCGATTTCATGGCCCAGAAACAGATTGGCGACGACATCGAGGTTTTCGCAAAGCGCCAGATCCTGAAAGACCGTGGCGATTCCCATTTCCAGCGCGGTGCCGGGACTGTCCAGCGTTACCGGCTTGCCCATGAATTCGATGCTGCCGGCTGTGGGCTGATGGACACCGGCCAGAACCTTGACCAGTGTCGATTTGCCGGCGCCGTTATCGCCGACAAGCGCGACGACCTCGCCTGCATGGATGTCCAGTTCGATATCGCTAAGCGCCGAGACTGCGCCGAACTGCTTGGACACGCCGCGCAATCTCAGGATCGGCTCTTGCGCCGTTGTCTGACTGGTCATTCGATTTCCTCCCGGAATGCGGGTGCGCGCGGGACGAGCGCGCACCGTGTTCTTGGGGTTCCGTTTCTCAGGATGCCGGATTGCCGGATCTATTCCAGAATACCCAGTTCCTTGCAGGCATCGGCATATTCCGCCGTGCAGACTTCCTCGGGCGTCTGGATGCCTTTGTCGAAGATCTCGGCCTTGATGTTTTCACGCGTGACCACGGCAGGCACGAACAGTTCGGAAGGCGTGTCGTACAGCGTCGTCTTGGCCTCGGGCGTCTCGCCCTTCAGGAAGGTGGCGACGACTTCGGCGGCGGCGCGGGCCACGATCTCGGACGGTTTCGAGATGGTGTTGTACTGATCGCCCGCGATGATCAGTTGCAGCGCCGCGATGGTCGCGTCATTGCCGGTGACCGGCGGCACCGGATCGACCCCGGCGGCCTTCAATGCGGCAATGGCGCCGCCTGCCGTGCCGTCATTGGCGGCGACGATGCCGGTGATCTTGTCACCAAAGCGGGTGATCTGGCCAGCGGCCCATTCCTGCGCCTTGGGCGGTGCCCAGTCGGGCGTGTCATATTCGGCCAGAGTCTCGTATTCCGATCCGTCCAGCGCGGCATCGATTCCGTCGCGGATCAGCCCGGCTGCCGCATCGGTGGGCGAGCCGTTGATTTGCAGGACACCCGCGCCGGCTTCGACGCCTTCGGCCTTCAGGTGATCGACCAGCGACTGGGCGATGGCCTTGCCGATGCCTTCATTGTCGAAGGACACATAATAATCGGCCGGAACATCCGGGATCGGGCGGTCATAGGCGATGATCTTCACGTCCTGGCTTTGGGCGATCTGCACCAGCCCGGCGGCCGCCGAACTGTCGACCGGATCCAGAACCACGATCTTCGCCCCTTGCGCGATGACCGAATTGATCTGCTGCTGCTGCAGCGAGGCATCTGCATTGGCGTTCTGGTAAACCACGGTGCAATCCGGGCACAATTCGTCCATGGCGGCCTTGAAGCCCGGGAAATCATGCTCTTCATATCGCGTCGAGGCCTGATCCGGCATCAGGAATGCGACGGTCGCCGCTTCCTGGGCCAGCGCGGCGGTGCTCAAAAGCCCCGTCACCAGCGCCGAAGCGGCGGCGATCGAATATCGTTTCTTCATCTCGAGTCTCCTCCAATTGTCACATGCCCCAACAGGGGCAGCCCGGCGGAACGGGCATCCCGCAGAAGCGGGATTCACGCCGCTTTCAGCAATTCCCTGGCCAGTTCTTCTAACTAGCACAACCGATAGAGCATGCACGCTCAATCGATTTAGCAACATTGTGCAAATTGCGGTTTGCTGTCAAGATGCAAGTCTTCCGGCCATATCGGCCAGTCTGACGGGGCAGCAATATGGCCGGGAACGGCGGGAATTCATCAAGGCGGCCAACCATCTACGATCTGGCGCAGATCGCGGGCTCCAGCCCCAGCGCCGTGAGCTCGATCCTGAACGGAACGTGGAAGAAGCGCCGAATCAGTTCGCGGACCGCAGAAAAGGTCATGAAGATCGCGGCGGAACAGGGTTATGCAGTCAATCTTCAGGCCAGCATGTTACGGCGCGAGCGGTCGCATATCATCGGCATGATCGTTCCCAAATACGACAACCGTTATTTCGGCGCGATTGCCGAGAAATTCGAGGAAATGGCCCGCGCCCGCGATCTGTTCCCGGTCGTGACCTGCACGCAGCGCGATCCGGAACTGGAATTCGAGGCGGCCCGCGAACTGGTCTCGTATCAGGCCGAGACGCTGGTGGTGACCGGGGCGACCGACCCGGATCGTATCGCCGAATTCTGCGCGGCGGCGGGGGTGCGGACGATCAATCTGGATCTGCCGGGCAGCAAGGCGCCGTCGGTCCTTTCGGATAATTTCGGCGGCGCGCGTGATCTGACACGGTTGATCATAACCCGTACAAAGCAGGATTTCGGCGCCGTGCCGCCGTTATGGTTCATTGGCGGGCGTTCGCATGATCACAATACGATGGAACGGCTGCGTGGTTTCCGCATCGCCCATCAGGAGGCGGGACTGACCCTGTCCGAAGACCGCATTCTGATGCCGGGTTATTCGCCGGACAACGCATTCGCCGCCCTGGAAGGCCGCGAATTCACGCAATCATGCGGCATTTTCGTGAATTCGACGATTTCAATGGAAGGCGTGGTCCGCTGGCTGACTGGCAATGTCGCGATGGACCGTGTCCGGCTGGGCTGTTTCGACTGGGACCCGTTCGCAGCGCTTCTGCCTCAGAATGTCGGCATGGCGGAACAGGACGTGCCGGCGATGCTGGCCCGGTTGTTCCAGATCGTTTCTTCGGCGGAAGGCAATCCATCGGATCGCATCGAATTGCCCTGCATCCTGCGGCCACTTTCGCCGCAGCGCGGTTTCATCTGATCTGCAACGGGCGGAGTTTGCGCCGGATGAATCGCTTGCCGGTTGCAAGCGGCTCGGCAATGCCGACGATTCGGTCAAGTTATCGGATGGCGCTGCCGGGCCGGTATCAAGGGCCGTGATCCGTGCCCGGTACAGCACCGGCGGGCATGGGCAGCTTTCCGGCCCAGACACCCTGTTCAACCATCGCGGCGACCTGTGCCGTGATCGCTTGCCCGGCAAAGCGCGCCAGACGCGGGGCAGGCCGGTCGGTGGGATAGCCGAGAACCAGTTTTCGCTGCGGAACCGGATTGATGAGCGGAGCGGCGCAAAGCAGGCCGTGTTCGAGATCACCGTAAATCGGGGCGGGCGGAAGCACTGTCATCCCATGTCCGCCGCCGACCAGTTGCTTGAGCGCCGCATAGCTGTCTGCCTCGACAGGGACATCAAGAAGAAATCCGCAATCTTCGGCGCAGCGATCAAGAATTGCGCGCAAACTATGGCCGACGCTTGGCAGAAGCAGCCGGGTCGCGCGGAGATCCCTGAAATGCACGGGTTTGTCTTGCGACAGTTCCGCTCCGGGCGGGCCGACCAGAAACAGGACTTCTTCCAGCAGCGGCTGCAAATGCAGGCTGCGCGCCGATTTGGGATCGTAAAGGACCGAGGCGTCGACCTCGCCGCGATGCATCCAGTCCAGCAGATAGCCGGAATAGGCACTGACAATGCGAAGCGTTGCCTCGGGATGCGTTGCCCTGAACGCGGCAACCAGCGGCTCGGCAAGGATATCCGAGACGGTGGGCGGCATGCCGATCGCCACATGGCCACGCAGCGGCGCGTTCTCGTTCCCGACAGAGGCGCGGATCCCTTCGGTTTCGGCCATGACCCGCAATGCGTGGCGCAGCACATCCTGCCCCTGCTCGGTCAGGATCATGCCGCGGCCATGACGATCGAAAAGCCGTGCCCCCAGTTCCTCTTCAAGCAATCTGACCTGACGGCTAAGCGCGGGCTGCGCGATATGCAAACGATCGGCGGCTTTGGACAGGCTGCCCAGTTCGGCTACATGTATCAGCGTGCGAAGTTGGGACAACTCCATAAGAGACCGTCGAGATATACAATAATCGTATAGCTGTTCACAAAAATCACTCGACGTCCAGAAGATTTTGTTAAGGCTATAAGGGGCAGGCAACCCTGACGAGGAGAGATGCGGTGAGCGTCGTCGATAGGATTTCAGCGGGCGCCGCCCGCGATCCGGCCAGAGAGTGGCCGCTTGAACTTTATGATCTGCTGAAGCGCGCGGGTATCCGGCAGGTGTCATATGTCCCCGATGCGGGGCATTCCGCGCTTATCCGCCTGTTCGGCGATGATGCGGATATGACCACCAATATGTTGACAACCGAGGAAGAGGGCATCGCCATTGCGACCGGCGCGTGGCTTGGCGGCCAGCGCAGCGTTGTTCTGATGCAAAGCTCGGGGGTGGGAAACTGCATCAACATGCTGTCGCTGCCGGTGCAGACCCGCACGCCGCTGCTGATGCTGGTGACGATGCGCGGGGAATGGGCCGAGTTCAATCCCTGGCAGGTCCCCATGGGGCAGGCGACCGAGGCGGCGCTTACGGCAATCGGCGTGACCGTGCTGCGCGCGGAAACACCGGAAGACCTGATCGAGATCGCAGAGCAGGCCGCCGGAATGGCCTTCGACGCGGATCAGCAGATCGCGGTGCTGATCGGTCAACGCCTGCTTGGCAAGAAGAAATGGTGAATGACATGACGCTCCCGACAATGGACCGCCGTGCGGCGGTGGCGAAACTTCTGGCTGCGCGGGACGGCGCGCTGGTGGTGACCGGTCTTGGCTCGCCCAGCTATGACGTTCACGCGGCAGGCGATATGGATAACAACTATTATCTTTGGGGCGCCATGGGAGGCGCTGCGCTGGTCGGGCTTGGCATCGCGCAGGCGCAGCGCGACAGGCGGGTCATGGTCATCACCGGCGATGGCGAGCAGTTGATGGCTTTTGGTGCCCTGGCGACCATTGCGGTTGCCGCGCCGAAAAACCTTGACGTGATCGTGCTGGACAACCAGCATTTCGGCGAGACCGGGATGCAGCCAAGCCATACCGGGCACGGCATTGCCCTCGACCGGGTCGCGGCCGCTGCCGGTTTCGCCGAAACCGCCGAGATTCGCAGCCTTGAAGAGCTCGGGGCATTGACCAAACGCCTGCGCGAACCTGCCGCCGGGCCGCGGCTTTTCGTCCTTAAGGTCGAAGCGAATAATCTGCCGCGCTCCCTGCCGCCACGCGACGCGGTATTCGTCAAGAACCGGTTTCGTGCGCATCTGGGGCTGGCGAGTTGTTGAAATGGCCGGGAATGCGGCTTCGTCCGTTCCGGCTGATGTAAAGGCGGCCACGCGGCCGCGGCATGGGGGGAAGATGGCACTTGCACGATTCCAGAACACCGTCGGCGGGCGTCTTGTCCCGGCCCGGAACACATTCGAGTCGCTGGATCCGTTCACCGGCAAACCCTGGGCGCTTATTCCGGAAGATGGCCCCGCCGAGGTCGAGGCGGCCGTGGCTGCGGCGAAAGCGGCGTTTCGCAACCCGGCATGGGCAGGGCTGAATGCCGGTGCGCGTGGAAAACTGCTGCTGCGCGTGGCGGAGCTGATTGCCCGGGACGCCGATCGCCTTGCTGCGCTTGAAACCCGCGACAATGGCAAGCTTCTGGCCGAGATGACGGCGCAATTGCGCTATATCCCTGAATGGTTCCGTTATTTCGGCGGGCTTGCGGACAAGATCGAAGGCGCTGTCCTGCCCATCGACAAAAGCGGCATGTTCGCCTTTACCCGACGCGAGCCGCTTGGCGTGATCGCGGCGATCATGCCCTGGAATTCGCCGCTGATGCTGTTGACATGGAAACTCGCGCCGCTGCTTGCCGCGGGCAATACCGCGGTCATCAAACCGTCCGAACACAGCTCTGCCTCGGCGCTGGAATTCGTGAAGCTGTTCGAGCAGGCGGGTTTTCCTCCGGGCGTCGTCAATACCGTGACCGGGATGCCGAAGGAGGTCGGAACCCCGTTGGTCAGCCATCCCGATGTGGCCAAGATCGCCTTTACCGGTGGTGAGCCGGGGGGGCTTGCAGTTTACCGGGCGGCGGTCGAGGGGCTGAAGACGGTGACGCTGGAACTGGGCGGAAAATCGGCCAATATCGTTTTTGGCGACGCCAATATCGATAGCGCGGTGAATGGGGCGATTTCCGGCATTTTCGCGGCCTCGGGTCAGACCTGCATTGCCGGATCGCGTCTGCTGGTGCATCGCTCCGTGCATGATCGGGTCGTCGAGGGCGTGGTGGCGCTGGCGGGCAAGGCGCGGCTTGGCAATCCCGCCGATGCCGCGACTCAGGTCGGCCCGGTCACCACGCGGGCGCAGCGCGAAAAGGTGCTGTCCTATCTTGATATCGCGCAGGACGAAGGGGCCGAGCTTGCCCTTGGGGGCGGCACGCCGGATGCCGACGGGCTTCGCGACGGCTGGTTCGTGCAGCCGACGATCTTCACCGGGGTCAGCAACCGGATGCGGATTGCGAGGGAAGAGGTTTTCGGTCCGGTGCTTTCGGTCATTCCCTTCGACGAGGAAGAAGAGGCCTATGCCATCGCCAATGACAGCCCTTATGGTCTGGCGGCCGGGCTTTGGACCTCGGATATCGGGCGGGCTTTGCGCGGCAGCGCGGCTTTGGAGGCCGGGACGATCTGGGTGAATTCCTATCGTGCGGTCAGCTATATGGCTCCTTTCGGCGGCTATAAGCGATCGGGGATCGGGCGTGAGAACGGGCAGGACGCCATCGACGCCTATCTGCAGACCAAAACCGTCTGGATCGATATGATCGGCGAGACCGCCAATCCCTTTGTCATCCGGTGATATTGAAGGAGAACGTCATGAGACTTCAGGGAAGGACCGCCATCGTTACCGGTGCGGCAGGCGGGATCGGCCGCGCCAGCGCGATACGCTTCCTTGCCGAGGGCGCAAAGGTCGTTCTTGGTGATGTGGACGAGTCCCGGCTTATGGCGACCGCCGCCGCGATCGGCACGGATGAGACAGTGCTTGCCGTTGTCGCCGATGTCTCGAAAAAGGCGGATATCGATGCGTTGGTGGCCGCGGCGGTCGGGAAATTCGGTCGCGTCGACATCATGCTGAACAATGCCGGGATCGCGCCGGTGATGGATTTCCTCGATGTGAGCGAAGAGATCTACGATCATGTGCTGAGCGTGAATCTGAAAGGCGCGTTCCTTGGCACTCAGGCCGCCGCCCGTCAGATGATCGCTCAGGGCGAGGGTGGGGTGATCATCAACATGTCTTCGATCAATTCCGGGCTCGCCAATCCGAATGTCGCAACCTATGCGATTTCCAAAGGCGGGATGAATCAGGTGACGTCCACCGCCGCAGTGGCCTTTGCGCCCTATGGCATCCGCGTCTGCGGCGTCGGCCCCGGCACGATCGCAACGGATATCATCAAGGGTGCCTTTACCGAGCGTGCAGGCATGGATGCCATCCTTGCCCGCACACCGATGGGGCGTCTGGGGGAGCCGGAAGAGGTTGCTTCGGTCGTGGCATTCCTTGCCAGCGATGACGCTTCTTATATCACCGGCGAGACGATTTATCCCGATGGCGGCCGCCGTGTGCTGAACTATACCGTGCCGGTCAGGGAATAAGCAGGATGAATGGCCCCGACGGCAGGTTGCGGCGATCCATATCCTGTTGTCCGCCGGATCGCAGATGTCATGTCGCCGGCTTTGACGGCTATTGTTCCTTCAGGCGCATGAATTGAATGAAGCAGAACAGATAGGCAAGAAACAGGACCAATCCGCAGCCAAGCGCATGGTCCGTGAACAGTCCTGCCGCGAAACTGCAGATCACGCCGCTCAGCATCTGGAAGCAGCCATAAAGCCCCGAGGCGGATCCGACATTGCTGCCAGCCAGCCGAAGCGTGGTGCCGATCGCGACCGGTCCCAGACCCCCGGCGGCGAAAAGAATGATCAGGCTTACGGTGACGACGGAAACCGGCGTCAGCATGTCGGTGATCGCGCCGATCAGGAATGCCAGCCCGGCAAGGACTCCGATGACGGAAAAGCTTCGAAGGATCAGGCGGTCCCTTACCCGCCCAACGATAGCGCGGGTCAGCAGGGAACCGGCCGCCGCCGCTGCAAGCGTGCTTCCGACGCAATACCCGACCGCCTGAACGCTCAGACCCATTTCGGAAGTCAGGATGAACGGTGCAGAGACGAAATAGGCATAGCACGCCGTCGATCCGAATGCTCCGCCGGTTATGGCTCTGAAAAAGGCTTTCCCGGCAAGAAGATCCCGGAATGTCGCGTAGATGCGCGTGGCGTTCAGTGTTCCGCTTGGGGCGGCGGTCTCGGGCAGATAGCGGGTGGCAAGTGCGATGGTTATCAATCCCATAAGCACCAGCGCCCCGAAAATCGTCCGCCATCCGAACAGGCCGGCAATCTCGGCGCCGATCACGGGTGCCAGACCGGGGCCAAGAAGCAGGATGAGGTTCAGGATCGCGATGCTGCGCGTGGTGCTTATGCCTCTGCTTGTGTCGGCCACGATGACGCGGGTCAGTGCCAGCCCGCCCGCGCCGCCCAAAGCCTGCAGGAAACGCGCGGCAATCAGGAACTCGATTCCCGTGGCAAGATAGGATGCAACCGCCCCGGTGCAATAGATGCACAACGCGCCAAGAACCGCGGGGCGCCGTCCTATCGCATCCGATAACGGGCCATAGATCAATTGTCCAAGCGCCAGACCAAGGATGTAAACGGTGACGGTCAGCTGGATGGTCTGGCTGTCCGTATGCAGGGCCAGAGCAGCCTGAGGCAGCGCGGGAACGAAGATATGCATCGCCAGCGTGCCGCTGAAAGCGATCAGCACCAGAAGCGCAAGTGAAGCGTGCAGGGGTTTATCCGTGGGCGTGGTGGTCATGTAATCGGCGTCACGATACAGGCAGGGGCATTTTTCGGGGGGGCGGGAAAGCATGGCGGGCTGAATCATCCATCCGGGATATTTGCCGAAATCCTGATAAGTGCCGAACGCATGGCGGCAATTTCCTCGTCCGAGACGGAGGTGAGGAATTTCCGCTCGGCTTCCATGCTTTTTGCGATGATGAATTCCGCCCAGCTTCGTCCTTCCGCCGTAAGCGAGATGCGTTTCGTCCGCTTGTCGTCGGCGTCGGGCGCAGAGGCGACAAGATCGCGCTCGGTCAAAAGCTGAATGACGCGAACCAGTGCGGACGGATCAAGGCCAAGCTGGGCGGCAAGATCCCGTTGACGCATCGGCTGATTATGATCGTAAAGCGCAATCAGCGGGCTGCGGGTCGCATCGGTGAAGCCGACGGCGCGAAACTCGTCATCGATATAACGGCGCCATTTCCGAAAGATGCTGCCCAGAAGGCGACCGAACCGGGCGGAGGGATCCGCCTGAGGCTGCGCTTGGGTCGCTTTGACAGGTAAAATCGATGACATGTCATTCGATTAGCCCCCGTGGCGTTGACATGCAAGGGGCAGGGATGCTGGTCGTGTCGAGGATCCGTGATAAATATGGAATATTTTTTCATAATATATAGGGTGGCATAAATATATTTTGAATCAGTAGATTGATGAGGATTCTTGACAGATTCACCTTTTCTGCAGGTCATGCGATCATGGATGATCCGGGCTGCCTCAGCCTGCCGGATGGCGGCGTGTTTTCACACTGTGAAACCGGGTCCTCTTTCATTGACGGTCGCGCGTTGGCTTCGTCCAATATGCGCAAGCTGCTGGCGGCCCGAGTTCGTTCAGTACCGCCAAAGGGATGGAGGAGACGGGATGCCCGGGAATTTGCAGATCATGAGCACCCTCGCGGTGGAACTTGCGTTCAAGCGCGATATCCTGCCCGCGTGGCAGGAAAAGGGGATCGACACCAGCGTGCAATGGTCGCCGACAACCGTACTGGTCCAGGAGATCCGGCAGGGAAAGCGGGCCGATGCGATCATCATGATCGAACATCAGCTTGAAGCGTTGGAGGCGGAAGGCATCGTCGAATCCAGCTCGATCACTCCGCTTGCGCAGGCCCGGTTCGGGCTGGGCGTGCTGGCGGGGGCCGCGCATCCGGCAATCGACACCGCAGAGGATTTTCTTGACGCGATCCGTGCCGCGCGGAGCATCGCCTATTCGCTGGCGGGTGCCAGCGGCATCCATTTCCGCAAAATTCTGCAGGATCGCGGGATGACGGATGTGCTGGATCGGGCCACGCCCATTCAGGCGGGCTTCACCGCCGAGAAACTGGTCTCGGGAGAGGCGGATCTTGCCGTGCAGCAGATCAGCGAGTTGATGCTTGTGAAGGGCGTCGAGATTGTCGGTCCGTTCCCGGAGCCATTGCAGCAGACAACCGATTTCGCTTGTGCCATCTTTGCGGATGCCCCGAATGCGGCGCATGCCCGCACTTTCCTTGATCACCTGCAATCGCCGCAATCGCAACAGGCCTATCGGGATGGTGGCCTTGATTCCCTTGTCACCGCTCAACCCGCCTGAACCGGAGTTCGCCATGCCACGCTCACCCCGTATCGTTCTGTTCCACGCCACGCCGGTCGCGATGGAGCCAATCAAAACCTCGATGGCGCGGCTATGGCCAGAGGCCGAGGCGGTCAATCTGCTGGATGACGGTCTGACCATCGACCGGGCGCGAGAAGGCGACGAATTGTCCGAGATCCTGATCGAGCGTTTCGTGGATCTTGGCCGCTATGCCTGCCGCGCCGGTGCCGACGGGATCCTCGTCACCTGCTCGGCCTTCGGTCCCGCCATCGATCGCATGATCGGGACGCTGCCGGTGCCGGTGCTGAAACCGAACGAGGCGATGTTCCGGGCCGCGATCCGGCAGGGCAGGCGCATCGGCATGCTGGCGACATTCGCGCCCTCGGTTCCGACGATGGAGGCCGAGTTTGCCGAATTCGCGGCGCAGGCGGGGGCAGACAGCAAGCTGGACACGATCGTCGTGCCGGACGCCATCGATCTTCTGCGCAAGGGCGATGCCGAAACCCATAACCGTCTGGTGGGCGACATGGCCCCCGATCTGGCCGACAGGGACGCGATCATGCTGGCGCATTTCTCGACCTCTCGCGCGGCGGAAAAGGTACGCGCGGCGGTCAGCGTCCCGGTATTCACCGCACCCGATGCGGCGGTCACGCGGATGCGCGAACTGGTGGCGGGGTAATCCATGCTTCTGGGGGTTATCGCCGACGATTTCACCGGCGCCAGCGACATCGCCAATACCATCGCCCGCGGTAACGGCGAAAGCGGCGGGCTGGTCACATCGCAATATATGGGTATTCCCGATTATAATGCCGACCCGACGGTTGAAGCCGGGGTGATCTCTCTGAAAAGCCGCTCGGTGCCGAAAGCGGATGCCGTGGCGCTATCGCTTGAAGCGCTGCGCTGGCTGAAGGCACAGGGCTGCCGACAGATCGTGTTCAAATACTGCTCGACCTTCGATTCCACGCCACAGGGGAATATCGGTCCGGTCGCGCAGGCATTGGCGGCGGAACTGGGCGTTGACGGGGTGGTTGTCTGCCCGGCATTCCCAAAGGCGGGCCGCACGATCTATCAGGGGCATCTCTTCGTGCATGACCGGCTGCTGAGCGAATCCGGGATGCAGAACCATCCTTTGACGCCGATGACCGATGCCGATATCCGCCGCTGGCTGTCGCTGCAGGTCACCGGCGATGTCGGGTTGATATCGTTGAATACCGTCCGGCAGGGCGCGGACGCATTGCGGCAGGCTCTGGCGCAGGACGGTCGGCAACTGGTGGTCGTCGATGCGGTTGACGATTCGGATCTGGCAATCATCGGGCGGGCCTGCGCAGAGGCGCCGCTGGTCACGGGTGGCTCAGGCGCGGCTTTGGGGCTGCCCGCGAATTTCATCGCATCGGGGCAGGCGCGCGGACATCATGGAGGCGGTTTCGCCGGTGCCGTCGGCCCCGAAGCTATCCTTGCCGGAAGCTGTTCGGGCGCGACGCGGGGGCAGGTCGATCATCATGCGAAGGGCCATCCCGTCCTGCCGATCCCGGTCGATCAGGTGATGACCGGCGAGATCGGCGTTCCGCAACTGCTGTCATTCCTGCTGGAGCATAGCGGCAAAGCGCCGCTGGCCTATTCCTCGGCCACGCCCGAAGAGGTGCGGGCGGCACAGGAACGTTATGGGCGCGAGAATGTCTCGGATGCGCTGGACAGGCTGTTTGCATCCACGGCGCAGGCATTTCTGGATCAGGGCGGCAAGCGGCTGGTGGTGGCGGGGGGCGAGACCTCGGGCGCGGTGGCGCAGGCGCTGGATCTGGGCGAGGTGATGATCGGTCCCGAGATCGACCCGGGGGTTCCGATCCTGATCTCGGCGCGGCGCGATGCGGTGCTGGCACTCAAATCCGGGAATTTCGGACAACAGGATTTCTTCAGGAAGGCCGCAAACATGCTGGCGTGGGCGGGCTCATGAGCGAGGAAGCCGATCTGCGCAGCAAGATCGTCCGGCTGGGCGCATTGCTGTACAACCGTCAGCTTGCGCATGGCAGCGCCGGGAACCTGTCGGCGCGGCTGGCCGATGGCAGCATTCTGGTGACGCCCACGAATAGCTGCCTTGGGATGCTGCATCCCGATCAGGTTTCGCGGGTCTCTGCCGCAGGCGAATTGCTGGACGGGGATCCGCCGTCGAAAGAGGCATTCTTCCACCTTGCCATGTATGAAGAGCGCCCCCGGACCGGTGCCGTCGTGCATCTGCATTCGACCTATGCGGTGGCCGTCTCCTGCATGTGCCATGACTGCACCGATGACGTGTTGCCGCCATTGACGGCTTATCACGCCATGCGTGTGGGTAAGCTGCCATTGGTGGATTACTATCGGCCCGGTGACCGGGCGCTTGCCGATGCGGTCCGCAAGACCGCCCGGAACGCGCATTCCATGCTGCTGGCCAATCACGGCCCCATCGTGTCGGCGAAGTCGCTGGAACAGGCGATCTATACCTATGAAGAGCTGGAAGAAACGGCAAAGCTGTTCTTCATCCTTGGCGACCGGCCGACGCGGCCACTGAGCGCGCAGGCGCTTGCCGAACTGAACGCCGCCTTCCCAAGCTGACATGCGTTTTGCCCTGTGGAAGTGGGCGACGGCAATGGATGAAACTATCGTGAAACGCCATGAAACGGGCGATTTTCTGCCGTGGATAGCGCCCTCCGCGGCGGGAAACTGACGGTTTCGCATATCGCTGCTCAGGCGGATTTTCACATTGCGAAAGCAAATCCGTTACAGTTGATCGGAAGCGGTATCACCCACATCCTCCGCTGGACAAAAGCCCGCACGGGACTGGCGGGCGACGATCTCGGGATTTCCCCGGCCAAGATCATCCGAGTGCAAGATGCCGCCGGAATCGGCGGCACTGGTCTAAATGTTCTAAGGAGGAACTGGATATTATGGCGATGCCAGAAAATGTTACGACAGATAAGGATTTCCCGATCCCGGAAACCATGAAAGCATGGGTCCTGGGCGATCCCGGCGAATTGAACTATGTCGATAAACCGGTTCCCACACCGAAAAGGGCAGAGGTTCTGGTGCGGATCGATGCCGTGGCGATCTGCGCGACCGATCTGGAAATCATCCATCACGGTCCACCCGCGATGATCGAGGGCGATCTGCCCTTCAACAAGAACTACACGCCGGGTCATGAATATATGGGCACCGTCGTGGCGCTTGGGCCGGGTGTGGACGAATTCGCCATCGGTGAACGTGTGACGGTGGAAATTCATGCCGGTTGCGGCCAGTGCAAACGTTGCCGTCAGGGCATGTATACCTCGTGCCACAATTACGGCAAGAATTACGGCGATGTCGACAAGGGCCACCGGGCCAACGGTTTCACCACCGATGGCGGCTTCTGCGAATATCAGGTGAACAATATCAACACGCTGGTCCATGTGGACGATTCCATGAGCGATGAGGAAGCGACATTGGTCGTCACCGCCGGGACCTCGATGTATGGCCTGACCGAGATCGGCGGGCTGATCGCCGGGGAAAGCATCGTCGTCAGCGGGCCGGGGCCGATCGGGCTTCTGGGCGCGGCGGTTGCAAAGGCGCTTGGCGCGCAGCCCGTCATCCTGACCGGCACCCGCGACAACCGGCTTGAGATCGGCAAACAGCTTGGCGCCGACCACGTGATCAACATCCGCAAGGAGGATCCGGTCGAGACCGTGCGCAAGCTGACCGGGGGCAAGGGTGTCGATTACGTGCTGGAATGCTCGGGCGCGCCGAATGCGGTAAACGAAGCGGCGCAGATGCTGAATCGCGGCGGCAAGATCTGCCTCGCGGCCTTCCCGTCCGACTCGGTGCCGGTGGATGTCGCCTATCTGGTGCGCAACAATATCTATCTTTACGGCATCCGCGGCGAGGGCAAGACGGCCACCCATCGCGCCGAAGCCTATATGCGCCAGAAGCGTTTCGATGCAAGGCTGATCCATACGCATACTTTCGCAATGGATGACCTGCCCGAGGCGCTGCGCTATGCCAAGGACCGGGTCGAGGATGCGATCAAGGTCGTGGTCAAGAACCGCCACGCGGCCCAGATGGTCGAGGCCGCCGAATGATCCGTTAAAGCGACGAAGAATAACGCGCCGGGCAAGAGTGGAGCTTGCCTGGCGCGGAATGTAAACCAAGGGAGGAAAATCATGGCGCATCTCACGCCGACGGAGGCCGCCCCGACAGCGCCGGAACGCAGTGGCATCATGCGCTGGTTGAGCAAGCTGTATATTCAGGTTGTCATCGGGGTCATCATCGGGACGACGCTGGGCTTTGTCGCCCCCGATATCGCGGTCACTCTGAAACCTCTGGGTGATATCTTCATCCGGGCCATCAAGGTTATTGTCACGCCGATCATCTTTCTGACGATCGTGGTGGGCATCGCCGCAATCGGCGATATGCGCAAGGTCGCGAATGTCGGGCTTAAGGCATTGATCTATTTCGAAATCGCCTCGACCTGCGCATTGCTGATCGGTATGGCAGTGGGCAATATCTGGAAATTCGGCAGTGGCATCAACGCCGATCCGGCCGAACTGGATGCCGGTGCGGTGTCAAGCTATGCGCAGCAGGGCGAGGATATGACGTTGATCGACTTTCTGATCAACATGGTGCCGAAAACCTTCCTTGAACCTTTCGTCACGGGGCAAATCCTGCCGGTCCTGTTCGTGGCGGTACTGTTCGGGCTTGGTCTTTGCAAGCTGGGCGAAAGGGCGCAGCCTTTGGTCGCGATGCTTGATACGGCGGCGCATGGCCTGTTCGGCATGGTCAATATCATCATGCGCGCCGCCCCCTTTGCGGCGGCGGGCGCAATGGCGTTCACCATCGGCACATATGGCTTTTCCACGCTGCTGGATCTGGGTCAGCTTGTCCTTGCGGTCTATCTGGTCAGTGCCCTGTTCGTGATCTTCGTGCTGGGCTTCTTCCTGCGCCTTGCCGGGTTCAACATCTTCAAGGTGCTGGCCTATTTCAAGGACGAGATCATTATCGTTTTCGCCGCCACCTCGGCCGAGACCATGATCCCGCGCAGCATGCAGAAACTGGAACGGCTGGGCGTGCAGAAGGAAACCGTCGGACTGGTCATACCGACCGGCTTTTCCTTCAACATGGACGGAACCGCGATCTACATGACGATGGCGGTGCTGTTCCTGGCCCATGCGACCAATACCGACCTGACGATCATGCATCAGCTGACGATCCTGTTCATCATGCTGTTCACCTCGAAAGGCGCGGCAGGCGTGACGGGCGGCGGCTTTATCGCTTTGGCGGCGACCATGCCCGCCATCGGCGTGCTGCCGGTTGCCTCGCTGGCGCTGCTGATTGGTGTCGACCGTTTCATGGCCGAAATCCGCGCGGCGACCAATCTGGCCAGCAATATCATCGCCACGCTGGTCGTCGGCTCGTGGACAGGCAATGTCGACAAGAAGCGGGCGAACGCGATCCTGAATGGCGAGGAGGTTCCGGATCTGCCGCAACAACCGGTATCGGCGCAGGCCGGCGCCGATTCTTCCGACGCGATGGGGCTTGCCCCCGCGCGTTAACCAACCGCCCCCGGACATTGACATATCGGCAATCGTTCGGGGGCGTTTCCCCGAAACAGGAAAACTCACTCCGGACCCTGACCGGCCCGGACCCGGCAAAGACCGCAAAGGAGAACCCATGAGCTTCGCTTTTTCCGAAGGAAATCCGCCCGAAGATACATCCCGGCTGCACAAGCCGCCCTTCGATACCGAGCGGCTGGACCGGCTGATGGAGGATGCCCGGCTTGACGCCCTGCTGGTAACGTCGAAGCACAGCATCCAGTACCTGCTGGGTGGTTATCGCTTCTTCTTCTACGATTACATGGATGCGCATGGCCTTAGCCGCTATCTGCCCTTTTTCGTCTATGTAAAGGGCCGCCCGAAAGACTCCGGCTATGTCGGCGTGCCGATGGAGCGGTACGAAAAGCAGCTGGGCAGTTTCTGGGTCTCGAACCTGAACCTGAAGAATTTTCAAAGCAAGGGCTTCGCGGCGGCAGCAGCCGATATGCTGAAGGGGATCAATGGCGGCGGCGGGCGCGTGGGCATCGAGGTCGGCTTCATGCCCATCGACGCCTATCAGGTGCTGGAAGAGCAGCTTCCTGACGCCACGCTGACCGATGCCACCTTCACGCTTGAATTGCTGCGCGCCCTCAAATCGCCCGAGGAACTGACCCTTCTGCGAGAAGCCTCGGAAAAGGTGGTCGATGCGATGCTGGCGGTGATCGGCAGTCACGGTCCCGGCGTGACCAAGCGCGCCCTGTTCGAGGCGCTGCGGCAAGAAGAAACCAAGCGCGGCCTGAAATTCGAATATGCACTGACCAATATCGGAACCGCCTTCAACCGCGCGCCCTATGACAAGATCTGGGAGGAGGGCGAGACACTGGCGCTGGATTCGGGCGGCAATTACAAGGGCTATATCGGCGATCTGTGCCGGATGGCCTTTACCGGCCAGCCGGATCAGGAACTGGTCGACCTGCTGGGGCAGGTGGAAGAGGTGCAGCAGGCAGGCCGCGGCGGGTTGAAGCCCGGCGCCATCGGCGGCGATATCTTCGAATGGGCGAATGCCGCGCTGGACAGATGCGGCGAGAGGAAGCGGATGTTCTTCTCGGCCCACGGCATGGGCATCGTCAGCCATGAAGCGCCCTGGCTGATGAGCACTGCGGTGCCGACCTATCCCGCCTATCACGCGGACCGCCCGCTGGAGGAAGGCATGGTGATCTCGATCGAGACCGAGCTGCATCATACCGAGCGCGGTTTCATCAAGCTGGAAGACACGATTGCCATTACCGCCGATGGCTGGGAAGCTTATGGCGATACCGGCCGCGGCTGGAACGTCGCGGGCGGCTGATGCGTCTTTCCGGGCCGCCGCCAGACTGGCGGCGGTTCGAATTGCAGTTTTTCATGGATCATATCATGGTGAAAGCATTCCCGCTCAGCGCTCATATGGGCTATCTTTTCACGGATCTCCCGCTGACCGACAGGGTCGCTGCCGCGCGAGATCACGGCTTCGCGGCCGTTGAATATCCTGCCCCCTACGACATTCCGGCGCGGCAGATGGCCGGCCTGCTGAATGCCGCAGGGCTGCGTTATACACAGTTCGGGTTGAGATCCGGCAATGCCGCGAACGGTGAAAAGGGCATCGGAATTCTCCCCGACCGGCGCGAGGAATTCCGCGCCAGCCTGACCGAAGCGCTGGATTATGCCGAGGCCATCGGCGTGCGCATGCTCCATGCGATGTCGGGGATCCTGCCGGCCGCTGAACGCCGCCCCGAGCATCGGGCGTGCTATATCGGAAACCTGCGTCTTGCGGCCGCCGAAGCCGCCAAACGCGATATCACCATCATCATCGAACCGATGAGCGCGGCGGCGGTGCCGGATTATTTCATCGATACACCGCAGGACGCCGCGCAGATCATCGCCGAGACGGGGGCAGGGAATATCGGTCTGCTTCTGGACATCTTCCACACAGCCGCCATCGGGCAGGATATTCATCAGACCATTCGCGACCATGCGCCCCTGATCCGTCACGTTCATATCGCCGATTATCCGGGACGTCATGAACCCGGTTCGGGCGAGCTTGATTTTCCCGCGATCACCGCGACCCTGGCCGAATGCGGGTATGAGGGCGTTCTGGGCTGCGAATATGCGCCTGCGGGCGAGACGGTGGCGGGATTGGGCTGGATGGGTGCGGATTGGGTCGGTTCCGGGACCAAAGCGACCGGATAAGAGGGGCGTTCCCGGATTCGGGGCGCGTCCCGAGCTGTCGGAAATGTCCTGGACGGCCCGCGCTGCCCGGGGCGCTGCCCCTCTTGGCTTGCGGCCAATTCACCCCGAGGTATTTGGACAAAGAAGAAGGGGCGGCCCTGACAGGCAGAATGGGCTGAAATCGCGCAATCCGAAACGAAGTGCCGCCGCGCCCGGATTCAGGTAAAGCAGCCTGCGGGCATGCGGCTGGACAGGTCATTGGCGCATTTCACCACCGCGCGGGTGAGGTAATCGCTATAGGCGTCACTGGCCCGCCGCCGCTCTACCGTTACCCCGATCGAGCCGACGACGGCGCCCGACATGTCCCGCACCGGCGCGGCAAAGCCAGCCTGCCCGGTATGAAATTCGCCATCCTCGACCGCGAAGCCCGACCGCCGCACCAGCCGCAGCTCTTCGGTCAGATCCGACAGCGAGGTGATCGTATGCGGGGTGAACGCGGTCAGCCCGTTATCGGCCACGACCCGCGCCAGCTCAGCCTGCGGCAGCCATGCAAGGATCGCCTTGCCGTTGGCCACAGTATGGACAGCATGGGTCAGGGGGCGGTTGCCGAGATCGATGGCGCTGCCGCGGATCTGCGAGGGCAGGCGGACATAGCTGACCAGCGACGATCCCCGCAGTACCGTCATCTGCACGGCTTCGCGGATATCCTCGTTCAACTCGTGCAAGGACGGTTTCACGAATTCGATCAGTTTCGCCTCGCGCTCGGAGCGGCGCGACAGGATCTCGAATTTGGAGCTGAGACTATAGCCCTGAGCCCGTCCCGAATTGATCACATAGCCGCGGCGGACCAGAGTATTGATCAGGTGATGGCATGTCGACAGGTTCAGATCGGCCAGATTGGCGATATCCTTCAGCATCAGCGGCCGGTCGCTGAGCGACAAGATCTCGATGATCGACAGCACGCGATCGACGGACTGGATGCTTTTGCCTCGTTCCTCGCCGGGCAGGGCAGGGGACAGATGCCTGTAATGGGACGCCCGCTTGCTGCCCGCCGCCGTTAACGCATTCGATACCTGCTGCATGCAAACCTCCGCTTCGATGCCGCAGTGACAAGGCTATCACGTCCCGAAATTCCATCAATGCGTGTATCGGAATTGCGACAGAATTTCATAATGTGAAAAATTGGCGGCCATCGTCACCACATGACGGGTGAAAGATCGTACCGGTCGATGCGTCGTATCGGCATGTCGTGATAACGGGCGGGCTTCGAAGTGGAAACCCATCGATTGATCGAAAATTCAGAACAAAACAATTCTTTTTTCTTGTTGGAATACAGATAAAAAATCCCCCATAAGCCGTGAAATAGCGAAAATTATCCTATCCAATGGCCAGATCACCATGTCGCATGTCACGACCGAGAAGCTTCCGAAAACGGCTGGAGACAGCAAGACATCCTGGACGCCCGGGCTGTGGATGCGGCGCTATCTGCCGGGGCTTTGGCTGGTCGGCCTTCTGACGGCGGCCTCTTACGGATTGCGTTCGTTTCCCGGTCTTGCACAGCTTAGCCCGATGATCATCGGCATCATACTGGGCGTAATGATGTGCAATCTCGCGCCCACGGCCGAGATATTCCGCCCCGGCATCGCCATCGCGGGCAAGGGGCTGCTGCGCGCCGCCGTCGCCCTTCTTGGTGTGCAGATCACCATTGGCGAATTGATCGGGATCGGCGCCTGGGGGCTGGCCAGTGCGGTCATCGCGTTATTCACCACATTTTTCTTTATCCTCTGGGTCGGGCGGCTGATGGGAGTCGGACGTTCGCTTACGGTGCTGATCGCGGCAGGAACCTCGGTTTGCGGCGCCGCTGCGATCGCGGGGGCGAACAGCGCTGCCCGCGGCTCGGATGAGGATGTGACCTATGCGGTCGCAAGCATCACGCTGTTCGGCACGATCGCGATGTTCAGCCTTCCCCTGATCGGCAGGCTTCTGGGCATGGAGACGCAGGCCTATGGCACCTGGGTCGGGCTTTCAGTGCATGAGGTCGCGCAGGTGGTGGGTGCCGGATTCCAAAGTGGTGAACTGGCTGGAAAAACCGCGGTCATTACAAAACTTGTGCGGGTCTTGCTGCTTGCCGTTCTGGTATCCGGGCTTGTGCTTGCCTTCCGGAAAAGAGACGGCGCGGAACCGGAAGCGGACAAGACTTCTGCCGGTGTTCCGCTGGTTCCTGGCTTCATCCTTGGTTTTCTGGGGCTGGTTCTGCTGAATTCGGGCGGCCTGTTGCCCGAGATGCCCCGCGAGGCGATCATCGATGTGACGCCCGTTCTGTTGACTGCCGCGCTTGCGGCGCTGGGGCTTGGCACGCGGTTCGACAAGCTGCGCGAATTGGGCGTGAAGCCGCTGATCCTTTGCGGATTGGGTACGATTGTCATCACCACGCTTTCCTATATTCTCGTGTCGATGTGATATCGAGGCGGCTTCCGATCTTCGGATTGCGGCCATCTGAAAGTACCGCCCATGACCATTGACCAGCTGCGGATTTTCCTTGAGGTGGCCCGGCAGCAGCATGTTACCCAGGCAGCAGCCATGCTGAATCTGACCCAATCAACGGTCAGTGCCGCGATCAAGGCATTGGAAACCCGGCATGACGTGCAACTTTTCAACCGGCTTGGCCGCGGCATTCACCTTACCCGCGAGGGCGAGCAATTCGTTGCTCTGGCCGAAAAGGTTCTGGCCTCTGTGCGCGATGCCGAGCAGTTGCTGCAGGATTTCGGCGTTGGCAATGCCGGTCGGCTGAAGATATTCGCCAGCCAGACGGTCGCCAGCGTCTGGCTCCCCCAGCGTCTGGTGCAGTTTCATCAGCACTGCCCGGCAATCAGCATCGGACTTGAGGTCAGCAATACGCAGAATTGCGTGGATGCGATTATCCAGGGCAAGGCCGACGCGGCCTTTATCGAAGCGTCGGTCAATAATGCCGAACTTTGCCAGATCCCCGTGGGGCTTGATCAGTTGGTGCTGCTTGTCGGAGAGCAGCATCACTGGAGCGGGACACCTCCGCGCGGTTTTGGCGAATTGTTCGAAACCGGCTGGATTCTGCGTGAGGCGGGCTCGGGCACCCGCGCGACATTCGAGCAGAAACTGCGCGCCGAAGGGTATGATCCCGAACAGCTCGACATCTTCCTTGAGCTTCCCAGCAACGAGTCGGTTTGCGCCGCTGTCGAGGGCTCGAAGCTGGCGACCGTGATCTCGAAGGATGTCGCGCAACCCTATCTGAGTGCCGGACGCATGGTTGCGCCGCCCTTCGATCTGCCGGCGCGTCCGTTCCATATGATCCGCCACAAGGACCGGCATCGCTCGCGCGCGTTGGGTCTGCTTGAGGAATTCATGGCGGCCAAGCGCTCCGTAACCCCGCCACCGGCTGGCGGTCTCTGATCCGGGGGAGGAATACGGGGCAGTCGGTTGTCCGCGTTCCGATTTCAACCAACGCGAAACCGCTCTCATCTTCTCTTCTGTCCTCGGGTATCTGTCCCAGGAAATGAATATGCGGCCCGCCTTGAAACGGGCCGCATATCAGAGCTTTACCTTGTTCCGTCTGTCGGAAGTCAGTTTGCTTCCGGCAGGGCATAGGCGACGATGTAATCGCCCCGATCGGGCGATTGCCGTGCGCCACCTGCGGAGACGACGACGAATTGCCGGCCGCTTTCGGGCGATACATAGGTCATCGGCGTTGCCTGTGCGCCGACCGGCAGGCGAGCTTTCCACAATTCCTCGCCGGTGAAGGTATCTAAGGCGCGCAGATAGTAATCCTGCGTTCCCGCATAGAAGGTCAGCCCTCCGGCAGTGGTCATCGGCCCGCCCAGGGAAGGCATGCCCACGGGGATCGGCAGATTGGTCTTCATTCCCAGAGGGCCGCTATCCTGCAATGTCCCTGCGGGAACCTGCCATGCGATCTCGCGGGTTTTCAGGTCGATGCCGGTGATGGTGCCATAGGGAGGCTGATGACAGGGAACCTGCAGGGGCGAGAAGAAACCGTTCTTCCACGCCGCATAGGGAGTCCCGGTCTGGGTCGCCAGCCCCTCATGCGAATCCGATGATACCGCACCGGATTCGACTTCGGCCTGCGGGATGAGCTGGACGAATTGCGGCATGCGGATATCATTGACGATCAGCATCGAATTGCCTTCGTCGACCGAGGCGGAGCCCCAGTTCATCCCGCCGTAATAGCCCGGCATGATCAGGCTCATATCTGTGCCCGGAGGTGTGAATTCACCCTCGTATCGCATCTTGCGGAACTGGATCCGGCAATAAAGCAGGTCATAGGGCGTCGCGCCCCACATCCGTGCCTCGGTGAAGGGTTCGGTGCCGATGGCGGGCATGCCCACGGAGTAGGGTTGAGTTTCGGACAGGAAATCTTCCGGAACGCCACCGGCCTGCGGCACTGGCTTTTCTTCGACCTTGGCGATCGGATTGCCGTCGCGGCGATCCAGCATGAAGATCTGGCCCCGCTTGGTCACCTGGATAAGCGCGGGAATCGTGCCGCCGTCTCCGTCGGGGATATCGTAAAGCGCCGGTTGCGACGGAACGTCATAGTCCCAGATGTCGTGATGGACGGTCTGGAATTTCCAACGCTCCTTGCCCGTGGCCAGATCAAGCGCCACGACCGAGGCGGAATATTCCTCGGCAGCTTCCGAACGATGGGCGCCGAAGAAATCGGGGGTGGCGTTGCCGGTCGGCAGATAGATCAGCCCCAGTTCCTCATCCACGGCCGGAGTCGACCAGACATTCGGGGTTCCCGGGGTATAGGTCTCGCCTTCCGGGGGCGCTCCGGTGATCGCGGGATTGCCAAGATCCCATGCCCAGGCAAGCTCACCCGTGACTGCGGAAAATGCCCGGACAGCGCCCGAAGGCTCGCCGGTCTTGACATTGTCCCAGACCCAGCCGCCGACGACGATCAGGTCATCCGCGACGGTCGGAGCAGAGGTCTGGAAATAGAAGCCTTCCTCGACTTCGCCCATGCCCTGCTTGAGGTCGACAATGCCTGCATCGCCGAAACCGGCGCAGGGCTCGCCCGTCGCCGCGTCGATCTGGATCAGCCGCGCATCGATGGTGGTCAAGACGATCCGCTGCGCGCAGGCTTGGGGTTCCGCTGCTGCGGTTTCCTCTGTTTCCGCAGTGCCGGGTGTTTCCGTCGCTGCGGGGCCTTCGGCGGTTTCCGCGCCGTCTTCCGACGTCGCGGGATCGCCGGGCTGCGCGGTCGCGGTGGTGCCGGCGGCAAGGGCGGCATCCGAAGGTTCGTAATAGCTGACCCCACGGCAACGCTGCCACAATGGCGAACTGGCTTCGGGATCGTATTTCCAGCGAAGTTCGCCCGTCTCGGCGTTCAGGGCGTGAACGATATTATGCGGCGAGCAGGTATAAACGGTGTCGTTCACCATCAGCGGCGTATTCTGATCCTGCGCAGGATCTTCCGCGGTATCGCCGGTCTGAAAGGTCCAGGCGACTTCGAGTTCACCGACATTCCCGGCATTGATCTGATCGATCTGCGCGAAGCGGGTGCCATGTGTGGTCCGGGCATAGGCGGGCCAATCCGTCCGGGCATCCGCGGGCACTTCCGCAACCGCATCCGGCGCGGTGCCCCGGATCACTCCATGAGGCTGGAACGCCAGATAGCCGGTCGCGGCCAGTGCCAGAACAAGGATGGCGGCAATGGTGAAGGGAAGCGCCTTGCGCGGACGCCCCGGAAACAGCGGCACGCATAGCGCGACGACGATCCCCAGAACCATCGGCGCCACCAGACGCGGCACGAGCGGCCAGAAATCCATGCCGGCTTCCCACAGCGCCCAGGCGACCGTGGCAAGGAACACAAGCGCATAAAGCCAGATCCCGGCCTTATTGCGTATGAAGAACAAGATACCGGTAACGACGATGCACAGGCCGGCGAGCAGGTAATACCACGACCCGCCAAGACCGATAAGCTGTGCGCCGCTCCAGGCCAGTGGCAGCCCGGCGAGCGCAATGAGTATGCCGACGATACGCAACAGCAACCCGCCACCTTCCGGCGGCTTGCTTTGCAAATTGTTCATGGACATCCGATGTTCCTTTCTCACGCGGCCCGAAATGCTGCGGACCGTACCGCAATACCAATCAGCATGACTGGCCGATCGGAGGACCTGGCGGCTTATGGGAAGGGCGAGGCAATGCCTGGCTGGACGGTTCGTATTTTTCCCGCCGACAAGTTCCTGAAAGATTGGTAGGCCAGAAAACAACAAATGACAACGCGCAGAACGCTGTAACGTCAGAATATTTTTAGGTGTTGTGCAGTTCGTGCAAATGCATCCGCCACCGTCACGACAAGCTCAGCCCGGCCGCGAATGTATAGCCGACGCCGTAGACGACCTTGATCGGTGCGGGCAGATTGACCCGTTGTTCGATCTTGCGGCGAAGCCGGCTGACCACCGCATCCAGATGCCGGTGATCGAAGGGCCAGTTGGGCCGGGCCACGACATTCGCCAGTTCGTCCCGCGAGCAAATCCCCCCCGAACGCTTGCACAGCAGATGCATGAAGGCGAATTCGGTTGCGGTCAGCTTCAGGGCATGACCGTTCGGCGCGATCAGCGTCCAGTCTATGGTGTCCAGAATCCACTGCCCGGATTCTTCGCTTCCGGAGCCGGGCGCATCGCTCGTGCGCCTCAAAAGGCTGCGGATCGCGGCTTCGATCTCTCGCAGGGTGCTGTGCTTGACCAGATAGATATCCGCGCCACTCTCATAGCCGCGAATGCGGTCGTCGCTATCTCCCAGCGCAGTCAGCATGATGATGCCGCAAGGATGTGATCCGCGAATTTCGCCGGCAAGTTCGAAGCCGTTTCCGTCCGGCAGCCCGACATCCAGAATGACAACATCCGGCGGAGTGCCCTTGGCAAGGGTCAGGCGCAGATCCTGCGCCGTCGCGACCCCCATGGTCGTATATCCCGTCAGTTCGAGAAAATCCGTCAAATCGCGGCGAAGGCGGGATTCATCCTCGACGATAAGAATATGTGTCATGCCATCATTTCCTTCGGCAGAGCGGGCTGTGCCGATCCATGCGGCAGGGGCAGGCTTACGATCGCGGTCATGCCCCGGCTCTCATTGGGCGATAGATGCAGTTTGCCGCCATGATAGCCAAGCAGCTTGCGCGACATGTAAAGGCCAAGCCCGGTGCCGGTTCCCGCCTTTGTATTCGAACCCCGGAAGAAGCGGCGGCCGATCTTGTGGAAATCCGCTTGCGGAATGCCGATGCCGCGGTCACGGATCCGGATGGTGATCTCGGTGTCCCTGGTTCGGATATCGATTTCGATCGGCTGATCCTCGGGCGAATATTTGAGCGCATTGTCAATCAGGTTGATCAGCACTGTCGCCAGCATCTCGGGATCCGCGAACAGCAATGTTCCACCGTCGTCGGCGGTGAAGATCAGCCGTTCGCCGCGTCCTGTCAGCTCGAAATGCAATCTTACATCCGAGATGAGCAGGCCGATCCTGATCGGTTCCGGCTGGAATCCCGTATCGCGATCCTTGGCCATGAAACGCTCGATCAGCGAAACCAGCCGGTCTATCGCCTCGCCGATCGCGGCGATCCGGTCCTTCGTGGCCGAAGGCGATTTGTCTCCGACAAGTTCGATCATGTCGGTCGCATTGCGGATGATGGCAAGCGGGGTGCGGAATTCATGGCCGACGATCCGCATGAAATCGGTCTGTTCCTCGCGCAGGCCGCGTTCGGTTTCGAGACTTGCGCTTAGCCGCGTCTCAAGCTGGCGGCGCATCGTGATTTCGTGGGACAAGGCGGTGTTCTTTTCGCGCAGGTCGTTCGACAGCCGCGTGCTGACCATGAACAGCATGCAGGCGAAGAAGGCGATCTGGAACAATGATCCCTGCAGCAGATACCAGCTGTTATGGTTGGCCAGAACCAGTGAATTCACCAGCCCGACCATCCGGAATTCAAAGACGCTTTGCGCAATGCTCGAGGCCATGTATTCGACGAATATCCCGATGGTGATCCAGCGCAGCAGGATCGGCTGGGTCCGGTCGCGGCTCAGGGCCAGACAAATCACCGACATCATGATCACCGTGAAGATCGTCGACATATGCACCCGGATGGCGACATTACCCGGATCAATGGTGACGGCGATGTTCCAGCCGATGACATGCAGGACAAGCAGCGATATCCCGATCCAGCTATAGCGAGGCTGGCCAAGAAAGCGGGCCAGCCCTTCGGCAAGCAGGACCAGTCCAACCTTGATCGTCGTATTGGCCAGCACGATGCTCCAGCCTGAGGGCTCGACGCCGCGTATGATCATGAGAAAAAGCCCAAGCGCGATGGCGCCCAGCCCCGCGGCGAGAAACTTGAGTTCGTAAAGATGCCGCCACGCCAGCCATACAAAGATCCAGGCGATTGCCTGCAAACTCGCGATTGCAAATGTGACAATCAGCACAGTCTTGAGATCAAGCATGACTGAATATCTCCCGGCACCCTTCTTCTATATTGCATACGGGTCGAGATTTTACCGTTGCAGGAGTTTCCGCATCAGGCAAGCGCCGCATGCCATATGCAAGATTTCCGAAGAATTCCATAGAATTGGTAGGTAGACTCATAAGTTCAGCCGTCGGTATCGTAGCGGAGTTCCGATCCGGTGGCGAAGTATTTCCTGACGTTACGGCCGGATCGTCGATATGGGGAGCGATATGACAAGAGCCTATCCGACCATCCTCCGCCCGCTTCTGGTCCTGCTGAGCCTGTTCGGCCTTGGTGCCTGCAACGCGCCTTCCGGCGGCCCGGTATCGGCTTGCGAGGATTCGGCCACCACGCAATGCCTGATGTCCTACCCGGACTGGTCATGGGCCAATGGCGCCGCGTGGCCCGTGCAGCTCTGATCATCGGATGCCAGCGATATCCCGGACCGTCATGGCCTGACGCAGAATATCAGGATCAGGTTTCGAGCAGGGCGCGCCCGTGCAGAGAGAATAACTTTGCACGGGCGCGGCAATCGGGCCGGGACATTCGTTGATTCACATGTGAATATCCCGGCGTTCCGTTATTTATTGGATGAATCCCGGGCCATGCGGGTATCGCTCTTGATCCCGGAACCGGGCCAGCCGCGGCATTCGATTGGCGGCGGCAACATCGTCCGGATGCGCGTCAGGCCATCCGGTTCAGATCGGCAAGAAGCTCGGACGAGACAAGCAACCCGTCCTTTTCGGATTGCAGCCTGGCGGCACGGCGGCGCTGGGACGGTAATCTCGCGCCCTGATCGGTGATCTGCCGGAACAATGTCTCGGCTGAATCCGGTGATATGCCAAAGCGTTTCGGGTCGAAGACGATGACCAGTTCGCCATGCAGAATTCCCTTGTCGCTGTTCATGCCGGGTGCCGAAGTCTGGCTGCTCAGCATGTCGCCGATCAGCGGTCCGGCCATCAGTTCGATCATCGTCGAGATGGCCGAGCCCTTATGCCCGCCGAATGGCAGCAACGCGCCAGACAGGGCTCTTTCGCTTTCGGTTGTGGGGTTTCCGTCCTTGTCGATGGCCCAGCCCGCAGGCAGCGACTCTCCCCTGCGGCTGCGGATCTCGACTTCACCACGCGCCGCTGCGCTTGTCGCGAAGTCGAACGTATAGGGCTCGCCCTCCGGCCGGGGCCACGAGAATGCAAGCGGATTGGTTCCGAAAAGCGGTTCTTTGCCGCCGAAAGGCGCGACATAGGGATGTGTCGGTGTCATGGCAAGCGCCACGAAACCCCGCTTTGAAAGCTGCTCGACCTCCCACCACAGCGCCGAATAGTGGAAGCAATTATTGATGGCGAGCGCGGCGATGCCGCTGTCGCTTGCCTTGCCGGTCAGCATGTCCAGAGCGGTATCGAACGCGAGAAGCGAGTTGCCGCCCTGCGCATCCGCCTTGACGATAGCTGGGGCGTGATCCGTCAGTTTCGGCTCGGCAGTCAGGTTCACCAGCCCGGTTGCCGCCATGTCCGAACAGGTGATCAGCCGGTAAAGCCCGTGAGAATGGCATTCCTGCGCCTGCGCATCCAGCATGTTCTGCGCCATCACAGAAACATGCGCCGCGGAAAATCCGGCTTTGGTCAGGATGGCCGCCGCCAGATCCGCGGCGCGCTGCCGGGTTATGCGTTCATAGGTCTTGCTATTCATCATATTGCCTCATGTTCGGATCGTTTGGGGATTGTTAGCGCATGACCGGATGGCATTCCATCGGCGGGATGCCCTGAGGGCCGTGATCTTCGCCGCTGTCTCGCCGCGATGCGATGGATCGCAGCACCGTCGAATGCCGGCACGGCGTGTTCATGGCGCGGCGATTTCCGCGCGACAGGCCGGGCAATTGCGGACCAGGCTGAGCGGCAGGACCGATCCGCAGCTCTTGCATGACCGGACATATTTGTGAATCGACCGCAGCGGCGACCGGCAGGCGGGGCAGCGTGAATATGCGGCACGCGGCACGGGTTTGCCGCAGATACGGCAATCCGGCTGGGGTCTCATCGGGATCGATCTTCTCGTCGTTCGACCTCAAGCAGACGCAGCCGGCGGCTTTCGTTGTTCCTTGCCTTCCACGAGGCTTTCGCGCCGACCGGCAACCCTATCAGGGCAATGCCGATCGGGGTCATGACCGAGACATGGTCACGCGCGATATCCGCCTCGGCGGGTGGCACCAGGGTCATGTGGCGGTTTATCTGGGTATCCTCGTCCAGATATGTCACCCGTCTGCCAAGGGCGACCACGTCATCAGGAAGCCGGTCCGCGGGCACGATCCGTGCCCGCGCCAGGGTCGACAGCAACAGGGCTGAGAGTTCCGGATTTCTGCGGGCAAGCCCCGCTTCCAGCCTTTCAAGCAGGTCAAGATGATCTTCGGAAATGACACGCCGCGCCGCACGCGCGCGGGCAGGAGGGGAATGATTCATGGGGTATCTCCTTCAGAGATGGGAATGAATTGTATCGGCAGGGTGAAAGCCGCGGGAGTGCCGGTTATCCGCCGGAAGAAAATCCTCGGCATTGATATGCAGTATCTCGATGCGCCGGAAACCTGCTTCGGGGTCGGAAAAGGTGACGATCTGATGCGGCGCCATGCCGATCAGAACCGCACCAAGCCAGGTGCCGGTCGAAATCGCGCAACGCTGAACCGGCGGGGTCCAGTGATACAGCCGGAAACATCTGGGCAGGTGATGATCGATCCGGCAGGCGACTACACGGCCAGAGGTGACAAAGGCGCGCCGGGCCTCCGGCTCGGGGATGATTCTTGCATCGGCCAGCTTTGCCCGGAGATAGGCCGCCAGATGCGGATCCTCGGCCGGCCCGCCGATTTCCCGCCGCCGCCGCTGATCCTGCAACTGCCAGAAATCGGTTTCGGACAATGTCGCGCGGATCGGTCGCAGTCGCTCGATATGCTGATCGTGATCAAATGATTGCTGGCATTTGCTGTGCCGCAGCCCCAACGCAGGATCGCAATCCCGCCCGGATAGACGTTGCATGGAAATTCCCCCGACCGCGGCCTGCGCGGTTCACATGGTCAAGATGGTGTGAGGAAAGCCCCGAACGATTATATCAGCACGCATGCCGACACCGCCCGGGGAAGGGGGCGGGTCAGAAGCGAACCCGGAAACAGGATCAACCTGCTGATATGCATCTCATGCAACGACATGGGATAACAGCTAGGCAGCCGGCGGCGCAAAGTCAATCGCCCTGCCTGGAATGCGGGGCATTCAGGCAACAGGGAACCCCCCGGCCCGGGTCCAATCGCCTTCTCCCCTTCTTCTTTGTCCAAATACCTCGGGGGTCCGGGGGGCAGCGCCCCCCGGCTTTGCGAACAAAGAGACAGGCGAAACCCGTTAGATCACACCCTGTGCCCGCATCGCCTCGGCGACCCGCACGAAGCCTGCGATATTGGCGCCCAGCACGTAATCGCCGGGCGTGCCGTATTCTTCTGCGGTGCTGGCGCAGGTGTCGTGGATATTGCGCATGATCTCGGCCAGCCGCTCTTCCGTGCGCTGGAAGGTCCAGCTGTCGCGCGAGGCATTCTGCTGCATTTCAAGTGCCGAGGTGGCGACGCCGCCGGCATTCGCGGCCTTGCCCGGCCCGAACAGCACATTGGCATCCCGAAGTACGCGGATCGCTTCGGGGGTCGAGGGCATATTGGCGCCTTCGCCCACGGCGATGACGCCGTTGGCCACCAGAGTCCTGGCGTCACGGCCGGTCAATTCGTTCTGCGTGGCAGATGGCATGGCGACATCGCAGGGCACATCCCAGATGCGGCCGTCACGGATGTAATGCGTTCCAGTGCCTTTCAGGCGGGCATATTCGCTGATGCGGTCCCGGCGGACCAGCTTGATTTCCTTGATCAGTTCAAGATCGATCCCGTTCTCGTCGACGACATAGCCGCCGGAATCCGAACAGGCCATGATCTTGCCGCCGAAGGACTGGATCTTCTCCATCGTGTAGATCGCGACATTGCCCGAGCCGGAAACCACGACTTTCCTGCCGTCAAAGCTGTGGCCCTTGGTGCCCAGCATGCTTTGAACGAAATAGGTGTTGCCGTAGCCCGTCGCCTCGGTCCGTGCCCGCGAACCGCCGTAAAGCAACCCCTTGCCGGTCAGGACGCCCGCTTCGAAGCGGTTGGCAAGACGTTTGTACTGGCCGAACATATAACCGATCTCGCGGGCGCCAACACCGATATCCCCTGCGGGCACATCGGTCTTGTCGCCGATATGATAGTAAAGCTCGGTCATGAAGGATTGGCAGAAGCGCATGATCTCGCCATCCGAGCGGTCGCGGGGATCGAAATCCGATCCACCCTTGCCACCGCCGATCGGAAGCCCGGTCAAAGCGTTCTTGAAGATCTGCTCGAAACCCAGGAACTTGATGATGCTCAGATTGACCGAGGGGTGAAAGCGAAGTCCGCCCTTATAGGGGCCAAGCGCCGAATTGAACTGGACCCGGAAACCGCGATTGACCTGCGTCCGTCCACGATCATCAACCCATGGCACGCGGAAGATGATCTGGCGTTCAGGTTCGCAGATGCGCTGTATAAGCGCGTGATCCGCGTAATCGGGCCGCTTGGCGATAACGCGGCCAAGGCTTTCGATGACTTCGCGGACGGCCTGATGGAATTCCGGCTCACCGGCGTTTCTAAGCAGTATTTCCGCAAGGATGGGTTCCAGTTTTTCGTCGATATTTGACAATGGCTCACTCTCTTTTCGGATTGCCTGGGTTATAGGCAACTGCACGAATTTTGCGCAAGGTGCAAATGCTTTGACCAGCGCAGGTTGAGTTTGTGCCTTCTTGCTCTCCTGCGCTGCGGTGACCGGGGCCATCGCCGGCTGGACCGCGAAAGATATCGCTGAAATACTGCGCCGATATGCTTCGTCTTTTCTGATATCGCCGAAGCGTTCCGCTGAAATGATTTCATGAGCCCCGGTCCGATGCCCTTGAATGTTGATTACCTGAAAAATCTTGAGCGTGAGCCTGTTATTCAGGCATATGATTGGCGCGATGCCGCGATTTATGCGCTTGGTCTGGGTTATGGCAGCGATCCCACCGATAGCGGGCAATTGCGGTTTCTGGACCGGGAACAGCAGATGCAGGCCCATCCGGCAATGGCGAATGTGCTGGCCTATGATGGCGCATGGCTGCGCGATCCGGCCAGCGGGATCGACTATCTGCGGGTGGTTCACGGAGAGCAGGAGATGGAGATCCATCATCCCCTGCCGCCGGAGGGGCGGGTGACCGCGCGGATCCGGGTCGAGGAACTGGTGGACAAGGGCGCGGGCAGGGCGGCGCTGGTGACCGCCTGCCGGGAGATTCGCGATGCAGAGGACGGTACGCATTACGCCACGGTCAGGAATACCGCGTTCTGCCGCGGCGCGGGCGGTTTTGGCGGGAAATCCGTGCAAAGCCGTCAGCCCCAAGAAATTCCGGATCGCGCACCGGATGGCAGCGCGGATATCCCGACGCTGCCGCAGCTTGCATTGATCTATCGTCTTTCGGGGGATCTGAATCCGCTGCATTCGAATCCGGAGATTGCCCGCAAGGCCGGGTTCGACCGCCCCATTCTACACGGGCTTTCGACATTCGGCATTGCCTGCCGTGCCTTGATGGCCGGGATCGTCGGCAATGAACCCCGGCAGGTGCGCAAGCTGGCGGGACGCTTCTCGGCGCCGATCTACCCCGGCGAGACACTGACGATAGACTGGTGGCGCAAGGGGCCGGGGCAGGCGGCGTTTATCGCACGGGTCGGCGAGCGCAGGGTATTGTCGGATGGGTGCTTCGCGTATCATCAGAACCCGGCGCAATGAATCTCGTTTCCGGCGGGGATGCCGGTTGCCGGAGGTTCCTTAACCCAGCCAGACATCAAGGAACAGCATGAGGGCAAGGCCGACCGCCAGTCCTGCGGTTGCCTTGTTCTGATGGCCGTTGCGATGGGTTTCGGGGATGATCTCGTGGCTGATGACGTAAAGCATCGCGCCGGCGGCGAAGGCAAGTCCCCAGGGCAGAAGCGGCTCTGACAGGCTGACCACCCCGGCACCAAGCAGGCCGCCTATGGGCTCGACCAGTCCGGTGAGCGCGGCGATACGCCATGCGCGCGCCTTGCTGTATCCTTCGCCCAGAAGCGACACGGCCACGGCAAGCCCCTCGGGCGCATTCTGCAAGCCGATCCCGATCGCCAGCGGCAATCCTCCGGACATGCCACCCGAGCCGAAACCGACGCCGACCGCCAGCCCCTCGGGGAAATTATGGATGGTAATGGCGATGATGAACAGCCAGACCCGGCGCAGGGAATCGGCTGCCGGACCTTCTCGCCCTGTCCTGAAATGCTCATGCGGGAGACGCTCGTTCATCAGGGCCACCACGCCCATGCCCAGAAGGATCGCGACGCAGACGATCAGGGCGGGGGTGGCGCTGGTTTCGTAACGCGGCTCGGCAGCGTCGAGCGCGGGAATGATGAGCGAAAAGAAGGACGCGGCCAGCATGACCCCGGCCGCGAAGCCAAGCAGAAGATCGCGCGACGCACGGGACGGAACACCGCCGAAAAGCACGGGAAGCGCGCCGACCGCAGTCAGTAAACCGGCGGCGAGGCTGCCAAGAAAGCCAAGAGTCAGAGGAGACAACGAGTCCACGATGCTACCTTTTTCTGCCTGGATTCCCGATCATCCGGAAAGGATATCAGGACCATGGTCGCGACTGGCGAGTGCCGAAATATACCCGGTGATCGGTATCCGAGGCCCTGCCATGTTGCAAGTGTGCTTATCCGGATGGCGGGGCCTGCGCGATTCCCTTGCCATAAGCCAGAAGCCATATGTGCTGTGCCCACGGAGTTTCGGGCAATCTGAGTTCGCATTGCCGGGATGCAGGCGGCGAAACTTTATAAAATATTTACATGACCGTTGCAGAACTGTCGGATTCCATCGCTAGCGACGGCCCCAGACAATCGGGGTATTCGGATGCTGGAAATAAGCGCTCTGACGAAACGGTTCGGAGATCGCACGGCAGTGGACAAGGCAAGTTTCGTCGTGACCGAACCGGCGATGATCGGGATCATCGGCAGTTCCGGCGCGGGCAAATCCACCATGTTGCGTATGCTTAACCGGCTGACCGATGCCAGCGAAGGCGCGATCCGTTTTCAGGGGCAGGATATCACTGCACTGACGGGGCGGGCCAGGCGGAAATGGCAATCGCGCTGCGCGATGATCTTCCAGCAGTTCAATCTGGTTCCACGGATGGACGTGGTGTCGAATGTGCTGCATGGCACGCTGAACCGGCGCTCGACCCTGGCGACGATGTTCAACCTGTATCCGCGCGAGGATGTCGAGACGGCCATCGAGATCCTCGACCGGCTTGGCGTTGCCGAGCATGCCGCCAAACGCGCCGAGGCGCTTTCCGGCGGGCAGCAGCAGCGCGTCGCCATCGCGCGGGCATTGATGCAGGACCCGGCGATCATTCTGGCGGATGAGCCGATTGCCTCGCTGGATCCGATGAATGCCCAGATCGTCATGGATAGGCTGCGCCGCATTCATGACGAGGACGGGCGCATGGTCATCGCCAATCTGCATACGCTGGATACCGCAAGGCGCTATTGCGACCGGATCATCGGCATGCGTGCCGGGCGGATTGTCTTCGACGGCACGCCCGCGCAACTGACCACCGGAGTCGCGCGCGATATCTATGGCGCGGGGGCGGATTTCTCGGAAAGCGCAACCTCGACCGCCATCGAACAGGATGAGGCGGAACGGCCAGCCGCCCGCATGGCCGAACCGGCCTGACAATTTTCCCGCAGTTCCCGACCGGAACGAATAATCTGGAGATGACGATGACCAAGACCCTTTCGCTGGCACTTGTTCTGGGCGCCGCCTTCGTGCCGGCCGCCTATGCTCAGGAAATCGACGCATTCAATATCGGTATTCTGGGCGGCGAGAACGCGCAGGACCGCATGAACAGCTATGCCTGCATGGAGGATTATACCGAGGAAGCCCTTGGCGTGCCCGTCAAGCTGTTCGCCCCTGCCGATTACAACGGTGTCATTCAGGGCCTGTTGGGCGGCACGCTTGACATGGCCTGGCTGGGCGCTTCGGCCTATGCGGCCGTCTATCTCGACGATCCCGAGGCGGTCGAACCGGTTCTGGTCAAGGTCAACGCGGATGGCAGCTATGCCTATCATTCCATCGGCTTTGCCCTGAAAGACAGCGGTATCACCTCGCTGGAAGACATGAAGGGCAAAAGCTTCGGGTTCGGGGATCCCAACTCGACATCCGGCTTTCTGATTCCTTCGGTTGAAATTCCGCAGGAAACCGGCGCATCGATGGAATCGGGCGACTATTTCGGCGAGGTGAAATTCACCGGCGGGCATGAACAGACCATCGTGGCGGTTGCGAATGGCGATGTGGATGGCGGTGTCAGCTGGGCCGACGGTCAGGGCGAGTGGGAAGACGGCTACAACTCGGGCGCATTGCGCAAGGCGGTGGATGCCGGGCTTGTCGATATGACGCAGCTTGTCGAGATCTGGAAATCCAAGCCCATCCCCGAAGGCCCGGTCGTGCTGCGCAAGGCTCTGCCCGACGACGTGAAGGCGAAGATGACCGAACTGGTGGACAATCTTTACGAAAACGACCCCGATTGCGCCTATGGGGTTTTCGCCGGGGAAACCCTGGGCGCACAGCCGATCACCCATGATGCCTATGAATCGGTGATCGAGGCCCGCAAGGCCGAAATCGGCGGCTGATCCCTGACCTATGCGGAGGGCGGCATCCTGTCGCCCTCATCCTTGTCCGGACCTGCTTCATGACCGATATTTCCGACCGGCCCCATCTGCATCAGATGCAGTCAGCTTATCTGGATCAGATGCGCCGCCGCCGGCTTTATGGCGCGTTGACGCTGATCATCTTCCTGCTGCTTTTGCTGCCCGGCTTCCATCTGGCGGATTCCCGGAATGCGGGCGGTTTCTGGAATGGGATCGGGCATGTCTTCGATTATCCGGCGGCTGTCCTGTCCGAGGCATGGGCGAAGCGTCAGGAACTGCCCGGGCATTTGGTCAAATTCTTCCCGGCATTGGTGGAAACCATCAATATCGCTGCCATCTCGACGCTGATCGGATCGATCGGCGGGATGCTTTTCGCCTTTCTGTCGGTGCGCGGGCTGGCCTGCTGGCCGCGGCTCGTGCCGCTGTTCCGTCGCCTGATGGATATCATGCGCGCCATTCCCGAGATCGTCGTTGCCCTTGTCCTTATTTTCGTATTGGGGGGCGGGCCGGTGCCTGCCATGATCGCGATCACGCTGCATACCGTCGGCGCGCTTGGCAAACTGTTCTCGGAGGTGGCGGAAAACGCCGATCCCAAGCCGATCGAGGGGCTGGCCTCGACCGGGGCAGGCTGGTCGCAACGGATGCTGCTGGGGGTGCTGCCCCAGGTCGCGCCGAATTTCCTCAGCTATGCGCTGCTGCGCTTCGAGATCAATATCCGCGCTTCGGCAATCCTTGGCTTCGTGGGCGCGGGCGGAATCGGCTACGAACTGAAAAACGCCATGTCATGGGGTCAGGGGAAATTCGACGACGCCGCGGCGATCTTCATCCTGCTCTTCGGCACCATCGTGCTGTTCGATCAGCTTTCCAGCAGCTATCGCAACCGTCTGGTCAAGGGGGACTGGCAATGACCGCCGCCACGCTGGCCATGATGAAGGACGCGGCAACGACCCGTCTCGCCCGCAAAAGAATGGCGGCTTACACGGTCGTTGTACTGATCGGGCTGTATCTGGCCTATGTCTTCTTCGCCTTCGACATTCCCGGTCTGGCGCAACGCGCAAGGATGGATAACGCGGTCACATTGTTGTCGGACAGCTGGTCCTACAAGACGCATGTGACCCGCGATCATCGCAGCGGCACGATCTCTTACGCCATCGAGGGGCAGCGGAAGGGGGCCTATCCCGAAGGCGAGCGACCCGAATGGGTCAGCGGCAATGACGACGCGGTGAGCGTCGAGCTGAAAAACGGCCATTCGCTGCGGCTGCTGCCGGGCAATGTCACGGAATATCACTATCCGGGAACCGATCCCGTCACCATCCGGCTGATGGATGATGAGTTGGTCGCGGATGTGATCGGACCCGCGCCCGACTGGATCACGCTGAATCCGCGCCGCGTGGGCATCACGACCGAGGGCGGGCGGGTGACCATAACCCGCTCGAAAACCGAGATTTTCCGATATTTTCCAGGATGGGAGCTGTTCTTCTTCACGCTGGACAGCCCCTATCACGGCCACGGTCTGCTTGATATCCTGTTCGGGGAACGTATCGACCCGGACCGCCCGAATATCACCGGGGCCTGGCATGATTTCTGGTATAATCCGATGTGGCTGCACGCCAAGGTCGCATGGGCGATCTTCGAGACCATGCTGATGGCGTTTCTGGGCACGTTCGGCGCGGCCATCATCGCGCTGCCGCTGGCGTTTCTCGCGGCAAAGCGGTTCGCGCCGCTGATGGCGGTCCGTTTCGGGATGCGGCGGATTTTCGATTTCATCCGGGGCGTCGACGGGCTGATCTGGACGGTGGTGCTGTCGCGGGCCTTCGGCCCGGGGCCGATGACCGGGGCTCTGGCGATCCTGCTGACCGATACCGGCACATTCGGCAAGACCTTCTCGGAGGCGCTTGAAAATGTCGATGACAAGCAGATCGAGGGCATTGCCTCGACCGGCGCGAACCCGGCGCAGCGCTATCGGTTCGGTGTTCTGCCGCAGGTGACGCCGGTCCTGCTCAGTCAGGTGCTGTATCTGTTCGAATCGAATACCCGCAGCGCGACCATCATCGGCGCGATCACCGGCGGTGGCATCGGGTTGCTGCTGACACAGGCGCTTCAGACCCAGCAGGACTGGGAGGAGGTCAGCTATTACATCGTGCTGGTGGTGCTGATGGTGATGGCGATGGACTGGTTCTCGGGCTGGCTGCGTGCCCGGCTGATCGGCGGAAAAAGCGACTGATCCGTCGCGGACCTGACGCCGTCCTGCATGGCAATAGCATTTCCAGCCGGGACAAGACCGCCCCTGAAGCGTGCTGTGCTGGGTCGGAAACGCTGGTTCTTTGCATGCTGCGATGGCCGGGGGCGCTGCCCCATTGCGGGCAGTCTCTTGGACCAGTGGCGCGACCCGCGGGCGACCCCCGAGGTATTTGGACAAAGAAGAAGGGCAGGGGCTTCGATCCGGCGCGATCGGCCCTAGACCAGCCTCCCCTCATCCATCGCGGCGCGGACGAACCCTGCGAATAGCGGTGCGGGCTCGAAGGGCTTGGACTTCAGTTCCGGATGCGATTGCACGCCGATGAACCAGGGGTGATCGGGATATTCGATCGCTTCCGGCAGTTTGCCATCGGGTGACATGCCCGAAAAGACCAGCCCGACCTTTTCCAGCGCATCCCGATAGCTCGCATCGACCTCGTAGCGGTGACGATGACGATCCTCGATTTCCAACGCGCCGTCATAGACCTCGGAAACCTTCGAGCCGGGGGTCAGCACGGCGGTATAGGCGCCCAGGCGCATGGTGCCGCCCTTGTCGTCGGTCAGCTTGCGCTGCACCTTGTAATTGCCCTGTACCCATTCCTTCAGGTGATAGACAACCGGGGTGAATCGGGTCTCGCCCGCCTCGTGATCGAATTCCTCGGACCCCGCGCCGGGCATTCCGGCAAGGTTCCGGGCCGCTTCGATCACTGCCATCTGCATGCCCAGACAGATACCCAGATAAGGCACTTTCTTTTCGCGGGCATAGCGGGCCGCGGCGATCATGCCTTCGGTCCCGCGCTCGCCGAAACCGCCCGGCACGACGATGCCGTGATAGCCGTCCAGCAGCGTGACGCCATCGCCTTCCAGCTTCTCGCTGTCGACCCAGTCGGCCTGAACGCGGACCCGGTTCGCCATGCCGCCATGGGTCAATGCCTCGGCAATGGATTTATAGGCGTCTTCAAGCTGCGTATATTTGCCCACCACGGCGATGCGGACCTGACCCTCGGCATGCTCCAGCCGGTCCATCACATCTTCCCATCGGGCCAGATCGGGGCGCGGCGCCGGGCTGATCTGGAAGGCGTCCAGAACGGCGCGGTCAAGGCCGGCACGGTGATAGGCCAGCGGCGCGTCATAGATCGAACTGAGATCATAGGCGGGTATGACCGCATCCGGCCGGACATTACAGAACAGCGCAATCTTGGCGCGTTCCTTTTCGGGAATGGGCTGTTCCGAGCGGCAGACCAGCACATCCGGCGCGATGCCGATCGAGCGAAGTTCCTTGACGCTGTGCTGGGTGGGCTTGGTCTTCAACTCACCCGAGGCCGCAAGCCATGGCAGCAGCGTCAGATGCATGAAGATGCACTGCCCGCGCGGCCGGTCCTGACTGAACTGGCGGATGGCCTCGAAGAAGGGCAGGCCCTCGATATCGCCGACAGTGCCGCCGATCTCGCACAGCATGAAATCGACCTCATCTTCGCCTATGGCAAGGAAATCCTTGATTTCATTGGTGACATGGGGGATGACCTGGATGGTTTTTCCCAGATATTCGCCTCGGCGCTCTTTCTCCAGCACGTTGGAATAGATGCGGCCCGAACTGACGGAATCGGTGCGCCGCGCGGAAACGCCGGTGAATCGCTCGTAATGGCCAAGATCCAGATCCGTCTCTGCGCCGTCATCGGTGACGAAGACCTCGCCATGCTCGAACGGTGACATGGTGCCGGGATCGACATTCAGATAGGGGTCCAGCTTGCGCAGCCTGACGGTGAAGCCGCGCGCCTGCAAAAGCGCGCCAAGCGCCGCGGATGCCAGACCTTTCCCAAGAGACGAAACCACGCCGCCAGTAATAAAAATATAACGCGCCATGGAGCCCCCGTGATGATAAAATTCAGCGATTTTGCGGGCCGTGGAACAGCCTGCATCACGGGACTTAAGTTATAACCGATTCGTCCCGTGGCCGCAATGGACCGCAAGTTGATGTGGGGAAAATTACTTGTCCCCCTATGTCTTGTATGTCGTTAATTCGCCGGCTGTTGCTGTTCCGACGCAGCGGGTTCACCGCTTTCCGTGCCTGCTTCGGGGGCGGCTTCCGGTGCAGCGCTTTCTGCTGCGGGGGGCGCTTCCACTTCGCTTGCTGCAGAGGCTTCCACATCTGCGGCCGGAGCTTCGGGCGCTGCTGCTTCGGGTGCTGCGGCGTCCGGCGCTGCCTGGCCATCATCCGCTGCCGGCGCGGTGCTGCTGCCTGCTGGCGCATCGGGTGCCGGAGGCGTCAACGGGTCGCCGCCGGTCGAGGGCGGAGGCGTGTATTCCGGCAATGCGGGCACGGTCGAACCCTGCCGCGATTCGGGAACGCCGATCTGATCCATGATCGAATTGTTCGAAACGCTCCGCGCCGCGATGATCGTCAGGCCGATCGAGGTCGCGAACAGGGCAATGCCCAACGCCCAGGTGAATCGCGTCATCCAGTTCGCGGCCTGGCGTCCCGACATCACGCCGCCACCGCCGCCGCTGCCCATTCCAAGCCCGCCCCCTTCGGAGCGTTGCAGCAGCACGACCCCGGTCAGCAGGACTGCCAGGATGAGGTGAACGGTCAGCACGACGTTTTCCACAGAATTCGGCCTTTCATTTGCGGACGGGCCTATCTAGTCATCCATGCAGATGAAGGCAAGCGGAGTGTCTCATGCCCGCCACAAAACCCCGCGCGGTGATGATTCAGGGCACCGGCTCGAATATCGGCAAGTCGCTTCTGGTCGCGGGCCTGTGCCGTGCGGCGCTGCGGCGGGGGCTGAAGGTTGCGCCATTCAAGCCGCAGAACATGTCGAACAACGCCGCCGTCACCGTGGACGGGGGCGAGATCGGCCGTGCGCAGGCCTTGCAGGCCCGGGCCAGCGGGCTGGAGCCGGTCACCGACATGAACCCGGTGCTGCTGAAGCCCGAGACCGATACCGGCGCGCAGGTGATCCTGCATGGCCGCGCGGTCGCAAGAGCCGAGGCGCGGGATTACGCGGCGCTGAAACCCCGTCTGATACAGGGCGTGCTGGACAGTTTTGCCCGTTTGCGCGCCGCATATGATCTTGTGATCGTCGAAGGAGCGGGCAGCCCGGCCGAGATCAACCTGCGCCCCCGCGATATCGCCAATATGGGATTCGCGCGGGCGGCGGGCGTGCCGGTGGTGCTGGCCGGGGATATCGACCGGGGCGGGGTGATCGCGCAGATCGTGGGCACGCAGGCGGTGATCGATCCGGCGGATGCCGCTCTGATCCGCGGTTTCATCATCAACAAGTTCCGCGGCGATCCGCGCCTGTTCGACGATGGCTATCGCGAGATCGAGCGCCGCACCGGCTGGCCCGGTTTCGGGGTGCTGCCCTGGTTCGCAGAGGCGCATCGCCTGCCTGCCGAAGATGCCGTCGATCTGCGGGCATCAGGCGGCAAGGGGCTGCATGTGGTCTGCCTCACCCTTTCGCGTATCGCGAATTTCGACGATCTCGACCCGCTGGCGGCGGAACCGGGAATCCGGCTGACCATGCTGGGACCGGGCCGGGCGATTCCCGGGGATGCCGGTCTGGTGATCCTGCCGGGCACGAAAACCACGCTTGGCGATCTGGCATTCCTGCGCGCTCAGGGCTGGGACACCGACCTTGCCGCCCATGTCCGGCGCGGCGGGCATGTGCTTGGCATCTGCGGCGGCTATCAGATGCTGGGCCGGGTCATCCGCGATCCCGGCGGCTCCGACGGGATCACGGGCGAGGTCGAGGGTCTGGGCCTTCTGGACGTCGAGACCACCATGTCCGCCGCCAAGCGCACGGTCCGGGTCACAGGCACGGCGCTTGGCCAGCCGGTGGCCGGATATGAGATTCATATGGGCCGGAGCTCCGGCCCAGACTGCGCGCGCCCCTTCGCGCAGATCCCGGGCCCGGACGGCGCGATCAGCCGCGACGGAAGGATCCTGGGCAGCTATCTGCACGGGCTCTTTGCCGATGACCGGTTTCGTGCCGGTTTTCTTGCGCGTCTTGGCGTGACCTCGCAGCCCGGATACGAGGCTGGTGTGGAAGAAACGTTGGACGATCTCGCGCGGCATCTCGAAGCGCATCTGGATGTCTCGGCGATTCTGGCGCTTGCGCTTTGAAACCTCTTCTTTCTTCTTTGTCCAAATACCTTGGGGGTCCGGGGGCAACGCCCCCGGCATTCGCGGGACGCAACGAATATTTCGCCGGCGGATTTGCACAGTCTCTTGTCTGGACGACGGATCGCGCTCAGGTTAGGGCATGACCATGGAACAGACGAAACCGCCCCTGACGCTTTATCTGGCCGCCCCGCGGGGTTTCTGCGCGGGCGTGGACCGTGCCATCAAGATCGTGGAACTGGCGCTGCAGAAATGGGGCGCTCCGGTCTATGTGCGCCATGAGATCGTGCATAACAAATATGTCGTCGATTCCCTGCGTGAACAGGGCGCGGTCTTTGTCGAGGAACTGGATGAATGCCCCGATGACCGCCCGGTGATCTTCTCGGCCCATGGCGTGCCGAAATCCGTCCCGGCCACAGCGAAGCAACGCGAGATGGTGTTCGTCGACGCGACCTGTCCTCTGGTCAGCAAGGTCCATATGGAAGCGGCGCGTCACCATGCCGAGGGGTTGCAACTGGTCATGATCGGTCACGCCGGCCATCCCGAGGTGCTGGGCACGATGGGACAACTGCCCGAGGGCGAGGTGATTCTTGTCGAGACGGTCGGGGATGTGGCGGATCTGACCCCGCGCGATCCCGGACGGCTGGCCTTCATCACCCAGACCACGCTTTCGGTCGATGACACCGCGCAGATCGTCGCCGCTCTGCAGGCGCGGTTCCCGGGGATCATCGGCCCTGCCCGGGAGGATATCTGCTATGCCACCACCAACCGTCAGGCGGCAGTCAAGGCGATCGCGCCGAAGATCGATGCGCTGCTGGTGATCGGGGCACAGAATTCCAGCAATTCCAAGCGGCTGGTCGAGGTAGGGCGGGCCTCGGGCTGTGCGTATTCGCAGCTTGTGCTGCGGGCGGATCAGATCGACTGGCGGGCGATCGACGGTGTGCGCCATGTCGGCGTGACAGCAGGCGCAAGCGCGCCCGAAGTGCTGATCGACGAGGTGATTGACGCTTTCCGGGCGCGTTATGATGTCGCTGTCGAAATCGTCGAGACCGCGCAGGAGAATATCGAATTCAAGGTGCCGCGGGTTCTGCGGGAAACGGCATAGGGAGGGGCGCCGCCCCTCTTGGCCTGCGGCCAATTCACCCCGAGATATTTGGGCAAAGAAGAAGGTAGGGAAATGCGGCTTTATTCGATGCCTTCTTCGGGGAACAGCTACAAGATCAGGCTTTTGCTGTCTCTGATCGGGCGGCGGGTCGAGGTGATCGATTGCGAGGACGGATCCGTGGCGTTGGCGCAGGCCAGGGCCGGGGGTGCTCTTCCCTTCGGCAAGGTGCCGGTGCTGGAACTGGATGACGGGCGCAAGCTGGCCGAATCCGGTGCGATCCTGTGGTATCTGGGGGAGGGGACGGATTTCGTGCCCGGTGATCCGGCTCTGCGGGCGCAGATGCTGGGCTGGATGTTCTGGGAGCAATATAATCATGAGCCGGTCATTGCGGTGCGCCAGGCGCTTCTGAACTATCCGCACCGTGCCGCAGAGGCGACGCCCGCGAGGCTGGATGATCTGCTGCACCGGGGTCATGCGCTGCTGCAGGTCATGGAAGAGCATCTGGCCGGGGATGACTGGCTGACGGGCGGGCCGAGTCTGGCGGATATCTGTCTTTACGCCTATACCCATTCCGCCGGAACACGCGGCGGTTTCGGGATGGAGCGGTTCCCGGCAATCGGCGCATGGCTGCGCAGGATCGAAGCGCTGCCCGGGTATAAGGAGCTGAGCGAATGAGTTTCGAATATCTGCTGACGGCGTTCATCGTCTGCGCCGTGCCGGGGCTTGGGGTGATCTATACGCTGTCCTCGACGCTGGGCGGGGGGATGCGTGCGGGGCTTTGGGCCGCGCTTGGCTGCACCATTGCGACCGTCATTCACATGCTGGTGGCCATGGCCGGGCTGGCGGCATTGCTGCATGCCAGTGCCGTGCTGTTCCAAGCGGTGAAATTCGCGGGTGTCGCCTATCTGCTCTGGATGGCATGGGGCGCATTGAAGGGCGAAGGGGGCTTGCGGTTCCATGCGGCGGCGCAGGTTCCTCCGCGACAGCTGATCTGGCGCGGGATCGTGCTGAACCTGCTGAATCCCAAGCTGCCGATGTTCTTCATGGCGTTTCTGCCGCAATTCCTGCCCGCCAATGCCGGGATCGGCGCGCTGTTCGAACTGGGCCTGGGATTTACCGGAATGACCTTTGGCGTCTTCGTGCTTTATGCTGCCCTTGCCGCGAGTGGCCGGGATGCGGTGCTGGCCTCGGAATCCGCGATGCGGTGGCTGCGGCGGGTCTTCGCGGCGTCATTCGCTTTGCTGGGGCTGAAACTGGCGGTGAGCCGGGCGTGACGACACTTTTCGCATGGACCGACGGGGCTTGCAGCGGCAATCCCGGTCCCGGAGGCTGGGGCGTATTGTTGCGGGCGATGGAGGGCGACAGGATCGTCAAGCAGCGGGAATTGCAGGGCGGCGAGGCCGCGACCACCAATAATCGCATGGAACTGATGGCGGCGATCTCGGCGCTTGAGGCGCTGACCCGGCCAAGCGAGATCACCGTGATCACCGACAGCGCCTATGTGAAGAACGGCGTCACCCAATGGTTGCATGGCTGGAAGCGGAATGGCTGGCGCACCGCGGGCAGGAAGCCGGTGAAGAACGAGGAATTGTGGCGGCGGCTGGACGAGGCGCAGGCGCGGCACCGGGTCGAGTGGCAATGGATCAAGGGCCATGCGGGCCATGCCGAGAACGAGCGCGCGGATGAGCTTGCCCGCGCCGGGATGGAGCCGTTCAAATGAGTTTCGAGGCGCTGCTGGTGGCGCTGGATTACGGGGCGGTCCTGATATTCGCCCTGACCGGGGCGCTTGTCGCCAGCCGCGCGCAGCTTGATCCGGTGGGGTTCATCTTCATGGCGGCACTGACCGCGGTGGGCGGCGGTACTTTGCGGGATCTGATATTGGGGCGCGAGGCGGTGTTCTGGATCGAACATCCCTCTTATGTGCTGATGGCTGCTGCGGCTGCCCTGCTGGTATTCTGGACCGCGCATCTCATCGAAAGCCGTTATCGGCTGCTGGTCTGGCTGGACAGCGTCGCTTTGGCGGTCGCGGCTGCAGCCGGGGCGGGGGTGGCCATGGAAAGTGGCGCGGGCCCGGTGATCGTCGTGATCATGGGGATCGTGACCGGCACATTCGGCGGGCTGATGCGCGATGTCGTCGGGAACGAGGTTCCTCTGGTGCTGAAGCAGGGGCAGCTTTATCTGACTGCGGCTTTTGGTGGAACATTTACGGCTGCCTTGCTGAACTGGTTCGGGTTTCGGCAGGGCGAAGCTTTGATCGCCTGTGCGGCGGTGGTCTGGATTCTGCGCGCCGGCAGTCTGATATGGGGGTGGAAACTGCCCGTTTACCGGCCTCGCCCGCCAAGAGGGCCGGGTTGAGTGATTGCCGGATCAACATTTTTTCACCCAAAGTGAAAATGTGATGCAACCAAAAGGCGTGTTCGGGTAATGAATCTCCGGGAATATCCTGCAGGAGTGTTTGACATGAAGACCATCTCGATGCTGCTTGCCGCCGCTATGGCGGTTGCGGTGGCCGGCGTGACGCCGGCTGTCGCGGATCCGGGGAAGGGCAAGGGCCACAAGCATGCGCATAAGCATCGCGAACCGCAGGCGAAACATCGCGGGCATGTCCGATACGGTTCGAACTGTCCTCCGGGGCTTGCGAAAAAATATCCGGCCTGCGTGCCTCCGGGGCAGGTGCGGAAACACGCGGTCCGCTATGGAACCGGTATCGGTGACATCCTGCGAATCGCCGATTATGTCCGGATCAACGATTATGATCGCTATGGTCTCGAACGGCGCGATGGCTGGAATTACTACCGCAATGACAACCAGATTTATCGCGTGGACAGCGGAACCCGGAAAGTTCTGGCGGTTCTGAACCTGATTGACGCTTTTTCGCGGTAATTTCCGCGTTACGGCGATTGTCCCGGCTGGCTGTCCCTGATCCCTCCTGCGCCGGTCTTGTTTTTTGCGTCAAGGCCCGGGTTTCCGGGTGACGTCACGTGGAACCATAACTGAACCGGAACGTTTCAATTTGTGAAACCTTCCCGAGAAAAGGGTATGATCATGCAGAAACTGACCGCTATCCTGTTTTGCGGCCTGACGCTGGCGGTCACCGCCTGCGGACCCAATACCGCGACCCGCGCCACCACCGGCGCCGCGACGGGTGCGGTCGTCGCCGGGCCGGTTGGAGCCGTCGCCGGCGCTGCTATCGGCGGCAGCGGTGCGGTGCGTGTCAGATAACAGAGCGTTGTCAAAAAGGACGAGCCGCCCGTAGTAACCTTCCCTGTTACCGGCAGGCCGCGTCCTGTCGTGTTACAGCCGCATATCTCACCGCTGGAAGCATTGTCGCGACCGCTTTTCGAGGGCGCAATTTCTTTTTGACATTAAAATTTTAAACTTGAAGCAAAATCCGTTTTCCACCACTATTCTCCCAAGCTATGATTCTAAAATGGTCTGCGGTATCACGACAGGCATATCTGGCTGCAAGGCGCTCTGGCCATGCGGATCCGCATGCCGGAAGGCATTTCGGTCAGGCAACAGGGAGAAAAATTATGAAAAAACTCGGAGCAGCGGTTGCGGCGGGCGTAATCGGCATTGGCGGTTCTGCCGCTGCCGAGATCAAGGTGGGGATGATCGTGACCCTGTCGGGGCCGCCTGCGGCGCTTGGCCAGCAGGCAGTGGACGGGTTCAAGCTTGCTCTGGAGGATCTTGACGGCAAACTGGGCGGCGAGGAGGCCGAGCTGATCGTCGAGGATGACGGGCTGAAACCCGAGGTGGCGCTGTCCGCCGCAACCTCTCTGGTCGAGCAGGAGCAGGTCGATTTTGTCGTCGGCACGGTTTTCTCGAACATGTTGCAGGCGATTTTCCGCCCCGTGGTCGAATCCGAAACCTTTCTGATCAGTCCGAATGCCGGGCCTTCGACTTTCGCGGGGAATGCCTGCAATCCTTATTTCTTCGTGACCTCCTATCTGAACAACCAGAATGCCGAGGTGATGGGCAAATACGCGCAGGAGGCAGGCTTTGAAAAAGTATTCATGCTTGCGCCCAATTATCAGGCCGGACGGGATAATCTGGAAGGGTTCCGGGTCCATTACGAGGGCGAGATCGTTGATGAAACCTATGTTCCGCTAAACAGTCAGGACTATTCCGCCGAGATCGCCCGGATCGCGACATCCGGGGCCGATGCGGTCTTTGCCTTTGCTCCGGGCGGGATGGGCGTGCGTCTCGTCGGGCAGTTCCGCGACAGCGGGCTTGCCGACAAGGTTCAGTTCATGTCGGTTTTCACCACGGATGAAACCACCCTTCCGGCGCAGAAAGAGGCGGCAGAGGGCTTTATCGGCGCAGGAAACTGGGCGCCGGATTTCGAGGGCGAGGCCAGCAAGGCCTTTGTCGCCGCCTTCCAGGAGAAATACGGATATGTCCCGGGCGGCTATGCCATGCAGGCTTATGACGCGGCCATGCTGATCGACAGCGCCGTCAGTGCCGTAGAGGGCGATCTGAGCGACAAGGCCGCGGTACAGGCTGCGCTTGAAGCGGCGGATTTCACCTCGTTGCGCGGCGATTTCAGCTTCAACAGCAATCATTATCCGGTGCAGGATTTCTATCAGCTATCGGTCGCCAAGCGCGAAGACGGCCAATGGGCCACGGCGATGGGCGAGTTGGTGATCAAGGATTATGCCGACAATCTGGCTGAAGAATGCAGCATGTAAGCTTTCTGGCGGGACCGGCTGCGGTTCCGCCGATTTGCGGATAGAATCCTGATGTCGTTGACGCTGCTCATCCTCCAGATTCTGAACGGGCTACAGCTTGGCGTGATCCTGTTCCTGATTGCCGCCGGGCTGACGCTGGTTTTCGGGGTCATGGGTTTCATCAATCTCGCCCATGGCGTGCAATACATGCTAGGCGCCTATCTGGCGGTGTTCCTTTACGGGCTGACCGGCAATTTCGTCGCCGCGCTGGTTCTGGCGCTGCCGCTTGCGCTGTTGCTGGGGCTGCTGCTGGAATTCCTTGTGTTCCGGCATCTTTACGACCGCGATCATCTTAGTCAGGTGCTGGCGACATTCGGGGTAATCCTGTTTCTCAACGAACTCATGAAAATGCTGTTCGGGCCGGCGACGCTGAGTGTTCCGCCTCCGGAATTCCTGAATTTCTCGTTCAAGCTGGTCGATGGGCTGCTTTACCCCGCCTATAAGCTGGCGGTGATTGTGGCGGGGCTGCTTGTGGCGCTTGGCCTGTGGCTGGTGATCACGCGCACGCGCATCGGGATGCTGATCCGCGCAGGCGCGACGACGCCCGACATGGTATCCGCGCTGGGCGTGGATGTCCGGCGGCTGTTCCTATGCGTCTTCGGTTTCGGCGCGATGCTGGCGGGGTTCGCCGGAGTGATGGCCGCGCCGATCTTCGCGGTCGAGCCGGGCATGGGAGACAATCTTCTGATCGTGGCTTTCGTCGTGATCATCATCGGCGGCGCGGGCTCGATCCGGGGCGCGTTCGTCGCCGCGCTGCTGGTCGGGCTGGTGGATACGCTGGGACGGATGCTGGTGATCGACGGGTTGCGGCTGATCATGAACCCCTCGGCGGCCAATCAGGTCGGCCCGGCCATTTCCTCGATGCTGATCTATGTGTTGATGGCGCTGGTGCTGTTCTGGCGGCCACAGGGGCTTTTCGCTCCGAAAGCCGCGAGGTGACGGGATGAGCGAGCAGACAAAGCCGGATTCCAGGGCGGCAAGCGCAACCGCGATGCCGCTGATCGTGACACTCGTCCTTTTCGCGGCGCTTGCCCTGATCCCGCTTCTTGCCACGTTCTATGGCGGCGGCTGGCTGACCTCGCTTGCGGTGCGGGCGATGCTGCTGGCGATCGCTGCCATATCCCTTGATCTGCTGATCGGGCATGGCGGGCTGGTCAGCTTCGGGCACAGCGCCTTTATCGCGATCGGAGCCTATACCTGCGGGATCATGATCACCGAGGGCGTGGACGAGATCGCACTGATCCTGCCGGTTGCCATGGCCGTGGCGGGAGGCTTTGCCCTTGTCAGCGGCGCAATCAGCCTGCGGACCTCGGGCGTTTCCTTTATCATGATCACACTGGCTTTCGGCCAGATGGTCTATTTCGCGCTTGGTTCGCTGGCGCAATACGGGGCGGATGACGGGCTGACCCTGTGGGCGGCGCCGGGTTTTCTGGGCGGCAAATGGCTGGCCTCGGATATCGGCGTATATGTCACGGTCCTGCTGTTGCTGATCGGGACATGGGCATTGGTTCACCGGATCACCGGCTCGCGCTTTGGCAGAGTACTGCGCGCGGCGCGGCAAAACCCCGTCCGCGTGGCCTCGATGGGCTATCCGGTGCGCCGCTATCAGTTGGCGGCCTATTGCATCGCCGGAATTATCGCCTCGGTGGCGGGGGTCATGTGGGCGGTGCAATTCGCATTCGTCAGCCCGTCACTGTCGGCATGGCAAAGCTCGGGCGATCTGATCGTCATGGTGATCCTTGGCGGGATGGCCAGTCGCAACGGCGCATTGATCGGGGCGCTATGCTTCATCCTGATCGAGGAAAGCCTTTCCGCCATCACCAATGACTGGCGCCTGATCTTCGGCCCGTTCCTGGTGCTGATCGCGCTTTATGCGCGCGGCGGGTTGGCGGGGCTGCTTGACCGGATGAGGGGGCCGCAATGAGCGAGGCGATCCTGCAATTATCCGGTTTGCGCAAGGCTTTTGGCGCGCTTGTCGTGACCGATGACATTCATCTGGAACTGCGCCGGGGTGAGTGTCACGCATTGATCGGCCCGAATGGCGCGGGAAAATCGACGCTGATCCATCAACTGTCGGGAATGCTGCAACCGGATGCGGGAAGCATCGTCTTCATGGGGCAGGACGTGACCCGGCTCAGCCAGTCTGAGCGCGCGCTGGCAGGGCTGGGCCGCTCGTTCCAGATCACCTCGATCCTGCCCGAATTCACGGTGCTGGAGAATGTCGCGCTTGCCGCGCAGGTCCGGGCCGGGTCCAGTTTCCGCTTCCTTGGCCGCGTCGCGGATGAGCGACTGTTGAACGAAGCCGCGATCTCGGCACTGGCGCGGATCGGATTGGCGGGAAAGGCGGACATGGTGGCGGGTACGCTGTCTTACGGCGAAAAGCGCCTGCTGGAGCTTGCCATCGCCATTGCGGGCCGCCCCCATGCGCTTTTGCTCGACGAGCCGCTGGCCGGTATGGGCCGGGCAGAAAGCGCCAGTCTGACGCAGGTGCTGCTGGCATTGAAGGCTGAATATCCCATCCTGCTGATCGAGCATGACATGGAAGCGGTGTTCCAGCTTGCCGACCGGGTCTCGGTGCTGGTGGCAGGGGCAATCGTTGCGACAGGCACGCCGGATGAGGTTCGGGCCGATCCCAAAGCGCGGGCCGCCTATCTGGGCGATGACCATCCGGAGGGTACGGCATGAGTCTGTTGTCGCTGAAAGGGGTCACCGCAGGCTATGGCGCGGCTCAGGTTCTGTTCGGCGTCGATCTGGATATCGGTCAGGGCGAGGTCGTCACGCTTCTGGGCCGCAACGGCATGGGCAAGACCACGACGGTTCGCACGATCATGGGATTGCTGCGACCGTGGCAGGGGGAAATCCGCGTCGCCGGACAAGATCTTGCCGGACAACCGCCATATCGCATCGGCCGTGCCGGGTTAGGGCTTGTCCCCGAAGGACGGCAGGTCTTCCCGACCCTTTCGGTGGAAGAGAATCTGCTTGCCACCTCCAGAACGCCAGAAGGGCGCAATCGCTGGGATCTTGCCGCGGTCTATGGGTTCTTCCCGAGACTACACGAGCGGCGCGGCCATCTTGGATCGCAGCTTTCGGGTGGTGAGCAGCAGATGCTGGCCATCGGCCGCGCCCTGATGACCAATCCGCGCCTGCTGATCCTCGACGAGGCGACCGAGGGGCTTGCGCCTCTGATCCGCGCCGAAATCTGGCAGCGGCTGGCGGAGCTGAAGGCCGAGGGCGAAGCGATCCTGCTGATCGACAAGAATCTGGACGCGCTGACCGAACTGGCGGACCGGCATTACGTCATCGAGAAGGGCGAGATCGTCTCGACGGTGCCCGCCGGGCCGGATGTCGCGGCGACGCTGGAACGGCATCTGCATCTTTGACATGTATTTGATAACAGGAGGAAGACAGCATGGATCATGGAGTAACCCCGGCCGCCGATGCTTTGGGCGGCAAGGCATGGACCGTTGTCGGGCAGACCTATACGCCGAAGCTGCGTTCTGAAAACGCCTTCATCTGGCATGCGGTCATCCCGGCGGATACTTTTGTGCCGCCGCATATCCATCCGTTACAGGATGAATGGATCTACGTTCTGGAAGGTCACCTTGAAATCGAGTTCGGCGATGAAAAACATCCCGCCGGTCCGGGCGATACCGTGTTCATGCCCAAAGGCGTCGCGCATGGAATCTTCAACCGCTCGGGCAAGACGGCAAGCTGCACCTTCGGGGTCGCGCCGACCGGCAGGCTTTTCGAATTGTTCGGCAGGCTGGATGGCGTCACCGATCCGCAGGAACTGGTGCGCATCTCGGCCGAGCATGACGTGGATTTCCTTCCGCCTCCGGGCTGAGCGCAATACCGCCCGATGACGAAAACCGTGGCCGTGGCGTTTTCCCGCGGCCCCTTATCCGCAATACAGGACGCTGTCGCGCGCCGCCCGCTACCCCGGCCGGCACACCGATATTTCTTCTTTGTTCAAATACCTTGCCGGGGGTCTGGGGGATGCAAATCCCCCAGCGATCGCCGGAGGCAGAAGAAAACCTCAATCCCGGTCGCCCCGGAGCCGGCGTCCCATAGGGGACTTCGCGGTTTTCCGTTTCTTCAGCCGCCCGTTTTCGGCGCGGCAAATCCCGCCAGCGTTTCGTAATCCCCGACGATGGCGCGAAGCTCTTCCGGGGTGGCGATGTCGTGAATATCGGCAAACCTGTCCGGGGCGCGGTTCTCGACGAAATCGATCACGCCCTCCGGCCCGCCTGAGCGGTTCGCCGCGACGATCGCCGCCGTCGCCGGGCGGCGTTTCGCGTCATAAGCCTCCAGCGCCTGAACCACATCGCCTCCCTGCGCCAGCCGGTCGGCCAGATCGCGGGCGTCAAGGATCGCCTGGCTCGCGCCGTTCGAGCCAACCGGATACATCGGATGCGCGGCGTCGCCCAGAAGCGTAACCCGCCCATGCGACCAGCGGGGCAGGGCGTCGCGGTCGCACATCGGATAGACGAAGATTTCACCGGTCGCGCGGATCAGATCCGTGATATCCAACTCGGGAACAGACAGATGCCCTTCGGCCATCCGCAGCGCCTCTTCCGCGGGGGCCTTGCGCGACCAGTCCTCGCGCGTGGGGATCGGGGCCGAGCCATCTCCCAGCCGGGAACAGACAACCCAGTTGGTCAATGCCTCATGGGGCCGGTCGGGGTCATGCGTGATCGGGTACAGCACCAGCTTGTGCCGCATCCCGCCCGCCACGATCATCGAGGCGCCGTCAAGGAAACGCGGCCACCAGACGGCGCCGCGCCACATCAGGACACCGTTCCATTGCGGCGCCCCCTGATCGGGATAGAAATTGCCGCGCACCACCGAATGGATGCCGTCGGCCCCGATCAGCACATCTCCGGTTTCCTCGAAGCGCGATCCGTCGCGCGATTCGAAGTGTGCAGTGACCTTTTCGGCGGATTGTTCGAACGACACCAGCCGCCGGTCGCTGCTGATCGCGTCCGGGCCAAGCCGGTCCAGAACCGCGTCATGGATGACCTTTTGCAACCTGCCGCGATGGATCGAGAATTGCGGAGAATCCAGTCCGGCCCAGATCCCGCGCGGCTGCGCCACGATATCCTGCCCGCGCCCGGTCTTGTAGATCAGCCGCCGCGTACGCACCGCCACCGCGTCAAGCGCGGGCAGAAGGCCCAGTCGTTCCAGTTCCGCAATCGCATGGGGCAGGGTGTTGATGCCGACCCCCAATTCGCGGATCTCGCGCGATTGTTCGAAGATATGCGCATCTATTCCACGCTCATGCAGCATCAGGGCCAGTGTCAGGCCACCTATGCCGCCCCCCGCGATCAGTATTTTCATGCGTTCCCCCCTTTTGTCCGGCCGTGACGGTCAGTCGTCCAGAACCGCCGTCGCCTCGATCTCGATCAGAGCCTCGTCCTCGATCAAGGCGGCGACCACGACCATCGTCATTGCCGGAAAATGCCGTCCCAGAACCTTGCGATAAACTTCGCCCACTTCTTTCTGCCGGGCAAGATATTCGGCCTTGTCGGTGACATACCATGTCAGGCGGGTGATATCCTGCGCCCGGCCGCCCGCTGCCTCGATGATCGCCATGACATTGCGCAGCGCCTGTTCCATCTGCCCGATGAAATCGTTGCTTTCGAATTCCTGCCGCTCGTTCCAGCCGATCTGGCCGCCGGTGAAAAGCTGCCGGTCCCGGGTCAATACGCCATTGGCATAGCCTTTTGGCGCAGCCCAGTTTTCGGGGGTGATGAAGCGATGTCCCATCTATTCTTCCTCATTTTTCAGATATGGCTTGAATGCATGGCGGAGATCACCGGACCACGGGCAAGGGCGGCCCTGCGCGTCGACCAGAACCAGCACCGAGCGGAAGATCATCCGCAATTCCTGCCCCGCGCTTGCGACGATCCGCAAATGCGCGCTTGCCTTGCCCAGCTGCGCCAGCCACAGCGCAAAGCGCAGCCTGTCGCCATGCCGCGATGGATGCGTGAAACGCGCCTCAAGCTGGGCGGTCGGAACAGCGCCGCCGTGGTGAAGCTGTTCGAACGGATGGCCGATATGATCGAAGAATGCCTCGACTGTATCGTTCATCATCTCGAAATAGCGGGGATAGAAGACGATGCCCGCCGGATCGCAATGCCGGAACAATATCTTTTCGTCCCGCAGGAATGCGTGGTCGGGAATGGTGATATCGGTGCGAAGGGTCATCAGTCCTGCCTGTCGCGCAGGCGGAAACGCTGGATTTTCCCGGATTCCGTTTTGGGAAGCGCGGTCACGAATCTGACCGAGCGGGGATATTTGTAGGGCGCGATTTCCGCCTTTACATGGGCCTGAAGCAGCTTGACCATATTTTCGTCGCCAATCTGTCCTTCGGACAGCACAACATGCGCCTGAACGATCTGGCCGCGCGCGTCATCCGGCGCGGCCACCACCGCGCATTCCACCACGGCGGGATGGGATAAAAGCGCCGCTTCGACCTCGGGTCCCGCGATATTGTAGCCTGCGGAAACGATCATGTCATCGCTGCGGGCGGCGAAATGCAGATAGCCGTCCTCGTCCATCACGAATGTATCGCCGGTGATGTTCCAGCCGTCCCGCACGTAATCCGCCTGCCGGTCGTCTGCCAGATAACGGCATCCGGTCGGACCGCGAACCGCCAGCCGCCCGGGTTCTCCGGTGGGAACGGGTTCGCCGTCTTCGTCGATGATCTTTACCTCGTAGCCATTGACGGGCCGGCCGGTACATGCGGGGCGATGATCGTCGAAACGGTTCGAGATGAAGATATGCAGCATCTCGGTCGCGCCGATCCCGTCCAGCATGGGCTTGCCGGTCTTGGCCATCCATTCCTCGTAAACCGGTCCCGGCAGGGTCTCGCCCGCGGAGACGGCGGCGCGCAGGCTGGACAGATCGGCCCCCTCATCCATGGCCCGCAGCATGGCGCGGTAAGCCGTGGGGGCGGTAAAGCAGACGGTGGCGCGGAATTTCTCGATGATCTCGATCATATTGGGTGGCGATGCGGTTTCCAGAAGCGTGGCCGTCGCGCCGAAACGCAGGGGGAAGACGGCCAGCCCGCCAAGCCCGAAGGTAAAGGCAAGCGGAGGTGAGCCGACGAAGATATCTTCAGGCGTGACCCCAAGGATTTCCTTGGCATAGCCGTCAGCAATGATCAGCAGGTCGCGATGGTAATGCACCGTCGCCTTGGGCCTGCCTGTCGTCCCCGAGGTGAATCCCAGCAGCGCCACATCATCGCGCGAGGTCTGGACGGAATCGAAACTGACGGATTTCTCAAGCGCCAGCCGGTCGAGTTCCGCATCATGGTTCGAGGTGCCATCAAAGCCGACCACGGATTTCAGATAGGCGGATTCCTTCGCGCAGCTTACCAATTCATCCATCAGTCTCGTGTCGCAAAGCGCGTGGGTGACCTGTGCCTTGTCCACGATCTTTGCCAGTTCGCCCGCCCGCAGCATGGGCATGGTATTGACCACCACCGCACCGGCCTTCGTCGCCGCCAGCCAGACCGCGACCATGGCCGGGTTGTTGGCCGAGCGGACCAGAACCCGGTTGCCCGGTTTCACGCCAAGATCCTCGACCAGCACATGGGCCAGCCGGTTGGTCCAGTCCGCAAGTTCCTTGTAGGTGCGGCGGCGACCGTTTCCGATCAGGGCGGTATGGTCGCCGAAGCCTTGCGCGACCATGCGGTCGGTCAGTTCCACGCCGATATTGATCTTTTCGGGATAGTCGAACCCGGTCAGCAGGAAATCCGGCTGCGCCTCGGGCGGCGGCAGATTGTCCCGCGTGAATGTATCGACATGGGCTGTATAGCCAGACATCGTCAACTCCCCCTCAGTTGATCCAGAACCTGCCGCGCAATGATGATCCGTTGCACGTCGGACGCGCCCTCATAGATGCGCAGGGCACGGATATCGCGGTAAAGCGCCTCGACCTTCTGGCCGCAGCGCACCCCGTCGCCGCCATGCAGCTGCACGGCGCGGTCGATTACCTGCTGGGCCTGATCGGTCGAGAACAGCTTGGCCATTGCCGCCTCGCGGCTGACCCGTGCCGCACCCTGATCCTTGAGCCATGCGGCGCGATAGATCAGCAATGCGCTTGCATCCACATCCACCGCCATATCGGCGATATGCGCCTGTACCATCTGCATGTCGGCAAGCGGCTTGCCCCCGATTTGCCTTTCGGTCACGCGGGTCACTGCCTCGTCAAGCGCACGGCGGGCAAAGCCAAGCGCGGCGGCGGCGACCGTGGTGCGGAAGACGTCCAGCACCGACATCGCCAGTTTGAACCCCTGACCCGGTGCGCCGATCATGGCCGAGGCGGGCAGGCGCAGATCCGAGAAGCGCAGCCTTGCCAGCGGATGCGGGGCCATGACCTGCAACCGCTCGACCACCTCGAAGCCGGGCATGTCAGGGGTGACGATAAAAGCCGATAGCCCCCTTGCCCCCGGTGCTTCGCCGGTGCGGGCGAAAACCGTGTAAAGATCGGCGATTCCGCCATTGGAAATCCAGGTCTTTTCGCCGTTCAGAATATAGTCGTTGCCATCACGCGTGGCTGTCATAGTTGAATTCGCGACATCGGAGCCCGATTGCGGTTCGGTCAGGGCAAAAGCGGATATCGCCTTGCCCGTCGAGGTCAGGGGCAGCCATTGCTGCTTTTGCTCGGCCGTACCGAAAAGCGAGATCGCTCCGGTTCCCAGCCCCTGCATCGCGAAGGAGAAATCCGCGAGCCCGTCATGCCGTGCCAGTATCTCGCGCGACAAGACCAGTTTGCGCACATCCAGCGGCGCGCCATCCGGGCTTGCGGTATGTTTCAGCCAGCCTGCCCGGCCCAGTTCCGCGACCAGCTTTCGGCAGGTGCTATCGGTATCGGCATGGTCGATACCGGTCAGATTGCCGCTTGCCCAATCGTCCAGATCGCGGGCGAAATCGCGGTGATGCGGTTCGAAAAACGGCCAGTCCAGAAAGCTGCGATCCGCCATCAGTTCCCCTCGAATACCGGTTTGCCCTTGGCGACAAAGGCGTTGTAGGCGCGGGTAAAATCCTCGGTCTGCATGCAGATCGCCTGCGCCTGCGCCTCGGCCTCTATCGCCTGCTCGATGGACATCGCCCATTCCTGCGCCAGCATCGTCTTGGTCATCATATGGGCGAAATTCGGCCCCGCCGCGATACGTCGGGCTATCTCGGTCGCCTCGGCTTCCAATGTGTCAGCAGCGACCACCCGGTTGTAGAAACCCCATGCCGCGCCTTCCTCGGCGCTCATCGCGCGCCCGGTGTAAAGCAGTTCCGCCGCGCGTCCCTGACCGATGATCCGGGGCAGGATGGCGCAGGCGCCCATGTCGCAACCGGCCAGCCCGACGCGGGTGAACAGGAATGCGGTTTTCGCCTCGGGCGTGGCGATCCGCAGATCCGAGGCCATGGCGATGATCGCGCCCGCACCTGCGCAAATCCCGTCGATGGCCGAGATTACCGGCTTGCCGCAATTCACCATCGCCTTGACCAGATCGCCGGTCATCCGGGTGAAGCGCAGCAATTCCTTCATGCTCATCCCGGTCAGCGGGCCGATGATGTCATGAACATCGCCGCCCGAACTGAAATTGCCGCCATTCGGGGTAAAGACCACGGCGCGGACATCGTCGGAATAATGCAGGTTGCGGAACCAGTCGCGCAATTCGGCATAGCTGTCGAAGGTCAGCGGGTTCTTGCGTTCAGGCCGGTCGAGATTGATGCGGGCAATGCCGTCTTCGATCCGGCAGGTGAAATGTTGAACGTCACTGCGCATGGCTGCTTCCTTTGCAGATTTTGGCGGAATATTCGCCCGTGCCGCTGGGGCCTTGCGCGGAATCAAGGGCCACAGGCCCGCCGCGCAGCGCCCGACCGCCCCGTCGTGCTGTGTACGCAATTGCCTGACGGGCGGGTGCCTTCGTAACGTTCTTCTGCGGGTCGAGCGTCGTGCGGGGGCGCGGCATAATGTGACGACCACTACGGTTGACGCCCACCCGACGGACGGGCACTACGCGGCTCTCGTTGGTCTGGGGGTGCCCGGCTCTGAAGGTCCTTAGCACGCTCACACCTCACCCCCCGACAGGCTCAGCGCATGACCGTTCACCGATGCTGCAGCCTCCGAGCAAAGCCACAGCGCGGTGCCCGCAACCTCCGCCACGTCGATCAGGCGTTTCTGCGGGTTTCCGGCGATCAGGGCATTCCTTGCGGCATCCTCATCCGCTCCGGTCTTGTCCATGATATTCCTGATCGAAGCTTGCAAAAGCGGGGTGTCCATGAAACCCGGGCAGATCGCGTTGACCGTCAGCCCGGTTCGCGCCAGTTCCTGCGCAAGCGCCCGTGTCAGGCCGATGACACCATGTTTGGCCGCGCAATAGGGCGCGACATAGGGATAACCTTTCAGACCGGCGGTCGAGGCAATGGCAAGCAGCCTTCCCCACCCGGCGGTTTTCATCTCCTCATGCGCCGCCTGCCACAGGTTGAACACGCCCTCCAGATTGACCTCTAGCGAGGCTTTGAAATCCGCCACCGTTATCTTGCGGAACGGGGCGCTTGGCGCGGCACCCGCATTGGCGATGGCGATGGCGACGGGGCCATGTTCGGCACGGGCGGCGGTCAGAGCTGTTTCCAACGCGTCACGGTCGGTGACATCGGCGGTGACGGCAAAGGCTCCGGTTTCCGCCGCTATCGCCTGCAGGGGCTCAGGACGGCGGCCGATAATGGTCACCCGCGCATCCGCCCGCGCGAATTGTCGCGCGATTTCGGCGCCTACGCCCGAACCGCCGCCGGTGATGACTGCATGCTTGCCCGCAATACTCATACCTGCACCGTCTCCGCTTCACGATCGGCCAGCCGCCATGCCTGATCGCGGCCTGCCTGATAAGGCAGGGGCCATTCCTCGTGCCGGTCGCCGATGGCGGCTGCCTCGTGCAGCGTCCAATAGGGATCGGCCAGATGCGGTCGTGCAAGACAGACCAGATCGGCCCGTCCGGCCATCAGGATGGAATTGGCGTGATCGGCTTCGTAAATATTGCCGACGGCCATGGTCGCGATGCCGGTTTCATTGCGAATCCGGTCCGAGAACGGCGTCTGGAACATCCGGCCATAGACGGGCCTTGCCTGCGTCGAAGTCTGACCGGCGGAAACGTCGATGATGTCGGCTCCGGCGTCGTGGAAGGCGCGGGCGATGGCTACTGCCTCCTCCGGTGTCACGCCATCCTCGCCGACCCAGTCATTCGCCGATATCCTGACCGACATCGGCTTGTCCCCGGGCCACGCCTCACGCATGGCGCGGAACAGTTCCAGCGGATAGCGCAGCCGGTTTTCCAGAGAGCCGCCATATTCGTCCTGACGGATATTGGACAGCGGCGAGATGAAGGACGACACCAGATAACCATGCGCGGCATGCAGTTCGATCATGTCGAAACCGGCGCGTTCCGCCATCTGCGTCGCCGCCACGAATTCGTCGCGGATCCGGTCCATATCTTCTCGGGTCATCTCGCGCGGGGTCTGGTTGCGTGGCGACCACGGGATGGCCGAGGCAGACAGTAATTCCCAGTTATCCGCCTCAAGCGGCGCGTCCATTTTCTGCCAGCCAAGCTGGGTGGAGCCCTTGCGGCCGGAATGACCGATCTGGCAACAGATCTTCGCTGCGGTTTCTTCGTGGATGAAATCCACGATCTGCCGCCATTTTGCTTCATGTTCCGGGGCGTAGAGGCCCGGGCATCCCGGCGTGATCCGGCCTTGGGCGCTGACACATGTCATCTCGGTAAAGATCAGCCCGGCGCCGCCCTTTGCCCGCTCTCCCAGATGCACAAGATGCCAGTCGGTCGGGCAGCCGTCCTGCGCCTTGTATTGCGCCATGGGCGACAGGACGATCCGGTTTTTCAATGCCATGTTGCGCAGTTTGAAAGGTGCGAACATCGGCGCCCGCACCGGCTCTGCCGGTCCGCCGGCATGGGTCTGGAACCAGCGTTCCGCGCCTTTCAGCCATTCGGAATCGCGCAGGCGCAGATTCTCGTGACTGATCCGCTGCGACCGGGTCAGCAGCGAATAGTTGAACTGCACCGGGTCGAGATTCAGATAGCGCTGCACATCCTCGAACCATTCCAGAGAGTTGCGGGCAGCCGATTGCAGGCGCAGCACTTCCAGCCGCCGCTCGTCCTGATACAGCCGGAACGCCTGTTCCAGGTCAGGCTGCGAGGTCACGTAATCGGCCAGCGCAATCGCGCTTTCCAGTGCCAGCTTGGTGCCCGATCCGATCGAGAAATGCGCGCTGGCCGAGGCATCGCCCATCAGCACGATATTCTCATGGTGCCATTTCTCGCAAAGCACGCGCGGGAAGTTCAGCCATGCCGAGCCACGGATATGGCCGGCATTGGTCATCAGGCTGTGCCCGTCCAGATGATTGCGGAAAACCTTTTCACAAACGGCGATGCTTTCATGCTGGCTCATCTCGCCGAAACCATAGGCGTCCCATGTCGCCTGATCGGTTTCGACGATGAAGGTCGCGGTATCCTCGTCGAACTGATAGGCATGGGCCCAAAGCCAGCCCTTGTCGGTTTCCTCGAAGATAAAGGTAAATGCGTCGTCGAATTTCTGATGGGTGCCAAGCCAGACGAATTTGCAGGCGCGCAGATCGATATCGGGCCTGAACTCTGCGGCATATTCCTGCCGGATCCGGGAATTCACGCCGTCGCAGGCCACGACCAGATCGTAATCCCGCGCATAATCTGCGGCGCTTTCGACCTCGGTTTCGAAGCGCAGCTCGACGCCCAGTTCCCGCGCCCGTTCCTGCAACAGCAATAACAGCTTCTTGCGCCCGATCCCGCAGAAGCCATGCCCGGTGGAAACCAGTTTTTCGCCCCGGTAATGAACGGCGATATCGTCCCAATAGGCGAAATGAGCGCGAATTTCCGCGGCACTTTTCGGATCGTTCCGATGCAGATTGTCCAGCGTTTCATCGGACAGCACGACGCCCCAGCCGAATGTATCGTCGGGGCGGTTGCGCTCGATCACCACGACCTCTGATTCGGGTTGGCGCAGCTTCAGCGAGATCGCGAAATAAAGCCCGGACGGGCCGCCGCCTATACACGCTACGCGCATCGCCATGATCCTCCGCTTCCACTTCATACTGCTGGGGAAAAGTAGAAGAGAGGGCTGGTTATTTCAACTAAAAAATTTTAAGCTTGAAATAATTATGGGCCGCAGGCGATGTCAGCACGCTGAAGACGTTTTCGCCTTGAAAGTTTTCGGTCTGACGTGAAACCTTGTTCTGCGAAGGGAAGAGGATCGCATGCTTGAAGGTAAGCAACCGGACGAAAAGCAAGATTTCGCTTCGTCAGACGATGGCGCCCTGGCCGTGCGGCGGCTGAAGCTGTGGATTCGGATGCTTGGCGTCACCCGGCTGGTCGAGAACCAGCTTCGCGAGTTTCTGCGCGTCGGCCATGACACGACCTTGCCGCGCTTTGACGTGATGGCGACGCTGCACAGACGCCGCGATGGGCTGAGCATGACGGAACTGTCGCGGACCCTGCTGATTTCGAATGGTAATGCGACGGCGGTGGTGGATCGTCTGGTCCGGGACGGGCTGGTGCGGCGCATTCATTCCGACACGGACCGCCGCCGCGTCACCGTGATCCTGACGCCCGAGGGGGTGACGCAATTCGAGGCTTTGGCCGTCAGGCACCGCGCCACGATCGATCGCCTGTTCGCCCAGCTTGACGACGAGGATCTGGACATGATGCGCGACGTGTTACGGCGTCTGCGCGGTGATCTGACCGGCGAAAGTGGCGGGTAGCGCGGTTGTAGCGAAGGCGGCCGCGTTAGAGCGTAGGATGGGTTATATGTGAGCGGAGCTTTGCGGGACGAAGCTGTCCTCGATCATCAACGATCCAATGCCCGCAATCGGTATATTCGAAGCGTCGAGACATAAAACGGTATCAAGTGCTTTAGCGCCTCATTGGTTGTCTTTGAATATGCCGGACGGCATACTGTCAGAATGATGAAAAGCCATGACGCTTATATAGCCGCCGCGCCGGAACAGTTTCGCGCCATGTTGGGTCAATTGCGTGCACAGCTATCACAGGCACTGCCAGATGCCGAAGAAGTCGTTAAGTACGATATGCCCGGATTTCAGATCGAAGAAACGATCATCGCGGGCTATGCCGCCTTTAGTAAACAATGTGGTCTATATGTTGACCCGGGCGCAATTGCTGCCCATGCCGACGAGATCGCCTCTTTGAAACTCAAGGCAACCAAGACCGGAGTTACGTTCTCGGTGAGTAAGCCTATCACTGGTGAGTTAGTTGAGAAATTGGCAGTTAGTTCGCGCAGGAAAAAGGGATTCTAGCGACCGTTTTCGACAACTCAAAATGCGGTTTGCAAACCGGCGTGAACTCGGAGCGTTCGGCCAAAGCGGACATCAGCTAATCACGTTCCGGATGTCGCTATGGCTTCAGAGAAAACTCTACCCGCGCCGATCTCTGCCACGCGCGAAATCCTTCCCCGGCGCCTATCCCTCACGGACATGCCTCGTTTCCGGGCCTGCATTCATCATTTATCGTCCGGATCCGGTGGTCGCGGCTTGTCCTTTCCATCGGCGGGCTGCTTTCGCTCGCGCTCCATGCCTTCAGGATATGTCTTCCGTTCCTGCGCAGGTTGTCCGGGGATGCGCTGTTCATCGTCGTGATCACGGTTTCGGGCTTTGCGGGCCATCTGTATTTCTCCTGATCAGGATGAAAGGGAAACCGGCTGGCAGTCCTCATGGTTCCATCAGAGCATCAGATGACGCGCCATCCATTCTGCAAACTGGTGCGATGGAAGGGTATGCGTCTCGCCTATCTGCCGGTACTCCCGCCGCAGATGCTGAAGACCCGGGGCGATTTTACAGGCACAATATACGGCATTGCATCGGAAGAGCGCGGTATCAGACCCATCTCAACCCGACTTGCCCTGATATTCATCATTCGTCAGCCGAACTGGTTCAAAGACCAAGGATTTCCTTCGCCTCGGCGAGTGCGTCAACCGCAGCCTGATGATTGCCGGCATCATGCTCTGTCTCTCCGAGGGCGCGTAATTCTTTCACCTTTGCCAGATCGGCTTCCGAGAGCGAGGCGGTTTCCAGCGCGGCGTCGATTTCGCTCATATCCTGGGGGCAATGGAAGGCAAGGGCGGGGCTGGCAGCGAACGCGGCGAAGGCCACGGCGAAGCTCAGGCGTTTCATGACGATGTTCCTTTCATCTTTCGTGGCAGTGGCAGCACTATATCACATAAGGCCGCAATCGAGATAGCGCGGCATGTGGTTGGCGGGCGTGTCATGGTACCCCGATTGGGGCCGCCCTTACTTCTGCGTCTGCAATGAACCAGCGCCAAGTGAATCCTGCGTCCGATTGGCCGGTTCCGGTTCCTTCGCTTCCGGCCGTTCCAGAGTCCTGCCTGCGCCGATCGCGTCCAGCACATTCTCGCTGGGCACGAAGAACAGAGCGCCCGTCACCGCTGTCGAGACATCGAGGATGCGGTCGTAATTCCCCGGCGGCAGGCCGATGAACATGTTGTTCAGCATCGTCTCGATCCGGCCGGGCTCGCGGGCATAGCCGATGAAATAGGTGCCGAACTCACCCCGCGCGGGGCTGCCGAAAGGCATGTTGTCGCGCAGGATCTGCAGCTGGTTGCCCTCGGCGTCACTGATGTTGGTCAGCACGTTATGAGCATAACTTGCCTTCTCGGCATCGGGAAACTCGATGTCTGACAGCTTGTGCCGTCCGATGACGCGCTCTTGCGCCTCGACCGTCATTGCTGTCCATTTTGCCAGATCATGCAGGTATTTCTGGGTGATGACATAGCTGCCTCCGGCAAAGACCGGCTCCTCGGGTCCGATGATCACTGCGGCGGTCCGATCGGCGCCGTTCGGATTCTCGGTCCCGTCCACGAAGCCCAGAAGATCGCGATTGTCGAAGAACTTGAAGCCCTGCGTCTCGTCTTCGACGGTCGAGATCGGGCCAAGACGCAGCATGATCTGGCTGGCCAGTTCGAAACAGAAATCGGGCCGCTCGGCGCGGATGTGGAGCAGCATATCGGCCGGTGTCGATGGGGCGTGATGGGCGCCCGCGATCTCGCGGAAGGGGTGCAGGCCCCGTGGGCGCGCGCCCATGCTCAGCCGGTCCCACAGGGCCGAGCCGATCCCGATCACGCAACTCAGCCCCGCCGCGGGGCTGCGAAAGCCCACGGCGCGGACCAGCGAGGGCAGGTCGGCGCAGAAATCGCGAAACCTGTCCAGCGCGGCATCTTCCCGGTTCAGCGTCAGCGTCAGGAAGATAGCGTTGGAGGTCAGTGAGCCTTCGGCAGGCTGGCTTGCGATGGGCGTCATTGTCATTCCCCTGCTGGCGTAGGTTCGGATAAGCCCTTTCTGATGGCTTGCGGAAGTATCTACCTTCAACATCCCGGATGTCACGAGACAGAGTGGTTGTCCGCCCTTCATTTCCGATCAGGCGGTCGTTGCCTGTTGGAACGGTGGCGAATATCGCGGCCAGCTTTGCCATTCCGTGGGTTTTTTATGCCTGTTTTCTCTGCATCGGAACGATTCCAGTGATGACAAACAGGTCATTCGAAGGGATTTCCGCAGGAAACGACCATTCCCGCTTGGCGAATGGACGCTGCGCAGACAGAATTATCCTTGTTGGGCATCTTGTACACGTCAGCGCGATGCCCAACACGAGCCTGGCTCACGCTGCTCCTGACTGGCGCGGGCTTTTTTTCACCTCTGTCACACGCCTGTAACTACCAGCAGGCAGAATGACGATGTTTTCACGTATTTATTGCAGACAGCCCGCGCCAACCCTCCGTCGGCGCGGGCTTTTCCATGCATCACTCCGCTTTGGGCGCGATTGTAGCAGCCTCAACGCTTGCGACAACTGGCCGCAGATAGTGCCGTTGATCACCGGAAGAGCGATCTCCACATCTGAATTACTCCCTGCTCTGGCCCGCGCCGTTCCTTCTCTCCCGTGGCGCGGGCTTTTTCATGCAGAAACGGCGGATGCGTCCCCGCCCATGGTTTTCCGGTCAGGGTGAATGTCGTGCCACCCTGCGTCGCATTCATGCCACTGTACCGGCTTCCGAATCGGGGAATATCAGTATTCAGAACCCAAGAGATCGTCGCGTTTCATTCAACCAAATGTCCCGACAGCGGTTTTACTGCGGGGCACATTTTCCGGCAAATGGCTGATGTCAGTATTTCTATGGGATTTCATGGAGCGGGTGATGGGAATCGAACCCACGTATTCAGCTTGGAAGGCTGCTGCTCTACCATTGAGCTACACCCGCGTTCCAACCCATATAAAAGCCTGCGTTGCCGGGTGCAACCTGTCAGATGCCAGATTCTCTCAGCGCAAGATGCAACGCTTCCGCTTCGGTGAAATGGATCGCCTCCATGCCGACCGCCCTGGCGCCTTCGACATTTGCCGGGCTGTCGTCGATGAAGACGCAATTTCCGGCCTTGATCCCGTTGCGGTCAAGCAGGGTGCGATAAATCTCGGGCTGAGGCTTCAGCAGCCCTTCCACGCCTGATACGACGATATCCTCGAACAATGTCTCCAGCCGTGGATATTGGGCCAAAGCGGCGGGCCAGTTGTCACGCGACCAGTTGGTGATCGCGAACAGCCGGTGGCCGGCCGATTGCAGGGTCTCGGCTATTTCCCAGCTTCCGGGGACGGGATCCTGAATGGTCAGGTGAAAATTCGCGGTATAATTCTCCAGCGGGGCAGCATCCGCACCATGGGCGCGGCGAGCCTCGGCCAGGCCGTCGGAAAGCGGGCGTCCGCCGTCCTGCAGGTAGTTCCAGCCGTGAAAATCCACACGCGCCATCCAGTCGCGGATCGCGGTGGAATCGGTGAAATGCGTGGCGAATGCCCGTTCGGGGAGCCAGTCGATCAGAACCCGGCCAAGGTCGAATACGATATGTTTCATCAGCGGCGAGCCTCGAAAAAGGATTTCAGAAGATCACGGGACGCCTCGGCGCTTATCCCGTCGTAAATCTGGGGGCGGTGATGGCATTGGGGATGATCGAAAACCCGCGCGCCATGCGCGACACCACCCATTCTGGGATCGCTGGCCCCGTAGTAAAGCACTGCAATGCGCGCCGCCGAGATCGCAGCCGCGCACATCGGGCAGGGTTCCAGCGTGACCCACAGGCCATGACCCGGAAGCCGGTCCGAACCGGCAGCGGCGCAAGCCTGCCGGATTGCCAGGATCTCGGCATGGGCGGTCGGATCCGACAATTCCCGCATGCGGTTTCCTGTCGTTGCTACGATCCGCCCATCGGCAGAGGTCAGCACCGCGCCCACCGGCACCTCGCCCCGCTTTGCGGCGGCCCGCGCTTCGGCCAGCGCCAGCGGCATATGGGATTTGAACTCTGTCATCGTCGGGGTTGTCGCAGGGCAGGGGGCATCGCGCAAGATACGGCTTTCCTGTAGGATGGATTTCACGTAAGGAATGCAGCTTGCCACCGCAGAGATGCGCAGGAGACATCGCCATGACCGACAAGACAGCCCCCGAATCCCCCTCAGCCGACCGTATCGCCAAGGTGATGGCGCGTGCGGGCATAGCCAGCCGCCGCGAATCCGAGCGGATGATTCTGGAAGGCCGTGTCACCGTGAATGGTGAAAAAATCACCAGCCCGGCGCTGGATGTTCTGCCCAGCGACAGGATCACCGTAGACGGCAGGAAACTGGATGAACCGCAGGAGGCCCGGCTGTGGCTATACTACAAGCCGATCGGGCTTGTGACCTCGGCTTCGGACGAGAAGGGCCGTCAGACCGTATTCGACGCCTTGCCGCGCGATCTGCCGCGGGTGATGACGGTTGGCAGGCTTGACCTTAATTCCGAAGGGCTTTTGCTGCTGACGAATGACGGCGAGTTGAAACGCAGCCTGGAACTGCCCTCGACCGGATGGCTGCGCCGTTATCGCGTGCGTGTGAACGGCGTGCCGAATGATCTGACATTCGCGCCTTTGCGCCGGGGCGCAACCATCGATGGCGAGGAATTCGCGCCGATGGAGATCCGGCTGGATAGTCAGCAGGGGGCGAATGCCTGGCTGACCGTGGGGATCCGCGAAGGCCGGAACCGTGAAATCCGGCGTGCCATGGCGCATGTCGGCCTTCAGGTGAACCGGCTGATCCGCGTCGGCTATGGCCCGTTCCGCCTGACCGGTATGGAAAAGAATCAGGTGGTCGAGGTCAAGCGGCGGGTCTTGCGCGACCAGCTTGGCGGATTGATGAGTGGCGAGGCCGAAACGAAGGACCGCGACATGCGTCCCCGGGGTGGCGATGCGCCGCGCAAGCCACGCGGCAAACCGGGTTTCGGCGATGCCCGCCGCCCGTCATTTCGCAGCGATGACGACAGGCCGGGCCGCAGCGCGAGGCCGGACGGCAAACCGCCCCGGAAATTCGGCACGGCGCGGATGAAGAATGAAGAGAGTCCGGCGCGAGGCGGCAAGCCTTGGAACAAGAGGGAACGGACAAGCGAGCCTCGCACCGGGGATGGCGCAGCGGGTGAGGAGCCGCGGCGCAACTTCGGCGCAAAAACTGCCAAGGGACAGCCTGCGCGCGAATTCTCGGGAAAACCAGGGTTCAAAGGGCCCCGCGGAGGATCGCGCGGGCCGGCAAAAAGCAATGCCGGATCCGGCAGGCCCTTTGGCGGCAAACCAGGCGGACGCCCCGGTGGTAAGCCGCGCGGACCCAGAACCTGATCGAAGGGCGCAGCAGCGCCCTTTTATTTTGTCAGGATCAGCTTGCCGGCGCGGGTGATGCGCAACTGGTAAACCTGTTCGTCAAGGACGATAAGTGCCTGATTTCCACCACGTGTCAGCTCATTGGCGTCGTGCTGCGGCAGCCGCGCGAGAACGCTGGTTCCGGGGCGGGTAAAATCGGCAGGGCGCGTAGCGGTCATGGTCAGCCTCATTCCTGAAAAATGCGTCTGAAACAAATCTGACTAATTTACTCGGCAATGTCAAAGAAAAAGAGTCGGAAATAAAAAACGGCGATATCCAAGCAGGATACCGCCGCAATGGGACGTATGAGAGAGAGTGTCAGCCCTTGCCGGAAAGGCATTCGGCAAGCGCATCGCCCATGTTCTGCAACATCTCCGCATACAGGCCGGCCCCGGCCTCGATCCCGCGCCCTGCCGGATCCAGTTCCGCGCCGATTCGCGCATCACTGCCCTCGATCGCGCTTTGGATCAGCGCCTGTTTATGCCCGTATTCGGGAAAAGCGCATTCGGCCCCCGAATCGGCGATCTGGGCCGAGATCTCGCTGAGCCGTGCGGCCGAGGGCGCCGAGGCATCCCCCAGCGACACCGCGATTCCCGGCAAAAGTCCGAAATGCGCGGTGAAATAGCCATAGGCATCATGGAACACCGCAAAGGGCCGGTCTTTCACCGGTTCAAGCTGCGCATTGAGCTGTGCTTCCAACTCTCCGATCTGCTTCACCGAAGCTTCGGCATTGGCGGCATATGTTTCGGCATTCTCGGGATCCTGCGTGGCCAGTTCCCTGGCGATTGCTGTCAGCCAGGTCTGCGCATTGTGGGGATCCAGCCAGGCATGCGGATCAGTGCCGTCGTGGCTATGACCATGGCCGTCATTGTGGTCATGCCCGTGCTCTTCATCATGCTCATGCTCATGCTCATGCTCATGCTCATGGTCGTGATCGTCATGCGCATGTTCCGCATGATCGTCACCTTCTGCGCCGAATTCCTGCAGATGCGTGCCGGGAACGGTCAGCAATGACAACGAACTGCCATCCCCAAGATTATCCGCCGCACGTTCCAGCCACGGTGTCATTTCCGGTCCGATCCAGACCAGAAGTCCTGCCGATTGCAGGGCAGCGGCATCCGAGGGCTTTAGCTGGAAGTGATGTGGATCCGCGCCATCGCCGATCAGCACCCGTACCTCGCCAAGATCCCCCAGAACCTGCTGTGCAAGTGACCCGGTCACGGGAATATCGGTGACGATCTGCGGAGGCGCGGCCATTGCCTTTGCTGCCAGCAAGCCCAGAATCGCCGTGGTCGTCAAAAGTCGCATGATGCCTGTCCTGAATAATAAGTCTCGTGTTGCGGGTGAAAGCTTTCTCATGTTATGTGATAACAAGTCAATCAAATTGTAATAAGGTAACAAATTGCAGCATGAACCGGATCAAGGCGACGCTTTCGCCCCGCATGATCATGCGCTTTGCCAATCGCGGGCATTGGCTGAAGCCGAGGAACGTCTGAGGCAGCAAGGTGCAAGGCTGACGCCCGTTCGCCGTCGCACATTGGAGATCCTGCTTGAAGCGCATCGGGCGATGGGCGCTTACGAGGTGCTTGACCGGCTGGCCGAGGCCGGGTTCGGCCGCCAGCCGCCGGTCGCCTATCGTGCGCTTGAGTTTCTGGTCGAGCATGGGCTGGCGCATCGCCTTCAGCGGTTGAACGCCTTCGCGGCCTGCCTGCATCCCGGCGAAGATCACGCCCCGGTTTTCCTGATCTGCCGGGTCTGCGACAAGGTGGCCGAAGCCCATGCGGCCAATGTCCGCAGCGAACTAAGTTCGGCGGCGGGGGAACTTGGCTTCACGGTCGAGCGCGCGACCGTCGAGGCACTGGGGCTCTGCCCGGCCTGCGCCGGACGGGACGCGGAATGACCGCTCTGATTGCTTCGGAAAAGCTGACCATCAATCGCCCCGGCACGACCGAGCCGGTTTTGCGCGATGTCGATTTCCACATTGTGCCGGGCGAGATCGTGACGGTTGTCGGCCCCAATGGTTCGGGGAAATCATCGCTTATCCGCGCACTTCTGGGGCACATGCCGCTGATCGCGGGGCGAATCGACCGCCGCGCGGGGCTGAGAATCGGCTATGTGCCACAGCGGGTTCAGCTTGACCGGTCGATTCCGATGACCGTGCGGCGCTTTCTGTCCCTTCCCCGCTGGGTCGGGGGGCAGGTGGCTGCGCTTGCTCTGGCGCGCACCGGAGTCGCCGGGCTGGAGGCGCGTCAATTGACCGAGCTTTCGGGCGGGCAGTTTCAGCGTGTCCTGCTTGCCCGGGCGCTTCTGCACGATCCGCATCTTCTGGTGCTGGACGAGCCGACGCAGGGGCTGGATCAGCCGGGGATCGTCGCCTTTTATCAGCTTATCGAAGAGGTTCGGCGCCAGACCGGCGCTGCCGTGTTGATGGTCAGTCACGACTTGCTTGTCGTGATGGGCGCGTCGGACCGGGTGATCTGCCTGAATGGGCATATCTGCTGCGAGGGAACGCCCCAATATGTCGGCAATGCACCCGAATACCGCGCCCTGTTCGGAGCGGATAGCAAGGGCACCCTGGCCCTCTACCGCCACCATCACGACCACGACCACGACCATGATCACGATCCGCATCACGATTGCGCCGATCATGGCGAATGAGTTCTCGAATGAGGCAGTGGCAACGCATATCGGCCAACAAGGGTTCCCATGCTTGATGATTTTCTGATCCGGGCCGTTCTGGCAGGTCTGGGGCTGGCGCTTGCCGCCGGCATGCTTGGTTGCTTCGTTGTCTGGCGGCGCATGGCCTATTTCGGCGATTCTACCGCGCATGCCGCGATTCTGGGGGTGGCGCTGAGCCTGGCCTTCGATCTGTCCATCTATGCCGGGACCATTGCGACCGCGCTCGCCGTGGCGCTGCTGGTATCGATGCTGACCTCGCGAGGGCATGCGATGGATACGGTGCTGGGCGTCATCGCGCATTCCGCGCTTGCTTTCGGGCTTGTCGCGATCAGTTTCGTTCCTTCGGCGCGGGTCGATCTGGCAAGCTATCTTTTCGGGGATATCCTTGCCGTCGGCCGCAGCGATCTGCTGTGGATCTGGGGCGGATCGTTCCTGATACTCGGGCTTTTATGCTGGCGCTGGCAGAACTTAGTGACTGCGTCGGTCAACGAGGAACTGGCGATGGCGGCGGGTATCGATCCCCGTCTGGAGCGGCTTGTGATGTCGGTTGCGCTTGCCCTTCTGGTTGCAATCGCGATTCGGATCGTCGGATCGCTTCTGATCTCGGCAATGCTGATTATTCCTGCGGCAACCGCCCGCCGATTTGCCGCCACCCCCGAGCGGATGGCCGCCATTGCCTGCATTATCGCGGCGCTGTCGGTTCTGGCGGGACTGTGGGCGAGCCTGCGGCTCGATACGCCTGCCGGTCCGTCGATTGTCGCCTCCGCAGCAGCTTTTTTTATGTTTGCGCAGGTATTTCGTTCACATTAACTACAAAACACCTCATTATCGCGGCGTCTCGTGGCCTGTGGGCAGCACCCCATGGTTGAAGTGTTGGCCAATATGCAACAGTGGGCGCAGCCCCGCGCTGACAAGAAGGTATTGTTCCTTTTCAACTGCGTGGGATTGTGTAAGTGTCACATCGATGTTGCCGGAAACGGCAGCTTTCAAAACGAAACGGAGCATGATCATGACCAAATTCGCTACTTTCGCTGCCGCTCTCGGCCTGACCGCTTCTTCGGCTTTCGCCGGTGGCTATGTTGCCCCCGTCGTCGACGTTGAGCCTGTTGTTGTCGAAGAGCAGTCGGCATCCTCGAACGCCGGCCTGGTTGTTCCCGCCCTGCTGCTGCTGGGTGTGATCGCCGCGGTTGCTGCTGACGATGACGACAGCTGATTTCAGAACAGATCGAATTTCGATCTGACTGTTTTCAATGGGCTGACCGATTGGTCAGCCCTTTTCTTTTTGCAATGTTTCATAACCATGCCGGCCGTTCATTCAGGCAGATCGGGTGTGATTTCAGCTGGAATCCGTTCCCGGCATGACATAGCTTTCACGGCATGAAGCCCAAGATTCTGACGACTCTTCAGACCTATAGCAAACAGCTTTTCATGGCTGATCTTGCTGCAGGGATCAGTGTCGCGATGGTGGCTCTGCCACTTAGCCTTGCGATCGCGATCGCCTCGGGCGCTGATCCCGCGACCGGATTGGTCACCGCGATCGTTGCAGGCTTTCTGATTTCGCTTCTGGGGGGCAGCCGGGTTCAGATCGGTGGCCCGACGGGGGCGTTTATCGTCGTCGTCTTTGCGGTCATTGCTGATCATGGCTATGACGGGCTTGTCATCGCGACCTTCATGGCCGGGCTGATCCTGCTCGTGGCGGGGTTTCTGCGGGCAGGGCGGCTGATCCAGCTTGTGCCCGAACCTGTCATCAATGGTTTCACCATCGGCATCGCGATCATCATCGCGACGAGTCAGCTTATGGATCTGTTCGGTTTGACGGTCGCGCAGGTCCCGGCCGAATTTTTCGGCAAACTGAAGGCGCTTTGGGCGGCGAAAGCCGGTCTGAGCATCCCGGCGCTGCTGATCGGCGGGCTGACGATGGCGTTGATCGTCGGTCTGAAACGCGCCGCGCCGCGATTGCCGGGGCTGATCATCGCCGTTGCCGTCACCTCAGCCATCGTCGCCATATTCGGCCTGCCGGTCGATACGATCCAGTCGCGTTTCGGAGATTTGCCGCGCGGTTTGCCGGCTCCGGCGATTCCCTCGTTGAATATGGAACGGATTGGGGAACTGCTGCCGTCGGCTTTCGTCATCGCGTTTCTCGCAGGTGTCGAATCGCTGCTGTCTGCCATGGTCGCCGACCGGATGATCGCAGGCAGGCACCGCTCAAATGCCGAACTGATCGCTCAGGGGGCGGCAAATCTGGGATCAGCACTGTTCGGCGGATTGCCGGCGACTGGCGCAATCGCCCGCACGGCCACCAATATCCGCGCCGGTGGCAAGACGCCGGTGGCCGGACTGGTTCACGCCATGACGATCCTGATCGTGATGCTGATCGCCGCGCCGCTGGCGGGTTATATGGCGATGCCCGCGCTTGCCGGGCTGCTGATCCTGACGGCATGGAATATGAGCGAACCCCATCGCTGGCCGGAATATCTGCACGAGAGGCGTTCGGACCAGTTTCTTCTGGTCGTGACACTTGTCCTGACCGTTGTGGCCGATCTGACCGTTGCAATCGGCGTCGGCGTGGCGCTGGGGCTGGCAATCCGCCTGCGCCGCCGCCTGATCCCGCCCTCGGACTGGAAGCCGCCGCAAAGATGACATTTGCGCAAGCCAATGACGAAGCCCGCCCAGAGCATGTCGCGCCTGCCCGGTTTCTCTCCTTCTGCTTCTTCTTTGTCCAAATACCTCGGGGGGCCAGGGGGCAGCGCCCCCGGCCGTCGCGGGACGCAAGTAACCGGCGTTTCCCATTCAAGCGTCACACGCTCTGGCGCCCAATGCTATCCGGGCCGCCTGATGCCCAGAAACGGCCCTTCGCCCGCTGCATCGATCCGGGCGATGGCGTCCTGAATCCCTTCGCGGATGACGGCCATTTTCCATGCGGTCGCGTGAATCATGACGTCCGCCGAGACCGCCATGGCGACATGGCCGGGCCAGAACAGCAGATCGCCGCGCGCGATGCCGGATACTGTCGGGAAGGCATCGCGCTGCAAATCGGAATCTCCCGGGCAGGGGATGCCGCAATCCAACAGCGCGATCTGGATCAACCCCGAGCAATCCAGCCCCGCATAGCTGTTGCCTCCCCAGAGATAGGGCGCCCCCAATAGTGATTCCGCAGTCGTGACGGGATCCGTGGAAGGCTTGTCACCGATATGCTGCAGGGGAACGAAGCCGCCGGTTGCAAGCTGCGCGAATCCCGACCTGGTTCCGGCCACCGACAATCTGGCACCGATGGACAATCCGCAAAACTCGGACTGCTTCATATCCGGCGCGGAATAAAGATGGCTTGCAGGGGCGGTAACGCGATGCGTGATAGGGGCGGTTCCGGTTCCCAGCACCTTCTCCGGCAGCCAGCCGCAATAGCCGTCCTGTGCGGTCTGGACAAAGGCCCATCCGCCGCGAATTTCGATCACGGTCAGGTCCGCGCCGAAAATCACCTGCCGGTCCCGGTGGCCATCCGGCGCATTCAGCAGATCGGCAAGAGGGGCGCTTAGACGCGCAGGCCGGCCGGATGTGTATTCCGGGCGCTCCAGTACACCGCGCAGGGATTCAAGGGCAACCCGCTCGGTCGCCGGGGTCAGGCGGCGATCATGCGTCATGTCAGCAATCGCGGAACGGCGTCCAGAATCGCCCGCGCGCCCTGACCCACACCGCCTTTCGGCCTGCCGGGCTTGGCAGCGGGTTGCCAGCCATAGATATCAAGATGGACATAGCGCCCCGCACCCTCGGCAAAGCGGCGCAGGAACAGCGCGGCAGTGATGGAACCGGCCATGCCGCCGGATGGTGCGTTGTCCAGATCGGCGATATCCGGCTCGATCATGGTCTCGTAGGGTTCCCAGAACGGCATCCGCCACAGCGGATCGCCTGCCTGCATCGCGGAGGTCTGGATGATTTGCGCGGTTGCATCGTCGTCGCAGTAGAAGGGCGGGATATCCGGGCCAAGCGCCACCCGCGCCGCGCCTGTCAGCGTCGCGTAAGAGATCATCAGATCCGGGTTTTCCTCGGCGCCCATCGTCAATGCGTCCGCCAGCACCAGCCGCCCCTCGGCATCGGTATTGTTCACCTCGACCGTCAGACCCTTGCGGCTGCCAAGCACGTCACCGGGGCGAAAGGCATTGCCGGCGATGCTGTTTTCCACCGCCGGGATCAGCACGCGCAGCCGCAGCCGCTGCGCCGCGCCCGTTCCGGCCAGCATCTTCAGCAGCCCCAGAACTGTGGCAGCGCCGCCCATATCCTTCTTCATCAGCCCCATCGAGGACGGGGGCTTGATATCCAGCCCGCCGGTGTCGAAACACACGCCCTTGCCGACCAGCGTCAGCATCGGGCCACTGTCGCCCAGCCGGATGTCGATCAGCCGGGGCGCCTGTTCCGCCGCGCGGCCAACCGCGTGGATCAGCGGCAGGTTGGATTTCAGCAGGGCTTCGCCCGTCGTCACCTCGATCGAGGCGCCGATATCGTTGGCCAGCTTGCGGGCCGAGGCTTCAAGCTGCTTGGGTCCCATATCGCTTGCCGGCGTATTGATCAGATCGCGGGTCAGAAATTCGCCCGCCGCGATGGCAAGAAGACGGTCGGCATCCACGCCGTCGGGGCAGACAAGCCGCGGCCGGGCGGGGGCGTCGCCCTTGTACCGTGTGAAGCGATATTGGCCCAGCAGCCAGCCCAGCGCCAGTTCTTCGGGATCATGTCCCTCGGGAAGGGATGCCAGCCGCCAGTCCCTCTGAGGCAATGCCGAGACGGCGCGGGCAAGGATGAACCGCTCCCGCCCGGCTCTGGCGGGCTGGCCAAGCCCGAACAGCGCGCCCTGAACGCTGCCATCCGGTGCCGGCAGCAGGCACAGCTCGCCTGTCTTGCCAGTGAAGCCGCAGGCGGCGGGCCAGTTGCCCGCCATGGCGTCTTCGGGAATCTCTGCGTCCTGCGTGACGCACCAGATCGGCAGTGACTGATCGGAGATGGGGGCAAATTCGACCGGCATCGCAATTTCCTTGTTGTCCGAGGGTCAAACTACACGCTGGCGGGGGCTTCGCAAGTGCGGCAGTCAGGAAAGGCCGGTATCGCGCCGGATCGTGGCCAGCGAGTGATTGCCGACCCGCTGCAGTCTGGCGCCGATTGCCGCGACGGCGATATGATTGCGCTGCTGGATGCAATCCCGAAGGTTCTGGGCAACGGTGGCCAGTGTCGGAAGGCCCAGCTGCCAGGCAAGACGCGCCAGCGATTCGGCATGAACCAGGGCATCCGTATCGTCGCGGCAATCCATGGCCTGTCGGGCTTGGAAAAGCGTAGCCTCGACCTCGCCCAATGCCAGGCGGATCGTGTTCCGTGCTGCCGGTTCCCCCAGTTTTCTGACAATATCCGCGATCCGCCGCTTGTCGAAGCGGACCGGCTCGAATATCGGCAGGGACATGACATTTGTCATGCAGGAATCTCCGGTCCCTCATTTGCGTTGGACGCGGAGATTGCAGTAAGAGAATGAACAACTTGCTAGCGCAGTGAATTTCCCCTCGAATTTTAGTCATTATGCGCTTATCAACTGGCAAGTTTACAAGAGGTCATCATGCATAATGTCCGCCCATTGCCGCAATATCTGATCAGCCGCTATCATGGCTGGAAGGCCACGGCCTATGCCGAGAACAGCGCATGGTACCGGAGATTGGCGGATGACGGTCAGCGTCCAAGGGCGATGGTCATCTCGTGTTGCGATTCGCGCGTGCATGTCACCAGCATATTCGGCGCGGATTCGGGCGAGTTCTTCATCCATCGGAATATTGCCAATCTGGTTCCGCCCCATGCGCCGGACGGGCAGCAGCACGGCACCTCGGCGGCGGTCGAATATGCGGTGGAGGCGCTGCGGGTGGCGCATCTGATCGTGGTCGGGCATACGAATTGTGGTGGCGTGGCCGGGTGTCATGCGATGTGTTCGGGGAATGCGCCGGAGCTCGAGGAGAAATCCAGCTTTGTCGGCCGCTGGATGGATATCCTTCGTCCCGGCTACGAACGGGTGCGGGAACTGCCCGAAGGAGAGCAGATCCGGGCACTGGAGCGCGAGGCGGTCATGATCTCGATCGAGAATCTGATGACTTTCCCCTTCGTGAAAGCCGCCGTCGAAACCGAGGAATTGTCGCTGCACGGGCTGGTCCACGATATCCGCGAAGGGACTCTGTGGCAGGCTGAAGACGGCGGCAAGCGCTGGATGGCGCTGTAAACTCTTTCGATCAGTCCTGGCGTATTCCCGGACCCGTGTTCCGGTTCACCATTTTCAACCGGCAATGCTCCGTTAACTGTCGTTTCCGGGCGATTTTACTTCCGCCCCTTCTTCTTCATCCAGATATCCCGGCGACGGGCAACGCCTCCGGCAGTCGCGGGGCGCAAGTAACCGTGTTCCCAGCCAACCCATACCGGCGCTAGCTGTCCGGCCGCCAGCGGATCACGCGCCACAGATATATTCCGATCAAAGCGACGACGATCAGCGTCGAAGCAGGGTTCAGCCATGCGCTGACCTGTTCGTACCTGCCTTCCAGCCAATATCCGGCAAGCGCCAGAAATGTGCACCACAGAAAGCTGCCCAGTGCCGAGAACAGCAGGAAGCGCGGGGTGGACATCCGCGCGATTCCGGCCGGAATTGAAATCAATGTGCGGATCGTCGGCACAAGCCGGCCGAAGAACACGACCGCGGCGCCATGCCGTTCGAACCATGCTTGCGCCCGGTCGAGTTCAGAGGGGGTCATGGTCAGCCAGCGCCCATGCCGCGCGATCAGCCGGCGCAACCGTTTGTCGCCAAAGGCGCGGCCAATAAGATACCACAGCCACGCCCCCGCCAGTGATCCCGCCGTGCCCGAAAGAATGGTGAGCCACAGAGGCGTACCGCCCCGTGCTGCGTTGAACCCGGCCAGAGGCATGACCAGTTCCGACGGAATCGGTGGAAAGACATTCTCCAGCAGCATGAGGGCAGCGATGGCCAAGGCCCCGCCACCCTCGAGAAAGCTGGAGATCCAGTCGAACATGATGGGGTCGTCAGCCCTTCTTCAGGACGCGATTGCCCAGAAGCTCGGCGATCTGAACCGCGTTCAGAGCCGCGCCCTTGCGCAGGTTGTCGCTGACGCACCACAGGTTCAGCCCGTTCTCGATGGTCGAATCCTGGCGGATGCGGCTGATGAAAGTGGCGAAATCGCCCACGCATTCGACCGGAGTCGTGTAACCGCCCGGTTCGCGTTTATCGACGACCAGAATGCCGGGGGCTTCGCGCAGGATGTCGCGGGCTTCGTCCTCGTCAAGGAAATCCTCGAACTCGATATTGATCGCCTCGGCATGGCCGACGAAAACCGGAACGCGGACACAGGTCGCGGTGACCTTGATCTTCGGATCGACGATCTTCTTCGTTTCGACGACCATTTTCCATTCTTCCTTGGTCGAGCCGTCTTCCATGAAGACATCGATCTGCGGAATCACGTTGAAGGCGATCTGTTTCTGGAATTTGCTGGGCTCGACCTCTTGCCCGGGCACATACATGCCCTTGGTCTGATCCCACAGCTCATCCATGCCTTCCTTGCCCGCGCCGCTGACCGACTGATAGGTCGAGACGACCACGCGTTTGATCCGGGCGCGGTCATGCAGCGGTTTCAAAGCCACAACCATCTGTGCGGTCGAGCAATTCGGATTGGCGATGATGTTCTTCTTCGCATAGCCCTCGATCGCGTCGGGATTCACCTCGGGCACGATCAGCGGGATATCCGGGTCATAGCGGTAAAGCGAAGAGTTATCGATCACCACACAACCGGATTTGGCGGCGATGGGGGCGTATTTCTTGGTCGCATCGGAACCGATGGCAAAAAGCGCGATATCCCAGCCGGTAAAATCGAACTGCTCGATATCCTTGATCTTCAATGTCTTGTCGCCAAAGCTGACTTCGGTCCCCTGCGAACGGCGCGAGGCAAGCACGGCGATCTCATCCACCGGAAACTGACGTTCGTCCAGAATATTCAGCATTTCACGGCCCACATTTCCCGTGGCGCCGGCAACAACGACTTTGTAGCCCATCGGGGCCTCCTTTCCTGCGATCGCTGGCGTTTAACGCAACGCGGCGTGGGATGGAAGGGGCATGGTCCGAAAGCTTGTATCTCGGGGAACAGGCAAAGCTGAGCCTGACAGAGGCGCAATTGCAGGAAATTGCGGGGATTTTTCCCGAGCTTCTGGAAAACTGCGCTCCTCTGGTTCCTGCCGCCGGAATATTCGCAAAGGGCGCTTTGACACGCAAACTGGTGCAGCGCAGCATAAAGAACCAGTTGCCGGTATTCGATTCAGCAACCTGAACGATGAAGAAGCCTGTCCCGGCCCGTTCGGGGCAGGACATCGTCATTGCGAGACGATATCCACGCCTTCCCCCCTTTTCATCGACGCCCATTTGCCTATGCTTGCCGACATGTTGAGAGGGAATGTCTGATGACGCAGTCGGGAATTGATTATGGCGGAATGATGCATCGCGCAATGCAGAGCCTGATTGCCGATGTACTGCGCGATGTGGCCCGGAACGGTTTGCCGGGTGAACATCACTTCTTCATTACCTTCGACACCCGCGACGAGGGTGTCGAAATGGCCGACTGGCTGCGCGAGCGTTATCCCGAGGAAATGACCATCGTCATTCAGCACTGGTTCGACAATCTGACCGTGGATGACCAAGGCTTCACCGTCACGCTCAATTTCGGCAATTCGCCCGAGCCGATGCGGATTCCGTTCGATGCCCTGCGGACCTTTGTCGATCCCTCGGTCGAGTTCGGTCTTCGTTTCGAGACTCAGGACGGCGATGACGACGAAGAAGAAGACGCGGATGACACCTACGAAGAGGTTCCCGCCGACGATGACGATCCCGACGACTCGCCCGGAGGTGGCGAGATTGTGCAACTGGATCACTGGCGGAAATAGGCCGTCACGCAGCTGTCACCTCTCTGCAATAGGCCATGTCCAGCAGCGCTGCAGGAGATTGCCATGTCGGATCTGTCGTTATTCGTCAGTCAGTTCATTCGTCGCCCGTCCGAGATTCGCTCGGTCATTCCCACTGGCCGGGCCACCGCCCGCGAAATGGCGCGGCTGGTGACCCCCAACATGCGCGTGGCCGAGATCGGCGCGGGGACGGGTACGGTTACAAACGCGATTCTGGCCCGTGGATTGCCGCCCGAGCGGTTGGACCTGTATGAATTGAACGCTGCCTTCTGCGACCATTTGCGCGCGCATTTCCCGGGCGTCCGTGTTCATAACCGGCCTGCTCAGGACATGGCCAATGAGAATGGCGAGCCATATGACATGGTGATCTCGGGCGTGCCGACCCTGCCGATGCCGGATGAGTTGCAGGCCTCGATCGTTGGTGCGGCCTTGTCGGTGATGCTTCCCGGAGCGCCCTTCGTGCAGATCACCTATGGCCCGCTGCCGCCGCTATCCGAGAATGTGCGCCGTCATTTCGGCCTGCAGCATGAGCGCAGCCGCCGGATCTGGGCCAATCTGCCGCCTGCGCAGGTCTATACATTCCGGCGGTATTAATCTTCTGCTTCGCATACAATAGCATACCGATTGCTTATCCCTGCTGCGGGGGATAAAACTCCGGCAAAACCGCGACGGAGCCATTGCCATGACCAAGACCCGCACCGAAACCGACAGCTTCGGCCCGCTGGAAGTCGACGCCTCGAAATACTGGGGCGCGCAGACGCAGCGTTCGATCATGAATTTCCCCATCGGCTGGGAACGTCAGCCGGTCGCGATCATTCGTGCGCTTGGCGCGATCAAGCTGGCGGCGGCGCGGGTCAACATGGCCTCGGGCAAGTTGGACGAAAAGCTCGGCGCGGCGATGGAACAGGCCGCCACCGAAGTGTTCGAGGGCAAGCTGAACGACAACTTCCCGCTGGTCGTGTGGCAGACCGGATCAGGTACGCAGTCGAACATGAACGCGAATGAAGTCGTCTCGAACCGCGCGATTCAGATTCTGGGCGGCGAGATGGGATCGAAAGACCCGGTCCATCCGAACGATCACTGCAATATGGGGCAATCCTCGAACGACACTTTCCCGACCGCGATGCATGTCGCCATCGGCATGATGGCGCGCGATGTGCTGCTGCCGGGACTGGAAAAGCTGCACAAGGCCCTGTTGGCGAAATCCGAAGAGTTCAAGGATATCATCAAGATCGGCCGCACCCATACGCAGGACGCGACGCCCCTGACCCTTGGGCAGGAATTCGGCGGATATGCCCATCAGGTGAAGATGGGGATCGAGCGGGTGAAACTCGCCCTGCCGCATGTCTACGAACTCGCACAGGGCGGCACGGCCGTCGGCACCGGGTTGAATACCGACAAAGGCTGGGACACCGCGATTGCTGCCGAAATCGCGAAAATCACCGATCTGCCCTTTGTCACCGCGCCCAATAAATTCGAGGCATTGGCCGCACATGATGCGATGGTGTTCTTTTCGGGTGCGCTCAAGACCGTTGCGGCTTCGCTGTTCAAGATCGCCAATGATATGCGGCTGCTGGGATCCGGCCCCCGCTCGGGTCTGGGTGAGCTGATCCTGCCCGAGAATGAACCGGGCTCTTCGATCATGCCGGGCAAGGTGAACCCGACGCAGGCAGAGGCACTGACGATGGTTTGCGCCCATGTCATGGGGAATGACGCCGCCGTTGGTTTTGCAGGGTCGCAAGGGCATTTCGAGCTGAATGTCTATAACCCGATGATGTCCTATAACGTGCTGCAATCCATGCAGCTTCTGGGCGATGCCGCGTCATCCTTTACCGACAACATGGTTGTGGGGACGAAGGCCAATACCGCGCGGATCGAGAAACTGATGAAGGAATCGCTGATGCTGGTGACGGCACTGGCGCCGACCATCGGCTATGACAACGCCACCAAAGTGGCCAAGACCGCACATAAAAACGGCACGACTTTGCGCGAAGAGGCAATTGCGCTAGGATTGGTGGATGGCGAGACATTCGACAGGATCGTCCGACCCGAAGACATGATCGGCCCCAAAGGCTGATCCCGGAGGAGATATGAAGGCGCTACCGCAACTCATGTTTCAGCGTGATCTGGCCGAGGTCATCCAGCTTTGGACGCAGGCATTTCCGGATATGACCGCGACTGAACTGGCGGCCAAGGGTGAACCTCGCCGGGTCAGCGTGAATCCGGCCGGGCAGGAGTTGATCCTGTTTCACAGCCCGGTCAGCCATGAGTTCGACTTCACACCTTCGATCTCTATTGTCGTGAGTTGCGAGCGGGCGGATGAGGTGGATCATCTGGCCGGGGTGCTTGGCGACGGGGGCAAGACCTTCATGCCGCTGGACAGCTATCCTTTTTCGCCGCGCTTCACCTGGATCGCGGACCGCTTTGGCGTCAGCTGGCAGCTCATGCAGCAGCCCGAGGGGCAGGGATGAACAAGCCCGTCAATCTTCGGCAGCACCGCAAACAGCGCGCGCGGCAGGAGAAACGGGCGCAGGGCGATGCGAATGCCGCGAAATTCGGCGAAGCGAAGCATCAGCGGAAGGTGCGCGACAGTGAGGCGCAGCGAGTGACACGGCTGCATGAAGCGCATAAACGCGATGATTGACCTGCCGCCGATGACCCCTCCGCTGAAGCGGTCGGTCACGATTGACGGCCATCGGACATCGGTGTCGCTTGAAGATGCGTTCTGGCAGGCACTGGGCCAGATTGCGGAACGGCGCGGCGTGACCCGCGTCACGCTGATCGGCCAGATCGACCGGTGCCGCGCGCCCGAGATCGGGCTGGCCACGGCGTTGCGGCTATTCGTATTGGCCGCGTTTCAGGAGCCGGGATCCCAGTGACGTCCGCATTGCCGGCGACGGTTGCGAGACTGGATTGTCATGATATCGGATGGCGGTGGTTGCGTAAAATGCAAAATTAATTACGCAATACGACAATCAGATAGCAACATTTTCGCCTATCTTTGCCGGGACGGCGCGGCGCGCCCTTGTCGCCGGCCGATCCAACAACGGAGGGGATGATAATGAAGCGCATTCTTGCAGCCGGTATTGTGGCATCGCTCGCGGCCGGTCAGGCCAGCGCGGCGGATGATCCGGCTACCTGCCAGGCACCCAGTTTTTCGGATGTGGGCTGGACCGACATCTCGGCGACGACGGCAACGGCGGCGCGAATTCTTGAAGGGCTGGGCTACGCGCCCGACGTCTCGGTCCTGTCGGTGGCGGTGACATTCGAGTCGCTGAAACAGGGCGATACCGACATCTTTCTGGGGAACTGGATGCCGGTGCAGGAACAGATTCAGCCGCCGCTGGTCGAGGCGGGCGATATCGAAATCATCCAGACAAACCTGGAAGGTGCCAGGATCGGTTTTGCGGTTCCGAAACATACCTTTGACGCGGGGCTGAAGACCTATTCCGACATTGCTGCGTTTCGTGATCAACTGGGCGGCAAGATCTACAGCATCGAGGCCGGCAGCAGCGCCAATGCCACGATACTGGATGCGATCACGGATGACACATTCGGCTTGTCCGAGTTCGAACTGGTCGAATCCAGCGAACAGGGAATGCTGGCGCAGGTCGAGCGCGCAATGAACGGGGACGGGGATATCCTGTTCTTCGGCTGGCGGCCGCATCCGATGAATGTCCGCTATGAAATGGAATACCTGACGGACGGAGATGACATGTTCGGGCCAGATGATGGCGCGGCCACTGTGCTGACCGTTTCCCGGGCAGGCTTTTCCGAGGATTGTCCGAATCTTGGCAAGTTCCTGAAAAATCTTGTCTTTAATGTCGAGGCCGAGGATCTGATGATGGCCTATATCCTTGACGAAGGGCTGGAGCCGCGCGACGCTGCCGAACGCTGGCTGTCCGAGAATCCGGAAGTGCTGGATGCCTGGCTGGCCGATGTCACCACGCTGGACGGCGAGCCGGGCCTGCCCGCGGTGCAGCAATCGCTAGGCCTGTAGCCGCCGCCGCGCGGCCGAGGGTGGATGCCCGTAATGCCGCTTGAACGCCCGCGATAGTGACGCGACCGAGGAGAAGCCGGTGCGCACGGCGATCTCGGCCATGGACAGGTTTGTATCCACGGTCAGCCGCCGCGCGGCCTGCAACCTGAGTGACAGGTAATAGGCGCCGGGGGAAATTTGCACGACGTCGCGGAACAGCCCTTCCAGCGTGCGCACCGAACAACCCGTCCGGCTGGCGATGGCCCGGACGGGCAGGGGCGCATCCAGATGCTCCTCCATGATCCGTACGGCGGCGGCCAGACGAGGCTCCTGCTGGCCAACCCGCCCCATCGAGACAAGCGGTTGCGCATCCGATGGCCGCCGCGTCTCGTCATAGACATAAAGGCTGGCGACATTCAGTGCGGCGGCGAAACCCTGCCGCGCCCGGATCAGTGCCAGCATGAAATCCAGCGCGGGCACGGCGGCGCCGGTGGTCAGAACCGGCCCGTCCACGATCCAGCGATCCGGGATCACCTGCACCTGCGGAAAACGGGCGGCGAAATCCTCGAAATCCTCCCAGTGGGTGGTGGCGCGGCGGTCGTCCAGCAGACCGGTCATGGCCAGAACCCAACTGCCTGCCTCGACCCCGCCGACCATCCGCGCATGTCTTGCGCCCTGCCGCACCGCCGCGACCAGCGCCGGGCTGGCATGGCGGGTGGCGTTGAAGGCGGCGACCACGATCAGCAGATCACATCCCTCGCGCGGGTCGAACGTGGCGTCGACCTGGACCTTCAATCCGCAGCTTGTGGCGACCGCCTGCCCCTCGAAGGAGACCACTTTCCAGCGATAGGAACGCTCGCCCGTGATCCGATTCGCCGCCCTCATCGGGTCCAGCGTGGCAGCAAGACTCATCAACGATGCCTCGGGCAGCACAAGGATCGTGACGGTCAGGGGCTGATCGGATTGCTGTAACACCATCTTTGCGCTGTTTGTCAATTTGATTGCGTTTTACGTTAAATGCGTAATTCCGCTTTGCGTCAAGTTGAACCTGCATAATCAGTGAGGAACCGCAGATGCCGCTTACCCCCAACCGAGAGGTGTTCATCACCTGTGCCGTCACCGGCGCGGGCGACACGACGGGCCGGTCGGACAAGGTTCCCGTCACCCCTGAACAGATCGCCGATGCATCAATCGCCGCCGCCCGCGCCGGTGCCGCCATCGCGCATATCCATGTTCGCGACCCTGAAACCGGCAAGGGCTCGCGCGATCCGGCGCTCTATCGCGAGGTGGTCGAACGTATCCGCGATTCCGGCACCGACATGGTGCTGAACCTGACCGCTGGGATGGGGGGCGACCTTGTCCTTGGCTCGACCGAAGCTCCGTTTCCCACCGATCCTGCCGGCACCGACATGGTGGGCGCAACCGAGCGTCTGGTTCATATCGCGGAACTGAAGCCCGAGATCTGCACGCTGGACTGCGGCACGATGAATTTCGGCGAGGGCGATTACGTGATGACCAACACCCCCGCCATGCTGAAGGAAATGGCGCGGCAGATTCAGGCGCTTGGCGTGCGCCCCGAGATCGAGGTGTTCGATACCGGCCATCTGCTGCTGGCCAAATGGCTGAAGGCGCAGGGGGTGATCGATGATCCGGTGATGATCCAGCTTTGCATGGGCATTCCGTGGGGCGCGCCAGATGATCTGGGCACGTTCAAGGCCGTCGTGGACAATGTGCCGGATGACTGGACCTTCTCGGCCTTTTCGATCGGGCGCAACCAGATGCCCTATGCGGCTTTGGCGATGCTGGCGGGCGGGAATATCCGCGTCGGGCTGGAGGATAACATCTGGCTGGACAAGGGCGTTCTGGCCACGAATGAGGCACTGGTAGCCCGCGCGGTGAATGTGGTGCAATCGCTGGGGGGGCGTGTTCTGGGGCCTGCTGACACACGCGCCAGGCTGGGGTTGGAGAAACGCTGGTGAACGGGACCATTGCAAAGGCCGCCTGTATCGGCGGCGGTGTGATCGGCGCGGGCTGGGTGGCGCGGCTGATCCTGTCTGGCGTGGATGTCGATGTCTATGATCCTTCGCCCGAAGCCGAACGGGTGGTGGCGGAAGTTCTCGCCAATGCCCGGCGATCCATGCCGCGCCTGCTGGATATATCCTTGCCACTCCCGGGACGGCTGCGCTTTGCCTCCAGCGTCGCCGATGCGGTGGCAGGGGCCGAACTGGTGCAGGAAAGCGTGCCCGAACGGCTGGATCTGAAACGTTCCGTCCTGACCGCCATCGACGCCGCCGCTCCGGCGGATGCGATCATCGGCTCTTCGACCTCGGGGCTGCTGCCCAGCGATCTGCAACAGGGCATGACCCATCCCGAACGGCTGGTCGTCGCGCATCCCTATAACCCGGTCTATCTGCTGCCGCTGGTGGAACTGGTCGGCGGGCAGGTCACCACACCGGAAACCCTGACACGGGCGCAGGCGATCTATACCGCGCTTGGCATGAAGCCCGTCACCATCCGGCGCGAGATCGAGGCTTTCGTAGGCGACCGCCTGCTGGAAGCCCTGTGGCGGGAGGCGCTGTGGCTGGTCCATGACGATATCGCCAGCGTGACCGAGATCGACGATGTGATCCGTTATTCCTTCGGGCTGCGCTGGGCGCAGATGGGACTGTTCCAGACCTATCGCATTGCCGGAGGCGAGGCCGGGATGCGCCATTTCCTGAGCCAGTTCGGGCCGGCTCTGAAATGGCCATGGACCAAACTGATGGACGTGCCAGAGATGGATGAGGCACTGATCACCCGCATCGCCGATCAGTCCGATGAACAGGCCGCCGGTCTGTCGATCCGGGAGCTGGAGCGGATCCGCGACGATAATCTGGTCGCGATCATGCGGGCGCTTGCGGCGCAGCAGGGCGGGCGCGGCTGGGGTGCGGGCGAATTGCTGCGCCAGCAGGAAGCGGCGTTGCGGAAGGAAAGCACGGCTGAACCCCTGCAACTGGTCAGCGGCACCGTTCCCGCCGAGTGGATCGATTATAACGGCCATATGACCGAACATCGCTATCTCGAGGTTTTCGGCAATACCACCGATGCCCTGCTGGAGCAGATCGGGGTCGATGCCGATTATATCGCCTCCGGGCGCAGCTATTACACGGTCGAGACTCATATCATGCATCTGGGCGAGGCCCGGCAGGGTGCGCATTACGGCACGATGACGCAGATCCTGCATGCCGATGACAAGCGGCTGCATGTCTTTCACCAGATCCGCAACAGGGAAACGGGCGCGATCCTTGCCTCGGCCGAGCAGATGCTGCTGCATGTCGATGCAAAGGCGAAAAAGGCTTCACCCGCCGCGCCCGACCTGCTCGCCCGGGTGACTGCGCTGGCGCAGAGCCATGCGGATATGCCCCGCCCCTCCGCGATGGGGCGTCATGTCGGGCAAAGGTCAGGCTGACCCTGCCCGGCCCGCCTGTGGAGTATCGGGCAGGGTGATGGCGGCGAGGGCCGCCATCACTCATATTGCATCCGTTACTCCAGTGCCGCGGAAACCGCGTCGAAGAACACCATTGGATCGATCGGCTCTGCTCCCAGTGGCTTCGGTTGCGCCATATGGGTTGCGATGACGATGTTCTTCGTCGGGTTGATATAGATGTTCTGGCCCTGAATGCCGATTGCCGCATAAGCGCCGTCGGCTATGGACTCTTCAGTCCATCCCGGCCACCACATCAGCCCGTATTCGATTGTCGATCCGTCATCCAGTTGTTGCGGCTTGCCGGCGGTTTCGGTCCAGCCTTCCGGCAGCACCCGTTCACCGTCGATCACACCGCCATCGAGGAAAAACTGTCCGAAGCGCGCGAAGTCCCGCAATGTGGCCGAGATGCCGCTGCCGCCGATCTCGATGCCATCGGGCGAATCCAGCCACCAGTTCGCGTCAGCCTCCATTCCGTAAGGCTGCCAGATTTTCTCGGACAGGTATTCGGCCAGCGGTTTGCCGACCGCTCCATGGACGATCTCGCCCAGGACCTGTGTTTCGCCGGTGGAATAGACATGGACGGTGCCCGGCTCGGCCGCACGCGGCAGGGCAGCCATGACCTGCATGGCGGCGCCCGGCTTCTGCGCGATCTGCGCACGAAGCAATTCGCGTCGGTCGGAGTCCGGGTTGGTATAGGTTTCATCCCATTTCACGCCCGACGCCATGATCAGGATGTCGTGGATGCTGACGCCCTCATAGGCACTGCCCGCCAGGCTGGGCACATAGTCCACCACCATGTCATCCACGCTGCCGATAAGCCCGTCCTCGATGGCTGCGCCGACAAGGGTCGAGGTGATCGACTTGGCGACCGACATCGACATCCAGCGCGTTTCGGGCGTGTTTCCGCGTTGATAGGTTTCGTGGACCACCTGACCGTCCTTCAGGACGATCAGGCCGGTCACATTGTCCAGCGAAAGGAAGTCGAAGAAATCATATTCCGTCCCGTCGATATCAAAGGCCACCTTGCCGGGCAGATCCTGCGGTCTCTCTGGCAGATCGCGAACCGCATCCCCGGCCGGAATGCTGCGTACCGGAAAAAGCCTGTCGATATTGCGAAACGTACTGACGGCGAGATCGGGGGTCAGGTGACCGTCATATATCTGTTCGACCGTGCCGATCTCTTCGTCGGCATGGGGGTAGTTCTCGGCCATTGAAAGACCGGGCCACGCCACGGACAGCGCCATGACCGTCAACAGCATCCTGTGCTTGCCCGAAACGCGCATTCCTTACCTCCCTGATTTTCTCGATTGGTTGCTTAATCTGTGCGGCTTTGCAAGCTGCGGACGGATTTTGCCGATGCGTCCGTGTCGGGCGTGTCGCGGTCGATGCGCGATATGCGCCTCCCGGCGTGGTTCCCTGACGGCGGCGGGTATGGCCGCGGCCTGTGCGGGCGGTCGGAATTCTGGCGCTTGATGTCGGATCGTTGGCGCAATCTTCGCGGCAAGCTGGGCAGAATGGACTGGACAAGGAACCCAGTGACGCACCCCAGACAACGTGAACCAGGAGAACGTGCTGATGCAGAAAGAACGGATCGCAGAGCTGCTAGAGCAGCGGCAGCCGGGATATTCGCTACCGCGCGACTTTTACGTCGATGACGACATGTTCCGCGCCGATATGAAGGCGGTGTATGAAACCGACTGGCTGTTTGCCTGTTCGACAGTCGAGATCCCACGCCCCGGCGATTATCTGACCCTGCAGGTGGGCGATAACCCGGTCGTGGTGCTGCGCAACCGTGACGGGGGCATTTCGGCGTTTCATAACACCTGCCGCCATCGCGGATCGAAGCTGTGCCTGAAGGACAAGGGGCGCGCCAACCGGCTTGTCTGTCCCTATCATCAATGGGTGTACGAGCTTGACGGCAGCCTGATTCATGCCCGCCAGATGCCCGAGGGTTTCGATACCACGCAGCACAGCCTTACCCCGGTGCATGTCGAACTGGTCTGCGGCATGGTCTATATCTGCCTTGCCGACACGCCGCCGTCGCTGCATCGCTTTCGTGCCGGTGTCACGCCTTATATCGCGCCCCATATGCCCGACCGCACCAAGGTCGCGTTTACCTCGACCATCGTCGAGGAGGCCAATTGGAAGCTGGTGATCGAGAATAACCGCGAATGCTATCATTGCGCGGCAAACCACCCGGAATTGCTGGTTTCGATGGTCGAGTTCGCTTTGCCGGATGACCCGCAGGTCGCTGGTCGCTTTCAGGCGTTGATGGATCGCTCGACCTCGCGCTGGGATGCGCTGGGCTTGCCGCATCAGCCGGCGGAGGGCGGTAATGAATTCCGCTGCATCCGCCTGCCGTTTAACGAAAACTGCATCTCGTTCACGATGGACGGCACTTCTGCCTGCAAGAAGCTGCTGGCCGATTTTACCGAACCGGATCTGGGTTCGGTCAGGATGTTCAGGGTGCCGAATAACTGGAACCATTTCCTGTCCGATCACATCATCCATTTCCGCGTCTTGCCGATCTCGGCCAACCGTACCGAGCTGCGGACCACCTGGCTGGTGCATGAGGATGCGGTCGAAGGCGTCGACTACGATGTCGAGCATCTTACGGCGGTGTGGCTGGCGACCAATAGCGAGGACGGCGAACTGGCCGAGAACAATCACCGCGGCATATTGTCCCGCGCCTACCGGCCGGGACCCTATGCGCCGTCGGAATTCATGCTGAACCATTTTACCGATTGGTATGCGGGCAAGATGGCCGAGTATGCGGGCGTCCGGCATACCCGGTTTGCGGCCGAGTGACGCGATGGATATGAGGGTTCCGCCCAAAGGGCAGCTGTCATTCGCCTGCGTTTCGGTGCGTGATGAAACAGCGTCGATCAAGACTTTCCGCCTGCGGGCGGGGTCCGGTCAGGTTCCTGTCATCCCCGGTCAGGCATTGGTGCTCAAGGTGCCTTTGTCCTCTGGTCCGGTGTGGCGCAGCTTCACCGTGTCGGGGGTGCGGGATGGCGATCTGGAACTGACGATCAAGGCGCAGTCCGAGGGCGGGGCGACCCGTTGGCTGCATGATAATTTCATCGCCGGATGTCAGGTTGACGCGCGTGCGCCTCGCGGCGATTTCACGCTTGCGTTGCGGCAGCAGCCGGAACTTGCCTTTGTTTCCGGCGGGTCGGGGGCCACGCCGATGATGGCCATGCTGCGCGAGCTGGCCGAAACGGAACCGCAGGCCGATGTGGCGTGGTTTCATGCCGCCCGTGATCCTGACGAAGTGCTGTTTGCCGCCGAACTGATCGAATTGCAGCGCATCATGCCCCGGCTGACAATCGCCGTTACGGTCAGCCGGACCGCGCCGGGCTGGTTCGGATATCGCGGACGCCTGAACCGCCGGCTGATGGCCACGGCAGTGCCGGATTTCGGCCGGCGCGAGGTATTCTGCTGCGGTCCGCAGGGCTTCATGCAGGAGACGCAGCTGATCCACGCAGCCGAAGGCGGCGCAAGTTCACGGTTTCATACCGAAAGTTTCGGCGGTGATACCGGTCCGGTCGCGACCCCGGTCCCGGCAAGTCCGGTGGGTGTCGCCGGGCCTTCGTTTCAACTGAAGGTGAATGGCCGGATTCTTGCCGCCGCTCCGGATGAAACATTGCTGCAGGCCAGCTTGCGTCAGGGTGTGGTCATCCCATGCGGTTGCGGCGAAGGGCGCTGCGGCACCTGCATGGTTCAACTGGTATCCGGCGACATCACCGCCAGTCCGAATGGTGGCATTACCCAAGAAGAGGCGGAAAGCGGCTATATCCTTGCCTGCTCGAGCCGCGCGACCTCGGATGTCGAAATTTCCATGAACTAAGAGAGCATCATGCAAAAATCTGCTTTCCACTGCCAAAGACCCGGGGCGTCGCGCCGCAGGCAGGCCGGGACAAGGCAATGATTGCCGATCCCAGATCCGTCGCAGGCAAGCAGCTTGTGATCGATGAGACGACCCGGATTCTGGTTGTCGGTGCCGGACCTGCCGGGGTGGCTGCCGCGCGCGCGGCGCAGGCGGGCGGTGCGCAGGTTGTGCTGATCGATGAAAATCCGGTTCCCTATGAGACGATGGCCGAGCATGTGCCGCAGATCTGGGGCGGAAGGATGGGCGGTGCGGTTCGCAACCGCAATGCCATACAGGAACAGATGCTCGATGCCAGACCTGACCTGATGCAATTGTTCGAGGCGGGTGTCGATATACGTCTGGGAACGGCCTGTTGGGGGCTGTTCACCAATCAGGCCAATCTGGGCTGGATGCCGGGGCGGGTGGCCGGCCTGCTGGATATCGAGAAAAACAGCCATCTGATCGGCTTTGAACAGGCGATTATCGCCACCGGACGGCGTGACATGGGACTTGCCTTTCCCGGCTGGGATCAACCGGGGGTTATGGGGGCCAATGCGGCGCTCACATTGTCGCGGCTATACGGTGCACTGGACAGTAAACGCGCGGTGATGCTTGGCGCGACATCCGAGGCCCTTATCGCGGCGCTGGATTTGATCGCTGACGGTATCGAGATCGTGGCGGTCGTCGAACAGGCGGCCGCATCCGTGGCTGACGAACAATTGGTCAGACGAATTCACGATGCCGGTATCGAGATCATGCTGAATGAAGCGCCAAGAGGCGTCACCTCCGATGCAAACGGCGTCACCGGGCTGGTTTTGCAGGACCGGACGATCAGTTGCGATACCGTCATTCTTGGGGTCGGCGCGGTGCCGATGATCGATCTGTTGCAGGCCGCCGGGGCGGATTGCCGCTTTGACGGCATGCGCAGCGGCTATGTCCCGGCACTTGGCGCCGGGTTCGAAACCAGCCTGAAAGCCATTCGCGCGGTCGGTGATTGTGCCGGGATCTGGGCGAAGAAATCCGCCGATGCCTCACTGGCGGAAGCCGAGGGGCGGCTGGCCGCCGCAGCAGCACTTGACGCGATCGGATTGGCCGCCGCCGCGCCTGATATCGCCGTGCCCCGGCCGGAACGTTCCGGCGATCCCGCCGGTGACGATCTTGGCGATTATCGCAAAGCATGGGTTCATGCGTCTGTGATCGGAGCGCCATCCGGAACCCATGTCTGCCAGTGCGAGGAAATCACCGCCGCAGAGCTCCTTGATGTCAGCCCGCCCCATTACCTTGATGTGCCGCGACTGCCGAATAGGCAGCGCAGTCTGGCCGAGATCCTTGGCGATGGCCCCCCGGATCCCGATCACATCAAACGGTTGACCCGTGCGGGTATGGGCCCCTGTCAGGGTCGCCGCTGCCGCGAACAGATACAGGCATTGCTGGCGCTGCACGAGGATCTGCCGCTGGCAGCGGTGCCTTTGGCTGGATATCGCAGCCCGGTCCGGCCGATGACGCTGGTTGCGGCCTCGCTGCCCGAGGATCCCGCAATCGCCGCGGTCTGGGATTCCTGGTTCGGAATGCCGCGCCAATGGGTGCCTTATTGGGAGGTCGATGAAAAATATACCGTCGCCTCGCTTGCAACGGAAAAAGATCATGTCAGCGAATAACCCTGTTACCGGTCTGGAAGGCGACGCGCCGCGCGGTGCAGCCGTTGTCATCGTCGGCGGCGGCGTCACCGGTCTTAGCGCGGCATTCTGGCTGGCCGAAGCCGGTGTCGATGTGCTGGTGCTTGAACGGGGCATCGTGGGCTGGGAGGCCTCGGGGCGCAATGGTGGCGGCTGCTCGCACCATCACAGCCCGCTTTTTGCGGAAGAGCAGCGGCTTTGGCCGATGATGGACGAATTGCTGGGCTATCCGACCGAATTTCGCCCTGACCGTATCCGCATTTCCCTGAGTCCCGAACAATCCCGGCTTTACGGCCGCGCGGTAACCAATGCCCGCAAACAGGGCTTTCGCGCCGACGATCTGGATGCGCAGACGGTACGCGAACTGGTGCCTTTGGCGGGCGATAACGTCCATTCCGGGCATTATTACCACTTCGGCGGCCATGCGAACCCGCACCGGACCGTGCAGGCATTCGCGTGGGCGCTGCGGGATCGCGGCGGCCGGGTGCGGCAGCATATCCGCGTGACCGGCTTCCGGCAGGCGGGTGGCCGGGTGACGGCGGTCGAAACCGATCAGGGGGTGTTCGGTTGTGATCATCTGCTGATTGCCGCAGGTCCTCAGACCGGTCAATTGGCGGCGCGGCTGGACGTGACCATCCCGATGCGCTCTGCCCGGGCCGAGATGATCGTGACAGAGCCTTTGCCGCTGATGCCGCTTGGCGGGATCGATGGCAACGGGCTTTACGGCCGTCAGACGCTGCGCGGCAATCTTGCCTATGGCGGCGGTCCGCATGAATGGGTCGAGACCGAGGGAGATTCGGGTGGCATACGGCCCTCGACGCCTCTGGCGGGCAGTATCGCGCGCCGGGTGGCCGAGCTTTTGCCGAAGGCCGCCCATGCCCGCGTCATCCGTAGCTGGTCGGGCATTATCGAGAATACCCCGGATGGCCGCCCGGTTCTGGATAATCCGGCCGGTCCCGGCAATCTGACTGTGGCGACGATGTCCGGCGTGGGTTTTGGCCTGTCGCCGGCCAGCGGACGGGCATTGATGCAACTGGTCCTGCAAGGGCATTGTGATTTCGCCGATATTTCCAGTCTTGGGCTTGACCGTTTCACTGCATTGGAGCCGGATTGGGCGGAATTGCAGGGCTGGCTGCCCGCCGGGCTGGCGGCCGTCTGAATCCGGCCGCTTGCGGATGCATCGGGGGCCGGTCAAGAATGGCGGATCGCCGCCAGGAACGAATGATGTTTTACAGCACCATCCCCGAGCCTCTCTGTTTCGCCTTTCTGATGATCGAAGGGCAGTCCATGATGAGTCTGGCGTCCGCGACCGAACCGTTGCGCGCCGCCAACCGACTGCTGCAACGCGAAGCTTTCCGGTGGGAATTGTGCAGCCTTGACGGTCATCCGGTGCAGGCCTCGAACGGGTTGCCGTTTCATGCGGAGCCGGTCGAGATCGGTTTGTCCCGCAATCACGCCATATTCCTTTGCGGCGGATTCCGGGTGAATCCGGTGGATGAACGCCCTTATCTGGCGGCGATGCGCAAGGCGGCGCGCGGCGGGCTTGCGATCGGTGCCTTGTCGACGGCCAGCCATCTTCTGGCGCGGGCGGGACTGCTTGATGGCTATCGCTGCACCATTCACTGGGAAAACCGCGCCGCTTTCGAAGAGGATTTTCCGCATCTGTCGCCCACCGGCACGCTTTACGAGATCGACCGCAACCGGCTGACCTGTTCGGGCGGGACGGCTGCGATGGATCTGATGCTGCGGATCATCTCGGATCGGCATGGGGCGGATCTTGCACAATCGGTGGCCAACCAGTTCCACCATGAAAGAATTCGCGCCGCGAATGAGGATCAGCAAGGCGGGAAACTGCAACGGATGAATGCACTTCCGCAGCCGCTGCAAAACGTCATCCGGCAGATGCAGGGCAATCTCGAGACGCCCTTGCAAATTGATGTCCTTGCCGAGGCATCGGGTCTGAGCGCCCGGCAGCTTGAAAGGCTGTTCCGGTTCTATCTGGGAATGACGCCGGTGCGATATTACCTGTCCCTGCGAGTCGAGCGGGCGCGGGAAATGTTGCTTTATACCGAACAATCCATTATGGATATAGCTATCGCAACCGGTTTTGCCTCGACCTCTCATTTCTCGAAATGGTTTAAAGAATTCAATAGTATAACTCCAACAAAGCTGCGGATGAGAAGCCGTCTGAAGCGTGATCGGGAACTGCAGGACAGGTTCGTGTCCGGTGATCCGGGCTGATCCGCGCGGGCGTATGACTGACGTGGCAAAGCATGGCCGGGCCTGTATCGGCATCCCATGCATGAGCAACGTTCTGCGGAATGTCCGTCCAGCCCGCCGGAAGGCCGCTATTGGTTCAGATGGCGGATTCATGCAAGCTGATGGCGGAAATGCGTAACGTTGCAAAGGATGATCCGCGTTATCCCTGGTAAACCGCTGACCAGATCGTGATCCGAGCTCAGAGGGGGGTATATATGGAAGTTCTAAGTTTTATCGCAGCCAATTGGCTGGTGATCCTCGGGTTGGCGGGTGAGCATCTGTCGATCGTTGTTGTCGCAGTCGGCCTTGCGATTCTGACCGGTGTGCCGATCGGCATTGCCATTACCCAGAACAAGCGGGTCGCCAATGTGATTCTTTATATCGCCTCGATCATCGTCACGATCCCGTCGATCGCATTGTTCGGGCTGATGATTCCGGTGCTGTCAAAGATCGGGCAGGGCATTGGCTGGCTGCCCGCGGTGATCGCGATCCTGCTTTATTCGCAATTGCCGATCATCCGGAACACCTACACGGCAATCACCAATGTCGACCCGGCCCTGCGCGAGGCGGCGATCGGCATGGGAATGACGCCGATGCAGCGCCTGATGCGGCTGGAAATTCCCGTTGCCCTGCCGGTCATCATGGCCGGGGTTCGGACAGCGGTCGTGATGAATATCGGTGTCGCCGCAATCGCGGCTTATATCGGTGCCGGCGGGCTTGGGGTACTGATCGCCCGCGGCATTTCGCAAACCGATCCGCGCCAGCTGATCGCGGGAGCAGTCGCGGTGTCGATCCTTGCCATCGCCGCGGATTGGGGATTGCTCAAGCTGCAGAAGCGGCTGACCCCGGCCGGCTTGAAACGTTGAACCAGACGGGAAGTCATCAATCAGAACATCGCAGAACAAACAAAATCAGATAACAGGGAGACAGCCATGATCAGGATCAAGCCACCCACCGTTGGAAGTGATCACCATTCCCGGGGTTTCAAAGGGCGCGTTTCTTTTGTGACGGCCGGGGTATCAGCATGATCCGCCTTGAAGACCTGACCAAGATTTTCAGAACGCCCAGCGGCGATATCGTTGCCGCCGACCGCGTGAACATGGAAGTTCCGGAAGGCGAGATCTGCATTCTGCTGGGGCCATCAGGCTGCGGCAAAACCACCGCGCTGAAAATGATCAACCGGCTGATCCCGCCCACCAGCGGAAAGATTTTCATTGGCGGCAAGGATACGTCACAGCTCAACGATATCGAGCTGCGCCGCAATATCGGCTATGTCATCCAGCAGATCGGCCTGTTTCCGAACATGACCATCGAGGAAAACATCTGCGTCGTGCCCCGGTTGCTGCAATGGGACATCAAAAGGGCCAAGACCCGCGCCGCAGAGCTGCTTGACCTGGTCGGTCTTGATGCCCGCCAGTATCTCAAGCGGTACCCGAAGGAATTGTCGGGCGGCCAGCAGCAGCGCGTCGGCGTGATCAGGGCATTGGCTGCCGATCCGCCGGTGATGCTGATGGATGAGCCTTTCGGGGCCATCGATCCGATCAACCGCGAGATCATTCAGGATGAATTCCTGAAGATGCAGTCCGAGCTGAAAAAGACCATCATGTTTGTCAGTCACGACATAGATGAAGCGGTGAAAATGGGTGACAAGATCGCCATTTTCCGGGCCGGAAAGATCGAGCAATATGCCTCGCCCGACCAGATCCTGGCGCATCCCGAAAATGCCTTTGTCGCGGATTTCGTGGGCACCGACCGCACCCTGAAGCGCCTGCGCCTGCTGACCGCCGAAGAGGTCGCCGACCGGAACGCCCCGATCACCTCGCGTTCGACCAAGGTCGAGGACGCCCGGCAGGTTCTGGCCGCATCCAAAGCCCGTTTTGCGGTCGTGATCGACGGCGAAAACCGTCCCGTTGGCTTTATCACCGCGGATGAAATGCGCGGAGCGTCCGGTACGGTTCGCGAATTGGCGAACAGGCTGCCCGCAACGGTTCCGATCCGTGCCGATCTGCGCGCCGTGGTGTCCGAAATGTTTGCGCATGATACCATGTGGCTGGCCTGTACCGATGACAACGGCCGTTATGCCGGGGTGATTTCGCAGCCGGATGTGACAACGGCGCTGCGCGCGACCTATGCCTCTGCGCCGGATGCCGCGCATGATCCGGGGGCGCCATGACACAATCTCTGGGCATGGGACGCATCGCCTCGTTCTTTCTGGTCTTTGCGCTTGGGATATGGGTGTCGGCCTCGGGCCTGACCGAGTCGATTGCCATGTATTGGGATGATATCGTTTATCTGACCAAACAGCATCTGGTTCTGGTCTGTTCATCCGGCTTTGCGGCAATCCTGATCGGGGTGCCGGTCGGCGTGTTGTTGTCGCGCCCGTCGATGGAGAAATATGCCGAATCGATCATGCAGATTTTCAACGTTGGCACCACAATCCCGACGCTGGCCGTCGTCGCCTTGTCGATGACGATTCTTGGCATCGGATTTCCTCCGGCATTTTTCGGATTGTTCGTTGCGTCACTGCTGCCGATCATCCGCAATACCTATGCCGGACTTCTGACCGTGCCTGCGCATCTGAAGGAGGCGGCAACCGGCATGGGCATGACCCGGCAGCAAATCCTGTGGCGGGTCGAGTTGCCGAATGCGCTTTATGTGATCTTTTCGGGTATCCGCACGGCCCTGGCGATCAATGTCGGCACGACGCCGCTGGCGTTTCTGATCGGCGGCGGCGGGCTGGGAGAGCTGATCTTTACCGGTATCGACCTGATGGATACGGGCATGCTGCTGGCCGGGGCCATTCCGACCGCGGCCCTTGCCGTCGCCGTCGATTTCCTGATGGGGCAGGCCCAGTTGCGGCTGATTCCGAAAGGCGTGAACCCGCTTCGTTAAGCAAGATATAATCCAGCAAAAACAAGGGAGAATAAGATGAATATCAGCATCAAATCCGCTTTGACCGGGATTGCCCTGACCGCATTCGCGTTCAGTGCTCAGGCGGCGGACATCGTTGTGGGTGGTAAAAACTTTACCGAACAGCAGCTTTTATCGGCCATTACCCAGCAGGTTCTGGAGGCCAAGGGACACAAGGTCGATAACCGTTCCGGCATGGGCTCGGCTGCCGTGCGGCAGGCGATGGAGAACAAGCAGATCGACGTTTACTGGGAATATACCGGCACGTCGCTGATCACCTATAACAAGATCGAGGAAAAGCTTGATCCCGAGGCGACCTATGAAAAGGTGAAGGAGCTTGATGCCGAGAAAGGCATCGTCTGGCTGAATCCGTCCGAGGCCAATAATACCTATGGGTTCGCGATGCGCGCCGATGACGCCACCGAAAAGGGCATTGCCACGATTTCCGATCTGGCCAAGTCGATCAATGATGGATCCGGACTGACCTTTGCCTCGAATGCCGAGTTTTATGCCCGTTCGGATGGGTTGAAACCGCTTGAAGAGGCATATGGCTTTGAATTCGGCCGCGCCAATGTCAAGCGCATGGATACCGGGCTGGTCTATCAGGCGCTTAATGATGGACAGGTCGATGTCGGACTGGTTTTCGCCACTGATGGCCGCATCCCCGCCTTCAACTTCACTATGCTTCAGGACGATCAGGGCTATTTTCCCAGCTACGCCCTTGTGCCGGTGATCCGTGACGAGGTGTTGGAGGCCAATCCCGATATCGGCGAGGTGCTGAACGAGGTTTCGGCCAAGCTGAACGACGAGGTCATGGCGCAGCTGAACGCCAGCGTCGATGTCGAAAAGGTTTCGATCGAGAATGCCGCGGCAAAGTTCCTCAAGGATAACGGTCTGATCTGACTTCAAAAACCGGAAAGGCGGTATCCCTGCCTTTCCGTCTTCCCCCTCGGCCCTGAAGCATTCTCGGTAAATGCCGGTATTGTTCTTGTGTCCGGAAAAGCATGAAAACGAAGAATTGCAGCATGCCGATGTTTCAGCGAAATGTCGGAATGCTGTAACGCCAAAAGGCCCCGGTCATGAGTAACCGTACCACCCTATCCGTCGGCGCTGCACAATTTGCCAGTGTGATCGGCGATATCGATGCCGGTATCGCATTGCATCTGGACTGGATTGCGCAGGGTTGCGCCGCCGGGCTGGATCTGCTGGTTCTGCCCGAATTGTCGCTGAATGGTCATCACGGCACCGAATGCCTGCTTGAGACCGCAATGTCGCGCAAGGATCCCCGCCTGGGAAAGCTGGCCGAGGCTGCGGGGCCGATGGCTTTGGCCCTGGGTTTCATCGAAGAAGGCCCGGCCGCGCAGTTCTATAACTCTTCCGCCATCCTCAGGGACGGCAAGCTTGTTCACCTGCACCGCAAGGTGAATATCCCAAATTACGGCAAGCTTGAGGAAGGCAAGCATTATGCCTCGGGGCGTTTTGTCGAGACATGGGCGCTTGACGAAAACTGGCGCGCCGGGCTGCTGATCTGCGCCGATGTCTGGAATCCCGCCCTGACCCATCTGGCCTTTCAGCATGGCGCAACCATGCTGATCTGCCCGGTCAGTTCCGGGATCGAGGCTGTGGGCGCGGAATTCGACAATCCGGGTGGCTGGGCACTGACCTGCCGGTTCTATGCGATGATCTACGGCGCTCCGGTGATCATGGTGAACCGGACCGGGACAGAGCGTGATCTGACCTTCTGGGGCGGCTCGCGCATCGTCGATCCTTTCGGGCGGGAGCTGGCCGTGGCCGGAGCGGAAGAAGAACTGATTACCGCCACACTCGACTATGACCAGCTTCGCCGTGCGCGGCATCAACTGCCGACCTTGCGCGACAGCAATATCGCCTTGGTCCATAACGAGACGGCGCGCTTGCTTGGCACTCTGGGTGTGCCTGATTTTCTGCGCGACTGAGGCCGATCATGACACTGGCTTTTGCCGATTTCCTTCACGATACCCATGCCGAAGATCTGCCGGACGAGGTCCTGATGCTGGCCCGTCACGCCCTGCTGGATCTGATCGGCGTCGCGGCGGCAGGCAGTCAGACCGCATTGTCGCGTATTATCCGCGACCATGCTGCGGAACATTTCGCGCCGGGACGGAAATCCGCGATCATGCTGCTGGATGGCCGCCGGGTCAGTCCTGCGGGCGCGGCTTTGGCGGGCGGGATGACGATAGATGCGATGGATGCGCATGACGGCCACAAGCTGACCAAGGGCCATGTCGGTTGCGGCCTGTTCCCGGCCTTGCTTGCCATCGCTCAGGCCGAAGCCGTCACCGATGACCGCGCCTTCCTGACCGCGCTGGTGCTGGGATATGAGATCGGGACCCGCGCCGGCATCGCCCTGCATCGCAGCGCCTGCGACTATCACAGCTCTGGCGCATGGGTGGCCATTGCCTGCGCGGCAATTGGGGCGCGGTTGTTGGGACTGGACAGCCGCCGCACGCGCGAGGCGATCGGCATTGCCGAATATCACGGCCCCCGCAGTCAGATGATGCGCTGCATAGATCATCCGACAATGGTCAAGGACGGTTCGGGCTGGGGCGCCATGACGGGGGTATCGGCGGCCTATCTGGCGGCTGACGGCTTTACCGGGGCACCCGCGCTTACGGTCGAAGCCGATGACCTGTCCGATCTCTGGTCGGCTCTGGGCAGCAATTGGCGTATCCGCGAACAATATTTCAAACACTGGCCGATCTGCCGATGGGCACAGCCCGCCGTACAGGCGGCACTGATGCTGCGCGATACATATGCCCTGCGCTCCGAACAGATCCGCAGGATCCAAATCACCACTTTCCATCAGTCGCTTCGTCTGGCCTGCCGCGAGCCGGCAACCACGGAACAGGCCCAGTATTCCACCGCCTTTCCGACTGCCGTCGCCTTGGTACATGGCCGGATCGAGCCGGGCGACGTCGACGGGCAGGATCGCATGAATCCCGAAATTCGACGTCTGGCCAGCAATATGGTTATACGGGAAAGCCCCGAGTTCAATGCCGCGTTTCCTGCCCGGCGTTTTGCCGATCTGCGGCTGGAGCTGGCTGATGGCCGCGTCGTTCGGTCGGGTCCCACCGAAGCCCCCGGTGATCCGGATGCTCCGGTCACATGTACGACTGTCCGGGATAAATTCCAGCGCTATGCCACGCCGGTGCTGGGCGCTGCGACGAGTGCCGAACTGGAGGACGCCGTATCGCGGCTTGGCAGTGGCGCCGGAACTGGCCGGTTCTTCGGACTTCTGGGCGGATCGGTTGCGTTGCGGGGATGAGCAGCGCGGGTTAGTCTTTGCGGCCGAGACCGTCGATGCGACCAAGCCGGCGCCTGCGCGCTCCGTGATCGCTTTGGCCCGCACATCGCGCCGTCACAGCAAATTCATCCGGAACCGGATATCCATTCCGAAGGACGTGCCACGATATGCGTCGATCGTCGAGCGTTTGCGATCGATATAGGCGCCGATATCGAATTTGCGCATTGGCACAACCACGCTGAGCCGCGTTCTTCGGTCTTCGCGGGCGATGCCGAACAACGCGCCGCCATCCGTGCGGATTTCGCTTAGACCCAGGGTAAGGTCACGTTCCATCAGCGTGCCCGACCATTCAAGGCTGATACCCTGGCGCAAGGTGTTTTCACCCGTGACCCGTTCGCCCCATGTCAGTCCAAGACTCCACATCCCATGATCTTCGGTCAGAAGAGCCGTATCGAATTGCAGTATTGCCTTGCCGTAATCCTCTGTTGTCAGCCGTCCGACCGTGAAGCTGGCCTGCTGGGCGCCGAAAGCGGTGTCGAAAATCCGGCGTGCTGTCAGACGGCTGTCCAGCGAGTATTCCGTCTTGATGCCGTCATAGGTCGCGCTGCCGGACAGGCAGGCGTCCATCCATGTCCAGTCGGCAACAGGCTGCTCGGCGCAGATATGGGCCGTCGCGGCGGCCTGATGATAGCCATAGACGGGTTCCGGTTCCACGGCGTAGGATTGCGCGATGCGCAGCCGTGCCCCGGGTGCATAGGAATAATTGGTCCATTGCGTGTATCGCAACCCTGGCAGCAGGGCCCCTTTGGCGCGTGAGTCCTTATCCACCCGAAAGCGTAGCCCGCCCAGTGTGATATGATCCGAAGGGATGCCGTCATTTACATTCGCTTCGTGGCGCAGGGTCGGCACCAGATTCTGGCCGGACGTCAATGGTTGCAGCGCCGCGCCCCCGCGCTGATGCAGGAAACCCTGAAGATGCAAGAGCTGCCAACCGGCCTCGGAGATTTGCGTCTCTGTCCGCTCAAGCACGAACAGCGCCAGATCCGGTTTGCCCTGTTGAAGCGGCAGGCGCAGATCCTGCGCTGCGGCCGGATCGGCGAAACCGAAAATCAGTATCAATGCGCCGAGCAACCGGCGCATTGATATTTTATGGTCAATCACGATCCCGTCTGCCCACAATGCTCAGGCCCAGCCGGCCGCCATCGCTTGTCGCCGAACCCCGCCCAGTGATGGAAGCGGCGTTCTCGCCAAGGAAATCACCCGAGATATTGCCCGAAACATTCCCCGGGCTTCTGGAACCGCCGCTCAGCTGGCCCGAGATGTCGCTGGAAAAGCCAGAGCCGTTGATCCGACCATTCGCCATCCGCAGTTCTCCGCGAATTCTTTCGCCCGAGCGCGTATTGAAATCGTCCAACTCTCCCGTGATCCGGTTCGTCGCGAAATTGGCGTTCATATCCACTTCGCCGATCATCTCGGCCTCGCTGAGTGAGGCGGGCTGGCCCCCGAATGCCATGCCGACGATGCCGTCATATTCCGCGCGTCCCCGCGTCGGCATACTGGCGACACCAGTGCTGCTGCTGGCCGAGGTTTCCGCAACGAGTCTGGCGGCGCGGTCAGAATCAGAGGCATATTCCGCAACCGGGTTGTCCCCGCCGTCGCTACCGCCACTACATGCCGCAAGCACAGACAAAACACCAAACATGGCAGTACTCTTGATCTTCATTATGACAGCTCCTTTGATTTTATTGATGGGTCAGTTATCTGGGCGCTCTTCCAACACCTCGCCGGTCGCGGCCTCGATCACGGCTTCGATGCGGCGGTTGTCGGGTGCGATGGCCTCGATTTCATGGGTCCGGCCATCATCTTCGGCACTAGTCACGACATAGCCGCGCTTTTCAAAGGACAGCACGGTTTCCGATAACGGGCGAAGCGGCTTTTGTTGCGCAATGGCCGGGCTGGAAGCGGCAGCGCCAAGCGCAAGTAAGGTAAGGGCAAGATATTTCATATTTTTTCCTTTTGGTACGTGTCTTCCTGACTACAGGGAGTAATATAGCCATTGGCCCTGACGCGGCGCTGACACCGGCTGTCAGCGGTTTGTCAGCGACACCGGGGTAAGATTTTCCATGTCCAGACACCGGATCATCCTGCTTTGCCTGCTCTTCCTTTTGCCAGCGGTGGCGGCGGCGCAGGGCTTGCCTTCCATTCAGATGGAAGACGGCCTTGATGCCGGAGAGGCCCGCGCTGCTGTGCTGCGCGGCGAAATCCTTTCGCTTGACCGGATACTCGATATCCTGCGCAAGGATTTTCCGGGAGAAATCGTCGAGATTCAGCTGGAACTCGAGGACGGGATACTGATCTATGAATTCGACATCCTCAGTCCCGACGGCCGATTGAATGAAATCGAGATCGAGGCCGCGACGGGACGCGTTCTGGAGGTTGAAGAGGAAGATAATGAGTAAGAGGGTAAAATGCGCTGTTTGATCGTCGAGGACGACGACAGAATCGCGGCGGATATGGCGGCGGCGCTTAACGCGTCCGGGTTTCGCACCGAGCGGCTTGCGGACGGTGAAACGGCATGGTTCGCCGGGGGCACCGAGGATTATGATCTGGTCGTTCTGGATCTTGGATTGCCGCTGCTTGACGGGATGACGGTTCTTAAACGGTGGCGGGCAGAGGGGCACAATATGCCGATCCTGATCCTGACCGCCCGTGGTGACTGGAACGACCGGGTCGAGGGAATCGATGCAGGCGCCGACGATTACCTGCCCAAGCCCTTCCGCATGGAAGAGCTTGTCGCCCGCGCCCGCGCACTGGTCCGGCGCGCCTCGGGGCGGATGAACCCGATCCAGCAGGCAGGAGAGCTTGTCATCGACACGAACCGCCAAAGCGTTTCCGTTGCGGGGCGGCTGTTAGGCATTACACCGCTGGAATTCCGGCTGCTTGCCTATCTGGTATATAATACCGCCCGCGTGGTGCCGCCGACGGAACTGCTTGAACATCTCTACGGAGATGATGACAGCCGCGATGTGAATGCGGTAGAGGCTATCGTGGCGCGTCTTCGGCGAAAGACTGGGCCGGGGATCATCGGCACCCGGCGCGGCTTCGGCTATTATCTGGAACAGACTAGGTGAGGCGCAACCATTCCATTCGGCGGCGGCTGACATTGGCCGCGGCATTGATGATCTCTGTCGCTTTGATCCTTGCCGGGCTGGCGCTTGCGACCATGTTCAGCCATCAACTCAGGCGAATGGCAGAGAACGAACTTGCCGATCGCGCGATCACGCTGATGTCCGGGCTGGATCCGAATGCGCCACTGCGCGAACCGGCAGGCACTATCGGCGGTGACCCCAGGTATCTGCAACCCTATTCGGGGTTTTACTGGCGTATCCGGGTGGCTGATCGCACCTATCGCTCCGAGTCGCTTTGGGATGCGACATTGCCTCTTGCCGCCGCACCGCCCCGCGGCGAAAGCCGGGTGACGACCGGCCCCGGTCCTGACGGGCAAGAGCTGATCATCCTTGACCAGACCCTTCTTCTGGGCCCCGACGAGGTTGAAACCCGAGTCTCGGTCGCCGTCAACCGCGCCACGCAGGTTGAGGCACAGGGGCTATTCGCGCGCAGCCTTGTCCCTTTCCTCATCGTGCTGGGATTGGTGCTGGTCGGTGCGTCGGTCCTGCAGGTGGCGGTCGGATTGCGCCCGTTTCGTCAGATCGGAAGCCGGATCGATGATCTGAATGCGGGTCGCCTGCCAAGGCTGGGGCAGGATATGCCGGATGAGGTGCGCCCCCTTGCGGAAGCGGTCAACCGGCTTCTCGACGATCGGGAGGCACGGATTGAAAAGGCGCGCAACCGATCCTCCGACCTTGCGCATACCCTGAAAACACCCCTGCAGGCATTGTTCGGCGAAACCGGCCGGTTGCGTGACGCCGGGCAGGGGAAGGCTGCCGATGCGATCGAAGAGATCGTGGAGATGATCCAAAGCCGGATCGATCACGAATTGGGGCGTGAGAGGATTAGTGGCAAGGGCATCAGCAATCCTGTTGTGGTCGTTCGCAAGGTCGCGGCGGTATTGCGGCGCACGGCGCGGGGGAGCGAAATCACGATCGGGCAGGAGGTCGCGCCACAGGACATCCGGGTCGATCCCCATGATCTGACCGAGATTATCGGAAGTCTGGCAGAGAATGCCATGCGTCATGCGCGCAGTCGGGTGCATATCTGGACCGAGGCCGATACCGCTACGCTTTCGGTCTGCATCCGGGATGATGGCGCGGGCATTCCCGAGGGGCAACTGAACACGGTGACCCGGCGCGGTGTCCGTCTGTTGCAGGACCCGGAGGGCACCGGGCTGGGCCTTGCTCTTGCGCAGGAAATCGTGGACGCGAATGGCGGCACGCTGGCATTGGAAAACCGCGATGACGGGTTTTGCGTGAAAGTGACCTTTGCCAAGGCCGACGACATTCCTTTGAAAAGCGCCGTTCATCGCCATCGGCCTTAATTCCACACCGGGAGTCAATCGGTGAGGCAGGGAAGACGGCCCGTCTGGATTTTCTGGAGACTTGTTAGTGGTTATGTGACATACCATCCCGATGTTGTGCTGAAATCAGGTCACGGATTTCACGCTCAGGTTATGTTGTAACGCGGTGTATGTGAGAATTCAGAATGAAAGATTCAAACGCTGATGCCGGGCGCGAAGACCCGCTGCTTCTGATCGGATTCCGTCAGGACCGGTTGGGTGCCAGATTGGTAACATTGGCGAATGTCATTCGCGTATCGAGGGCCCTGGATGTTGATGGGCGATATCTTTGGCTCAGTCAGCCCGATGGGCCATATCCCGATCTCACCGATCCGACAGAGATGTTTTCGGAAGAATTTGTCGCAAGATGGATCCGGGTCGTTTCAACCATTCCCTCTGATCTGGATGACAGGCATAATTGTTCAATCGAATTCAAGAAAATAAATAAAACGAATGTACTGAGCAAGATGAAGCGGGGAGACCGTTTCTGGACCGAAAACGGCGCTGATATATTGTACTTGATGGATGAAAATCCAAACGCGACAGCGGTAGATTTTCGCGCTGCCTTTTCCGAAATAGAATTCTCGAAATTCATCAGTTCGCGTTTCAAAAAAGCAATGTCCCGCATAGGGGCGGATGATTCTCTGACGGCGTTTCATGTTCGGCGCGGAGATATTCTGGATGGCGACCCCTGGTCGCTGACTCGCTGGCCACGGAAATATGTTCCTGATGAATTTTATGCCGCAGCCGTCAAGCAGGTTGAAGGTCCGATCGTCGCCTTTACCGATACTCCGGAGGCGCTTGAGCATCTGCGCCGCACACAACCCGGTGCTGAACGGATTACCCCTATTTATGATGCGCTCGATCTGAAGAAATGTTCGCGATCACAGCGAGATTTGCTGGAATTGCTGGTGCTGTCCCATGCCGCGAAAATCTATGCCCCGGTGCAAAGCGCATTTTCGACAGCGGCAAGCCTGATTTCAGGAAATCCTATTACTCCACTGCCCCGGGGGCTGGGTCATCGGCATCTTGAAGATGCCCATGACAGGCTGTTGAACAGAGCGATCGATAAACCGGAAAGCTTTTTCGTACCCGGTGACCTTGCCCAGTCGCTGCAATTTGCGGCGCGTCACGCGATGGTTACGAAACGTACCAAACCACTTCTTGATTCGATGATGAAGCTTGACGGAAGCATATTTTCTCGTCACCCGTTCCTGTTGCGCCTGGTTTCAGAATTGGCCATCGCTTCGGGAAATGGCGATGCAGCACTTGATTTCTCGAAGAAATCCTTCACAGCAGAAGGTATCTGGAAACGCGATAAGATCGCGGCGAAAATCGTAAATCTGGCAGCGCGGAAATGGCGGAAACCTGATTCACTGGCGGTATTGGAAGATTACTGTGCCGCCATTTTTGATTATTCCAATGAAACATCTGCATCATATCTGCTTAAGAACATAACAACGGATTATCTGGGGAATGCAATGTTCTGCACGGCATTTCTTGTGAACCCCAGCGGATTGGAAATGCTTGCCGAAAAAGTTTCAGGGGAAAGATCAATATTGCAGGCTGTTTCACAAGAAAAAGAGGTGAAACTGACGCCGCTTTGGCCCATCATGACAGATTGGATTGATCTGATTAATGGAAACCGCGGGCGACGAGAAATAAGTACGACGCCGTCACTGCACCCGCGCCTTGACGCATTTGGTCCGGAAATGAATGCACTTCTGAAAAATACCCTGTCGACCGGACAGGCCCCGGCAGATAGTTTGCAGCAATTACAGCTTGGCCGCATGGCGTCGAGCTTGTCGTTATTCGGTCGCTACAAGAAAGCACTAGATCTTTTAAACGCTCTACTTCGGAATGAAGTCACTCCGATGAACCTGAAGCGTCAGGCAGATCTTCATTATCGCATCGGCCATGACGCGAATGCATTGACATATCTGAAGGAAGCTGTGGAGCTTGCTCCGGATTGTCATGGGCTGCAGCTTTCTTGTGCGCTTGGCTATGCGCGCTCCGGTCAGTTTAATCTGGCTAAGAAGCATACGGATATGGCGCAGGAAATATGGCCCGGATCAAAGGTCACGGATCTTGCCAAGAAACAAATTCACAAGATGAGAAAGACATCATGATGTGTGTTTGCCAGGATGATCGGCAAAAGGCAGGTCCCGAATTTATGGATGCCGATGAAGACCGAGGGCGCTGCCGCGTCTCTGGCAGGTCTCCTGAACCGGTAGCGCGACCCGCTGGCAATCCCCGGGATATTTGAGTGAAGAAGGGGAAGCGAATCCGGCAGGCGCGACACGCTCCGGGTCGACCCCGCTATCTGCGTGTAATCATGCGCCCTGCGCCTTTTGCCGTTCATACGCCGCGATCGTGAGGCGCAAGGCCGACGCAAGATCTTTGGGCGGAGTCCAGCCATATTCGCGGGCGCGTGACGAGGACATAAGCTTGGCCATCATCCCCTCTGGCCGGGTGAGATCATGGGTGAATCGCCCTTGCCATCCTGCGATCTGCGCGATCATCCGGTAATACTCTGTTACCGAATGGTCGCGGTCCATCCCGATATTGAGAAGATCGGGCAGTGTTTCAAGGCGCGGCAGAATGTCCATTATAAAGCGCGCGAAATCGTCCACGAACAGGAATTCCCGGCGCGCATTGCCGCTTCCCCAGATTTCGACCTCAATGTGACCGTCATCGCGCGCGTCAATGACCTTGGTCACGATGGCAGCGATCAGATGGGATGCGATCGAGCCGAAATGGTCCTCGATTCCGAAAAGATTGCACGGAACCAGTGTCCGAAAGGCCCGCGAGGGATATTGACGCGAGACATAGCCGCAAAGTCGCGCAGCAGCTATCTTCGAAAGGGCGTATCCTTCATTTGTCGGCTCCAGTGGCGCGGCCAGTATGTCCTGTTCGACCAATGGCTGGCGATAATCCTTTGGATACATGCAGGAAGAGCCAAGAAATATCAGCCGTTCAACCCCCGCCTCATATGCGCCCATGATGACCGCATCATTTATCCGCAGGTTTTCAGACAGATATCCAACGGGATCGTTCATATTTGCCTGTATGCCGCCGACGCGGGCAGCGGCATGAATGACTGCATCGACCGGGTTCATGTTTAACCAACTGACGACGGCAGAGCGGTCGGTCAACGGCAATTCGTCGCGGGTCGGCGTGAACAACCTTATTGCGGGTGCGTGTTGCGGCTGGATGCGTTGCAGGGCACGCCCCAGCATGCCTGTGCCGCCGGTCAGCAGGACGCGCATGGTTTACGTCCTCGCATATACATCTTCGTAACGGATGATATCGTCTTCTGCCAAATAAGCTCCGGTCTGGACTTCAATAAGCACCATCGGAACCTTGCCGGGATTCTCCATTCGATGAACGCTGCCGACCGGGACATAAATCGACTGATTTTCTGTAACGAGCGTTACCGTATCGTCTATCGTCACGCGTGCCGTGCCGCTGACCACGACCCAATGTTCCGACCTGTGAAAATGGGATTGCAATGACAAGGCCGCGCCGGGTTTGACGACGATGCGCTTGACCTGAAATCGTTCGGCGAGTGCCAGCGTTTCGTACCAGCCCCAGGGCCGGTGATCGCGTGGAAAGCTTTCGGCCTGCCGCGCATTCTTTTCCTTGAGTGCGCCAACCGCTTCTCGGACATCCTGTGCGCGGTTCATATCCGCAACAAGAACCGCGTCGCCGGTGGCTACCACGATCAGATCCCTGACGCCGATCCCGACGAGTTCCATCCCTTCCTCTTCGGAACGTAACAGAACATTGTCGCAATCTATCGCCGTCGACCGGGCATCGGTCACCACGCCGCGGATGGCGGGCTTGTCCTTTTGGGCCTCGCGCCAGATTGCGTCCCAACCGCCCAGGTCGGACCAATGTTCCGCAAAGCGGACGACGCTCAGATTGGAAGCGTTTTCCATGATGGCGTAATCGATCGAGAGATCGGGCAGCTTCTTCCACGGATCGGCTGCCAGTCGCAGAAAGCCAAGATCGCATTGCGACTCTTTCAGTGCCGCGCGTACCGGCTCCAGAAATTCCGGCGCATATGTTTCGAAGGCCAGGATCATGGTTCGGGCTTCGAACAGGAAAATACCGGCATTCCAAAGGAAATTGCCTGCCGCTATCATGTCGGCGGCGGTCTTTTCGTCCGGTTTCTCGACGAAACGGCGCAAGGCGGACACATTGTCGGAAGGCGTGCCGTCCAGTTCAAGATAACCATAACCGGTTTCGGGATGGCTGGGTTGGATGCCAAAGGTGACGATGCGCCCTTGCCGCGCGATCGGGACGCCTTGATGAACGACCCGCGCGAATGCTTCACTGTCGGGGACGACATGATCGGATGGCGCAACCAGCATCAGTGCTTCGGGATCTTTCGCCGCAAGATAGAGTGCCGCAGCCAGGATAGCAGGGGCGGTGTTGCGCGCCGATGGCTCAATCAGGACCGCAGCAGGATCGATGCCGATTTCGGAAAGCTGTTCGGCCACGATAAAGCGGAACTCCGCGCCAGTCATCACCACAGGGGCGCCGAATTCGCTGCCCGACAGGCGCAGCGCAGACGCCTGAAATAACGTATGCTTGCCGATCAGCGGCGCGAATTGCTTGGGGAAGGATTTGCGCGACGCCGGCCAAAGTCTTGTACCGTTACCACCAGAGAGCAGGATCGGAGTAATCGTCATTCTGCGACCCCGTAAGCGCGACGGGCCAGGCGTTCGGTTTCCAGCAGGCGCCTGTCCTCGGCAACCATTTCTCTGACAAGCTGTGGAAAGCTTGTCTCATGGCTCCAGTTCAGTTTTTCGCGTGCCTTCGTCGGATCGCCAAGCAACTGCTCCACCTCGGTCGGCCGGAAATAAACCGGATCGATCTCGATCAGGCAGCGGTCGGTTCCGGCGGCATAGCCCTTTTCCTCGACACCCTCGCCACGCCATTCGATCGTGGTTCCGATCTCTGCAAAGGCAAGCTCGCAGAATTCGCGGACGCTGTGCATCTCGCCTGTAGCCAGTACGAAATCCTCGGGTGTATCATGCTGCAGAATGCGCCACATTCCTTCTACATAATCGCGGGCATGCCCCCAGTCGCGTTGGGCATCGAGATTGCCAAGAAACAACCGGTCCTGCAACCCCAGCGTGATTGCTGCGACGGCACGGGTGATCTTGCGGGTAACAAAGGTTTCGCCGCGAATCGGGCTTTCGTGATTGAAAAGAATGCCGTTGCAGGCGAACATCCCGTAACCTTCACGATAATTGACCGTAATCCAGTAAGCGTAAAGCTTGGCCGCCGCATATGGAGAGCGGGGATAGAAGGGTGTGATTTCGCGTTGCGGCACCTCCTGGACCTTGCCGTAGAGCTCGGAAGTCGAAGCCTGGTAAAACCGGGTCCTGTCGGACAGGTTCAGCAACCGGATCGCCTCAAGGATGCGCAGCGTGCCAACCGCATCGGCATTCGCGGTATATTCCGGCATTTCAAAGCTGACCTTGACGTGACTTTGCGCGGCCAGATTATAGATTTCGTCAGGCTGAACCTCTGCGATGGTGCGGATCACCGCGGTGGAATCGGTCATGTCACCGTAATGAAGGTGGAAATTCCCCTGCCTGTGCGTGTCGATCTGCAAATGATCGATACGGCCGGTATTGAAGCTGGAAGAACGGCGCTTGATGCCGTGGACATCATAGCCCTTGGATAACAGAAGTTCTGCCAGATAGGCGCCGTCCTGTCCGGTGATGCCGGTGATGAGCGCAGTTTTCGCCATGTAAAATGCCCCTGTTAAAAACGGTCTGCAACAGATTGAACGACTTCGCGCAATCGGGTGATCTGCGGTTCAATCGGGTAATGGTGATTGCCGACGAACAGCCCATCCCGGTCGACGCGCTCTGCCGCGACGATTTCCGATCCGATACTGTGATCAAGTTTCGAGATAACCGGATTGTTCAGGAAGTTTCCGGTAACGATCGGGCGGCATTCGATTTCGGCCTCACGCAGCGCCTCGACCAGAGAACCGCGCCGACCTGCCAGTCGCCCCTTCAGGATCATCGCGAAGCCGAACCACGAGGATTCGCCGGTTTCCTGTTGTATATCGAGAAAATCGAGCTGGCCGAAATCCCGCTGGAATATCGCGGCATTTTTGCGGCGTTCGGCGATGAAACCGGGTAATTTCGCAAGCTGCGGCAAGCCGACCGCCCCTTCCATCTCCAGCGGGCGCAGGTTGTATCCGGGCAGGACGAAGCGAAACTGGCGCAGGAACGGATCCTCATCAAGCGGCAGGTGGGTGTCTTCGGGCAAATCGCGCACCCAGCCATGCGCGCGCATCGAAATCATGGTGTCATGCAGCTTCCGGTCGTCAGTGATGACCATGCCGCCTTCCATCGTGCAGATGTGATGGGAAAAGAAGCTGCTGAATGTGCCGAATAATCCAAAGCTGCCGGCCATTTCGGAATTGTAGCGGGCGCCCATGGATTCGCAGTTATCCTCGAACAGCAGGATGCCTGTCTTGGCGCACAGGGTCCGCAGCCGGTCCGCCTGGACGGGATTGCCAAGCAGGTTGACGGCAAAGACCCCGCGCGTATGCGGCGTGATGGCATCGGCAAGCTTGTTCAGATCGATGTTCAGTGTTGCAGGATCGATATCAACAAAACGCAGTTTCAGGCCGGTTTGCGTGATCGGGAAATAGGTTGTGGACCAGCTTACGGCGGGCACGATGATCTCGTCTCCCTGCCGCCAACCCAGATCCGGATGCCAGAAGGCCGAAGCCAGGGCAAGAAGGTTCGCTGTCGATCCGGAAGAGGTCATGACCGCGTATTTCTTGCCGAACCGGGCGGCGAAAGCGTCTTCATATGCCCGCACCCGACTGCCCATCGTGAACCGTCCCGAGGTGATCACCTCCTGCAGTGCCGTGTATTCCGTTTCATCCCAGGTCGAGCTGGCAAGCGGGTAGAACATCAGGTTTTGTCCTGTTTGGAAATGCAAGGAAATTACCGAAGCGCGGACGTGCGAATCGCTGACTATCTGGCGGGTAAGGAGGAATGCGCACTGACCGAACAGCCCGGCAGCGCAGGTTCAAACCGGAATACCAGCAGAGCGAATTCGGCGGCACTATTCGGCGGATTGAATGATGATCCGCGCCTGGCCATGTCACGGGCCGGCGTTGGCCCGCATCGATTGCTGACCTGCCGTCTGGGCCGGATATTTCTGTTTAGCTATATGGGGGTGATAAGAATGGCATGTGTAACGGGTCCTTTCCATGAAAACAAACAACACTTGATACAAGTCTGACGGAGCCGATGGGCACATGACGGCCCATTGAGACTCAAAGTCTACTCCCTGAGGAAAAGACTATCAAACGATAATTGCATCATTAATTGCATCATTCTTAACAAAAATTTTGCGGATGGTGTGCCCGGAACAATGCGGCGTTGCTGCAGAAACCGCGTGAGGGCGGGGGTCCGGGTGCTTTGGATAGGCTTGCCCTGCCGGCCCGGCTGCCCGGCGCCTCGTCGCCAATGTCGTTACAGTTGAAAACACCGCCGGCAGGCGCAGTACTTTAATTGCCCGGCAGGTTCGCGGCCAGATCGAGCGCTTGCGGAAAGGATGCGGCAAAGGTCTGGCCATGACCCAATCCTTTCAGGACAGTGACCCGTACATCCAGATCCTCGCGCTGCTCCAGCAGCTTCGCCAGCGCCATCGTGTCAGGCGAAGGTTGCGGAACGGCCGGTGGTTCGGTGCCGCGCCGATATTCGCTATCGCCAAGCATGATGTGAACCGGAGCGATCTTTCCCGGCTCCAGCAGCGGTGCGCCGGCAGACAGGTGCTGCAGGACATTCCCGCCAAAACCGCTTGAGGGGCTGGTCGGCGCCCAGCCCGCAAAGGCATGCGGTTCGGACAAAAGGCAATGCAGCGTAAACAGGCCACCATAGGAATGCCCCCAAAGCACCCGCCGCGCCGGATCAATCGAAACGCGCTTTTCCACCGCATCGCGCAATGGACCCAACAGGCGCGTGCGAAAGCTGTCGGCTCCGCCGGTGGCGCGGCCTCTGCCAGCTTCCGGATCCGGGACCCGGCTGACCGGCGTGTAGTCCAGGGCCCGCGCCGTGGTATCGAAAATCTGATCGACGGGATAGCCGATCCCGATAACGGCCAGCCCGGGCTGGCTGACCAGATCACTCGCCCCGATCCGGTCGAATACCGCATTTCCGTCAAGCATCCAGAGGGACGGCCAGCCATCAGCCGGAGCCGTGGCCTTGGGCACGGCAAGGAACAGACGATAGCCGGACCCGTCTACGGTCACGTCCTGTCGCGACAGGATGTGCGTATCAGGCGGAGCGTCGAAGATCCGGTATTCCGGGGCTTCGGTGAAATCCGGACGCGTGCTTCCCTGTGCGGCAAGCTTCCCGGCAAGGCAGATGGTGGGGATGCTCGCCAACAGCGAACGGCGGCTTTTTGCAATCACGTCGCACCTCTTATTGTCCGGGAAACCGCATCCAAAAGCATGGCGCCGATCATGCCCATCCTCAGAAACTGGTGGTGAGGCCCAGCCACAACCGGCGCCCCTCTTCCACGGTCCTGAACTCATCCTCGCGGATTTCCTTGTTCAGGACGTTGTATATGGCGGCGTTCAGGGTCGCATATTCGTTTATTTGGTAGTTCACGCCAAGATCCACGGTCGTATATGGCGCGTATTTCCGACCGGTCTGACCGTTGATTTCCACCTCGCGGCCATCCTCGCCGATACGCAGCCCGGACGCGATTTCCGAACCGTGATAATTGGCGCTGACCCAGGTATCCAGCCCGGTAACCGGCGTGGCCCAGTCGAAGCGCAGACTTGCCATGTGTTCCGGCGTCCGGGCAAGCGGGAAGCCTTCGAAATCACCGGTTTTTTGTTCGGAATCCGTGTAGGTGTAGGATGCGCGGGCCGACAATGTCGGGGTGATTGACCAGTCTCCGGCCAATTCAACCCCGGTAATTTCGGCTTTATCGACATTGAATTCCTTGTACAGAATGTAGTGGTGGCGGCTTCCGTCATCCGCGGTGTATTGCGGACCGTCAAGCCAGAGTTCTCCGGTATTGATCTGCTGAAGCTTGTTCTTGAACCGGGTATGGAATGCCGTCGCGCTGACCGAGAAGCTGTTCGCCTCATAGGTCATGCCGATTTCGATATTGGTCGTTTCTTCGGGTTCCAGTTCGGGATTGCCCAGAATGACGCCGCAGGACGGCGGATTGTTACCGCTGCATCCCCGGCCGCCGGTCGTATAGGCATAGCCTGGCGCGATCGTTCGGATGTCAGGAGCGCGGAATCCCGTGGAAATGCCGCCCTTGACGGTCAGGTTGGGACTTGCGTTCCAGACACCATAGAGCCGCGGATTGATCTGGCCGCCATAATGTTCGTGATCGCTATACCGCATGCCAAGGGTCAGTGCGAAATCATCGCGCATCCGCCATTCGTCCTCGACATAAAGCGCCCATTGATCGACCGAGAATTTCTCGTCGTAATGCTCCCCTTCCGGCAAATGCGCCTGCGCGCCCGGATTCTGGTCATGCAGGACGGTTCGGATGAACTGGCTGCCGAAAGTCAGTTGATGATGGCCATTCCACTCGAAGGCCTTGTTGCCCTTGGCATCGACGACGGTGTTGCGGATCCTGGGCGAACGGATGTCCTCGGCAAAAGCGCTTCCGGAATCCAGGCGATCATAGGTGGTGCGCTCGCCGGTTTCCTGCGAGATGCTGAATTCGGTCGTCATATCGCCGATCTGGCCGTTATGCGTCAGCGACCAATGCGAGCGGTCGTTGTCCTGATAGCGCAGATCGCCATATTCCTCGTTGGTGACCCGTGTGCGCCCCGCTTCCAGCAGCAATTCGTTCCGGTCATCTATCTGCCAGGTCAACCGGCCGGTGATGTCGTAATCATCCGATGCATTCGGACCGCCTGTCACCGATGACGCGTCCTGATCGAATTTCCTGCCCCAGATTTGCAAGCCCAGAGTATCCTTGACGATCGGACCCGAGGCATAGAAGGACAATTGCCTGCTGTTTTCAAAGCCGTCTTCGCTTGGCAGCGTCGTTTCGGCCGTGACCGAGCCGGTCCAGCGATCCGCAACGGGTTTCGTGATGATATTGATGACCCCGCCCATCGCGTCCGAGCCATAAAGGGATGACATCGGTCCGCGCACGACCTCGATACGCTCGATGGCCTGGACCGGGGGGATGAAGCTTTGCTCTATCCCGGCATTGCCGTTGGTGCGGGCGTCGCGGGTATTCTGGCGCTTCCCGTCAACCAGGATAAGCGTGTACTGGCCGGGCAATCCGCGGATAAAGATATCCTGCTCATTCGCTGTTCCCGTGGTGGCCACGCCCTGAACCTCACGCAACGCATCCGTCAGCGAGGTGAAGCTGCCTTTCGCAAGCTCTTCCGAGGAAATCACCGAAACACTTGCCGGCGCATCTCTCAATGCCTGTTCGAAACCGCCCGCAGTCAGGACGATTTCATCCAGGGCGGTAACGGTCGTGTCCTCGGTCTGTGCCAGCACAATGGTGGGGGCCACAAGCGCTGTAAAGGAAAGCAGCGCGGTACTGAGTTTGGGTGTGCGGGATGTGTGGTTCGGCATCATGACCTCGGAGCGATTGGGTTGAGTGGTGGGGCGGCATCAGGCCGCCGGCGAATATCCATGTAAATTTGTCGGGAATTTTGTTAGCCGAGTGTATGAGTGTAATCAATGGGCTATGGATCTGAACTGAAGCGCTTTTTGCCTATGTTGCGATAATGCCCGGTCCGGGCAGGATGCTTTATCGGCTGCGATGCCGGTAACAGGCTGCCCGGCATCAGAGACGGTTGAATCGCCGAAGATCGTTCAGATAAAAGCGCGTCAGCTGTCCGAGGCGTTCAAAGCGCCCGTCAGGATATCGAGATTCCCGATAAGGGATGTATAGCCGCCGCCCGAAATATAGGTACTGCCCGGATTCAGATACACGACATTTCCGTTTTTCCAGGCTTTCGTGCTCTCGACCAAAGGGTTCTTCAGCGTTACTTCCGCCGAAGTCCCATCCTGTCCGACTGCCGCCCCGCGATCCAGAACAATCAGCCAGTCGGGATCGTGCTGAGCAATGAATTCATGGCTGATCGCATTGCCGTGGGTATCCGTTTTCAGGCCGGTTGCCGCCTCTTGCAGTCCGGTTGCGTCGAACACCCAGCCAAACCGGGAACCCTTGCCGAAAGCCGACATTTTCGGCCCATTGGTCAGGACCATCAGAGCGGTGCCCTTACCCTCGCCCGCTTCCCGCGCTTCGGTCAGTTTCTGATCCAGAGTCGCGACCAGCTCCGCGGCTTTGTCCTGCTTGCCGAACAGTTCCCCATAGGCTGCGATATGCGCCTTGGCATCGGATACGAGATCGGCGCCGATCGTCATGTCGATAGCCGTGGCAACTTGCGACACGGCATCAAGCTGTGTGGCGGAACGCCCTCCGACCACGATGAGATCGGGTTCCAGCGTAGCCAATGCTTCGAGATTGGGTTCGAAGAGCGTACCGACGGGTTGGGCGACCTTTGCCACGTCGTCCAGATAGTCGACCAGGATATTGTCCGGACGGCCCGCAGGCAGAACACCCAATGCATGTAAACTATCGATTGCGGCGACGTCCAGAATGGCCACTTTTTCCGGCTGTTCAGGCAAGGTTACCTCGCCTTGCGCGGTGGTGATGGTCACGTCTGCTGCGGATGCAGCGGCGCAGAACGACAGGACAAACAGCCCCGACAGCGGGATGTAACGCATTGGATTTCTTTCCTCGACATTGGATCTCGCCGGATAATCGGCCCGTATCAGAAGGATGAATTATCCCTCTCCTTAGGGCGTGTAAATAATGTCAGGGTAATTTAATCAGGAATTGAGTGGCAAATCGATTTGCCTGTTGCCGTGCATCACGAATCCGATGCCATTTCATTCCGGCGCCGGACGTCATGGAAAACCGCGCCGATTGCATGCAAGCCGAACCGGTCCGGCGGCAGGGCAGTACGGAATCCGTAGCGGCGGTTCTCCCCATACGCATTTCCTTGCGCCGGGTTTGAGTAATTTTACCTAAGCAATCTTACGCATATCCAGGCCACTGTCAGATCGTCTATACGCATCCCTATTAACGACGAGCATTTTAGGGTGAACATGTCACTTCACGATTGAGCCCGCGCCTTCATTGGTGCGGGCATGTTCATGTGCCGGTCTTATTCGCCGTCTTCCTTACCCGCATCGTCTTCATCATCCGTGCCGGGGCGCTTTTCATCCTCGTCATCAAGAGATTTGACCGCGTCCTTCAGCTTGTCACGCTCTTTCTTTGCCTTTTCCCGGGTCCGATCCTTTTCGGGCTGATCTGTCATAGCCGCCTCCATTGGTTGCGTTGTAATACAACGCCTGTCACGCAGATCGGTTGCCGTCGACCCGCACCGTTCCGCTTGACGCGACATGCTTTTGCGGCCTGAGACGGGGATGGATTTCCGTCACGGACAATCCAGCGAATTTCCACAATCTGTTCCGCTACATGGCTGTTGCCCGGTCTGGGCATTCCTGCAAGCGGAGGAGTCGGAAGGGATAGGCGGGAAGTCGCCTCATCGTCAAAGCGCTGTCGTATCTTTCACATCATTTTCATACAGTCCGATCAATCCAGCGCGGCACCAAGAGGATAGCATTGATGTTCCGGCAATTTTTTACCTTTGGACTGGTATTTCTGACGGCTGCACCGCTTTATGCCGCGCCCCGGGATTATGAGGACAGCCTTCCTGCGGATGTGCTTGGCATGACTCCGAAAGAGGCGAAGATGGATGGCGACAGGCTGATCGTCTTTTACGGTGAATCGATCGGACGTGCGACCGTCACGATAATGCCCGCACCGGATGCCGACCCGAACAGCGCCAGCGCAAATGCCGAAGCTCCGGAAGGCCAAACGCCTGCTGCGCAACTCGTGTTGACGCAGCAATTAAGCCAGAATTTATCTCGTGGCACGAATGCTTTGGGGGATGACTATAAGACGGAGCCTGCCCGGATCGACGGTCTGGAGGTGGATGATAAATCGGCAATTTGCGGCATTATCGAGCGCAGGCAGGCGGAAGAGCAGGTTGCTGACGGGAAAGAGCCGATGATCTTGCTGGACAGGGTATGCACCGCGCAGCTGGGAGATGATGTGGTTTCGGTTTACGTGACCACCCCGATCTCGGAAAACATGCGCGAAAAGCTGACCAAGGACCAGCTGGGCTTCTCGGCCATTGTCATCGCGACCCTGACGGATGAGATGCGGCAAAAATAGCCATATTGGACCAAGCTTCGAATGGCATGCGGATCAGCCCATGCCGGTAGCTTGCCGTTGACGCCATGAACGGCCAATATGAAATCGCTCATATATCGGAGGTCATGAGATGAAGCGTTTCGCTATCCCTGCCATAATCGGCCTTGCCGCCGCCACGCCGGTTTCTGCTGCGCTCAGCGGGTATTGGGATAGTTCCAAGGTCATTCACGCCATTCTGGGCAATGAGCGGGTGGCTGACGCCCTCAGGCAGCAACCCATCGAAAGCATCATCAGTATCGAGAACGGCTATCAGATCGCCACTCAGGACTGCCAGGTCGAGGTTCAGGTGAGCCGCATCGCGCCCGACAGACCGGGCCCGGCGCGGTTCAGCCTGCAAATCGGACCGGGACAATGCTCCTGACCGGATAATCTGGTCCGGCTGAACCGTGACGATTCGTTCAGGATGCGACGACTCCAAAGCTGCTTATTTCCGGTACAGCTCTGGAGCCGCAGTTGAACAGAGACGGGAATCCTGATCGTCATAAGGGCTTAGAAAGCCCGGGGATTGCCGTGGAAGTAAAGAGGCTCGGTTCCGGCGGGTTTACGACCGCTTCTTACCGATGCTCCAGCACGCAGGAACGCGAAAACGGTTGCGAGGAAGCTGCCACGTTTGACGGCAGGGGCGTAATGTTCGATGTTCGTATAGGCCATGATTTCTACTCCATATGCTTGAGTGTGTGCTCAACGATACGGACTATATAGGGACCGTAATTGGAATTAGTTATACCAGAGTGCGCATAGCTGTTTTGCACTCGCAGCATAGCTTTTCCGCGCATGCATCATCTGCCTGAATTTAGCCGCAGGGCTATCGCCGAAGGTGCAGGTGAATCTGGTGAAGCCGAGGGGAATCGAACCAATGCCTGTCCAGTCAGAATCTTATTTTTACAGAATTGTTATTATTTTATTTTTTGCTGTCAGTCTGTTTCTGCCCTTCAAGTATCGCAACGATTTTTGCAGCAAAATATGCAGCAGAATTCGAGGGCCGTCGCGCCGGAATACCGGTCGACTTGGCCACGGTGCGCGCCCTTGGAGAATGATATGACGCACAATGGTGAGCGACGATGGCAGGCATTTTCCGAGAGGAATGACTTGGCACTTCCGGCGGGTTGTCCCGGCAGAATTCCGCTCCGGTGTCCAGCGTCATCCTCCGTCCCCTTCTGTGCGGGCATGGAAGATGAAACCGAGGAAGTTCAGCAGCACCTGCGCGGCAAGGATGGCGGTGCTGCCAGAGTGGTCATAGTCGGGCGCGACCTCCACCAGATCGACGCCGACCACCTCGTGCCGCCCCGCAAGGGCCTGCAGCATTTCCAACACCTCGTAATAGAGGAAACCGCCATGGCTGGGCGTGCCTGTGCCCGGCGCAATCGAAGGGCAGAAGCCGTCGATATCGATGGTGACATATACCCGTGCGCCCTTGGGAATGCGATCGATCACCCCTTGCGGCCCCAGCGCCCGCATCTGTCGCACCGAGAGAATGTCCGAACCCATCGCCCGGGCGGCGTCATAGCCCTCTTTCGCGGTCGAGGACACGTTGCGGATGCCGACCTGCGTCAAACCGGTGACATAAGGTTTTTCCGCCGCACGCCGCATCGGGTTGCCATGACCGTTGCGGACACCATGGCGCTCATCGACAAAATCCAGATGTGCGTCAATCTGAAGAATATGGATATCGCCCCGCCCCTCGAAAGCGTCGATGCAGGGGATGTTGACAGAATGGTCGCCGCCGATCACGACCGGCAATGCGCCCGCGTCGAGAATGGCGTTCACACCTGCCTTGATATTGGCGTGGCTTGTCGTGGTGTCGGTATGCACGATATCGGCATCACCGATATCCACCATCTGCACCTCACCGCCCAGATAGGTGCAGTCATCTTCGTGGTCATAGGCCCCGGCATGGCCGAAGCTGAACAGAGTTGACGCTTCGCGCACCGCGCGGGGACCAAAGCGCGCGCCAGCCCGATACTGCGTGCCGAAATCGAAGGGTGCACCCAGCACGGCGATATCCGCATCGATCTGCGTCCAGTCGCCAACATAAGGCCGCTTGCCAAAGGTCGAGATGCCGACGAAGGGAAGGTTGAGGCGGCCGGAGTGATAGGAATGGGCATTCACGGATGATATCCTTAGGTTTGGAATTAAATGAAGGTGGCAGAGCCGCTATTCGTCCTTGAGCCTGGACCCGGCGCGGCCTGCGGTACTGATCGCAATCGCGGCAAAGGTCACCACCGCCGCGCCGACCAGATACCAGGCCGGGGCCAGCTTCGAACCGGTGACACCGATCAGCCAGGTTGCGATCAGCGGAGCGGTGCCGCCAAAAAGCGCATTGGCGCTGTTGAAGCTGAGCGCGAAGCCCGAGAAGCGCACCCGGGTCGGGAACAACTCGCACAGAAAAGTCGGTAGTGTCCCGCCATTCATCGACAGCAGCGCACCGAACAGCGCCCAGACGCCCAGGATGATGAAGAAGCCGGTCGAGGGGACACCGGTAAAGACCGCGCCGGACAGCAGCACGAACATCGGCACGGTCAGGATGGCAAACAATACCGAGCAGGCCATCAGTACCTTTTTGCGCCCGATATGATCAGACAGCGCACCCATCAGAAAGATCGAACCCAGATAGACCGCGAGCGAGGCGGTCGAGCCGATGAAGGCGGCGGTCTCGGAAATACCGAGTTCGGTCGAGAGATAGATCGGCATGTAGCTCAGCACCAGATAGAAACCGACCGCATTGAGAAGTGTGCCACCGAAGGCGATCAGCACTTCCCGGCAATGACTGGTCAACAGCTCGATCACAGGGGTTTGCGGCACATGCTGCGCCTCTTCCAACGCCTTGAAATGCGGGGTCTCGTCCAGCCTGCGGCGGATATAGACGCCGACATAGCCTAGCGGCAGCGCCATCAGGAACGGCAGGCGCCAGCCCCAGGAGTGCAATTGTTCCGTCGTCAGCAGGCCATGCAGGATCGCCACGAAAAGCGAGGCTGCAAGCAGACCCGCCGCCTCGCCCGCGGGTACGAGACAGGTCATCATGCCGCGTTTGTTGTCGGGCGCGTATTCGGCCAGAAAGGACGCGGCTCCGGCATATTCGCCGGACGCGGCAAAGCCCTGCACCAGTCGGGCGACAAGCAACAATCCCGCCGCCCAAAGGCCGACCGATTCATAGGTGGGCAGGAACGCGATCACGAAGGTCGCCGCCGACATGATGAAGATCGACAGCGAAAGGGTTTTCTGCCGCCCGATCCTGTCGCCGAAATGACCCCAGATGATTCCGCCGATCGGGCGCACGATGAATGACAGGGCGAAGACCGCATAAGTCGCGAGCAGCGCGGTACGGGCGTCGGTTCCGGGAAAGAAGACGACGGCGATCACCGTGGCGAGAAAGCCGTAGGACGCATAGTCGAACCACTCGACAAAAGTGCCTATGAAGCTTGCCATCCCGGCTCGACGCAATACGATGCCTGTCGGATTGACGCCGGGAACGGTGATGCCGGGCGGGTCGGTAACGGTGTCTGTCATTGCGAAGGTCTCCTCCCATTCGCCTAGACGACACACCATCCTGCAGCGCTGATCCGGACCTGTCTGGGGTCGGATTTCCCTTCAGAGCGGTGTGCGATCCCAAAAATCTCGCCGGCCAGTCTTGCTGTCGCGAATAACTGTATAAAAGCTGAAGTTAATAATGTTCATATCAGAATTGGTGATGTAATAATTCGGCATGCGGATCAGCGATTTCACCCTGCGCAATCTGCGCACATTCTGTGCGGTGGCCGAACATGGCGGTTTTCTGGGTGCACAAGCGATGCTTGGAATGAGCCAGCCGGCGATCAGCGCTCATATCAAGGATCTGGAGGTCGGGCTTGGCTTTTCGCTCTGCCGTCGCGGCCGCGGTGGTTTTGCGCTGACCGAGAAGGGCAAGGACGTCTATGCCCATGCCAAGGACATGCTTTCGGGCATCGAGGATTGCGAGGCGCGGCTGGGCGCATTGCGGCAGGTGCTGACCGGGCATCTGCGGGTGGGTCTCGTCGACAGCGAGGCCGATAATCCCGATCTGCCCGTGCATCGCGCCATCCGCCGATTCTTTTCGCGCGAGCAAGAGGTGCGTCTGAGCCTTGAGGTCGGCACGCCCGAGGCCCTTGCCAAGGCCCTGCAAACCGGCGAGGTCCATGTCGCCATCGGTCCCTTTCCCAACCGCCAGCCGAATATCGACTACTCGCCGATCTATGCCGAGGAACACGCCCTGTTCTGCGGCCGCGATCACCCGCTGTTCATGCGCCCTGCCGCTGAAATCACGACAGCGATGTTGTCCCCTTATCCGATGACGGTGAGGCCTTATCTGCAGCGTGCAGAGCTTTCAGCCCTTCAGGATGCGCATGTGACCGCCTCTGTCTCCAACATGGAGGCGCAGGCGATCCTGATCCGAAGCGGTTGTTTCCTCGGCTTTCTGCCGGTGCATTTCGCGCGGAAATGGCTGAGCGATGGCCAGATGCGCCGGATAGACCTGCCCGGTCTCGGCTGGCGCTCGCAATTCCATATCGCGCAGCGCGTCCAGCCTGAACCGACCGGGATCGCCCGATTGTTCGTGCGAGATGTAAAGCAGGAGTTGATCCCGCATCAGGTATGAGTGTCTGCCCCTTGCCAGAATAACATCCCGCTCCGTCTCGGCATGTAATCGGGTGATGGGTGCAGTTAATGCCTCTGTCCAACGATGTTCTCGAATTTTGCGACATCCGCTATGCCGCGATCGATAGTGTCGGCTTTTGATAGCGGACACTATGAGGCAGCGAACGATGCTGCCAACGAATACCCATCCCATCACGACCAAGGACTCCACGGCAATATAGATCGCATCCAGCACGACAAGCTGAACCGTGAGTGAGCTTTCGCCGTCTTGCATAATGAACAGAGGCACGAATGCCGTGAACAGCAGGATAGGCTTGGGATTGGTCACGGCAACCAGGAACTCACGTCATGCGAGAGCAGAAGTGTCCTGGTTGCGGGGTGGGTCATTTATGGCCCCCCGTTCATGACCGATCATCATCGTTGACCGCCCCCGATGCTCCGAATTTGCGATCATAGATCCGACACGAAGGACATCATGCTCGCGGTTTTTACGCGATTTTTACGCGACACCCGGAAAATTCACATATCGCCTTAACGCAACTTTGCGCGATGGCTGCTGCGATTGAACATGCAGGAGCTGAATATGGCTGATCTGATTTACCTGGCGCTTGGCATTGGCGCCTTTGTCGCCTTTGCCCTGACGCCCCGCCTGATCGAACGATTGTGAGGCCGAAATGCTGGACCTCATTCTGGGCCTCGCCGTCGCGGCAGGGATTTTCGTCTTTCTGATCCTGACGCTGGCGCGTCAAGGCCGTTCATAAGGAGACGGTCATGCCCGATCTGATCGGATATATCCTTTATGCATTCGCGTTGACCGGAGGCGGCTATCTGCTGGCCTCCCATATGACGCGCGTCTATGCCGGAGAAGGGAACCTGCTCTCGCGGTTTCTTGCCCCGGTCGAAAGGGGTTTCTACAGTCTGGCCGGTATCCGGCCCGGCGCGTCGCAGGGCTGGCGGGGCTATACAATAGCGGTCCTGACCTTCAACCTTGCTGGTTTCTGCCTGCTCTACGTTATCCTGCGATCGCAGAACCTGCTTCCGTTAAACCCGGACGGAATCGCGGCGATGTCCCCGGATCTGGCCTTCAACACGGCTGTCAGCTTTGTCACCAACACCAACTGGCAGGCTTATTCCGGCGAGGCCCAGCTTTCCTACCTTGCCCAGATGGCCGGACTGACTGTGCAGAACTTCGTTTCTGCCGCGACGGGCATGGCCGTGGCGGTCGCTGTGATCCGGGGCTTTACCGGTCCGAAAAACAGCGGGCTGGGGAATTTCTGGTGCGACATGACGCGATCGGTGCTTTATGTCCTGCTGCCGCTTTCGGTCATTCTGGGGTTGATCCTGATCCTTCAGGGCGTGCCCCAGACATTGCTGGGAGCGGCCCATGTCACGACGCTTGAAGGCGCCGATCAGGTGATCGCGCGCGGTCCGGCAGCCAGCCAGATCGCCATCAAGCAACTGGGCACGAATGGCGGCGGGTTCTTCGGCGTGAACTCTGCCCATCCGTTCGAGAACCCGACCATCGTCTCGAACATGTTCCAGACGCTTGCGATTCTGCTGATTCCGGTATCCTTCTGCTTTCTGTTCGGCCGCATGGCGCAGGACAAGCGGCAGGGATGGGCGATCTTCGCCGCGATGGCCGTGATGTTCGCGCTGGGGCTGGCGGTGATCCATTTCGGCGAAGCCGGAGGCAACCCACTGCTGGGTGCCGGGCCGAACATGGAGGGCAAGGAAACCCGCTTTGGCGCTGCGCTTTCGGCGCTCTGGGCCGAGGCCACGACCGCCGCCTCAAACGGCTCGGTCAACGCCATGCATGACAGTTTCATGCCGCTGTCCGGCCTTGTCACCATGGTCAACATGCAGATCGGCGAAGTGATCTTTGGCGGCGTCGGCGCGGGTCTCTATGGCATGCTGCTTTATGTCGTGCTTGCCGTGTTCCTGGCCGGCCTGATGGTCGGACGCTCGCCCGAATATCTGGGCCGCAAGATAGAAGGACGCGAGGTCACGCTGGCGATGCTGGCATTCCTGTCGATGCCGTTGGGTATTCTTGTCGGCGGCGCGATTTCTGCCACCGTGCCGATGGCGCTGCAATCCGTGCAGGATGCCGGACCGCACGGGCTGAGCGAGATCCTCTACAGCTATTCCTCGGCGGTTGGAAATAACGGTTCGGCATTCGCGGGCTGGGGTGCGGCGGAGCCCTGGCAGACCACGGCACTTGGCCTCGCGATGCTGCTGGGGCGCTATGCGATCATCGTGCCGATGCTGGCCATCGCCGGATCGCTGATCGACAAGCAGAAAAGCCCGTCCACCGCCGGAACCTTCCCCACGCATGGGCCGCTATTCGTGACGCTTCTGATCGTCACCGTGGTGATCTTCGGGGCGCTGACATTCTTCCCGGTTCTCGCCCTTGGACCCATCGCCGAGCATACGGCGGTGATCGCCGGGCAAGGCTATTGAACCATGTCGCGGCCTGCATCTCTGGCCGCGATGCGATCTCTCAATTCAAGGACAAAGAAGATGTCCCATAGTGAACTTGTCCCAAAGGGGCTTTACATGGCGGCGCTGAAAACCGCCTTCACCAAGCTTGACCCTCGCCAATTGATGGGGAATGCCGTCATCTTCGTGACCGCCATCGTGGCCGCAATGACCACCCTGTTGGCCCTGCGCGATGCCGCCTTTGGTGCGGATGATGCCGCTGTCAGCCTGCAAATCGCCTTCTGGCTTTGGGTCTGCGTGCTGTTCGCGAATTTTGCCGAAGCGCTGGCCGAAGGGCGCGGCAAGGCGCGGGCCGACAGCCTGCGTGCCACCAAGGCGGAAACCGTCGTGAAATTGCTTGCGAGTGAGGATGATACGGCACCAAAGGAAACGGCGTCGTCCTCATTGCGCAAGGGACAGCTTGTTCTGGTCGAGGCAGGCGATCTCATTCCGACGGATGCAGAGGTGGTTCGCGGCGTCGCTTCTGTCGATGAAAGCGCGATCACCGGAGAAAGCGCCCCGGTGATCCGCGAAAGCGGCGGTGACAGATCCAGCGTGACCGGCGGAACGCGGATCGTCTCGGACAGTCTGGTCCTGAAGATTACCGCCGAGCCGGGCAAAAGTTTTCTTGACCGGATGATTGCGATGGTCGAGGGGGCCGAACGGCAAAAGACTCCGAACGAGATCGCCCTGAATATCCTGTTGGCGGGCCTGACCCTGATCTTCCTGCTTGTGGTTGTCACGCTTGAACCCTTTGCCCGTTATTCCGGGCTGGTGATCCCTGTGGTGACGCTTGCCGCGCTTTTCGTCACGCTGATCCCCACGACCATCGGCGGTCTTCTTTCCGCCATCGGGATCGCGGGGATGGACCGTCTCGTCCGCGCCAATGTCATCGCCAAGTCGGGCCGCGCGGTAGAAGCGGCGGGAGATGTCGACACGCTGCTGCTTGACAAGACCGGAACCATCACCTTCGGCAACCGGATGGCCGATGCCTTTGTTCCTGCGCGTGGCGTCAGCGAAAGGCAGCTTGCGCAGGCGGCGTTTCTGGCCTCGCTTGCCGATGAAACGCCCGAGGGGAAATCCATCGTCGATCTGGCCGAAAGACTGCTTGGCGCATTGGATCACCAGCCGGAGCCGGGTTCCGAGCCTGTCGCTTTCTCGGCCCAGACCCGGCTTTCCGGCGTGGATTTTTCCGGGACCCGCCTGCGCAAGGGTGCCACCGATTCAATCGAGGCTTTCGTGGGCACGCCGACGGATCCGGCGTTGCGGGCCAAAGTCGATGAGATCGCGCGATCGGGCGGCACGCCGCTGCTGGTGGCCGAGAATGACCGCATTCTGGGCGCGATCCATCTGAAGGATGTGATCAAACCCGGTATGCGAGAGCGTTTCGCCGAACTCAGGGCCATGGGAATTCGCACCGTGATGATTACCGGCGACAACCCTTTGACGGCTGCTGCCATTGCCGCCGAGGCCGGGGTGGACGATTTTCTGGCCGAAGCAACGCCCGAGATGAAGCTGGAATATATCCGCAGGGAACAAGAGGGCGGCCGGCTGGTCGCCATGTGCGGCGACGGATCGAATGACGCGCCGGCACTGGCGCAGGCGGATGTCGGGGTGGCGATGAATCTGGGCACGCCCGCAGCCAAGGAGGCCGCGAACCTGATCGATCTCGACAGCGACCCGACAAAGCTGATCGAGGTGGTGATGGTGGGCAAGCAATTGCTGATCTCACGCGGTGCATTGACCACCTTTTCCATCGCCAACGATGTCGCGAAATATTTCGCCATTCTGCCTGCGATTTTCGTCGCGGCCTTTCCGGGACTGGGCGTTCTGAACATCATGAGCCTGTCCTCTCCGCAAAGCGCCCTGCTGTCGGCGGTGATCTTCAACGCGCTGGTCATCTTCGCGTTGATCCCTCTTGCCCTGCGCGGCGTGAAATACACACCGGCAAGCGCCGCCGCCCTGCTGCGGCGCAACCTGATCATCTACGGACTCGGCGGGCTGATCGTGCCATTTGTCGGCATCAAGGCCATAGATTTGGCCGTGACCGCCTTTGGCCTCGTATAAGGAGCCATGACCATGCTTATTCACATCCGCCGCGCATGCACGATGCTTGCCGCCATGCTGCTGCTGACCGGACTGGCCTATCCTCTTGCCATGACCGGAATCGCGTCGGTCATCGCGCCGCAAGCTGCAACCGGAAGTCTGATCATGCGGAACGATGGCGTAGCGGTGGGCTCTGCCCTTATCGGGCAGGAATTCACGCAACCCGTTTACCTGCATCCGCGCCCTTCGGCAGTGGATTACGACGCGGCATCCTCGGGCGCGTCGAATCTGGGGCCGAGTTCGGCAGAACTGCATAATACGGTCAAGGCACGCCGCGATGCCTGGGAAAGCCTGAACAACGGCATCGCCCCGATCGATGCGGTCACGGCATCCGCTTCGGGTCTTGATCCCGATATCTCACCGCAGAACGCACGCGGACAGGCACAGCGTATTGCCAGCGCGCGAGACGTGGATCCGGAACAAGTGCTTGCGATCATCGACGCGAATATACAAAATCCGCTATTGGGGATTTATGGTCAGCCGCGTGTCAATGTCCTGATGACCAATCTGGCCCTTGATGCGGAACTTGCCCCGCGACCCGCCCCGACGGAGTAACCAATGTCCGACGCGTCCCGCCCTGAACCCGAGGCGTTGCTGAAGGAAGCTCGCCGCGAGGGTCGGGGGAAGCTGAAAATCTTTCTGGGTGCTGCGCCGGGCGTCGGCAAGACTTATGCGATGCTGGAGGCCGCGCGGAGACGCGCGGCCGATGGCGAGAATGTGCTGGCGGGCGTGGTGGAAACCCATGGCCGGGCCGAAACCGAAGCGATGCTGCGCGATCTCCGCGCGCTGCCTCGCCAGCCCTTCTATCATCGCGGCAAAATCCTGCACGAGATGGATCTCGAAGGATTGATTGCGGCGAAGCCGGATCTCGCGTTGATCGATGAACTGGCCCATTCCAACCTGTCGGGCAATCGTCATGAAAAGCGCTGGCAGGATATCGAAGAGGTGCTGTCGGCCGGGATCGACGTCTATACGACATTGAACGTGCAGCATGTCGAGACGCTGAATGACACCGTCGCCCGGATCACGGGGGTGCGGGTGCGCGAGACGGTTCCTGACCGCGTGCTGGAGATGGCCGATGAGATCGAGCTGATCGATCTGCCGCCTGATGAATTGCTTGAACGGCTTCGGGCCGGGAAGGTTTATGTTCAGGATCAGGCGGCGCGGGCGGTGGCGAATTTCTTTGCCAAGGGGAACCTGACCGCATTGCGGGAACTGGCGATGCGCACTGCCGCCGACCGGGTGGATGCCGAGCTCAGACAGCATATGGCCGCCAATGCCATCGCCGGGCCGTGGCCGACACAGGAACGGCTTCTGGTGGTCATACCGGAAGGTGCCGTGGGGCGCGATGCGGTTCGGATCGGCAAACGTTCGGCGGATCGCGCGCGGGTCGAGTGGTTTGCGGTGGCCCTGACCAGCGTGCGCGATGAAATCCGAACCACAACGATGCAGGAAAGCCGTGCCGATGCTCTTCGGCTGGCCGAGAGACTTGGGGCCGAAGTCACGATCCAGCAAACGGAACGGAACCCGGCCGAGGAGGTGACAGGCTTCGCCGAGCGGCTGAATATCCGCCGGATCGTCGTGCCACGCCCACCCAGGCGCAACCCGTTGCTGCGCCAGTTCGCGCCGACCCATCACGAACAACTGGTGTCGGGCCTCGTGAGAGAGGCAACCAGGTTCGAATTAACTCTGGTCACCGATGACGAGCGGCCGGCACGGCAGAGGCAACGCCTGAAACCCCCTGCCATGCCGGACATGCTGCGCATGATGGGGTTCATATTGCTTGCCGTGACCGGAACCACGGTGCTGGCCAAGGCGGCCGAGCATTTTATCCCGGTGGTCAGCCTGTCGCTTCTCTACATGACGACAGTTGTCGCGATGGCCTCGCGTTTCGGAAGAGGACCGGCCATCGCCACTGCGGGCCTGAGTTTTCTGACCTATAATCTCCTGTTCACGTCCCCGGTTCACACGTTCCGCATCTGGGATCAGGGCCAGCTTCTGACGCTGGTTCTGTTCCTCGTCGCATCAATCCTGACGGGCAATCTCGCTGCCCGCCTTCGCGATCGGGCCATGGCTCAACGTGCCATCGCCGAACGAACCGGCAAGCTTTACGAATTCTCGCGCAGGGCGGCGGCGGCGGCATCTTTCGATGATGTGGTCTGGGCCGCCGTCAGCCATGTCGCAACGGTCCTGCATTGCGAGTCGGTCCTGCTGGTTCCCAAGGAAATCGCCGGGCTTACCATCGTGGGGGCCTTTCCGCCCGAAGACAGGCTGGCGGATCGGGAAATGTCCGCCGCACGCTATTGTTTCACCCATGGAGAGGCGGCGGGCCACGGATCTGATACGCTGCCGACCTCCCGCTGGCTCTTCGTGCCGCTCAGCGCTTCGGACCGGCGGATCGGTGTTCTTGGGATTTCCTTTTCGGACGGACGGCAAATCGCCCAAAACGACCGGCGGCTTCTGGAGGCGCTTGCCGATCAGGTTGTGCTGGCGCTTGAACGTATCCGGCTGACCGAGGATCTGGCGCAGACACGCGTGGTCTCCGAGGCGGAGCGGTTGCGTTCGGCGCTTCTGTCTTCGGTCAGCCACGACCTGCGTACGCCACTGGTCTCGATCCTCGGTGCGGCGGAGGGGTTGGAGCATCCCCGTCTCACAAAGGAGGGACAGCGTAGCCTGATCGAAACCGTGCGGGAGGAAGGCGAGCGGCTTGACCGTTATATCCAGAATCTGCTGGATATGACGCGGTTGGGCCATGGCGCGCTAAAGCCGAACGCCATCCCTTCCGATTTGCGTGAGCTTGTCGGCATGGCGCGCCATCGGTTGCGCGGACCGTTGCGCACTCACCCGATAAGCGTGCAAATGCCCGAGGATATGGCTCCGGTCCATGTCGATCCGGTATTGATGGAACAAGTCCTCGTCAATATCCTCGACAATGCGGCGAAATATTCCGCACCATCTACACCCGTCCGGATAACAGTAGAAGTCCAGCGCGCCCATGCGATCCTATCCATAGAAGATGACGGTCCAGGCCTGCCTATCGGCGCGGCGGATCGGGTTTTCGACATGTTCTGGCGGGCAGAGCAAGGTGATGGCGGGCAGGCTGGGACCGGTCTTGGACTTGCTATCTGTCGTGGAATTGTCGAAGCCCATGGAGGAGAGATCCATGCCGAGCCTGCCCGCGAAAGTGGCCGGGGAACGCGCATCGTGATGGAGCTGCCATTGTCGAACCCGGAGACCTTCTTGTGACCTCACGCATCCTCATCGTCGATGACGAGGCTCCGATCCGGCGTTTTTTGCGGGTTGCACTGGAAACCGAGGGTTACATCGTTTCCGAGGCGGCAACGGCACATGAGGCGGTTGCCGTGGCGGCGAGAGAGGCGCCGGCGGCGATGATCCTCGATATGGGCCTGCCGGATGCCGATGGCATTACGGTCATCGAGAAATTGCGCGAATGGTCGCATCTGCCCGTCCTGGTTCTGTCGGTGAGAAGCGACGACGCGGGCAAGATCGCAGCGCTCGATGCAGGCGCACAGGATTATGTGACAAAGCCCTTCTCGACCGGAGAACTGCTTGCCCGGTTGCGCGGCCTGTTGCGCGATTATACGCGCGAGGCCGCGCCAGCAACCCTGACGCTCGGCCCGCTACAGATCGATATCGCGGACCACCGTGCCATCCTGGAAGGAGAAAACCTGAATCTGACCCGGAAGGAGTTTGACCTGTTATGGCTGCTTGCCTCGCATGCCGGGCGGCTGGTGACGCATGACATGATCCTCAAGGCGATCTGGGGACCGGCGCATACGGAGGACAGTCAGTATCTGCGGGTCTATATCCGGCATTTGCGCAGCAAACTGGGCGATGATGCGGCGAATCCGCGATGGATATTCACCGAGCCCGGCATCGGATACAGGCTGGCGGACGGATAGCATCATCAAGAGCAACGGCCTTCATCCTGTGGGATGATGACATCTTTCGGCGAACGGAATCGATGTCAAAGCATGACAGAGATTACGACAGCAATGTCCGTTCTGACGAAATGCTGCGGCAGTCATGCCGCCTCGCCGCAGGTCCGGTTTCCGCGCATCTCTTCACCTCGTGCCGCAACGCCGACCGGGCAGAAGCTCTGCGCGCCTGTCTCAGCCCCCTCAGCATCTCGGACGATCTGGACGATGTCGCTGAGGATCGGTTCCCGCCGCAGCAACAATTTCGATCAGCTCCACCACATCGATCCGCCGCTCGCCGTTCTCATACTTTGCTATAAAAGACTGCGGGCGCTTCAGACGCTCTGCCAGTTCGGTCCGGGTTTGCCCTGCGTCAGGCCGGGCTTGTTTGAGGGTTGCCATCAAAGCCAGATGACCAGGACTGCGCAGGGTTCTGCCCATCCTTGAATTCCAGATGAATCCGGAATTCGGATCGTGGCGTCTGGGGAATATCCCATTTTGGGCTATTCCGTGCTGGACATGTTTGCATTTTTAATTTCAGGACGAACCGATGTCTCAACAATGCCCATATTGCATGACCGAAATCCACGCAGACGCCACCACCTGCTAAGCCTGTGGAGCCATCCATGGGGTGTGGGGGCGTTCGGTCGAAAACCGGCGCCGGGCATCGACCTTTATGCTCGGCATAGCTGTATTCTTTGTCCTGGCCGGCATAGGCTTCGGCATGCTGGTGGCGTCGGATTACCCGACGACCTTTTCGACGGTATGATCGCCTGGTTCTGACGACGGACACTCATTTGCCCCGTCGTTTCCAGCCGTTCCAGCAGAACCGTATCGGGATCGGCCTGCCGGATCGCGGCGATCAGCCCGCCGGAAACGATGGCATGAACCCTCTCGGCCTCCTGACGACCGTATCCTGCAGGCCCAGCTCAAGGCGTTGCTCCTCCTCGTCGGCACAACGATGGGCTTCGTTGACACGCTCTACGGCAATGTCTTTTGCCTTCTGCGCCTTCAGCTACCCTGCTCTGCCTTCTACGCCGCCCTGTCCAGGCGGCGGCGCGGCCCCGTCCGGGCCTGCCCATGCTTCGCCCCGACCTCGGCATGACAGCGGTCCTGCCAGCCGCGCATCGCCTGCTTGTAGCGGCGCGATGACGAGCCGAACCAACGCTGTGCCTTGTGCTTGCCCTGCAAGCGATGGCCCTCGTGGCAGCGCTTGGCCTTCATACGCATATTGTCATCTGCACATATGGGCATGGCCAGCACATGCAGATGCAGACAGGTCGCTTCGTCGCGACATCGGTCGGTTGGATAGGCCTTCAATATCTCCAGAGATTTCGCCGCCGCCCCGCGTGCGCGTGCGCGCGAAGGTGGTTTATGGATGGTTTGGGCCCCTCGGTGGGCCCGTCTCGTCATCGGGTTCGGCAATACCCTCCAGGGTGCGGACAGCGGCAAGGGAAATGCGATAGACGACGGTGAAACCGTTCTTGCAGGCACGGCGGCCGGTCTCGATCAGGATGCCTTCGTTCAGGAACTCGCTGATGGGGGTAGTAACGTAAACGGCCACGACATCCTCACCGATCTGTGCCGCGCATACCCGGTTCAGCAGGAACATCAGCTCCTTTCCTGCGGCAACCTGATCCTCGTCCTGTTCACGCTCGATGATGCCGCAGATGGCGGCTTTGTCGTCGTCCATCTTCGCCTCTCTTGGCGGCATGCCCAGCACGTCCGCTGGTAGGCTGCCCTGATAATCCTGGGGGGCGGCATGAAGCGGCGAGGTAGTCAGTATAACCAATCCAGCAGCAAGAATTTTCTGAAATATCGGCCCATCCTTCCGATGTGCGTCGCGGTGATGACCGGAGAGTATGAAAGGGATGTGACGGGATAGACCACTCTTCCGAGATGAAGCCGTTTCCTGCTCGTCCATGACCAAGCCCCCCGCACTCGGCAGAGGCTTCGATCGGCCAGTTTTTGGTATGAGGACATCCGGACAAACTCACCTGTCCGAGAAAAGACGCGTTATTTCATCTGCCTGTTTCAAAGTTTGTGGACAATCCTAGAGTTCTTAAAAATGAGGGAAATCACATGTCCATTTCCATGCCAGGCATCGGTGCCGCTGCGTCTTCCAGTGTCAATTCAGCGTTCGACAACCACCTGACCATCGCAAAATCGAGCAAAGTAATCGCTGACTTTATGGCCTCGACCGGCCGTAGCGCGATCTCGAAACAGGATCTCCAGAACTTCGCCGGAAACTCGTCGGGCAATGTCCCGTCGGATGTGTCGGCGGCAGCGTCTTATCTTCTGAAGCACGAAGACGCATTCACGGCGATCGAAACCCATGACGTCCCGCAAAAGGATGATTATTCCGGCGTGTGGAACTTCGAATGGGCAGCAGATGGCGGGCTGGACGGTACCGCTATTGATGCTATTGCCAAGATGGAGGACGCTTTCGACCGCGCGATTGAGAAATCTTCGGAAATCACCGAGAAAACCACGATCGCCAAGACCGAACTGGACGCTTCGAAACAGCGCCCGCAGAACTGATAACGCACAACAGGATGGTCCGGCGCGTCGGTTGCGCCGAGCCATCCTATTGTCTGGCCATGCCCCGCAGCATGTCAAAACGAGTCTCGAGTGCGTCGATCTGATCCAGCATCAGCGGCAGCAGGAAGATTATATAAAACACAATCAGCAGCGCATAGACCAGGTTCTTGATCGCCAGGGACAGGTCGAAGATGTGCAATTGTGGTGCCATGCGCGACAAAAACGCCATCATAACATCAGTGATCAGGATCGCGATGATGATGGGGCCCGTCAACACCAGCGCGGTACGCAGCAGCGAATCGAGCACCGACAGGATCGCCGTTGGCGCGCCCGCATCCATGATCGGGGTGAAACTGCCCGGCCGCCAAAGGTCATAGCTGTCATAAAACGCCCCCAGCAGAAACAAAAAGCCGCCTGACATGAAGAATAACGCGATTATGCAGATATTCAGCAAGGTCGCCGTGACCGAGCTTTCGCCTGACGATAGCGGATCAACAAGCTGGGACATGGTCGATCCGCGCTGGAGGTCAATCAACTCGCCGGCCGCCTCGGCCGCCCAGAACGGGATACCGAAAGCCAGACCGATGACGGCCCCGATCGACATCTCCTTGACGATCAACCCGGCAAGGGTCAGCGCATCAGGCATGTCGGTCGATTGCAGCGATATGAAGATGAAAGGCACGACAGGAATCGCGATCGCAAAGGCCACGGCCGAGCGCATTATTCCTGTCAGTCCAAGCCGCGTGAAGGCCGGTGTCAACATAATTACCCCCATGGCGCGGGCCATGGCGATCGATGTCGCAATCAACAGTGGATAGGCAAGCTGTGTGATTGCCGCGGTGAGCGCGCCCAAATCCATTGTCTAGCGCGTGACTTCAGGAAAGATGTCCAGCATCCGTCCTGTCAAATTGCCGACCTGCACCGCCATCAGGCTGCCCAGAAAAATCACGACCAACATTACCGCGATCAGCTTGACCGCCTGCGGCAGCGTTTGATCCTGAATCTGGGTAAGGGCCTGAAACAAGCCTACCGCAATCCCTATGATAATAGCGACGACCAGTGCAGGCGCCGAGACGATCAGCACGGTCATCAATGCCCGGTTCATCTCACCAAGGAAAAGTTCCTGCCCCAAACTCAGCCGCCTCCATAGCTGAGAATCAGACCGTGCATCAGTCGCGACCAGCCCTCGACTGCGACAAACAGGAAGATCTTAAGCGGGATCGATATGAGTGTGGGCGATACCATCATCATCCCCATCGCCATCAGCACGTTGGCGACGATCAGGTCCACGACCAGGAACGGAATATAAAGCAGGAAGCCGATTTCAAAGGCGCGGGTCAGCTCGGACGCAACAAAGGCGGGAATCAGCACGATCAAGTCGGTATCCTGCAGCGTGGCGCGGGCTTCATCGGACCAGACCGAAGACGAGGCTTCCATGAAGAATTCACGTTCGCGCGGTTCGGCGAAGCGGGACAGGTAATCGCGTAACGGCTCGGCCAGTGTTTCGCCTGCGGCTAATATGCCTTCGACGCTCTGGGCGTCGACGGGGTTGGTCTCGAGCGCGCGATACATGTTGCCGACCAATGGCGTCGTCACATAGACGGTCAGGATCAGCGCGATACCGTAAAGCACGAGGTTAGGCGGCGATTGCTGGACGCCGAGTGCGTTGCGGATCAGAAAAAGCACCACCGAGATCTTCAGGAACGCGGTCATGGTCACGATCGCCAGCGGCAGTAAGCCGATGGTCGAGATAACGACAATGATGGCAAGCAGATTGGGCTGGAACTCGGTCATTGGTTATCCGCAAAGAGTTGCAGGACACGTACACCTGTGCCTGCGCCCAGTGCGACGGTTTCGCCTCGGCCCAGCAGGCTGTCGTCGGTATGGATGTCGAGGGGGGCTCCCTCGAAGACCGCGATCGGCAAGATTGCTCCGGGGACCAGCGCATCCAGCTCTGCCAGAGTCATGTTGCTGTGGGCTGCAATGAAGGAAAGGCGCGTCTCTGTACCAATCTCTGGCTGGGGCAGGGGAAGAAGGTCCGATTGGATTGCCGGGCCGTCGGACCTTACGTGAACCGCAGCCGCAACCTTCTGGCCCGCTACCAGGACGGGTGGGCCGGGCTCCAGCATGACGATGTCGCCCGGTTGCAGTGTTGCGAGTGCATCGCGTGCCAGAAATTGCTGGCCGATCCGCAGGATGACCGGAATCTGGGTTAACATCAGGTCATCGGGCTGGGCCATGGGCGCTTGTCGATCAAGGTGATCGACAAGACGGTTTGCTAATTCCAGGTCTAGATGCAGGCAAGGTTTATGATGCTGACCTTCGACCTCAAGGTTGATCCCGACGGATAGTGGCGTATGACCGGGCATGCCACCTGCACGGAAGGGCTGTTCAAGCGCCGCTTCGCAGATCTCTGCCAGATCCTGGCATGCAAACTCGAGCAGCATGGCCAATTGGTCCGGATCGTGCGGCTGTGGCAGGTCTTGCGTGCTCAGCGCCCATGCAAGCAGATCGTGGGGCAATTCCAGTTGCGCGGCCTGATCTCCCAACCGCAGCGGTAGCGTAATCCTGTCCGGCACATGTTGGTACGCGCCGATCGTGAACGTAGCGCTGTGTCCCGCAAGTGTCAGAGATACTGGGCTGCGCGGCTGTGTCAGGCGTGACAACAGGTCAGGTGCGTCGGCTTGCGCGGTAAGCGCCTTCGCAAGAAGCGCGATGCCTGGTTTCATCTGGTCGTAGTTCATGGTCCGCTTCGTCCTGCGATGCGGGGGGTATCCTCGGCTTCCGCCTCGGTCAGGCTTTCCTGGCGTAATCGACACCTGTGGAAAATGTCGTCAAAAAGAACTTGCAGCTTTTCCCGTCGGCGCAGGCTTTGCCGCCATTCCTGGCTGGCCTTCAGGCTGGCCTGTTCTGCAACGCTGACCGCCGCCTCTGCAGCAGTGAGCGTTGCCGTCAGTTCTTCGCGCGCGGCAGCTGAATGCAGTGCTCGATCGGCGGCAGCACGCAGATCGTCACCACTAAAGCGATGTTCCAGCAATGCCGCATGCAGATGTGCTTCGCGCTGTGCTTCATCGTGCTCGTACCCGTTGAGTTGCCGGGCTGCGTTGTCGCGCAGTGCTGCAGCCGCATCGTATTGGTTTCGGGCCTGTGCGGCTGCGCGAGCGGCGCGGGCCTCGCGCATTTTGCGCAGGTGCAGAAGGCGTTCCAGATCGTTCATTTCAGGATCGCTTCCATCTGCGAGATGGTATCGTCCAGATTGGCCCCGTCGGTGGTATGCTGGCGCAGGAAGGCATTGATCTTGGGCTGGAGATCGATGGCAGTATCCACTTTGGGATCGGCACCCCTGATATATTCGCCAGCGCGCAACAAAAGCTCGATTTCGCGATAGGTGGCCATATTGTCCCGGATGCGCGCGGCCAGTTCCTGGTGACGGGCATTCGTCACCGCGTTCATCAGGCGGCTTCGGCTTTGCAGGACATCGATTGCCGGAAAATGCCCTCGCTGCGCCAGATCCGCGGATAGCATGATGTGACCGTCCAGGATTGACTTGGTTTCCTCGGCTACAGGGTCAAGTGTCATGTCGCCTTCGGTGAGGACCGTATAGATGCCGGTGATCGAACCGGTTTTTCCGGGACCTGCACGCTCAAGCAGGCGCGGCAGGTCGGAAAAAAACGAGGGTGGAAAGCCGCGCCTCGTTGGCGGCTCGCCTGCGGCAAGGCCGATTTCGCGCTGTGCCCGGGCAAACCGGGTGACCGAATCCAACAGCAGCAGCACATCAAGGCCAAGATCGCGAAAGAACTCGGCCACGGTCGTCGCGGCGTGGGCGCATTTGACCCGTTCGATCGCTGGACGGTCCGAGTTGGTGACGACCGCCACTGTGCGTGTACGGGCGGCAGGTGGAAGCTGCACCTCCAACAATTCGCGCACCTCGCGTCCGCGTTCTCCTACAAGTCCGATCACGATGACATCTGCTTCGGAGCCGGTAACAATGGCCGAGAGCAATGTGGATTTGCCGCTGCCCGGTTCTCCGAAGATCCCGATTCGCTGGCCTCGCGCGATAGTCATCAGCCCGTCGATGGCACTGACGCCCAAGGCCAGGGGCTGACGCACGATCTGGCGTGACAGTGGCGGTGGCGGTTCCGACTGAACGGGACGCAGAACGCAGTCCCTGAGGGGAAGGGCGTCGGGTTCCAGCGGGCGTCCCATCGGATCGATAGCGCGACCAAGCAAAGCTTCGCCGACCGGGATCTGCAAGGTGCGGCCGGTGGGGATCACCTCGCATTGAGCCGAGAGGCCGTGCAGGTCGCCGATCGCGCTCAGCACGACGAGGTTATCCTCGAAGCCAATGACTTCGGCAGGGATTAGCCGGTCGTTAACGGGATCGCGCAGGTGGCACAATTCACCAATGCGGGCGGTGGGGAGGCTGGCATGGACGAGAATGCCGCGCACTTCGCGCACGCGTCCATGTACGGGGCGCGGCTCCACACGTGTTACAGCGGCGGACAGGCGCGGCAACAAGGCCGAGAGGTCAAGGGTGTCCTTCATGCGCCGTCCATCGCGCGACGATAGGCCGCGATCTGGGCGTCGAGGCTGATATCGATACTGCTGACCGGGCTGGTCAGGATGCATCGCCGCCCGGTCAGGTGACGGTCGGGTACCACGCGTAACCCTTGGTCGGAGGCAAGCTGCGCCTCAACCTGCGCCATCAGGTCCGGTGGAACGGAAAGCGTGATCGCATGCGACTCGCGAAACTCCTTCAAGGCGCGTCGCGTGGCTTGCACGATTAGTGCCGCATCGTCCATCTGGTCTAATATTTCGTGCAGAATGATCAGCACCAGGTCGGCCAGCTGTGACTGAATGCCCGCCAGGTAGCGCGTGACGTCATCCTGCGTGCGCAGCAGCAGTTCGGCGGCTTCACTCTCGCCTTGAGTACGCCCGGACTGGCGGCCCTCCTCGCGGGCCAGCGCTACAACCCCTTCGGCACTTTCGCGTATGGCCTCGGCCTCGGCCCGAGCTTTGTTCAGAAAGGCGAAGCCGTTCTGCCAGGCTTCGGCTTCGTCGGGGCGAAGGATCGTTGCATGTGGCCGGTCGGGCAGGGCAGTGACCGAAGGGGCGGGCGAATTCATCGGATGTCCTTCTGCTCCAGCGCCAAGCGTCGCATGATTTGTGGGCCATGCGACAGGATGACGGGATCGTTTGTATGCGGCAGGCTATCATCATCTGGCCAGGACAGGGCCGCGCGCATATGCAGAATGGGAGGCAGGTCTGACAGCCAGGCGGCGAGACAGGCGATGCCATCATCCGCTATGATTTGAAACTCCGTGCCTTCTTCCGGAGCCTGACGATCGGCGGAGAGGTCTGCATGCGCACGTGCCGCGACCAATGCCGGTTCCCCGAAATGCGCAACGAAATCGGAGATGACGGGGCCGCGGATTTCCTGCAAAATCCGCCTCGCATGCAGAACAACACCTGCATGGCCGGCTAATTGCTCCAGCGGCTCGCGGCCCAGTGAGATGAGGATACCGTCTGCCTCCGAGACCGATGGAGCGACATCTAGTGAAAAAAGTGCTTCGATACGATCTGCGAAACGAGGTTCGGTCAGCAGTCGCCCGGCTACGGCCTCGGTCAATGGCGGCGAGAAGCGTGCCGCGAGCCGCGCGGGATGCAGGGTGTTCACTCGCTCGGCTCCAGAAGATAGGCTTGTGGGCGGCTGCGACGGTGCCACAGGAACCAGGCCAATGCTGTTCCCGTGCCAAGCGCAACGGCAGACAATGCCGACAGCAGCACGACAAGCCGCGCGTAACTGCCGGGCAGCACCCAGATGCCAAGCAGCGACTTCATCTCCGGGGCCTGTGCCGAGCTGATCTCCGATGTGGCCACGCTTGGCACGACCGAGACCTTGTCATAGGTCAGGCCGGAAATACTGTTTGCCACCAGTGTCTTGATCTGTGGAATCAGTGCCTGTACATCCATCTCGCTGTCATGGCGGATAAATACGGAAGCTGAAGACGGCTGGGCATTGCGGCGCAGCGGATCGTTGTCGGGCAGGACGATATGCACCCGGGCGACCTGCACTCCGTCTATTTCCGTGACTGTGTGTGACAATTCTTCGGACAGTGCAAACAGCATCCGCGCGCGTTCTTGCGTGGGAGAGGCGACAAGACCATCCTGCTGGAACACATCGCCCATCGACGCAAATTTCTGCCGTGGCAATCCTGCCTGGGCCAGCACATCCACAGCCTGCGAAAACCGGGCCTTGTCGACTCGCACGGTCATGCGACCATCGTCCTGCAGCATGCGGCTGGCGGGAATGTTGTTCCGCTCAAGCGTCGCGATCATGGAATTGGCCTCGGGCTCATCAAGATTGGTGTAGAGATCCTCCTGGCAGGCTGCCAAGGCCAGAATGGCAGCGACCGCCAGGATGCGGATGACCGTCTTACTGCCGGCGATCATGGTTATTGTCCGCGCAGAAGCGTATTGGCCGCACCCGCGACCTGAGTGGCTCCGCGGACGACAAGCTGGGTTTCGATCGCGTGGTCGAACATCAGGCTAAGGGAATCGATCGCCCGGTCCAGCTGACTGTCCTGAACCGAGTTCTGCGTTGGCGGCTGCGAAGGTGGAATGACATCTTGGCCGGGCTGCAGGCTGACGAACTGTGCGCTGGAGGTTCCAGCATGATCCAGAAGCGCCTGCGAGCGTTCGCTGAGCGACATGCTGCGCTGCGCGAAGCCCTGCAGGGATTGCATAACCTGGCTGCCAAGTTGGGCGGGGCTGGGGTTTTCGGGCAGCTGCTGCGCATGGATTGCAGCATGTTCGAACAGGTTTTCGATCTGGACCGTATCCTGGACGGGATTTGTCGCGACGGTCCCCGCGGCACCTTCGGCTATCGTCATCTTATACCTCTGAACGGTTGGCGAGGGTCCAAGATCCCTGACCGTTTGATCATTCGTCCGACATTGCCTCGTTCAGGATGTCATTGGCGCGGGGCATGATAATCATCTGACCGCCGATGGTAATGGCGCCCTCGATCATCATGTCCTCAAGCTCGGGGGTCATTTCGCTGCCCTGGTTTTCCTGAGCGTTCTGCACCGCCACATCGAATGCGGCTTCGTCATTCGATGTGACCGCAGCGGACTCGCTGCCGGAAACGGGGGGGATAGCCATGGGAAATCCTTTCTCGTTAGGGTTGGTTGTCCGGTGCCGTCGTAGCAACTTCCTCGGTGCCAAGGCCGCCGCGATAGACGCGCACGCGTGGATCGTCGCCCGAGGCGGTGCGCCTTGGCTGGATGCCATTGAGATACTGCTCGACCGTTGCGATATAGGCAGGCGGACCGGAGACCGAGATCATCGAGCCATCACCGGCGCTGCGGATACTGAAACGCTCATCGGCAAGGCCAAGCTCTTGCATGCCTCCGATAATTTCCGCGCTGCCATGCCCGCTTGCGGGGATCAGTCGCGTAACATATTCGTTGGCGGCACTGACATGCAGGACCGAGCCGTCGAAATACCATGTCAGGCCGTTCTGTTCGGACAGGTGCTGGAGAAACTCTTCGGCCGTCTTGGCCGTGACCTGGCCGATCACGCGGCCCCTCACCGCATCGGTTAGTGATACCGCGATGCCCAGATTGCGACCGAATTCAGTCAGTGTCAGACGTATATCCTGATCCAGAATGACATAGTCATAAGGGGTGTCGGACCATTCGGGGGCGGCAGCGAAAGCTTTCGCGCCGAGTCCCAGTGCCAAGACGATGGCCATCCCTCTGACGCCGCGACGGGCGGAAGAGACAGCAGTATGGCGCCAACAGGCTTGGGAGATCAGCGGATACATGACGCGTAGAAACCACATCAGCCTTGCAGATTTATGACAACCTCAGGTGGTGAATTTCCGCCTATCACTTGGATATTATGCAAAACTTTTACATAGAGCCTGTTTGTATATCCCGACGGTGCAAGGCGTTCGGATGGGTTCGGGCCAGAATCTGCGAGCGTGTTCCGTTGCAAAATGAAACGTTTCTAGGAGTTGAAATCATGGCTACGACCCCTGTTTCCGGCGGTGGCGCAGACGCTGCGATCGCGAAAATGGAAGCCGCTTTCGACGCGGCGATCGAGAAATCGGCAAAAATCACCGAGATCACAACTGAGAAGAAAACCGAACTCGACGCCACCAAGCAGCGTCCGCAGAACTGATGTTCGGTGGCGCAGGTGGCCTTGTTCCGCCTGCGCCTCTTTTTTCTGAACTCAAGGCAAGTATGCAGTGACAAGTAGCGTCCAATCACCCGGTCGGACAGAGATCGCGATCAGAAGCCCGCGAACGGCCGGCCTGACACTCAGCGTGCTTGACGGGATACATCGTGGCGTTACGACTGCCATCGAAGGTGGTAGCTGTACGATCGGTGCAGCCAGTGATCGCGATGTCGTACTTGCTGACGAGAATGTTGCACCTGATCACCTGAGACTGCGCTTCTACGGCCGGCAGGTTGCGATTGATGCTGTTGGCGGGGATGCGAGGGTCGAAGGACTGCCGCTGATCCGCAAGGGTCACGGTTGCCGCGTGACATTGCCGATTGTGGTCAGTCTTGGTGCGGCGCGCATTCGGCTGGGCCGCGATGTCCGGCAGGCGGGGCGTCTGCAACACTGGTTGCCTGCCGGTGCCGTTGCGCTGGTACTCGTGATCGGCGGTCTGTTGCTGGCAAACCAGTCAAGCGGCTATGGCGCGGCCAACAAGACAACAGCGGCCAGCGGCAATGAGATGAGTCGCCAAGGCGTGATCCCCGCGGATGGTTCTGTTGCCGAGGCGCTGCGGCAACATCTGGCGGATGCCGGCCTCGATGGCCTGGCCGTAACGGAAAACGACCGTCATCTCAGTGTCTCTGGTACGGTGCCGGAAGACGGGTTAGCCGCCTGGACCGACGTACAGCACTGGTTTGATGGCAGTTATGGCGCGCGCTATGTACTTTCCAGTCGCGTGACCACTGCCGCACCTGCAGGCGTGCCTGAGTTTTCGTTTCAGGCGGTTTGGTTTGGCATGCGTCCCTATGTTGTCGATGCCCAGGGCCAGCGCCGCTACCCGGGGGCCGCACTGCAGGACGGCTGGGTGCTGAAATCGATCGGTCCTGATGGGATCACGGTCTCGCGGAACGGAACAGATTTCCTGCTGAACACATGATAACCTGCCCCTCAATCCGATCTGCGGCATGAGCCGGATCACTCGCCACAGCCATGGCGTCGAACGCCACCGTCTGGACAGCGCCCTGGTCACCGCCGGCCAGGGTGCCGATGCCTTGACCCGGGCACAGATCGCAACATTTGAGAATATTCTCCGCCAAAGCCGCCGTGGCAAGGGTGCAGGTCGCCGGTCGCTGCGGGACGAGATCGAGAGCCTGACCATGCCCGAGATCGGCGATCCCGGCATCTTCACCGCGGGCCGCATGAGCGATCTTCTGACTCATGTGATCGACGCGGTCCTCCCGCAACTGGACATGCACGAGGACGTCATGGACATCACCGGAGCGATGTTGCGCGAGGAAATTGAAAACCAGCGCGAAATCCAGGACCGTATCAGCGAAGGCGGATGGCATGAATGACGGCAAGGATGCGGGCCGTGGTACAGCCAAGGATCGCGAAGATAGCGCGGATCTGCTGCATTCGCTGGGTTATCTTTATCTGAAAGGCGGGCGCGTACGCCGCGCGCTGGTCCTGCTTCTTCTGGCTCATCAGATCGAGCCGGACAGCCCCGGCATCCTGCGCACGCTGACTGCGGCCTTGATCGAGAATGGATCCTCGCAGCGGGCGCTCGCCGCGCTGGACCGGCTGGCGACACTGGAGCCCGAGGGCAATCAGGCCGCGACCTTGCTGCGCGCCCGTGCCCTGTGGACGATGGGCGACGAGGAGCGGGCCCGACAGTGTTTTGAGCTATACGTTGCCCAAAGGAATGCCGCATGAGAGGTCTTCTTGAACGGCTGAACGGGCTGGCCGGAATGGCCGCCCAGCGCTCGGACGTGATTGTGATGATCTTCATGCTCCTTGCGGTCGTGATGATCGTGCTCCCGCTGCCGACGATGCTGGTCGACACGCTCATCACCGTCAACATCTCGCTGAGCCTGCTGGTTCTGGCCGTGGCCTTCTATATCGGGCGGCCTGCGGATTTCTCCGCGCTGCCATCGCTCATTCTGCTGACAACCTTGTTTCGTCTGGCATTGTCGATCACTACGGCCCGGCTGATCCTGCTCCAGGCGGATGCGGGCGAGATCGTCGAAACCTTCGGTAACTTCGTGATCGGGGGCGAGATCGTCGTCGGCCTGATCGTGTTCCTGATCATTACCGCCGCGCAGTTCATCGTCATCACCAAGGGCGCCGAACGCGTGGCAGAAGTCGCCGCCCGCTTCACGCTGGACGCCATGCCCGGCAAGCAGATGTCGATCGACAACGATATGCGCAACGGCGATATTGACGCCGATGAGGCGCGCTTGCGCCGCTCACGACTCGAGCGGGAGAGCCAGCTATACGGCGCGATGGACGGGGCGATGAAATTCGTCAAGGGCGACGCGATCACCGGCCTTGTCATCGTCTTCGTCAACCTGATCGGCGGGCTGGTGGTCGGCATGATCAACCATGGCATGACCTTTGCCGAAGCGGGGCGCACCTATTCGCTGCTGACCGTCGGCGACGGTCTGATCGCACAGATCCCGGCGCTGCTGATCTCGCTTGCGGCCGGCACCGTAGTAACGCGTGTGGCCAGCGATACCGAGCGCGATCTGGGAAACGAGATAATCGGTCAGCTTGGCTCCAACGAACGGCCGCTGTTTCTGGCGGCGGTGGTACTGGCGGGCGGTAGCTTTGTGCCGGGTTTCCCGACGCTGATCTTCCTGACTCTTGCCGCCATTTTCGGCGGACTCGGCTGGTTGGTCGGTCGCAAGCGCCCCGTCGAATCTGCCCCCGAGACCGCCTTGCCGCAAGAAGAAGAGGTGCTGAGGCTGGACGAGACTTCCTCGACCGAGGACACGATCCTGTCGGATGGGGCGACCCGCCACAAGGTGGTGGTACATGTTGGGCCGACATTGGGGCAGGCGGTCTGGTCCGATCGTTTCAGACGCGAGGCGAACGTCCTGCGTAGCCAGCTTGGCGCCGAGCTTGGTCTTGAATTTCCGGCGGTCGAGTTGCGGCTGATGCCGGAACTGGCCGCCGACCGCTTCCAGGTGGAGCTGGACAATGTGCCCATTGCAGATGGCGAGGTGCCACAGGGGATGCTGTTGCTCAACGATGACGTCATGCATCTGGATATGATGAAGATCGGCCATATGCCCGGACCGGCGATGATCAGTGGCGTAGGCAGCATCTGGGTATCCAGTCAAAAGCAACCGGCGCTGGATGAGGCCGGGGTCGGCTATCACGACGCGGCAACGGTGCTGATCCTGTGTCTTACCCAGGCGATGCGCCGCTACGCCGCGCATTTCATCGGGATTCAGGAAACCCGCGAGATGTTGACCCGGATGGAGGATGAATATGGCGAACTTGTCCGAGAGGTCGGCCGCGCCGTGCCTTTGACCCGGCTCTCCGATATTCTGCGCCGCCTGGTCGAGGAAGATGTGCCGATCTCGAATATGCGCGCCATCCTTGAGGCACTGGTGGAATGGGCTCCGCGCGATAGCGATACGTTATCCTTATCCGAACGCGTGCGCACGGCGTTGTCGCGTCAGATTTGCCACCGTCATGCACAGATGAACCGCGTTATCGCGGCCTATGTCACAACTCGCCCGACCGAGGATGCACTTCGAAGCTCGGTCAAGCAGACTGGTATTGGCCCCAGTCTGCAATTGCCCGAGGCTCCAACCCGTGCGCTGCTGGAACAGTTGCGAAAGCGCGAGGACGGCAATACTACCCTGGCCCCGGTGGTGCTGACGGCAATGGATCTGCGCTATGCAATACGCCAGTTCCTGCTCCGCCACGGGCTGGATATGGCAGTGCTGTCCTATCCCGAGATAGCCTCTGAATATTCGGTGCAGCCACTGGTACCGATCTCCCTTGCAACGGCCCGGGGCGGGCGGGGTACGATCATGCAGCGCGATGAAAACGCGCAGGAAACAGCATGACGACAAACAAGACCAAGACACCGAAAGGACGTTCGACGGCATGAGATTCGCAATCGCCACACTTGGCAGGGTGCTGGCCCTGCTGGTCCTGCTCGTAACCGGTACACCACTCAGCGCGCAAACCGTGAACGCTCGTGTCGGGGAGACTTTGCGTATGACCAAAGGCGAGGGGCGGATCATCCGCTTCGACCAGCCGGTGACGGACGTATTTCTGGCCGATGCCGAGATCGCCGACATTCGTGTGATCTCGCCTCAGACGGTTTACGCCCACGCCAAGGCCGTGGGGCTGACAGACCTTATGGCGTTGAATGCAGATGGTCAGACCGTCGGCAATGTTGAGTTCTCGGTGACCGAGGATCCCCGCCCGCTTGAGCAGCGCCAGCAGGATGTCGCTCCCACCAGTGCGATCACCTTGCGCATGTTCGGCGATTCCCCGACCGCCAGTGGAAATGCCACATCTCTGCAAGAGGCGGTCGATATCTCCGATACTCTGGAGACCTTCGCGACCGAAGCCGCACCTGTCTTTAACAATTCCACCATGTCCGGTCCGAACCAGGTGAATATCCGGGTTCGTTTCGCCGAAGTCTCGCGCCAGCAGCTACAGCAATACGGTATTAGTTGGGGCGTGTTCGATGGCGGCGGTTCGTTCAGCTTCGGTTTGGTCACGGGTATAGGTGCCGAACGCGGTGGAAATCTTGCGCTGGCAAGCAAGACCTGGGATGGCGGGCGTGTCGACATGCTGCTGGACGCCTTGCAGCAAAATGGCGTGCTGACGATCCTGGCAGAGCCGAATATCACGGCAGTCACTGGCGAAACCGCAAGTTTCCTGGCTGGCGGCGAATTACCGGTCCCTGTTCCAGTGAGCGACGATCAGGTCGGCATCGAATATAAGCAGTTCGGGGTCTCTCTGCTTTTCACGCCGACATTGCTGCCGAACGGGCTCATCTCGATGCGCGTGCGCCCCGAGGTCAGCAGTCTCGCCCAATCGGGGGGTGTCAAGGTCGCGAACCTGAGCGTACCTGCCTTGCAGGTTCGCCGCGCAGATACCACGGTCGAGGTCGGATCGGGTCAGACTTTCGCTATTGCGGGCCTGTTTCAACGCGATGCAGCACAGCAGATCGACAAGGTGCCGTTGATTGGCGATATTCCGATATTAGGGGGGTTGTTCCGATCAAGCCGTTTCCAACGCAATGAAACAGAGCTTGTCATTCTGATAACCCCATATCTGGTGAAACCGGTCGAAGAGCGATCGCTGAAAACGCCGCAGGACAGCCCGCGCGGGGCGCTGCCCGGACCTGTTGCGAGCGGGCAGCGCCCCAAGACGAATAAAGGTTATGGATTCTATGTACAATAAGCGCCATTTTGGTTTGGTCGCCGTGATTGCGATAGCAGGTTGCAATGCGCCGGCTCGTGATCCTTTGCCCTACTCGCCGAATTATCAGTATATCGGGGATGCTCAGTCCGGCGCGGGAGTTATCCGCAAGGGTTATGCGGTCTCGTCCGTATCGGAGAGGCGGTTGGTGCCGGATGCCTGCGTCACGCCCGACATCACTGCCGATCCTTTCTATCTGCCGCCGGGTTGCGCCAATAACATCAATCTGCAACAGATGGTGGCCAATCAGGGCGATCTGCTTCGCGGGACGACGACGGGGCCCGCAATGGCGGCCCCAGCCGCGCGCGCGGCGCGCAAAGTGATCGACGGTGAGCAGGAACTGCCCGAGCCGCTGCCCGGCGACACGCTTTCGACCACCGAGCAACGTTACTGATGAATGCGTTCCTAGCCCGCCGACAACAACCCGATCGCCCGCGCCTTACCGGCGGGCGAGGCGATGTCGCGGATCTTGCGGGCCTCGGACAGAAAGGCGCGCTTGTCGCGCGGGGCGTAATCGGGAACCCGGACCGCTTCGGCGCCTGCCATATCGCCCGAAATGACCAGCACCAGCATGAGGTTACGGAAATGTCGGGTTTGGGCGCGGGGCGATGCGGTAATGCCGCGCGCCGTGGCGATGGACTGGGCGGCCTGTCCGGAAATCGCTTGCGCGAGCGCGACATTCGACTGGGTATCAAGATTCGCAGGCTCGATCTTCGCGGCCGAGCGGAATGCCTCTTCGGCCTGGGCGGCATTGCCCGTCAGGATCAATGCCGTTCCCAGCCGGTTCCAGCCCGCGCTGCTGTGTACCTTCGGTGCGGCTACGGCCAGGGTGCGGGCGGCACTTTCCACCTGATCTGCCTGCAATTGCGCCGTCCCCAGCCCCAGCAGCGCCGCGCCATTGTCGGGCTCAGTGTTCAGCGCGGTGCGATAGGCCTCGGCGGCCGCTTCGGGCTGGCCAGAATCCAGCAGAGCCTTGCCCAGCCGGCTATATGCGCCGACCGTGTCCTTCGAGGATTTTGCCGCGCGCTGATAAAGGCTGATAGCTGTCTGTGTGTCGCCGCGAGCCTCGAGATCCTGCGCGAGCCTGACCATCCGCGCCTCGTCGCCACGGGGGAGGCTGGTGCCATCAGTCGTGGCGCAGGCTGCCAGAGAAAGCGAGGCAAGCAGCGTGACGGAAAGGGACGAAAGGTGCATTACCGGCTCCTGAATTGCCGCCACCTTGTAAACTGCGATACAGCGAATGACAACGCTGCAGCGGGGCCGGGGACATGAGCGGCTCGACGGAAGAACGCAGCCTCCCCGCTTCCGACAAGAAGTTGCGCGAGGCGCGCGAAAAGGGCCAGATCGCGAAAAGCCAGGACCTGGTCGCGGGTATGACTCTGCTGGTCGCGGTAATTTACATGGGCGCGAACATGGAGGATCAGATTACCCGCGTCGAGGCGCTGTTCCACATGGTCGCCCGTCGTGTCTGGGTCGAGCCGCTGGACGCGCTCTGGCCCGAGATCCGCGCTCGTGCGATCGAGATTCTGATGGGCATTGCGCTGCCGCTTTTCCTGACGACGCTGGCGGCAATCGTTGCCACCAATCTTGTTGTGATGCGGGGCTTCATCTTCTCGGTCTCGCCGCTTGAGCCGAAATTCGAGAAGATCAGCCCGATCGAGGGGGCAAAGCGGATCTTCTCGATGCGCAGCATCGTTGAATTTTTGAAATCCCTCATCAAGATCGTCACGCTTGCCGTGGCTTTCGTCATCGTGTTCCGTGGAGGATTGCAGGCACTTCTGCAATCCTCGATTTGCGGAAATGCCTGCATCCGCGCCAGTTTCGAGGGACTGCTGCACCCGTTGGTAATCACGGCGATCATCATCTTCCTGGTCGTCGGCAGTATCGATGTCGGTATCCAACAATGGTTGTTTAGCCGCGATATGAAGATGAGTCGCAGTGAACAAAAGCGCGAACGCAAGGATGCCGAAGGCGACCCCGCCATCCAGCAGCAGCGCAGCAAACAACGTCGCGAGATGCAGGCCCATGCGACCAAGATCGGGCTGGAACGCGCCTCGATGGTGCTGGGCGTAACCGGCGGCTGGGTCGTGGGCATCCGCTATATCCGGGGCGAAACCTCGGTACCGATCGTGGTCTCGCGCGCTGGCCCGGAAAAATCAGGGCAGCACCTGTCGCAGGCACAGGGGCTGGACATTCCGGTCGTCGGCAACGCTGCGCTGGCCGCCGCCATCGCGCGTGTCGCCCGAAACGGTGAGCCGGTCCCGGCGCAGCAATTCCAGCCCGTTGCCGATGTTCTGGTGGAAACGGGGATCATATGATGAAAGGTCCAGCATGGCCCGAATGCTTGCCCGCCGTGGTTTTCTTGCCGGTCTTGTCCTTGCACCGTTGCCGTTGCATGCTCAGGAAGGTGGATATATCGACTTTCTGTTTGCGCCGGTTCAGGGTGGGCGCGAGGCAAGGGACCCGTCCGCGCTCCCGGCTGATCGCGTAACGCGTCAGCGCATTCCTTATCCCTCGCAAGAAGTGCCCGGCACGATCCTGATCGATACCAGGACGCGCCGGCTTTACCTGATCGAGCCGGATGGTTTTGCGCAAAGCTATGAAGTCGGTGTCGGTGCCGAGGGCTTTGGCTGGTCCGGCACCGAAATCATCAGTGCCAAGCGGGAGTGGCCGGATTGGCGTCCACCCGCCCAGATGCGCGCCCGCCGCCCCGATCTACCTGCCTTTGTCCCGGGAGGGCCGGAAAATCCTATGGGCGCGCGGGCATTATATCTGGGCCAGACGCTCTACCGAATCCACGGCTCGAACGAGCCTGAGACCGTGGGCGATGCGGCTTCCTCCGGCTGCTTTCGCATGACGAATGCCGACGTGATCGATCTTTACAATCGCGCTCGGATCGGCGCCCGGGTCCGCGTCTTTTGACAAGACGCTGACAAAGAACCACGCGTTGCCAAACACATGTCGTCACGGGTCTGTCATCGACGGGGCTTAGTCTTTTGCTGAAAACCCTAATGACCACCTATTGCTCAGGAACATGCTCATGTCGAATGTCGCCGCCTCTGCCCCAGTGGATCCTAAATCGGTCGATCCCGACAACACCAAAGCCTGGCATGATGCTAAAGAGCAGGCAAAGGAAGCCGGCATCCGCTGGGAGCGCCCGGAAGATGACAAGCGTACGGCGAAGGAAATTCTGGACGACAGCTCGCTGTTGAAAAACCTTGGCAATCAGGCTGGCGTGCGCGAGTCTCTGGAAAAGCGTGTGGGCGGCAAGATCGGCGAGGACGCCGACGCTACCTACCGCGCCGTGCAGGTGCTGGAACATGTCGAGCGTTTCGATGGTGATGGAAAGCGTCTGGTCGGTGACGACATTGGCAATGGTGAGATCAACGGATTCTCGAAGGGTGGAGAGGCCTATAACGGCACCGAGGCCGGACGGTTGCAGGATTTTGGCAAATACGGTTTCGACAATCTCAAGGGTGAGTTGCAGCATATCGAAAGCGCGTCCGAAGACCCAAAGGCTCGCGAACAAGCCGAGGCTCTGGGCATCGAATGGGAACTGCCCGAAGGCGACGACAGTACCGCCAAGGAAATCATCGACAAGAATCCACTGCTGAAGAACCTTGGCAATCAAAGTCACGTCAAGGAGATGCTAAAAGAACGGGTTGGCGATTTCGAAAATGACCCGAATGCCGCTCACCGTGCTGTGCAGGTGCTGGATCATATCGAGCAATATGATGAGGACGGTAATCGCATTGCCAGCAAGGATATCGGGAACGGTGAAATCAACGGCTTCCACGACAGCGGTGAAGCAGATCATGGGACCGAGGCCGGGCGCCTGCAAGATTTCGGAAAATACGGATTCGAAAGCCTGAAGGGCAAGATCCGCGACAGTGATAACGCCGCCGATGACAAGGACGCGCGCGCCAAGGCAGAAGCTTTGGGCATCCATTGGGAGCGTCCCGAAACAGACAAGCGCAGCGCCAAGGATATTGTCCAGAACAATCCTCTGTTGAAGAATCTGGGCAACCAGTCCGATGTCAAGGATATGCTGAAGGAACAGATTGGCGATTTCGAAAATGATGCCGACGCCGCGTTCCGGGCCGAACAGGTTCTGAAGCATATCGAGACTTATGACGCCACCGGGAATTCAACCGGCGAGAAAAGCGACGGCAAGATCAACGGCTTTGATCCCAAAGGCCGGGCCAAGACCAATACCGAGGCCGCTCGGCTTCAGGATTTTGGTAAATATGGATTTGATGCGCTGAAGGGCAAGCTGACGGATGAAATTACCCCAAAGCATGAGGAGGCGGTCGAAAAGGAACGTATCGACGCCGTCAACAAGGCGCGCGAGGAGGCCGGCCTGCCACCGATGGACAAGCAGGACGTCACACAGCTTCTGACCTCGGATAAGGATGCTGACGGCAATAACCTTACGGTGACCGAATCTGCCTGGCAGCAGGTTATGTCCGATTGGAAGACCGGCATCGAGAACGGTTCGATCAAGGCCGATGACGATCGTGCGAAGCTCTACAATGCAATGAAAGCTGGCGCGTTCGCCGATAACGGTGCGCAGATGTATACGCTGAATATCAGCGAGGGGGTCACGACCCGTGCTGTCACCGGCAGTGACATGGAAGGCGTCATAGACAGCGAAAAGGTCGATAAACAGATCTCCGAGTTGATGGAGTCCGAGGCCGTAAGCAAGGATATCGGCGAAGCCCGCAAGACCGCGCTTGGTAAGGTGAAAGACGGCGACAAGGTTGTCGAAGATCTGAAGAAGATGGCGGAAAGCCCGGAATATGCGAAGTATATTCAGGATCTCAGCAAGGATCCCAAGATGAAGCAGGTGGCCGAGGATGACATCTCCGCGACCTATACATCGCTTCTGGCGGCTGATCCTGAAGCTGCGGCCAAGTTCGCCCAGAACATGCAGATCGACAGCATGACAATGGAACTGGATGCCCTGATTGCCGATCCCAGCAAAATCAGCGAGGAAAACTTGAACCTTGCTGGTGCTGATGCGGGCAAGATGATCCTGACATTGCTCAAGAAGGGTGGGCTTGATCTGGGTCGCCGCGCGGCCGAGGCGCAGAAATTCCTGGAAGGGATGATCGGCGACAAGAAGACCAACAAGGAATTTGCCCAGGCGATGGCCGAGATCGGGGCTAAATTCTCGCATAGCGGCGAAGTCAGCACCAAAGATGTCGAGAAGATCATCGGCAGCGGTAAATACGAGGGCTTGCAAAAAGGCGGTGCACGCGCCTTCTTCGAGGAGATGACCAAGGCGGGTGTCATCGGTTCACTGGGCGGTGTGGTCTCGCTGGCCTCGGGCATATATCAGCTGGCGGGCAAGGGAGGTACGCTGGCCGACACACCCGAGGAACGGCTGGCCATCGCCAAAGATTTCGTTAGCTTCATCGGAGCGGGTAAGCATTTTGCCGATCTGGGAAATCACATCATCGGCGAACACAATAAGGACGTCATCAAGTTCAATGAGGACATCGACAAAAAATACGTCGCCAGCGATGTTCCGCATGACGGTAATGGCCCGGACCCTCGCGAGGACGAATCGCGCGAGCTAAGGACCCAGGCCGAAATCGACGAGATGAAGAAGAAACCGTCCCAATCGCTGCTGGGGCTGGACAAGACGCTGGATGATTTGTTGCGCGGTCCCTCGGGCACTACGCCTGCCGGGCCGCATAACCAATACGCCGATTTTCACGCAGCCTTCGAGGAAGCATTGGACAACTCGTCCAAAAGCGACAAGTACAAGGAACGGCTGGGTGAGTTCGAGTTGGGGGGCAAGGACGGCGAGAAGTTGATCAATTCGGTCGAGGACGGGTTCCAGACCCGGCCTGGCGTCAAGGGGCCGGACGGCAAGCCGGCGAGCGGACTGCATAAGGGCGCATCCGCCTTCTTGTTGGTGGCCAGCGCCGGTGCCGACACCTTTGCCGGTGCCGCCGACATCGCCATTGGCGCGCTGACGATCAAGAAGGGGCTGGCCAAGGGCGATGATACCACCACCGCCAAGGGTGCGTTGCAGGTTGCGGCGGGCGGGTTTGGTCTGACGGGAGGCGTCGCTTCCTCTCTGGGGCTGCTGAAAAGCCTGCAATTCGTCAAGGCAGCTGCCGCACCGAGCTTCCTTGTTTCGGCAGTTCTGTCAATTGCTACAGTCATCCCCGACATCATTAACGACATCAAGAAGACCAACCAGATCGAAAGCTACCGCGGGGATCTGCAGGAATTCATGACCCAACTGGACGATCAGGGCCTCTTGACCGAAGACGGGCTGGACAAGTTCCGCTTCCTTGACAGCTACATGGCCAATTATGGTCAGCGTGATGCGCCGGACGGTATCAGCATCTTCGATTACCGCGACTCGGAAGTAGACCACTTCCTGAACTATTGGAACGGTGAGGATGGTAAGGCGGCCGAGGAACGTGGGCAATTCTCTTCCGGCTTTGGTTTGGATGAGGACAACCATGAGGATTACGGCGGCGACGGCGACAACTTGAGCACTGATATGGAAGGGCAGGGCGGCCTGTCCTGAGCTTTGGGCTAATCTGGGGACCCTCCGGCTTTCTGAGGGAGGAGTTTGTTAGATTCATTTTATGAGGATGCCATGAACGTCAATTCTGCTCTTTCCGGGTGGCAGTCTTTTGTTTCCGACCGCCAGTCACGCATGGACGCGACAAATGATGAAGCTTTGAAGAAACATTTCGCCGCCGAGATTGAGCTGGCGCAGCAGACAATTGAATCGATGGGCAGCGATGCACCCTCCGCTCCGGACATGACGGCCCCAGAGCCTCAGGCGGATCAGTTTCCGGTTAAGACCAACTCTGAAGCCGAGCCCGGGGATGGTAAAGGGCAAAGCGGAGCAATGCCGGAATTGACCGGGAAGCTTGCGCAGTACCAGGACGAAATTCGTATCGCGTCCGAGGCGACTGGCGTTCCGCCGGAGCTATTGGCTGCCGTGATATGGGATGAATCCAAAGGCATTGCTTCCGCTGCTACGACGAATGGTGAGAATGGCCTGACCGATAGCGGTCTGATGCAGGTGAACCCCGAAACCTTCGCGGCCCTGAAGGCCAAGCATCCCGACCTTCTGCCTGGCGGGCCGGATGATGTGCAAAGCAATATAATGGCCGGCGCACTTTATCTGGCCGAGCAGAAGGCGACCTTCGGGGATTGGGACTTGGCGCTGCGTGCCTATAACTCGGGACCGGGTTCGGTCGACCCATCGGATCCGTCGATCTCGACCACGGGACTGGGAACGAAAAACTATGTCGACAAGGTCAATTTCTTCGAGGATCTGATTGCTCGCGGGCAGGTGCTGCCGGACGGTTTCCCAGGCGGCAATCAGATGTATTGAACCGAACCCGGCATCAAGGCTGAGCAAGCTCTACGAACGCACCAGCGTCGTCATCACCCCCGACCTCATCGGGAAATCGTGCAGGCAGCGGAGCGATTGCCCGAGTTCCCGGCCCTGGGGCGTCCGGTCGCCCTCCGGAGACACGGGAACTGAGCATAGCGGGACTGCCCTATCTGATCGTCTGCGAGGTCGGTGTTGACATGGTGACGATATTGGCGGTGTTTCATGCCTCCCGAGACCTCTCGCGAGCCCTGCATGACAGGATCCAGGGCAGCTAGGAGCTTATACCAGCCCCTGCCGGGCGGGCTGCCATTTGAAGCGCGCAAGGATGATGCCGTGATCATTGGTGCCGCTGTCCTTGTGGTCATCCCGGTTCAGATGATCATTGGCGACCTGCAGCCCGTCAAAGCGCCATAGCCGCCGCCGTGAATTGTCGTAGAACTGCTCGCTGACCAGGATATGGTCGAGGCTGCCATGCTGGTCCTGGTAGATATAGGTGTAGTAGACATCCCGGACCGAGCGGTATTCCTGCAGGGTCTGCGCGGTATAAAGAGCATTGTCGCCACCTCCCGTCGACAGCGTGGTCAGGAAGCGCGGCTGCTCGGACAGGATGTTCAGCGTATTGGACTCCTTGCCGTCATTCATGTCGCCGATCAGCACGACCGGCGTCTCGGTGTCCTTGGCAATACCCGTTATCAGCACCCGCAACGCGGTTGCCTCGGCGGTGCGGCGGATCGTCGAGAGCGCATAGCCGATAGCCGTGCGATGCGCTCCGTGCGTATCGCGGTCATACCATTTCTCGCGATAAATCTCTGCCGGGCGCTTCGATTTGAAATGGCAGACAAAGGCTTCGATGTTCGGCGTGTCCGAAGATGGACGAAGCTGCAACCGCAGCACGGGGCGCGAGAAACGCGCGAGGTTCACACTGATTTCCGGTTGCTGCGGATCGTCGCCGGTTGATTTCAGCATCATCTCGGACGGGAAATCCACGATCCATTCGGGCTCATTCACCAGCAGGTCGCGGCGGATGGCGGCGGCGCAGGTGATGCGATTGTCGGGATGATCGGGCGGCGCGAGCAGGAGATGGCTTTCGGCCATGCCGGCACGGTTCATCGCCTCCTGCAGCGCTTCGGGCGCCCAAAGCTCCTGGAAGCCGAACAGATCGGCGTCCATGCGGGCAAGCATACGCGCGGTGAAATCGATCTTGCGGTCATAGACCTCGTCGGACCAGCCATCCTTGTCGGTATAGACCGGCTTACCGGGGAGCTGCAGGTTCAGCAGGTTGAACGAACAGAATGAGACATCTTTTGCAGCCATGATATCGCTCTCCATTACGCCCAGTGATTGTGGGATCATGATGTAACTTTCACATAACAAGCGGAGGCCGTAAACGATGCCGGGCGGCAATCCGGCGCGCTTGACGGGAGCGCCATTCATCGGCGGCTGCTTCAGCCGCCGATCCTTGACCTGGCACCATACCCGTCATTCAATGTGACATTCTTGCAGAACTGGCAAAGCAGCATAGCCGCGGGCGGATCGTATCCTCTGGCAGCCCGACGTGATCCTCGATCACCTGTCCGGAGGTTTTCATGACCCTGATTCTGCTTGCCATCTTCCTGCCGGATTCGCAGCGCCGGCGACGATTGCCGGATATGCGCTTGTCCATGGCATTGCGAAGAATCTCATCGGCGCAGGTCTTGCTGTCATTCTGCTGGGCGGAATTGGCGGCTTGGTCATTGGCATCTCGGCCATCGCCCCTCTGAATGTGCTCGGCGAGTGGGTCCTTTCGGACTGAGACGGATGCCGCAATTGGCTGCTCACTGAAGAAAACCGGCGGCTTGCGCGGCGGAATTCCGGTTATCCGCATAAAGATAGAAAATCATTTCATCATGGGGCGATTGTCAGCCAGTTAGGCCCACTTGGCCCGAACTGGAAATTCGGCCATCGGCAGCAATCTTGTGAAAGTCGCCCGGTTGTCAGCCTGAGAATGTCATTTTCTGTGTCACGTTGAGTTGGCGTTATCTGCTCGGGCGAAGCGCTGTCAAAAGATCAGTGTGGTCCATCCCAATAAATTTTAGTGAGGGCTTGGTGGAGCCGAGGGGAATCGAACCCCTGGCCTCATCATTGCGAACGATGCGCTCTACCAACTGAGCTACGGCCCCATCGCCGCGATATTTGACGCCGGGATGTCGTGATGTCAAGCAAGGTCGGAGGAATTGCCGGCAGGGTATGGCGTGTGGGCCTTGTGCTGTTTTGCAACTGCCTGTGATCGTCCGGAACCTTCGTGGCGTCAGGAACGTTCGCCGCTGACATCTGAAACAGACGTGATGTGCAGTCTGCAACGAAGAAGGATATATTGGCGATATGAACTTACGCTCACTCGCACTTGCGCCCGCCCTGATCATCGGCCTTGCCGTTCCGGCACTGGCCGAGAAGATTCCGCTGAACGAGATCTCGAATTATCTCAACAGCCTGAAAACGCTCACGGGCGCTTTTACGCAGGTCAATAACGACGGATCGATTTCGACCGGAACGGTCTATATCCAGCGGCCGGGCCGTGTCCGGTTCGAATATAACAACGATTCCACGCTGGTCCTGGCATCGGCGGGCAATGTTGCGATATTCGATCCCAAATCCAGCGGCGGGCCACAGCAATATCCGCTGTCGCAGACCCCGCTTTCGATCATCCTCGACGCCAATGTCGATCTTAGCCGGGCAAACATGGTCACCGGCCATAGCGAGGGCAAGAACTCGACCATCGTGACCGCTCAGGATCCCGAACATCCGGAATATGGCAATATCCAGATGGTCTTCACCCCGGGGCCGACCGAATTGCGTCAATGGGTCGTCACCGACGACGCAGGCGAGAAAACCACCGTGATTCTTGGCGAGATGAGCAAGGGCGGTGCGATCGCGTCCTCCAAATTCTCGATCAGGAACGAGTTGGCACGCCGCAATTAATTGTCGCCAATCATTGTCCGATCTGCATCAACCGGGCCGAATCATCAGTCCGGTTGATATGATTTATCACGAAAGCGCACTTGAACTCTGGGGCGGTGTAGGTCAACGGTAAGCCTCGCATTCGCTGCCAGGTTATTCCATGTCAAGCCAAGCCCGGATTTTCACGCCCATCCTGATCGGCGGTTGCTTCATCCTGCTGATCAATTTCTCGCTTCGCGCCAGTTTCGGCGTGTTCCAGATCCCGATCGGAGAGGAATTCGGCTGGCCGCGTGCCGAATTCTCGCTTGCCATCGCTATCCAGAATCTTGCCTGGGGGATCGGGCAGCCGATCTTCGGAGCCTTCGCCGAACGCTGGGGAGATCGCCAGGCGATCATATTGGGCGCGTTCCTCTATGCCGCCGGACTGGTTCTGACCGCCTTTGCGACCACGCCGGCCACGATGCAATTGCTGGAAGTCATCGTCGGTTTCGGCGTTGCGGGAACGGGCTTCGGGGTTATCCTAGCCGTCGTGGGCCGCGCAGCGAGCGACGAGAATCGCAGCCTTGCCCTTGGCATTGCGACCGCGGCCGGTTCGGCCGGGCAGGTGATCGGTGCGCCGCTGGCCGAGATCCTGCTTGGCTTCTATACGTGGCAGATGGTGTTCATCATCTTCGGGGGGCTGGTTCTGCTGTGCCTGCTGTTCCTGCCGATGCTGGGCGGCGGCAAACCCGCCACCCGCTCGGAACTGGAAGAGAGTCTGGGCAGTGTGCTGCGGCGCGCCTTTCGCGATCCGACCTATCTGATGATCTTCGCCGGGTTCTTTTCCTGCGGCTATCAGCTTGCCTTCATCACAGCACATTTCCCCGCCATGATCACCGAAATGTGCGGCCCGATCAATCCGCTGGGCACGCTTGCCTCGATCGGGATCACCACGACATCGGCGCTGGGCGCGGCCGCCATTTCGCTGATCGGACTGGCGAATATGGCGGGTGCGATCTTTGCCGGGTGGCTGGGCAAGCGCTATAGCAAGAAATATCTGCTGGCGGGCATTTATACGCTGCGCACGATCGCTGCGGCGGCATTCATCCTGACCCCCATCACGCCGGCAACCGTCATCATCTTCTCGGTGGTGATGGGCGGGCTGTGGCTGGCGACGGTGCCGCTGACCTCGGGGCTGGTCGCTTATATCTATGGGCTGCGTTATATGGGAACGCTGTATGGTTTCGTGTTCCTGTCCCATCAGATCGGATCCTTTCTGGGGGTCTGGCTGGGTGGAACGCTTTATGACCGCTTTGGCGATTACACATTGGTCTGGTGGGTCGGCGTGGGGGTCGGCGCATTCAGTGCCCTGATCCATCTTCCCATCCGCGAAGCCCCGTCACGCCTGCAGCCCGGAAGTCCCGCTGCCGCATGATTTCTTGCAATTTTTATGCGTAATCAATAGCTTGTTTTCCTGCGCCAGGAGTAGGAAAATTTATCGCTGTCAAATCGTTTCATACATGGCAGGGTAGGGGCAGGCGAAGCCGGGACCTGCCCGGAACACGGAGGAAACGAGATGAGACCGATCAAGATACTGTCCGCGACCGCCGCGGCCTTCACCCTGGCTGCGGGCATGGCATCGGCGCAGGTGGTGGTTTCGTCCAAGATCGACACCGAGGGTGGCGTTCTGGGCAATATCATCCTGCAGGTGCTGGAGGCCAATGACATCCCGGTCGAAAGCCGGATCCAGCTTGGCGCGACTCCGATCCTGCGCGAAGCCATTCTTGCGGGCGAGGTCGATATCTATCCCGAATATACCGGCAATGCCGCGTTCTTCTTCGAGAAGGCGGGCGATCCACTGTGGAATGACGCAGAAAGCGCCTATCAGGAGGCCGCGAAACTGGATCTTGACGCCAATGAGATCGTCTGGCTGACTCCCTCTCCTGCCAATAACACCTGGGCGGTTGCCATTCGCAGCGATCTTGCAGAGGAAGCAGGGCTTCGGACTTTCACCGATTTCGGGAAATATGTCGCTGGCGGCGGCGAGGTGACGCTGGCGGCGTCGTCTGAATTCGTGAATTCCGAGGCGGCGTTGCCCCGGTTTCAGGAAGTTTACGGCTTTACGCTTCAACCGGATCAGCTGATCACCCTGTCGGGTGGCGATACGGCCGCCACGATCGCCGCCGCTGCGCAGCAGACCAACGGTGCGAATGCCGCCATGGTCTACGGCACGGATGGCGGGATCGCGCCTTCGGGACTGGTCGTTCTGGAAGACGACAAGGGCGTTCAGCCCGTCTATCAGCCGGCCCCGGTAATCCGCCAGGAGGTGCTGACGGAATATCCTGCGATCGAGGATCTGCTGAAACCGGTTTTCGAGGGCTTGACGCTGGATGTCCTGCAAGAACTGAATGGCAGGGTACAGGTCGGTGGCGAAGCGGCGGCAAGCGTCGCAGAGGATTACCTTACGCAGAACGGTCTTCTGAACTAGGGGCGCCGGTTCTGGCCGGATACGGGGTGCGCGCACTCGGGTGCGATGCAGGCACCGCCGCCCCGTCTTGCGCGAAGGCAGCACCGAAAGGCGGCTGAGGATGACAGATGTTACCAACCTGCGGGACCGCCCGGCATGGCTGACTCTGGATAAGCTTGGCGTATTGATTGCGTTGATCGCGGTTGCGGGACTGGCGCTGCCTTTCGCATTGCTCAAGGCAAACCGCATCGTGCCGGGTGAAGCCCGCGGCATTCTGGACGGGCTGCCCGGCGGTCCGGGCTTTCTTTTCCTGGCACTGCTGATCGCCTGCATCCTAGCGGCGCTGTTGCGCGTTCCGAATTTGGTCAAGCTTGGCGCCAGTGCCACGGCATTGCTTGCGCTGTTCCTGCTGATCGGCGTGGCCGCCAGCAACCTGATGCCGCCCGAGAACAATTATGCGCGGGTTTCTCCGTCATCCGGGTTCTGGCTATTGGTATTCGCCAATTCGCTGATGCTGGCAGATGTCCTGACCCGTCTGCGGCTGGGGCCGTGGATACGGATCGGGATCCTGCTGGGGGTCTGTGTCGTGGTCACGCTGCTGCTCTGGAGCGGCAGCTGGAACGATCTTTCCATCCTTCAGGAATATGCGACGCGTTCCCGCGCGTTCTGGCAAGAAGCCCGGACGCATATCCTGCTGACCTTCGGCTCTGTCGCGGCGGCGATCCTTGTCGGTATTCCGATGGGGGTTCTGTGCTACAGGCGCAAGGCGCTGCGTGCCGCAGTGCTGAATGTGCTCAATATCGTGCAGACGATCCCGTCAATTGCGCTGTTCGGCCTGCTGATCGCGCCGATGGCATGGATCGCCGCGACCATCCCCGGCGCCTCCGCCATCGGCATCTCGGGCATCGGTACCGCGCCTGCTCTGGTGGCTCTGTTCGCCTACTCGCTTCTGCCCGTCGTCTCAAATACGGTCGTTGGGCTTCTGGGCGTGTCGGCGGCGGCAGTCGATGCGGCGCGTGGCATGGGGATGACCCGGCGTCAGCGGATGCTGGGCGTCGAATTGCCGCTGGCCTTCCCGGTGATCCTGACCGGAATCCGGATCGTCCTTGTCCAGAATATCGGGCTTGCCACGATTGCCGCCCTGATCGGCGGCGGCGGTTTCGGGGTCTTCGTCTTTCAGGGCATCGGACAGACCGCGATGGATCTGGTGCTGCTGGGCGCGGTGCCGACCGTGGCGCTGGCCTTTGCAGCGGCGGTCGTGCTGGACGCCGTGGTCGAGATGATAAGCTAAGAGGTTCCCATGATCGAGATCGACGGTGTCAGCAAGGCTTATGGCGATAATCTGGCGGTGAACGATGTCAGCCTGACCATCCAGCCCCATACGATTTGCGCCGTGGTCGGAACGTCCGGATCGGGAAAGACCACGCTGATGCGGATGATCAATCGTCTGGTCGAGCCGACCTCGGGCCAAATCCGTATCGACAGCGAAGATGTGACCGCGGTTCCCGCGCATGAGCTGCGTCGGCGCATCGGTTACGCCATTCAGGGGAATGGATTGTTCCCGCACAAGAATGTCGGCCAGAACATCGCCACGGTGCCGCGGCTCTTGGGCTGGAATGAAAAGCGTATCTCGGCCCGGGTGGATGAATTGCTGGAACTGTTCCAGCTTGATCCGCATATGTTCCGGGACCGGATGCCGCATGAACTTTCAGGCGGGCAGCAGCAGCGGGTCGGTGTCGCAAGGGCGCTTGCCGCAAAGCCCAATATCCTGCTGATGGATGAACCCTTCGGTGCGCTTGATCCGGTCATCCGGACCAGGGCGCAGGACGATCTGCTTGCGATCCAGCAGCGCTTCGGCACCACGATCGTGCTGGTGACGCATGACATGGAAGAGGCGATTCATCTGGGCGACCGCATTGCCGTGATGGACGAGGGCAAACTGGTGCAATTCGCGCCTCCGGCAGAGATCATCGGCAACCCCGCCTCTGATTTCGTCGCGGAACTGCTGGGGCCGTCGGATCGCGCATTCCGTCTGTTATCACTGTCCCGGCTTGCCGATCACGTCGAGTCCGGCGAGGCGACGGGCGAGCCGCTGCCATCGACCGCCAGTCTGCGCGACGCCTATTCCGAGCTTTTATGGTCCGGCAGAACAGCCGCGCCGGTGGTGACCGCCGCAGGAGATGTGATTGGCCGTATCCGGCTTGAAAGCCTGACCAGACTGGCGATGGCCCCGAAATGACGATTGGAAACCTGATAAGGCTTCTGGTCCTTGCGGTTCTGATCGCCCTGCTGATGCGCCCGGATCTCTTCGCCGGATTTTTTGCCCTGTTCGCCAAGCCGGGGCAGCCGGTGATCTACAATCAGGGAAACTTGCTGGCCATCACCATCAGTCACCTGCTGATTGTTGCGATTGCCGTCCTGGGTTCGACCATGGTCGCGGTCGGGCTGGGCATATTGGTGACGCGGCCCGCCGGAGCGGAATTCCTGCCGCTTTCACGTGCCATCGCCAATATCGGCCAGACATTTCCTCCGGTCGCGGTGCTTGCGCTTGCGGTTCCGGTGCTGGGCTTCGGCACAGGGCCTACGCTGGTGGCGCTGTTCCTGTATGGCCTGCTGCCGGTATTCGAGAATACGCTGACCGGATTCACCAATCTGCCGCCCCGGGTCATGGAGGCGGCGCGTGGTGCGGGGATGACGGGACGGCAGCGGCTGTTGCAGGTGGAATTGCCGCTGGCGCTGCCGGTCATTCTGGCCGGCATCCGGATTTCGACCGTGATTGCGCTGGCGACCGCCACGATCGGCTCGACGGTCGCCGCCCGGACGCTGGGAGAGGTCATCATCGCCGGATTGCTGACGGGCAACACGGCCTTTGTCCTGCAAGGGGGGCTGATCGTCGGAGCGCTGGCGGTGCTGATCTATGATGCATTGTCGGGGCTGGAGCGTCTGCTCATGGCCCGTCAGGGGCGAGGGGTGGCGAGATAGGCCGGTCAGGTGTCGCCAGCGCGGTACGGGTCGGGGCTTGTCGCGCTGAATTGGAAACGCCGGTTATTTGCGTCCCGCGATGGCCGGGGGCGCTGCCCCCGGACCCCCCAGGTATTTGGACAAAGAAGAAGGGAGAGGAAGCGAATCCGGGCAGACGCGACAGGTTCCAGGCAACCGGAAAATCGTTCAGCTTGGACCTGAAACGATTTAACCCCGCGTTGCGCCGCCACCGGAATGACGCGCGAAGAAATCCGCCATCCGTTGCGCGATATCCTCGGGAATTTCTTCGGACATGTAATGCGTTGCGTCCACGGCCTCTCCCTCGACTTTTTCCGCGCGAAGCCGCCACAGGGCAAGCGCATCGAAACATTTCTCGATCACGCCCCGTCGCGCCCAAACAACCTGCAACGGCATCGTCAGCTTGCGCCCTTCGTCCTCATCGTCGTGACGCAGATCTATCGTGGCGGCGGCGCGGTAATCCTCGCAGGTGGCATGGATGCATGCCGGATCAGAGAAGGCGGCAAGATATTCGGCAAGCGCGTCCTTGGTAAAAGGATTCCCGCCGCCCGCCTGTTTGCCGCATTTTTCCTTCCAGAAGGCTTCGGGATCGTGGCCGATCATGCGTTCCGGCATCGGATAGGGCTGGATAAGGTAAAACCAGTGCCAATAGGTTGCGGCGAAATCCTGGCTCGTGCCTGCATACATCTCGCGGGTGGGGGCAATATCCAGCAGCACCATCGACAGAACCCTGTCCGGCATATCCAGCCCCAGACGATGCGCCACGCGGGCGCCGCGATCATGGGCGCCGATATGGAAGCGCGGGAAACCCAGCTCCTGCATCAGCAAGCCCATCTCGGCAGCCATCGCCCGCTTGGAATAGGGGGCGTGATCGGGAGCCGATTCAGGTTTGTGCGACCGGCCATAGCCGCGCAGATCCGCGCAGATGACCTGAAAATCCCGTGCCAGTAACGGCGCAACCCCATGCCACATGGCGGAGGTCTGGGGATAGCCATGCAAAAGCAGCACCGGCGCGGCATCCGGGTTTCCGCCGCGCCGGATAAAGATCTGGCCATCGCCGGTCTTTACGGTTTCCTCAACGAATCCTTCGAACATACTGCCCCCTTTGGTCCGGTTAAGGGGGAGAGTGGCGCGAAGCCTGGCCCCGAGTCAAACCCGATAGCCAAAGGGGTCTGCCCGGCGATCACTCTGCCGCGGCGCGTTTCGGCAATACCCAATCCGGGCGCGGAAAATGGCAGGTATAGCCGTTGGGGATACGCTCCAGATAATCCTGATGCTCTGGCTCGGCAGTCCAGAAATCGCCGACCGGTTCCAGTTCGGTCACGACCTTGCCGGGCCACAAGCCAGAGGCATCCACATCGGCGATCGTGTCCAGCGCGACCTGTTTCTGCGTGTCGTCCATGTAATAAATGGCCGAGCGATAGCTGGGGCCGACGTCATTGCCCTGCCGGTTGGGCGTGGTCGGATCGTGGATCTGGAAAAAATATTCCAGAATCCGGCGATAGCTGATCAGCTCGGGATCGAATGTGATCTCGATTCCCTCGGCATGGGTGCCATGATCGCGATAGGTGGCGTTCGGCACATCGCCGCCGGTATAGCCCACACGGGTCGAGACGACGCCGGGCAGCTTCCGGATCAGATCCTGCATGCCCCAGAAACACCCTCCGGCCAATACTGCACGCTCAGACATTCAGCCCTCCTCTATCTGGTTCAGATACTCGCCATAACCTTCGGATTCCATGCGGTCTTTGGGAACGAACCGCAGCGAGGCGGAATTGATGCAATAGCGCAGCCCACCCGCTTCGGCCGGACCATCGGGAAATACATGTCCCAGATGGCTGTCGCCATGTCTGGAACGAACCTCGGTCCGGACCATCCCGAAGGAATCATCACGGAGTTCGGTGATATTGTTGTCGATCGGCTTGGTGAAGGCGGGCCAGCCACAGCCGGAATTGTATTTTGCCGAACTGGCGAAAAGCGGCTCGCCGGTGACGATGTCGACATAGATGCCCGGCTCGAAATGCTTGTCATATTCCCCGGTAAAGGCGCGTTCGGTCCCGTTTTCCTGCGTGACCCGGTATTGCTCGGGGGTCAGCTTGTCGATTGCGTCCTGCGATTTGGTAAAATTCATTGACCACTCCGTAAAATGACCTTCCGTGCGCGATTATATGGGAAGACCGCCGCGATTTGCCAAGATGGGCAGCCTTCGCGTCGCGTCCGATGACCGATCGCGCCAAAGTCGTCACAGCTTCGCCATCCGGGTCTTGGCGTCGGCATATTCCTTGGCAAGCCGGTCGATATAGGTGGCGGCCGGAACGACGTCATGTATGGCTCCGATCCCTTGTCCCGCGCCCAGAATCTGGCTCCATGCCTTGGGTTTGGACGAGCCCTGAGCGAAATTCATCTTCGAGGCGTCCGACTTTTCCAGATTGTCGGGGTCAAGCCCGGCATTGCGGATCGAAGGCGCCAGATAATTGCCCGAAACCCCCGTGAAAAGCGATGAGGTGACGATATCCATTGCTCCGCTGTCACAGATCATCTGCTTGTATTCCTCGGTGCCGCGCGCCTCCATGGTGGCGATGAAGGGGCTGCCGATATAGGCCAGATCGGCCCCCATCACCTGCGCCGCCAGCACCGAGCGCCCAGTGGCGATGGCGCCTGACAGCAGTAACGGTCCGTCGAACCATTCGCGAATTTCCTGAACCAGGGCAAATGGCGATTGCGGGCCGGCATGGCCACCGGCACCGGCTGCGACGGCGATCAGCCCGTCGGCGCCTTTCTCGATGGCTTTCTTCGCAAAATGATTATTGATGATGTCATGCAGGGCGATCCCGCCGCAATCATGTGCCGCCTCGTTGACTTCAGTGCGGGCGCCAAGCGAGGTGATCCAGATCGGCACCTTGAAGCGGTGACAGATTTCGATATCGCGTTCCAGCCGGGCATTGCTGCGATGCACGATCTGGTTGACTGCGAAAGGCGCGGCGGGCTGGTCGGGATTGTCCTGATTATGCTGATCCAGCTCTTCCGTGATCCGCGTCAGCCACGCCTCAAGCTGAATCGGATCCCCATCCTTCTCGCGGGCGTTCAGGGCGGGGAAACTGCCCACGATACCGGCCTTGCATTGCTCGATGACCAGAGAGGGGCCGGAAACAATGAACATCGGCGACGCCACAACGGGAATGCGCAGATTTTGTAGAATGGGTGGCAGCATGAGTTCCTCCTTGCAGGTCCGGAAAGGATGGCGCGAGTGACGGCGGGGTTCAACCCGTGACGCAGCGATGCGGCCGTGCTTTGGATGCGCCGGTTAAGGCATCTCATGCGCCCAGGGCGGGTTTGCCCCGGGGCGCGATACGGTGATCGCGGCGGCCTGCGCGCCCAGACCCAAGGCCGCGTGAAGCTGATCGCCAGTGATCGCGGCGATGCCGGGTTTGCTCAGGATGCCCTGCCTGCGCAGACTGGCAAGAACGCCGGCATTGAACGTGTCGCCGGCCCCGATCGTGTCGGCGACACTGGTGCGGATTGCGGGGGCCTCGACAGTCTCGCCGGACCAGATCGCGCGGGCGCCGGATGCGCCGCCGGTTTGCAGGACAATCCTGGCGCCAAGCGCCAGCACCTGCCGCGCGGCATCTTCGATGCCAAAGCCGGGATACAGCCATTCCAGATCGTCGGCGGATAATTTCACGATATCCGCCTGTGGCAGAATGCGGGCAAGCCGCGCGCGATAGGCTTGTTCGTCCTTGATGAAGAACGGACGGATATTGGGATCGACCATGACCGGCAGCTTCGCGTGGTTCCGCTGAATCAGGGCTTCGATCGCCGTGCCGCAAGGGTCGGGCACAAGGCTGATACCACCGGCGAAAATCGCCTCGGTCTGCGCGGGCAGGGCAGGGATGTCGTCCGGGGAAAGCATCCGGCCTGCCGAGCCCTCGTCATAGAACGCATATCGCGCCTCGCCACCGGCCAGGGTCACAAGCGCCAGCGTGGTCAGACGATCCGAGCGGGGGCATAACCCGGTATCCACCCCGGCCTCGGTCAGCGGGCGCAGCAGAACCTCGCCAAAGGAGTCCCGGCTGATCGGCCACAGATAGGCGGTCGGCTCGCCAAGGCGGCCCAACGCGATGGCGGTGTTATATACCGCGCCGCCCGCAAGGGGCCTGAAAACGCCATTTTCCGGCACCATGTCGATCAGTGCTTCCCCCGAACACAGGATCATGATCGCGTCCTTCCCTATACTGCTTGCGCCCGTGTGTTAGCCCAAGGCGACAGTTTCCGCCGGCTCGATGCCGCCGAGCTGGATATAACCTGTCGATTCACCGAAATACAGAAAAACTGTTAGCGCAATCAGGGCTGCGATAACGGCAGCCGCGATTTTCCAGACCGACCAGGGACGTTCCCCCTGAACCCGCCCGGATTGGCCGTTGACGAGAAAGCGATAGCTTTTGCCGTTATATTTATACGCGGCGATCCAGATGGGCAGCACGATATGCTTGAAGGTTTCGGCGCTGTAATCGGTTTGCACATGGGTGACGCGCTGTTCGTCGCCGCCGATGTCGCGCCGGGCGTCGTTCGCGATCACGCTGGCCATTTCCTGCCGGGCGATCTGGTGGCCATCGGCAAGCGCAACCGTGTATCCTTCGGCATTGAACCCGGCAAGGTAATCGGGCCGGTATTCAGCCAGATGCGACAGATCCCACGGCGCCAGCCCGTCCGAGAAATTCCGCGGCAGCGATTCCGCGGCCAGCACCAGCACATCGTTGAAATTCCGCGCGATACGACCGGAAACGGGACGCCAGCGAATGCGGCGAACCTGACGGGCCACGCGCTGTTGGCGGCCGTTCACGTTTTGCGTGACATAGACGGTCTGGTAATAGGCATCGCCGCGCTGTCCGCTGTAAGAGGAGCGGGTACTGGCATCGAAGGTCCAGAAAGGCGAATAAATCCCGGTCATCCGGCGACCGCGCCGCGCATAGGCCACAAGTCCTGACGGCGCGAACCACAGCTTGCCCAGCCAGTCCTCCATGGCTCTGCGCGCCTGATTTTCATTCAGGACAAAGGGCAATACCCCCTGCGGCTTGATCTGACGGGTGGCACCGGTATCCGTGACCACCGGAGTCGCGCAGAAAGGGCAGTCGCTGGAATGGCTTGCCCCGGTGATCTGGATGCGCGCGCCGCAATTCGGGCAGGACAGGGTGCGGATTTCCTCGGCCATGTCGGAAGCGGCAGCGAGGCGCAATCCCTTATCAAGCGGGATCTCGGTCAGTTGCGGCGATTTATGCGCCGCATCCCATTGAAGCGCATGGCCGGTTTTTGGGATGCGTGACGGATCGCCGTCATTGGACGGCTTCGGGACGATGCGCTGCTGATGGCCGCAATAATCGCAGACCAGATATTCCTGCCCCGGCTGATAGCGAAGACTGGCGCCGCAATTCTCGCAGGGATACCGATGCTCGGCCGACAAGGCGGTCATTCAGGATCAGTCCGGAAGCGGCGGCGGGATGTCCGAAAACAGTCGCGACAGTTCCGATATTTCTCCTGCGGCGGTCCAGCCGTCGCGCCCCTGCGCCCAGACAAGCGTCTCGCGGGTCAGGCTGCCATCTGTGACCATCTGCTGAAGCTGTGACTGTCCGAATGGCCCCCTGGCTTGCCCGTCGATGGCTACATGCCACTGTGCGTCCTGCTGACCGGGAAGCGGAGGAGGGGCCGCACCGGCGGCATTCTGCGCCGGAACCTGCTGCTGTCCCTGTCCTTGTCCCCAAGGACCGCCAGCGGCCATGCCCATTCCCATTGCGGCCCCCATTGCCGCGCCCATGCCCGCACCGGCGCCGCCGGGATTGTTGCTGGCATTCAGCATCGCTTCGCTTGCCGCATATTCGCGGTAACGGCTGAGATCCCCGATGATTCCCATCGAGGTGCGCTTGTCGAGCACCTTCTCGACCTCTTGGGGCAGGCTGATATTCTCGATATAGAATTCCGGAATGCTCAGGCCATATTCGTCGATCACCGGCTTGATCGCATCCGCGACGAGTTTGCCCAGATCGGCGGTGTTGGCGGCCATATCAAGCACCGGAATGCCCGAGCCTGCGATCATGCGCGAAAATTCCTGCACGATCACGTTGCGGATCTGAAAGGAAATCTCGTCGCTGGTGAATTCGCCGTCTGTTCCGACGATCTCGGTCATGAAGCGGGCCGGATCGGTGACCCGCATGGAATAGGTGCCGAAGGCGCGCAATCTGACCGGTCCGAATTCCGGATCGCGCGCCATGATCGGGTTCTTGGTGCCCCATTTCATCTCGTTGAAACGGGTGGTGTTGACGAAATAAATCTCGGATTTGAAGGGGCTCCGGAAGCCGTGATCCCAGTGCTGAAGCCGGGTCATCACCGGCATGTTGTTGGTTTCCAGCATGTAAAGACCGGGCGTGAACACATCGGCCAGCTGTCCTTCATGGATGAAGACCGCTGTCTGCCCTTCGCGCACTGTCAGCTTGGCACCGTATTTGATCGCTCGCCCGACCGTGTCGAAGCGCCAGACCATGGTATTGCGCGAGTCGTCGACCCATTCGATGACCTCGATGAATTCGCCGCCCAATATGTCGAAGATACTCATGGTTCCGCCCTTACATCAGCAATGGTGATAAACAGGAACTTAGTCGGCCAGAAGCTCTCCTGCAATCGTTCGGACAATCGGGGCTGCCTCCTCCTCGGTCATGCCGGGGCGCAGGCGCGGATCGTAAAGGATCCGCAGCAACAATTCGTCATGCCTTGTCAGCAGGGCGAATTCCTCGTCATCGTTGAAGATCGAGGGGCGAACCGTCGGGCTGTCATTGGCAAGACCCATGCCCTGCGCCAGCTCTTCATGAATGCAGGACAGCCGCAGCAGCGGCGGCAATTCCGCCCGGATCAATGCGACGGCATGGGCGTAGCTGTAGGAATTGCCCTGCGAATAGGCAAACACCGTGCAATAGATGTCCGGCGACAGCCGGCCGAGCGTGGTGACGTCATGGCTTGGAATCGAGGGGGCGATGTCGCGCAGATATTGCCCGATATTATGCCGCTCTTCTTCCGCCAGCACCAGCAGGGTGAAATTGCCATTGCCCTCGGTCGTGCCGACCGTATGGCCGGATGTTTCCGCCAGCCGGGCGGAATAGGCCGCGACCTCGCCCCGAATCTCGCGTCTGACCGCCACATCGGACGATGGGCCGAATGCGATTTTGATACTGACCGGCTGTTCCCATCTGCGCAGCGATGCCGCGGCTTCCGCGCCTTGCGGGTTCTGCACGCCGTTACTGTCATATTCGTCCCGCAGGGCGATCTGGATGAAATCCTGCGTCAATGACTCGGCATTTATCGGAATATCCGCTGGAATGCGGTCCTGACGCAGCCGGCCGGCGGCAAGAAGCCGCTGCTCGACTTCAGAGTAATAGCTGCGGCGCGATTGACTGGTGGGATTGGCTGCCGCGCGAGAAGCCGCGAGATTGGCTTCGCGATTGCGTTTCGCCCGCGCCTCGCGAAGCTCCGCCTGCGTGGGACCCGGATCAGGAGGCGTCGGCTTGGCGACCGGAGGCGGCGTGACAGGGACGTCCTTTCCGCGTTGATCCGTGCAGGCCGTCACGGCAATTGTCAGCATAAGGGCCAGAATCGCCCATGAACGCCGTGCAGAGACATGAGAGGGAAAACCGGCCGTCGCTTGCATCACATTACTTCCCTTGGGGCTGCCTGCCCGCTCCCTTCGAGATTTCCTGACGCTGTGCGCTTGCGGCGGCAAGCGTATTGCGCAATTCCTTCTCCATCTGCGTTAACTCGTCTTCGGCGGCGGCGCGGCGGGCGCGGCCTTCATCGGCGATCCGCAGGCTGTCCTCGATGGTCGAGATCAGCTCCGCATTGGCCGTACGGACCGATTCAATGTCAAAGACGCCCCGCTCGGTCTGGGTGCGGATTTCTGCATTGGCCTTGCGCAGATTCTTGGCATTACTGGTCAGCAGGTCATTGGTCAGGTCGTTTGCTGCCTTGACCGCACCTGCGGCTTCCGCGCTGCGTTGAATGGTGACGGCCTGCGCAAGCTGCGTTTCCCAAAGCGGCACGGTATTGACCAGCGTCGAATTGATCTTGGTGACAAGGGATTTGTCATTCTCCTGCACCAGCCGGATCGAGGGCAGCGACTGCATCGTGACCTGCCGCGTCAGCTTGAGGTCATGCACACGGCGGTCAAGATCGTCGCGCATGGCCCGCAGGTCGCGCAATTCCTGCGCTTCCATGACCTTGTCATCGTCATTCGCCGCGTTCATGACGGCTTCCTTTGCGGGGATCACATCGCTGTCCAGCTCGCGCAGCTTTTCTTCGCCGGCGGCAATATACAGGGCCAGCTCGTCATAGAATGTCAGCGTGCGGTCATAAAGAATGTCCAGCGATTTAATATCTTTCAGCAGTTTCTGCTCATGCCCTTCCAGATCGATCGTCACCTGATCGATCTGACTTTGCACATTCTCGTAATTGGCGATGAATTTCGCAAAGGGGGCCGAACGACCCAGCAGTCTTTCCCACCAGCTTTGCTTGCGCCGCGTATCAAGTTCAGAGGCCGAGAAGCCGCGAATGGTCGTGACGATCTCGCGCAGGGATTCTCCGGCCGGTCCGACATCCTTGTTCTTCACATCCGCCAGCATTTTCTGGCTGATCTGCTGAAGCTCCGTCTGGGCGCGAACCCCGAAATGCATGACCGAGGCCGAGTCGGTCATGTCGATCTCATCCATCCGTTTGCGGATTTCCTCGGTTGTGACGGAATCTGCGGACCCTATCTGGACCTGATTGCTGTCGGGTTCGGGCAGTACAACCTTGGTGACGTCCTCGATATCCTTGGTAACGGCTTCGGCGCGACGCTTCGTCTCTTCGGTCATGACATGTTTTCCCTTTTGACTTTGACGACCGCGTTGGCCGTATTGCGGCGCAGCATAGGGTGATTCGTTACGCTTACAACACGAATGAGGGGCGAAAATCTCGCCCCTCTTGCAGATTGCAACGATCTCCTGTGACCTGATTGCATCACATCGGACAGCGTCAGGCAGCCTTCGGCTGCGCGGCGAAGCGGCCGTAGAATGTCTGGTGCTTTTCCGCCAGTTCGCGCAGCAATCCGGGCGTTTCAAACCGCGCGCCATGCCGTTCTGTCAGCCCGTCGCAGATTTCGACGGCACGCGTGGCACCCAGGATATCGAGCCAGCCGAACGGCCCGCCCGCCCAGGGCGCAAAGCCCCAGCCAAGGATCGCGCCGACATCGCCTTCGCGGATATCCTCAAGCACGCCTTCCTCAAGCGCCCGCACGGCTTCCAGTGATTGCGCGAACATCAGACGGTGCTGTATCTCGGTCAGTTCGGGCTGCTCCTGTGCTTCGGGATATTGCGCCTCCAGCCCATCCCACAGCCCCTGACGCTTGCCCTTGTCGTCATAGGCATAGAAGCCCGCATTGGACTTGCGGCCCAACCGTCCCAGATCGGCCATCCAGAACAGCACCTCGTCAACCGCGCCATCGGGATAGGCATCGCCCATCGCAGCTTTGGTCGCCTTGGCGATCTTGACGCCAAGATCGATCGAGGTCTCATCGACCAGTTGCAGCGGCCCAAGCGGCATACCCAGCATCTTCGCGGCATTCTCGATCAGCACCGGGTTCACACCCTCGGCGACCATGCGGATGCCTTCGTTGATATAGGGGATGATGCAGCGATTGGCGTAGAAAAACCGCGCATCGTTCACCACGATGGGCGTCTTGCGGATCTGCCGCACGAAATCCAGCGCCTTGGCGACGGCACGCGGGCCGGTTTCGCGCCCCTTGATGATCTCGACCAGCAGCATCTTGTCCACGGGACTGAAGAAATGGATGCCGATGAACTGTTCGGGCCGGGCGCTTGCGCGGGCCAGATCGCTGATCGGCAGGGTCGAGGTATTGGTGGCGAAGATCGCATCCTGCGGAATGACGGCTTCGGCCTTTTTCGTCACTTCGGCCTTGATGCCGGGGTCTTCGAAAACCGCCTCGACAATCAGGTCGCAGCCGTCAAGCGCAGCGTAATCCGTGGTGGCCAGAATACGGCCCAGCAATTCGGTTTTCTGATCTTCGGTCGCTTTCTTGCGGCTGATGGCCTTGTCCATCAGGCCCTCGGAATAGGATTTGCCCTTATCGGCGGCATCCTGTTTCGCGTCGATCAGCACGACCTCGATCCCGGCCTTCGCACTGACATAGGCGATCCCTGCGCCCATCATTCCTGCGCCCAGAATGCCGACCTTCTTCACCGTCTGATCGGGGGCCTCGGGCCGGTTCGCGCCCTTTTCCAAGGCTTCCTTGTTGATGAACAGGCTGCGGATCATCGCGGTGGATGACGGATTCATCAGGACATTGGTGAACCAGCGGGCTTCAATGCGCAAAGCCTGATCGAAGGGGACCATCGCGCCTTCATACACGGCCGACAGCAATGCTTTTGCCGCAGGGTAAACGCCTTTGGTCTTGCCATGCACCATGGCGCTTGCGCCGACAAAGGTCATGAAACCCGCCGGGTGATAGGGTTCCCCGCCCGGCATCTTGTAGCCCTTTTTGTCCCATGGCTTGACCAGATCGTCATCGCCGGCATTCAGGACCCATTCACGGGCAGCCGCCACCGGATCCGCAACCACCTCGTCAACAAGCCCCGCCGCTTTCGCCTTGGCCGGAGGGTTCAGCTTGCCTTCCAGCAGGAAGGGAGCGGCGGCCATGGCTCCCAGCTTGCGGACCAGCCGGGTCGTGCCGCCGCCGCCCGGGAAGATGCCGACCATGATCTCGGGCAGGCCGATCTTGGCCTTGGCGTTATCGGCGGCAAAGATGCGATGCGTCGCCAGAGGCAGCTCCAGCCCGATGCCAAGCGCCGTGCCGGGCAGGGCGCTCGCAATCGGCTTGCCGCCTTTCAGCGTCTTGGGGTCCATCCCGGCACGTTCGATCTTGCGCAGCAGATGATGCAGGGTCATCACGCCGTCGAATACGCCCTGCGCACCGCCATTGTCCTTCATCCCGGCAATGACGTTCAGATCCATCCCGGCGGCGAAATCCTTCTTGCCGCTGGTGATGACGATTCCCTTGACGGCATCATCCGCCAAAGCGCCGTCAATCAGCTTGTCCAGTTCCGCCGCGCCGTCCAGAGACAGTACATTCATCGACTTGCCCGGCACGTCCCAGGTGATGATCGCCACGCCATCGGCGTCTTTCTTCATCGTAAAATCGGTCATTTCCATGCTCTCCCTTACACGCGCTCGATAATGGTGGCCGCGCCCATGCCGGACGCGATGCACAGGGTCGCAAGGCCGACCTGCTTATCCTGCCGTTCAAGCTCATCCAGAAGCGTGCCGATGATGATCGCCCCGGTCGCGCCCAGAGGATGCCCCATTGCGATCGCGCCGCCATTCACATTGACCCTGGCCGGATCGACCTGAAATGCCTGCATGAATCGCAGCACGACGGCGGCGAATGCCTCATTCACCTCGAACAGATCGATATCGCCGATGGACATGCCGCTGTCGGCCAGGATCTTCTCGGTCACGGGAACCGGCCCGGTCAGCATGATCGTGGGATCCGTGCCGATCTTGGCGGTCGAGCGGATCCGGGCGCGGGGTTTCAACCCATGCGCCTCGCCGAATTCCTTGCTGCCCAGCAGGATCGCCGCCGCCCCGTCCACGATCCCCGAGGAATTCCCGGCATGATGGACATGATCGATATGGTCCAGATGCGGATATTTCAGCATCGCCACCTGATCGAAACCGGGCATGATCTCGCCCATTTCCTTGAAGCTGGCCTTCAGCTTGCCCAGATCCTCGGTGCTCGTGCCGGGGCGCATGTATTCGTCGCGCTCCAGAATGGTCAGCCCGTTCTGATCGATGACCGGAACGATGGATTTGGCAAAGCGGTCATCCTGCCACGCTTCGGCCGCCCGACGCTGCGATTCCACTGCAAGCGCATCGCATTCCTCGCGGCTGAAACCGTATTCGGTCGCGATGATATCGGCACTGATCCCCTGAGGCACGAAATAGGTCTTCATCGCAAGGCTCGGGTCAACGGCAATCGCGGCGCCGTCGCTTCCCATGGCCACACGGCCCATCATCTCGACGCCTCCGGCGATATAGCCCTGACCGGCTCCACCCCTGATCTGGTTGGCGGCAAGGTTAACCGCCTCCATCCCGCTGGCGCAGAAGCGGTTGATCGACAGGCCCGGAATGGATTCGTCCAGATCCGAGGCCAGCACGGCCGAGCGCGCCAGACATCCGCCCTGTTCCTTGACCTGAGTGACATTGCCCCAGATCACATCCTCGACCGCATGGCCTTCAAGCCCGTTACGCTCTTTCACGGCGTTCAGGAGCCGCGCCGACAGCGCCAGCGCGGTCACTTCATGCAGGCTGCCATCGGGGCGGCCCTTGCCGCGCGGCGTGCGCGCGGCGTCATAGATATATGCTTCGGTCATATTGCCTCCTTAGGCCCGGTCGGAAGGATTGCCGGGCATCAGATCATAGGGATGTTTCCAGCCGGGCAAGGCGGCAATGCCGTCCAGCCAGCGATCGATATTCGGCCAGTCGGCGCGGTCGAAGCCGAATGGTTCGGGATAGAACAGATATCCGCAACAGGCGAAATCAGCGATCGTGGGGCCGCTATCGGCTACCCAGTCCCGGCCCGCGAGATGATGCTCCAAGACCTTGTAAGTGGCCTTCAGCCGTCCCTGCATGAACGCAATCGCCTCTTTCGGGCGCTTTTCCTCCGGCAGGAAATTCATCAGGAAACGGGTGGCTCCGGCCTGCCCGGACAGTTTGTGATTGTCGAACATCAGCCAGCGAAGAACCTCGTTCCGGTCGTTGCCCTGAAATTTCCCTGTCCGCTCGGCGATATGCAGTTGGATCACCGCGGACTGGGTCAATGTCAGATCATCATCGCGGAAGACCGGCACTTCGCCCATTTCGTTGATCTTGCGGAATTCGGGTGTCCGCGCCTCGCCGTTGAAGAAATCGACATAGACGGGCGACCAGTCGTAACCGGCGAGTTCCATCGTCAGGGCCGCCTTGTAGGCATTGCCCGATTCGCCAAAACACCAGAGCTGTGCGGTCATATGTTCTCTCCTCGAAGCGGGGGGCTTTGCGCCCCCCGAACCCCCCGCAAGGTATTTGAACAAAGAAGAAGGGGGGCCGTTAAGGTTAAGACAACGTTTTCAGGTCAGAATGCGCGATGCGGTACAGGCTGAGGAGCCGATGACCGCCAAAGGAGAAGTCGTCCCGGCCTGTGGGCCGATAACGCCTGGCCCGCCGCGAGGCGGGAGAGGCCGGGACGCAGTCTTGTGCTTCTTCTTTGCACAAATACCTGTTTCGGCCTTTCCCATTCGGGCCACCGTTTCAGAATGATTCCGCATCGAGCGCCATGACCGTGTCGGCTCCGGACTGAATCCGCGCCAGATGCGTTGCCGTCATCGGCAGTTGCCGTTTCATATAGTGTCGCCCGGTGGTGAGCTTGGTTTTCAGATATTCTGCGTTGCCATCGCCCGCATCCAGTGCCGCTTGCGCGGCAACGGCCATTTTCGCCCACATGAGACCCAGTGTGACATGCCCGAAGAGATGCATGAAGTCGTAAGAGCCGGACAGCGCGTCGTTGGGGTTTTTCATGCCCTTTTCCATGAAGAACATGCCCGCCGCCTGCAAATCCTTGGAGGCAGCTTTCAGCGGTATGATGAAATCGGCGGCAAGGGCTTCGCTCTCGCCATGTTCCTTGCAGAAGGATTTCACCATCTCGAAAAATGCCATGACATGCTTGCCGCCGTCCTGCGCCAGTTTGCGGCCCACCAGGTCAAGCGCCTGCACACCATTCGCGCCTTCGTAGATCATGGTGATGCGGGCATCGCGGACGAACTGGCTCATGCCCTGTTCCTCGATATAGCCGTGGCCGCCATAGACCTGCTGCGCCAGAACCGCAGTTTCAAAGCCCTTGTCGGTCAGGAAGCCCTTGATGACCGGGGTCAGCAGCGAGACCAGCCCCTCGGCTGCGGCATCATCGTCAAGATGGCTGCGGTCGATCAGATGCGCCCCCCAGAGCGCCAGCATTCGTGCGCCTTCCAGAAAGGATTTCTGGTCCATCAGGCTTCGGCGGATATCGGGATGCACGATCAGCGGGTCGGCGGGGCCGTCCGGGTTCTGCACCCCGGTCACCGCGCGGCCCTGAAGCCGCTCGCGGGCGTATTCGACAGCGTTCTGATAAGCGGGCACGGCGACCGCGTAGCCCTGCAATCCGACGCCGACACGCGCTTCGTTCATCATCGTGAACATGGCCCGCATGCCCTTGTGCAAATCGCCCAGCAGCCAGCCCTTCGCGCCGTCATAATTCATCACGCAGGTCGAATTGCCGTGAATCCCCATCTTCTCTTCAAGATTGCCGACCGTGACACCGTTGCGTTCCCCCAGCGAGCCATCTTCATTCACCAGGAATTTCGGCACGATGAAGAGCGAGATGCCCTTTGTGCCCTCACCCCCGCCGGGCGCTTTGGCCAGTACCAGATGGATGACGTTTTCAGCCATGTCATGATCGCCGGCCGAGATGAAGATCTTCTGGCCGGTGATCAGGTAGCTGCCGTCATCCTGCGGCTCGGCTTTCGTGCGCAGCATGCCCAGATCGGTGCCGCAATGTGGCTCGGTCAGGTTCATGGTGCCGGTCCAGTCGCAGCTGACCATCTTCGGCAGATAGGTCTGCTTCTGCGCGTCGGTGCCGTGGGCGTGGATGGCCGAATAGGCGCCATGGGTCAGGCCCTGATACATGTTGAAGGCCATATTGGCGGATACGAACATCTCGCCTGTTGCCACGCCCAGCACATAGGGCATGCCCTGACCGCCATATTCCGGATCGCAGTCAAGCGCGGTCCAGCCGCCTTCCTTCATCGCCTCGAACGCCTTGCCGAAACCTTCGGGCGTGCGGACAACGCCATTTTCCAGCTTGCAGCCCTGCTGATCGCCGATGGCGTTCAGAGGGGCCAGAACCTCGGACGCCAGTTTGCCGGCCGCGTCCAGCACCGCCCCGGTGAAATCGCGGTCGAGCTCGTCATGGCCGGGCAGGCCGGTTTGCGACAGTCCCAGCACGTCGTGAAGGGCGAATTGGAGATCGCGGATCGGGGGAGTGTAAATCGGCATGGCTTATCCTGAACGCTTGCTGTGAATGGCGTCGGACAGACGGGTTTCGGCATCGTTGATCTGTTCTGCCAGATCGGCGATCGCCTCGCGAAGTTCCGCATATTGGCGTTCCATATCCGCAAGACGTTCCCGCGCGATCGTGATCGTGGCGGCGATCTGCGTCTCGTTCCTGCTGCCCGGCTCGTAGAGTTCAAGCAGCTGGCGGATCTGTTCGAGGCTGAAACCGAACCGTTTGCCGCGAAGGATCAGCGTCAGCCGCGCCCTATCCCTGCGGTCATATAGCCGGTGCTGGCCGCGACGCTGGGGAAAGATCAGTTCCCGCGCCTCATAGAAGCGCAGGGTGCGTGGGGTGACGCCGAAGGCATCGCACATCTGCCGGATGGTCATCAGCTCGTCGGACATGGATCGCGGTTCCTCCTCATTCACCGTCTGTCGTCCTTGGACAGAACTCTAGCCGAAAGTTGACGTTCACGTAATCGAAACGCTGCGTCACAGTCCTGGATCCGTTTTGGCCCGCTCCGGCCGGTTCCGTGGCGGAGGGTCAATCGGCTCCTTTCAGTTCATTGGCGGCCGTATTGCGCAAATCCTGCAAATCGGCGCGGACCGCCTGCAATTCCGCGATCTGATCTGCCAGAACGCCCAATTGCCGGTCGGCAAGTTCCAGCCATACCTGCAACTGCTCACGGCTGCCCTTCTGTTCATATATAAGCAACCATTGCCGAATCTCTTCCAGTGAAAAACCGAATCTCCGTCCCCGCAGGATCAGGGTCAGGCGGGCGGTTTCGCGGGGCCCGTAGAAGCGGGCGCGGCCCTCTTTCCGGGGTTGAAGCAGCTCGATATACTCGTAATAACGCAATGTTCGCGGGGTAACGTCGAACTTTGCACACATTTCCTTGAAACTGATCTCCTGCTCGCTTGTCATTCACTCGCTCCCGGCATCTGCTTGCCTATGAGGCTATCCTGACGCAATTTGCATCTCAACCGAAAGGCGCAACCGATGCGCCATTGGCCCTGACCGGAGATTCGTCCGGGGATATTCCGGGCTGCCAGACAAGGAGGTCCGGTCGATGGACGACACGGAAACTGCCAAAACGGGGGGTGCCGACCATACCCGGATCGCGCAGCAATTCATCGAGGCGATTCCCCATGCGCGGGCATTGCAGATGCGAATCGATGAGATCGGCGGCGGCCGTGCGGTGATCTCGATGCCATGGGCCGAGCATCTGGTGGGCGACCCGCGCAGCGGGGTGGTTCATGGCGGCGTGATCTCGGCCCTGATGGATACCTGTTGCGGGGCGGCGGTGATGGCGGATGACAGCAAGCCCAGCTCGACCGCGACGATCGATCTGCGGATCGATTATATGCGGACGGCAAGGCCGGGTCACAGGATCACCGCGCGGGCCGAGGTGTTTCACATGACCAGACGGGTCGCCTTCATGCGGGCGGTTGCGCTGGATGACGATGACATCGGCAATCCCGTGGCGACCGCGACCGGCGCCTTCACGGCAGAGCGGTAGGGCAGGGCGATGGATCGCAACGAACCCTTGGACCAGATCAAGTCCCGCCGCGATTCGGCACTGAAGGCGCTTGTTTCGGGCGTGCCCTATATGAACTGGCTGGGCATCCGTTTCGACCGGCGCGGCGATGAACTGACCGCAGTTCTGCCATTCGACCGGAAGCTGATCGGCAATCCGCATCTGCCTGCCTTGCATGGCGGCGTGACGGCGGCCTTTCTGGAAATGACCGCCATCGTCGAACTGGCATGGGCGGCGATGTGGGAGGATCTGGAATCGGGCCGGATCGCGCCCGACGCGGCGATGCCCGACAGTCTGCCGCGCCTTCCCAAGACCATCGATTTCACCGTTGACTACCTTCGCTCGGGATTGCCGCGCGATGCCTATGCCCGTGCCAATGTGGTGCGATCGGGGCGGCGCTACGCTTCGGTCCATGTCGAGGCGTGGCAGGATAACCGGTCGCGGCTGTTCGCGCAGGCGACCGGGCATTTCCTGATGCCCCAGGGGTAATATCGGGAACGCCATGCCAAGGGGATGTACAGCAGGGCCATGAAGATCACGCATCGGCGGGTTCTGAACATCGCCATTCCCATCGTCCTGTCCAATGTGACCGTCCCGCTTCTGGGATTGGTCGACACCGGCGTCGTCGGGCAGCTTGGGCGGGCCGAACCTATCGGTGCGGTCGGGATCGGCGCGGTGATCCTGACCTCGATCTATTGGATCTTCGGGTTCTTGCGGATGGGGACTTCGGGCCTTATCGCGCAAAGCCACGGCGCAGGAGACGGGGCCGAGGTGGGCGCGCATCTGCTGCGCGCGCTGACCATCTCCGCCGTGGCGGGAATGCTGCTGATCCTGCTGCAACTGCCGATCTTCTGGGCGGCGTTCCAAATCGCACCCGCATCAGCAGAGGTCGAGACGCTTGCCCGCGACTACTTGGCCATTCGGATCTGGGGGGCGCCGGCAACGATCGGGTTATACGCCATAACCGGCTGGTTGATCGCCATCGAGCGGACGCGGGCGGTTCTGGCATTGCAGCTGTTACAGAACGGGCTGAACGTCACGCTTGATATCTGGTTCGTGCTGGAATTGGGCATGGGCGTTCCCGGCGTGGCACTGGCAACCCTGATCGCCGAATGGAGCGGGCTTCTGCTGGGTCTGTGGCTGGCCCGTCATGCGCTGCGCGCGGCGGTCATCGCTGCCCGGAACCTTGCGGTTCTGTTCGCCAGGGACAGAATTGACCGCCTGTTGAGGGTGAATGCCGATATCATGGTCCGCTCGATGCTGCTGCAGGCCAGCTTCACCAGTTTTCTGTTTCTTGGCGCTGCGCAGGGGGATGTCACTCTGGCCGCCAATCAGGTGCTGATTCAGTTCCTTTCGATCACCGCTTTCGCGCTGGACGGTTTCGCCTTCGCGGCCGAGAGTCTGGTGGGACAGGCGGTTGGGGCCTATCGGGCCGCGGATGTGCGCCGGGCATCAATCGTCACCGCGCAATGGAGTGTCGGGAGCGCGGTCTTGCTTGGGCTGATCTTCTGGCTTGGCGGGGGCGTGATCATCGACATGCTGACAACTTCGCCCGAGGTCCGGGAAGAGGCGCGTTTCTATCTGGTCTGGTTGGGGATCGCTCCGGTCATCAGCGTTGCCAGCTATATGTATGACGGAATCTTCATCGGCGCCACCCTGACCCGCGAGATGCGAAAGGCGATGATGCAGGCGGTTGCCCTTTATGCGGTCGCATTGCTGCTGTTGCCGCCGGTGATGGGTAATCACGGACTGTGGGCGGCCCTGATGATCCTGAATGCGGCGCGCGGTGTGGCCATGGCGCGGCTATATGGCAGGGCGGAAATGGCGGCGGTGCGGGCTTTGTGAC
>NZ_QZCG01000020.1 GCF_003591515.1 Paracoccus onubensis
GCCCCGCATCTGCCCGCCCCCACAAGCCGCGCGCTGATCGGCGAACGGCTGGCGGTGGTCTTCGCGCATATCCAGTCCCTGCTGACGAATGACCGCAGGGGCCAGGCGCGTACCCTGGGATGGAGCGCCGATGCACTTGGCGTCGTGTCGCGGATCATGACTCTGGTCATCTTTCAGGTCCGCATGATCGCCGGCCTGCGGCAATGCGCCATTGCCCGCCAGGACATCGTTCCTCTTGCCCGGAAAGGATACAGCCATGATGTTTGACACCAGCATCCGGCATGGCATCTTCCATGCCTCCGTCCAGGCCCGTCAAGGACTGTTCCGCCGCGCGCGAGGCCTGGACGAGGGCGAACGGGCTTTGGTGGCGCTGGTCGTCAGCCGCGAGGCGGGCCATATGGAACTGGCGCGCCATCATGCCCTCGCGGCCGCGGCTGCACTGCGGGATCCGTTCGCCGTCGCCCTGTTGTTGGAAGAGGGCCTGCCCTCGCCGCTGACCGGGCGTCTGGGCGCATTGGCGACGGCGGCGGGTGCGCTGGCCCGGAAACAGCCGACGCTTGGCCGTTTCGAACTGAAGCGTCTGGCCTCGAACGGGGTGGATGCGGACGAGTTGGTCGATCTGGTCGCGACAGTAGCCGAGGTCAGCAGCAGTCTTCATGCCGCCGTGCCAAGGCATGATGCATGACGGCGCCCAAAGCGATGGAATCCGAAGCGATAAGGCCCGGGGCAATAAGACCGGTGTCAACGGGCATGCGCAGTCCCAGCCGTGGCCAGGTGACAGCGCTTTCGGGTCAGCACATGCCGCGCCTGATCGCTGCCCCGGGCTGCCTGACGGCGCAGCGCACCGGCTTGGCAATGGCGCTTTGCGGCCGCCCTGCCCGACCCGGCACCGGCACGCATACCGAATTGCGTCTGACCAGCCCCTTCCGACAGGAACTTGTCATCCGCGAACCGCTGGCCATTCTTGCCCTGCTGGACGAACTTTGCCCCGGCACGCTGTTTTCCAGCGATCCCGCGCAGCGTGCCCGGCAGCAGAAGCTGATCGCTCATGCGGTCATCGCTGACGCTCATCTGGCCGAGGTAACACGCGCCGCGAACCACCGCGATCTCGACATCGCCATCCACCTGTTGCGCGACACGATGCTGCGGATCGAGCGATGTTTCAGCGATCGTGGCCCGATGCCGGTGCTGGACGCACAAGATGCCGTGATCGCACCGCTGATCTGGCGCATGATGCTGCTGGACCAACATCACCACACGCATCTTTGTCTGGGACTGGACCGGGCCGTGGCACATGCCGCGCGGATGTCGCGATTGCCCGGAACCGATCTCGTGCTTGACAAGGATGCGGCCGGTTGTTTTCTGGGCCAGCTTCCCGCCGACGCCCTCGTCGCCCTCCCCCCGGATAAGCGCCCGAACTGGGCCCCCGCGCTTGGTCCGGCCGGGCAAGTACAGAACCTCTCCATCACACCAATACGAAAGAAACCGATCCTGACCCCCGTAAAACGCACCAATGCCCTGTCGCAGCCCAGCATTTCGAATCCGCATGACCGAGAACTGGCCGCCATCGCCGAGAAATTGCGGCTGATCCGCATCACTTCGCAGCAACGCCGTTATCCCGGCCGGCCGACACCGCGCCTGCCCTCGCGCCCTGCGGTGATCCGTCTCATGTCGAATGTCGTCGGCGCGCTTTATCCGCGCCATTACGGTCCGGCCGGGCTGGATACGCAGGTCGCGGATACATTTGTCGCACAAACCCTGCGATCCATCCGCCAGCGTCTGGCCGAGCAGTTGGAGCTTGAATGGTTGCTGCAACCCGATGCCGGACAATTGGCCTGCCGCCGGCGCGCTCATACCACCGCCGATGCGTTCATGGCCGGGCTCCCGCAGATCCGCGACCTGCACGATACCGACATCAATGCTGCCTTTCAGGGCGATCCCTCGGCCAGAAGCCTCGACGAAATCGTGCTGTGCTTTCCCGGCATCGCCGCGATCCTGCGCCATCGGATCGCCCACAGCCTCTATGGGCTGGGTGCGCCGATGCTGGCGCGGATCATGGCCGAACATTCCCATTCTCAATCCGGCATCGACATTCATCCCGGCGCAAAGATCGGCCCGGCCTGCTTCATCGACCACGGCACTGGCGTGGTGATCGGGGAAACCGCCGTGATCGGCCGCAATGTGCGGATCTATCAGCAGGTCACGCTTGGGGCGAAACGGTTCGAAAGCGATGGCGATGGCGGGCTGGTGAAGGGTCTGCCCCGCCACCCGCTGGTCGGCGACGATGTCGTCATCTATGCCGGCGCAACGATCCTTGGCCGGATCGAGATCGGCAAGGGCGCGCTCATCGGCGGTGGCGTCTGGCTGACCGATTCAGTCCCGCCGGGCGCCATTGTCACTCAGGCGAAGCCCAGCTTGAACGGCACCGCGCCTTGAGGCAAAACAGCCGAGCGACCGCGGAAGGGCCGACCCCGACACGCCACCCTTCCGTCACTTCAATCACTGACCGGGAATCCGCCATGCTGGACAATCTGCTGAAACGCCGCTCGCAATATGCGCTGGGGGAAAGCCTGCCGATCCCGAAGAAGGAAACCGACCGCCTGATCCGCGAGGCCATTCGTCAGGCGCCGTCATCCTTCAACTCGCAAAGCTCGCGGGCGGTGATCCTGTTCGGTAAGGAAAGCCGGAAGTTCTGGCATCTGGTGGAAGAAGCTTTGCGCATCATCGTCCCCAAGACGGATTTCCCCAAGACACAAAAACGCATTGGCGGCTTCGCAGCGGGCGCGGGCACCGTCCTGTTCTTCGAGGATCAATCCGTAATCGGAGAATTGCAGGAAAAATTCCCGCTTTATGCCGAGAACTTCCCGATCTGGTCAGAACATTCGACAGGCATGGCCCAGCTTGCCGTCTGGACCACGCTTGCCGATGTCGGAATCGGCGCCAGCCTTCAGCATTACAACCCGCTGGTCGATGACAAGGTCGCGGCGACATGGGATCTACCCGCATCGTGGAAACTGCGGGCGCAACTGCCCTTCGGCTCGAACGAGGCGCAGCTTGCGGAAAAGACCTTCATCGACGACTCGCACCGTTTCCTGACTTTCGGCTAGGAACCGTCGCAATCTGCTATCGTGAACGGGAACCGGACCGGAATATTTTCTAAACCCCGGTTATCCGCCAGATGACGTTACCGACATCGTCAGCCATCAGCAAAGACGCCTTGTCCGGACCAATGGCAACGCCGACAGGCCGGCCATAGGAAAATTTCTCGTCTTCGGACAGAAAGCCCCACAGGATATCTTGCGGCGGCCCCGCTGGCCGCCCGTTCTCGAAGGGTACGAAGATCAGCCGGTATCCACTCAGGACCGAGCGGTTCCATGATCCATGCTGCCCGATCACCATACCCTCGGAGAATCCGGGCAGCGTGCCCGCAGGCATCCAGCACAACCCCAATGACGCTGTATGGCCGCCAAGCGCATAATCCGGCGTGATTGCCCGCGACACCATCTGCGGATCCTGTGCAACGCGATCGTCAACGGTCCCGCCCCAATAGCAATAAGGCCAGCCATAAAAGCCATCCTCCTCGACCGATGTCAGATAATCCGGCGGGGTTTCATCGCCCAGCCCGTCGCGCTCATTCACCACTGTCCACAGGGCACCGGTGACAGGCTCCCACGCCATGCCGACAGGATTGCGCAGGCCCGAGGCGAAAATACGCGCCGCTCCGCTGGCAAGATCCAGTTCCCAGATCGCCGCGCGTCCCTCTTCGGCCTGCATGCCCTGATCGCCGATATTGCTGAGCGAACCGACACCGGCATAAAGCTTGCTCTGGTCAGGCGAGACGATCAGACTGCGGGTCCAGTGACCGCCCGGCTTGAACTCCACCAGCTTGCGGCCGGGGCCGTTCAACCGCGTCTCTCCCTCCTCATATGGAAAGGCGACGATGCCGTCCGTATTCCCGACATAGAAAGTGCCGTTCACCAAGGCCATGCCGAAGGGCTGATTCTGTCCTTCCAGAAAAACCTCGCGCCGTTCCGCCACCCCGTCGCCATCCGCGTCGCGCCACAGGCTGATCCGATTGGCACTGACGCCGATCGCGCGGGCGCGCCGCATCGTGGCCTGCGTGGCCCGATCCATCAGCGTCTTGGGAGGGTTGGGCTGCTCTTTCGCCTCGGCGACCAGCACATCGCCGTTCGGCAGCACCTCGATCCAGCGCGGATGATCCAAACCGGAAGCGAAAGCGTTGACCTTCAGCCCCGGGGCCGTCTTGGGAAGTTGCCCGGACGCCCAGCCTTTCGCGGTAGGCATCTTCAGGGTCATGATCCCTTGTTTCCTTGCCGACGGGATTACCGGCTTGGTGCCCACTGCCTGCGTCCGGGGCGCACCAACCCGCTGCAGCATTACCATTACGCCACCAACTACGGCGGTCACTCGCGCCATAAGATCCATGATATGCCCCGATCTGTTTCTGCCGGCAGTCTACCCGGGCAGATGCTGCCGTCAAACCATCGGCAAAAGGGCTATTTCCGCAGCTATGCGGCTAACGAAGTGCCGCCCGCGCCTGAACGATGCCCAGCCAGAAACGGAGGCCATGAATGATCGCCTCGTCGTTGAAATCATAGGCGGCATTGTGCAGATCGGCGCTATCGCCGTTACCGATCCAGACAAACGCGCCGGGACGACGCTCCAGCATGTAAGAGAAATCCTCGGAGCCCATTTCCGGCGGGCAGCTGTCGTCAACTCGTTCATCCGGCGCAATGGCCCGTGCGGCATCCAGCGCCGCATGTGCGATATCGGGATCGTTGATCGTCACAGGATAACCGGGGCGCCAGTCAAGTTCGGCATCAACGCCGAATGCCGCCGCCGTGCCGGACAGGATCTCGCGCAGCCGGGCCTCGGCCTGCCTGCGCGTTTCGGGCCGCAGGCTGCGCAAGGTGCCGCCGATGCTGATTTCGCCGGGTATGACGTTCAGGGCATCGGGGTTTCCCGCCTCAAGATAGGTGACGGACAGCACGACCGAATCCAGCGGATCGGTATGGCGGGACGCAATCATCTGCAAGGCCGAGACCAGATGGGCCTGCGCAAGGATTGCATCCCGGGCCAGATGAGGCGACGCGGCATGACCTCCGCGCCCCTGAAGACGGATCATGAAGCGGTCGCCCGCAGCAAGGATCGGTCCCGGCCGGGACGCGAAATCCCCAACCGGCAGGCCCGGACGATTATGCAGCGCATAAACCTCATCGATCGCGAAACGGTCCAGAAGCCCCTCGTCTATCATCACGCGAGCGCCGCCGCCGCCCTCTTCGGCAGGTTGAAAGATCAGAACGACGCGGCCGGGAAAATCACGATGACGGCTTAGGTGACAGGCGGCTGCCAGCAGCATCGCCGTGTGGCCGTCATGGCCGCAGGCATGCATCCTGCCCTCGACCGCCGAGGCATAGGGCAGATTGGTGCGTTCATGGATCGGCAGCGCATCCATATCCGCGCGCAGGGCGATGCTGCAGCCGGTGTTACCCGTGCCGTTGATGATCGCCACGACACCCGATCCGGCGATGCCGCGATGCACTTCGTCACAGCCGAATTCATCCAGCTTGTCCGCAACGAAGGACGCGGTCTGCGGCAGATCGAACAGCAATTCAGGCTGCCGGTGGATGGCGTGCCGCCATTCACGGGCCTTTTCCGCGATGGCATCGAGTTCCGGATGGTTCAGGTCAGGCATCATCGGTCTCATTTTCAGACGGTCGGGGATTGCCGGAAAGGCGATTTGTCGGGATCGGGATCCGGCATCGCCGCCAGCAACATCCGGGTATAATCGCTTCGGGGACGGTCGAAGATTTCGGCGACAGGTCCCTGTTCAACCAGCTTTCCGCGATAGATGACCGCCACCTCGTCGCAAATGTAGCGAATGACGCCCAGATCATGGCTGATGAAGAAATAGGTCAGGCCCAGCTCCTGTTGCAGGCGGTGCAGCAGGTTCAGAACATCGGCCTGAACCGAGACATCCAGCGCCGAAGTGGGCTCGTCCAGAATCAGGAAATCCGGGCGCGATGCAAGGGCGCGGGCAATGCCGATACGCTGCCGCTGCCCGCCCGAGAATTCATGCGGGTAACGGAACAGATGCTCGGACCGCAGACCGACCTGCTCCAGCAGTTCAAGCACCCGCTCGCTGCGCTGGCGGGCCGAAAGCCGGAACAGGTCGCGATGAATCAGCAGCGGTTCGGCGACGATATCATGGATCGTCATACGCGGATTCAACGAGGCATAGGGGTCCTGGAACACGATCTGAAGCCGCGCCCGCAGCCGCCGCAGGTCGCGCGGGGTCAGCCCATGGATATCGGTTCCCTCGTAAAGCACTCTGCCCCGGGTCAGATTTTCCAGCCGCAGGATGCAGCGCGTCAGTGTGGTCTTGCCGGAACCGGATTCGCCTACCAGACCAAAGCTGCTGCCCTTCGGCACATGCAGGTTGACATCGTCCAACGCGCGGAATCCCTCGTCCCGGGACAGAATTCCGCCACGGGCCGGGCCGAAGATCTTGGTCACATTCAGGATATCAAGGCTCATCAACCCGCCTCCGCCATGATATCGCCGATGCCGCGCAACTCACCTCGTTTCGTATGAACCGTGGGAATCGCCGCAAGCAAGGCCCGGGTATATGCATGGGACGGTTGCTTCAGAACCGTCCGCACCGGGCCGGTTTCAAGAATGCGGCCGCGATACATGACCGCGACATGGCTGCAAAGCTGCGCAACCACGCCCAGATTATGCGTGATCATCAGCACACCAATATCTCTTTCAAGCACAAGCTGATGGATCAGCTTCAAGATCTGCGCCTGAACCGAGACATCCAATGCGGTCGTCGGCTCATCGGCGATCAGCAGATCCGGCTTGCCGATCATCGCCATGGCGATCAGCATCCGCTGCCGCATCCCGCCCGAGAACTGGTGCGGATAGGCATCGATACGCTCGATCGGATCGGAAATGCCAACCTTGCCCAGCATCTCGATCGCCACCCGGCGGGCAGCGCGGCGGCGTTCGCGCCGGGAGGCGTTGCCACTCAGGCCGAGCACGGATGGATCATGTTCCGCCGCATGAAGCGCCACATCGACAAGCTGCGTGCCGATACGGAAAGCCGGGTTAAGATTGGTCGTGGGATCCTGGAAGATCATGCCGATCTTGCGGCCGCGCAGCTTGCGCATCTCGCGTTCGGTGGCGTTCAGGACATCGGTGCCCTCGAATCGGATCGAGCCCGCAAGGTAGCGGCCGGTCGCCGCGGGAATCAGACGCGAGATGGATAAGCCGGTCAGGGATTTTCCACTGCCGGTTTCGCCCACCATGCCCCAGATCTCGCCCCGCTCGATCTTCAGGTCGATACCATGCAGGATCTGCGTCTCGCCTTCATAGCTGCGCATGGCCAGATTCAGATTGGTGATCTCGAGCAGACTCATCCGGCTTACCTCCGCGCCTTGGGGTCAAGGACATCGCGCAGCCCATCGCCCAGAAGATTGAAGGCAAGCACCGCCAGAAAGATCGCGAAGCCCGGAAACAACGCCGTCCACCAATAGTCAGGCATATAGCCACGCGCCGTGGAAAGCAGCGTTCCCCATTCCGGCACCGGCGCCCGCACCCCGATTCCCACGAAACCAAGCGAGGCAACGGTCAGGATCGCGAAGCCCATATCCAGCGAGGCCTTCACCACCACCGGCGAGATGATATTGGGCAGGATATGGCGGCCAAGGATCCGACCCGGGCCTGCACCAAGCGCGCGGGCCGCGGTGATGAACTGCTCTTCCTTCTTCACCAGAACCTCTCCCCGGATCAGTCGCGCATAGGCGGGCCACCAGGTGATCGAGATGGCGATGATCATGTTCAGAATGCCGGTGCCAAGCGCCGCCGCGACCGCCATTGCCAGAATCAGGCTTGGAATTGTCAGCAGCAGATCGGTCAGCCGCATCAATGTCTCGTCGACCCAGCCGCCGAAATAGCCGGCAACGGCGCCGACCAGCCCGCCGACGGCTATCGCGATGATAACGACCGCAAGGCCCGAGAATAACGAGACCTGCGATCCGACCAGAACCAGAGAGAACATGTCCTGACCCAATGCATTGGTACCAAACCAATGTTCCGCGCTTGGGGGCATGAAGCGGGCGGCGGTATCGGTCGCGCCGGCCACATGTTCGGGATAGGGCACGATCAATGGCGCAACCAGCGCGATCACGATCAGGACCGCAACGATAGCCAGCCCGATGACCGACAACCAGCTTTGCCGGAAGCGATAGAAGGCGCGCGACCAGTTTTCCAGCCGGGCCGAGGGGTCGCGCTTGGGCAGGGAGGTCTGTATCATGGTCATGAGCTGCGGACTTTCGGGTTGAACACGCCATAAAGCAGATCGACGATCAGCATCGACAGCAGGTAAATGATGGCGATGACCAGCGTCACGCCGATCACCGGCATGAAATCCTGACTAAGGATCGCCTGCGTGGCGTAAAGGCCAAGCCCCGGCCAGTCGAACACCGTCTCGACCAGCACCGTTCCGCCCAGAAGCCAGGAAACATAAAGGCCGATGACCGTCAGCGTCGAGGTCATTGCGTTTTTCAGCACATATTTGAACAGGATCAGCCGGCTGGACAGGCCAAGCGCCCGCTCGGTCATGATATAATCCTGCTGCAGAACCTCGATGGTCGAGGCACGCATCATCCGGATGATCGTGGCCAATGGCGACAGCGACATCGCAAGCGCGGGAAGGGCCAGATGGGCCAGCGAGACGCGCAGCGCATACCAATCACCGGTCAGCAGTGAATCGATGGTGTAGAAGCCGGTAATCTCCTCCGGGGGAAGGTCGATCAGGGGGAAGCGGCCCGAAAGCGGCAGGATGTCCAGCCATGTGACAAAGCAAAGCTGCAACAACAGCCCCAGGAAGAAGCGCGGCATCGCGATACCGCCCAGCGACACGGTGCGGGTGACGTAATCCAGCACGCCATTGCGCCAGACCGCCGCCGCCAGCCCCAGTGGAATGCCCAGCACGATCGCAATCAGCATGGCAGCAGCGACCAGTTCCAGCGTTGCCGGCAGAAAGGTGACGATATCCTCGAAAACCGGGCGACGGGTGAAGATCGATACGCCCCAGTCTCCCTGAACCAGTCCGGTCAGATAATCCCAGTATTGAAGCGGGATCGGTTTATCGAGGCCGAATTCTCTTTGCACGCTTGCCAGAACCTCCGGAGTGGCGTTCGGGCCTGCGGCAAGCGCCGCGGGATCGCCGGGCAGCAGCCGGGCGATGGCAAAAACGATGACCGAAAGGCCCAGAAGCATCGGGACCAGAAGCAGCAAGCGGCGGATGACGTATCGGATCATGGGCGGTCCTGCGATTTGCGGGCGGGGGACCGCGACCCCCGCCATGGTTCAGTCAGTCGGCATTCAGGTCAGCGACAGCGGCAACAGCTCGATTGAATTGGCCGCGACCGGGGCGAAGACATAGCCTTCGACATCGTCGCGCAGCGCCAGTTTACGCTTTTCCAGCACGCCGAAAATATCCGGCGCATCCTCGACCAGCAGCACCTGAAGCTCGGCATAGATCTCGGCGCGGCGGGTCTGATCGATCTCGATCCTCGCAGCCTCGATCAGCTTGTCGGCTTCGGGATTGCTGTAGACGGGATTCTGCCATTGCCCATTGCGCGACGAATGATAGGCCGCGAAGGCGATATTGTCCGGATCGGCGTAATTGGCGGATTGGAAGATGCAATAGAAATCGGGCATCGTATCCGCCGACTGCGCCGAGGCGGTGATATCGGGCCAGGTGGCGGGCTGGATTTCCAGCCCGATATTCAGGCTTTTCAACGCCTCCAGCAGCAGCAGGCACCAGCGACGCTGGTTTTCATAGCCCGTCGCATGCATCACGTTAAGAGTGAAACCCCCATCCGCATATTCGGATTTGGCCAGATATTCCTTGGCCTTCTCCATATCCTGGCGGTAGACTTGCAAATCGGGATCATGGCCGAAGATGCCGGTGGGCAGCGGGCCGATCATCAACTCGGCCGGGCCTGCGGAATCCAGCATGCCCTGATAATTATAGGCATAGGAAACCGCCTTGCGCAGATTGGCATCCACCAATGGACCTTTCGCGGTATTCATCTTGATCGAGAAGGTCCGGTATTCCGGCTCGACCACCCGGACGACACCGGGCACATCGGCCAGCGCATCCATGTCCTCGGCGTAAAGCTCCAGCGCGATATGGGCCTCGCCACGCTGCAGCATCATCCGCTCGGTCGAGGCTTCGCGGACGATCTTCCAGATCGCGCCTTCCAGATTGCCTCCGTCCTTGTGCCAGTCATCTTCGACCCGCAGGAATTCATAGAGATTGCCGGGCGCCACGCGCCCCATGCGGAACGGGCCGGATCCGGCAGTGTTCTGCAACAGATAGGCTTGCCCGTCATCGTCGCCCAGATTGGCTTCGACCTCGGTCGGATTGACGATGAACATCCACGGCAGCACCTGCATGAACGGCGCAAAAGCCGCCTTCAGGTCGAAAGCGACCGTGCCTTCATCCTTTGCCGTGACGCTGCCGCTTTCCAGAACGCCTTCGATCATCCAGGAAACCCCGCGTTGCAGGCGCATGATCCGCTCGAAGGAATAAACCACGGCATCGGCAGTGACCGGGGTTCCGTCCTCAAAGCGGGCCTCTGGGTTCAGAGTGAATTCATAATGCAGCTGATCGTCTGATACGCTCCATTCGCTGGCCAGCCCCGGCACGACCTCTGGCGGGTTTCCGACGACGCGGACCAGCGCATCATAGGTATTCCGGAACAACATCTGCGGCGCATAGCCGGTGGCGACATGCGGGTCGAAATTAGGAATATCGACACTGCTGGCCATGATCAGCACCTTGCGGCCACGCGCCAGTGCCTCGAATGAGGTCGAGGCCAAGGCCGCGGCACTGATGGTTGTCCCGATGAAAGCCCGTCTGCTGAGATTCATGTCATATTTCCCTGTCGGTATCCGTTTGAAGAAATGCGCCCCGGCATCGGCCGGGACACGGCCGCGATCATCCCGCAGTTTCCGTTTTCACCGGTGCATCCCCGCTTCGGGACAGGCCGTAGATCCGGCTCGCCGCATCCGCACTGATATAGCCCTGACGCAGATCCTCGGCCACGCGCGACGGATCGCGGTCCCGGGGATCGCCATAGCCGGAGCCACCGGCGAGTTGCAGCTCGATCACCGTATCGGCATCCTCCAGATCGACGATCTGCCCGGTGCCGCAATCGCCGGTCTGCACGCCATCCGTCAGCCGCAGCATCCGCCCATGGGCCGTAAGACCCGAGGCCCCGCCGAAGAGTCCCTCGACAGGCATGTCCACCCCCTCGGGTGAGACGATGGCGCGGATCGGCTGCCCGTCGGCATTGCGGCGCGAAACCCGGACCCGGACCGAAAGCCCGCCACGGAATTCCCCGGCCCCACCGCTATCGGTCATCAGGGTCTTTTCCCAGACCACGATCGGCGAGCGGCTTTCCAGCATCTCGATCGAGGATGTCGCCGCCGATGTCGGCCAGAGCAGCGAGGATTTCCCATCGCGACCGGCGGAAGCCCCCTGACCGCCACCCAGAAGCAACAGCTCATAGAACAGCGCGCCCTCGTCCGATTTTCCGTAGAAGCTGAGAAGACTGGGCAGGCCCGAAAAACTTTGCACCATTTCGGGCGCGGCATCGGCCATGGCGCGGAAGATATTCGGGGCCAGATACCAGCCGGTGCGGGTGCGCAGCGATACCGGGGCAGGCTTGTCGCAATTAAGGATCGATCCCTTGGGCGCCTTGACGGTGAACGGGCGGTAGCATCCCGCATTGCCGCGCACATTCGGCGTCAGCATGCATTTGAGCGGATAGGTCGCATGCGCCGTGGTGTAACTGAGCGTGCAATTGATCCCGCCCTGCGCTGTCTGGGGCGGTGCGCCCTCGAAATCCAGTTCGATTTCCTCGCCCGCGACCGTGACCTTCAAGGGGAAGGTCATCCGCGCGCCCATCGGGTTATTCGAGATTTCCGAATGGTACACGCCGTCTTTCAACTCGCCGATCGCCTGCCGGATCGCCTTTTCGGACAGCGATTGCACGACAAGCGCGAAGGCTTGCAGATCATGCATTCCGTATTCGTCCATGAAAGCCTGCATCCGCGCCGCGCCGGTCGCGTTGGCCGCAATGAACGAACGGACGTCGCCCAGAACCTGCTCGCTGTCGCGAATATTCTCGCCCATCAGGCGGAACAGATCCTCGTTCTCGGTGCCGGCATTGACCAGCTTCATCGCCGGGATTTGCAGACCTTCCTCGTAAAGCTCCGAAACGCTCAACCCATCGCGTGAGCCGCCGATATCGCCGACATGCCCCACGGTTCCCATCAACGCGACAACCCGCCCCCGATGGAAGACCGGGGTCACAATCGCAAGATCGAACAGATGACCCGCACAAAGCCATGGATCGTTGGTGATATAGACATCGCCCGGCGTCATCGTCTCGACCGGATAGCGTTTGAGGATCGCTTTCACCGCCATCGGCAAGGTCAGGTTGAAAACCGGCATCACCCGCGCGGAATGGGCCAGCGTTTCGCCGTTCGGATCAAGGATGGCGCAGCCGAAATCCTGCGATTCAGAAATGATCAGCGAAAAGGCGGTACGGCAGACCGTCGACCACATCTCTTCGGCGACATTGACCAGCCGGCTCCACATCACCTCAAGCGCGATGGGATCGGACTGGATGCGCGACACCGCCTGATCAAGACTCATCGTTTCATCGACCACGGTCGCGCCTTTGGCGGCTGCGGCAATGGCGATATGCAGATTACCGACCTCATCGACGCTGACATTATCTCCGGGCGGCACGATGGTCGTCGCCTCATGCTCTTCGATGATCGCGGGGCCCTGAATTTTCTGGCCGGGCACCAGCGCGTAGCGGTCATAGATCCCGGCTTCCAGCCACTCGCCCGAGAAATAGCTGCGGCGGCTTCCCTTGCGACCATTGCCGCCATTCCCGCCCGCGACCCCGGCCTGCCGGACAGTCAGTTGCGGCGCGGGTCCGCTGGTGCGGCAGCGGAAAGACAGGATTTCCAGACGCGCCTCGTTCGGCACGCTCGTATAGCGGGCAGCGTAGACGCGCTCGAACGCCTCGCGGATCGCGACATAGGATCCAGACGCAAGTTCCCCCGCCGGAAGCGGCACGGTGATTTCGTGCAACTGCCCCACAAGCCGCATGTCGGCCATACGCTCGACAATGATCTGATCGTCCGCAACTCCTGCCTGCCGCAGTTGCGCGCGACCGTCCTGCGCCAGATCATCGCAAATCGCGGTGATTTCGCCCATATCCATCTGCGGAGACAGTGCCACGCGATGCGACCGGACAAAATCGAACGACAGCGGCGCGGTCAGGAAGCCGAAGGCCGAGGCCGCGCCGCTGGCCGGTGGAATGATGACCTCGGACACGCCCAGGATCCGCGCGACACGGGCGGCAAAGGCCGGGCCTGCACCACCGAAGCCGATCATGGAATAGGAGCGGGGATCCTTGCCCTTCTCGATCAGATGGATGCGCGCGGCATTGGCCATGCTTTCCGCGACGACCTGATGCACCCCCCAGGCCGCCTCTGCCGCCGAAATGCCCAAAGGCTTCGCGAGTCCGTCCAATGCCCGCTCGGCGGCTTGCAGATCCAGTTTCATCCGTCCGCCAAGGAAGAAATCGGGATCGTAATAGCCCAGCGCGACACTGGCATCGGTGACAGTCGGTTTCTCGCCGCCGCGCCCATAACAGGCCGGTCCCGGCTCCGATCCGGCGGAATGCGGGCCAACCTGCATCAGCCCGACCGCATCGATCGACGCGATCGAACCGCCACCCGCGCCGATCTCGATCATGTCGACAACCGGAGCCTTTATCGGCAATCCCGACCCGTTCTTGAAACGATGTTCCCTGCCCGCTTCGAGATAAGAGGCAATATCGGCCTTGCCGTTCTCGATCAGGCAGGCTTTCGCGGTGGTTCCGCCCATATCGAACGAGATCACATTGTCATGGCCCGCGTTATGCCCGAACCACGCGGTCGCCAGCGCCCCCCCGGCGGGGCCGGATTCCAGCAGCCGGATCGGAAAGGCCCGCGCCGCATCCAGCGAAACCAGACCCCCAGCCGAATGCATCAGGCGAAAATCGCCGTTGAAGCCAAGCTTCCGCAACTCGGTCTCGAAGCGTCGCAGATAGCGATCCATCAGCGGCTGGACATAAGCATTGGCGCAGGTGGTGGCGAAGCGTTGATATTCCGAGATCTCGGCGACGACTTCAGACGAAATCGAGATCGACAGATCCGGAAATTCGCGGGCGATCAGATCGCGTGCCCGCCGTTCATGATCAGGGTTCGCATAGGAATGCATGAAGCAGATCGCGACCGCTTCGACACCCTGCCGTACCAGCGCGCTTGCCGCAGCAATCACGGCGGCTTCATCCAATGGCAGAATTTCCCGGCCATCCGCATCGATCCGCTCGGACACTTCCAGCCGTCTGGCGCGCTCCACCAGTGCCGGCGGGAAAGACAATGCGAGGTCATAGATATCGTAGCGCTGTTCGGTTCCGATCTCCAGAATGTCCCGGAACCCTTTGGTCGTGATCATCCCGACGTTCGCGCCCTTGCGTTCGATGACGGCATTCGTGACCAATGTCGTACCATGCACGATCTCGGCCAGATCCGCGACCGAGATCGACGCCGACTCGATCAGTTCCGACAGTCCTTTCAACGCCCCCTGCGACGGATCATGCGCCGTGGTCAGATGCTTGTGCAACCGGATCGCCGCCTGCGCTTCATCGAACAGGATGAAATCCGTGAAAGTTCCGCCGATATCGATACCTGCGCGTAATCTGCGGGTGTGAGTCATGTATCCGTTCGCTCCCGATGTCCTGTCACGACGCAGTGTCGAGACCTGTTTGCGGGACGCCTTCGCATTCCTTGCACAAGAAAAGATGGGCCGTCCCGCGCCCGGCGATGGGCGTATTTACGGGGCCGACTGTAATAATACCGAAAAGCTCATGTCCAGATTTTGTTTCATAATTGACATTTAGTTTCAATAATGAAACATTATCTGCATAAATTTTAAGCAATCTCTTCTTGTTGAGGAGGAAGAAAACCCATGGGTGCGCTTGATGATGCAATTGAAATATTTAAGATTTTTTCCCCCGAAGAGCCCGCGATCGGACAGGCCGAACTTGCGCGGCGCCTGGGCCGCCCGAAGGCTACCGTACATCGTGCTTTGCGGGCTTTGCGGGAATCGGGACTTCTGGAATATGATTCGCAGGCGCGTCTCTATTCGCCCGGAATGCGGCTGTTCGAACTGGGGCAGATCTTCAAAAGCCAGAACCCGTTCCTTGATCTGCTGCACAAGCGCGTAAAGCATATCTGCGATTCCGGCGGACATACCGGGTATATCACTGTATTCGACGGTCCCGATCTGATGGTGCTGCGCATGCTGCGCGGCTCGAGTCCCCTGGCGATCGCCACGGCTCCGGGTTACAAAACGGCAGCTCATACGACCTCGAACGGCCGCGCGATGCTGGCGCTTCTGGAAGACGCGGAATGGCAGAAGCGCGTGCCCGAACCCTTGCCATTCGTTTCCACAAACGCGCCGCGAGACCATGCCGAATTGCAGGAACGGATCGGGCGTATCCGCGCGACGGGGCGTTCATCGGCGATGAACGAGGCTTTTGAAGGCGTCGCTTCGCAGGGGATCGCAATGCGCGACCCCGACACGTCAGAGATTTACGGCATCGCGATTTCCTATCCGGCCAGTCTGGCGACGACCGATCTGCAGGAAAAGATTGCCCTGATGCTGGACCAATTGCGCAATGAGATGGGATCAACCGGACAAAGTTGAGATGATCATTTTCGCTACACATACCTGCAGCGTGGAAAAGCTTGCCGGTGCGTCACGCCGGCAGCACCGGCCCTGAACGGCGGGAATTCGGCAGGCAAGGTCAGGCGGCATCCAGCAAGGCTGACATGCGGGATATGATATCATCCAGAACAGAAATCTGGCGGGTTCCGGCGGGACGGGCCGCGAAATACGAGACATTGATCACGGGGCGGAAAGGACGGCTGCACAGATTGGCGCCGGCGGCATGCATTGTCGTCTGATCGACAATGGCGACGCCCAGGCCGGCCGCCGCAAAATGACAGCAATGCAGCATCGCCGTTTCCATCGTGCTGATCGGGGCATGTTCTGAACTGGCGAAAGCGCGATCCAGCCCGCGGCGAAGCGGCGAGTTTCTTCCTGCGGTCAAAACGCGATAATGGACAAGATCGGCCGGCGTGATCACCTCGCGCGCCGCCAGCGGATGGCCGGCAGGCATCGCGGCAACGGCCTCGGAACTGTGCAGATGCACGGTCTGAAGATCGCCTGTCGGTGCGGGACCAAAGGCAAAGCCCAGATCGTAGTGATTGTTTTCGACCATATCCCAGATGTGACGGCTGTTTTCCACATCCAGCACGATCGGCAGATCCAGCCGGTCGCCGATCACGTCGATCAGTGCCTTGTGCAGGTAAGGCCGGACCAACGAAGTGACACTGGCCAGACGCAGCACGATATTCTTGTGCTGGCGGATATCCTCGGCCGCGCGGGAAATCTGGTCGATGCCGATATACAGCCGCTCGACCTCGCGAAAGAGCAGGATCGCCTCGGGGGTTGGGGTCAGGCGGGGGCCCTGGCGTGTGAACAGCGTGATCCTGACCGATGTTTCGATGTCACGGATCAAACGGCTGACCGCAGGCTGGGTAATGTTCATCGCCTCTGCCGCAGCGGTTATGCCCCCGGCAAGCATCACATGTCGAAACGCTTCCAACTGGCGTGGCGTCAGGCGCATGAACAATCCTGTATAACATTTAGGCATGAACTAAGGCCAAAATACAATTTTTCAACCGAGATCAAAAGCCCTAAGCCACGGTGAAGTTCCGTGCAGGCCACGGTACGACTGATGCGGAGGAAAAGGTCATCATGAAAATTCTTGCTACGGCAGCTTTGGCGATGTCGGTTGCGGTCTTGCCGCTGACCGCGGTGGCGCGGGATCTCACGGTCGGGCTTGCTGCATCGACAACCTCGATGGATCCGCAATTCTATGTCGTGGGGCCCAACAGCGCGATGGCCCGCAATATTTTCGATGGGCTGGTCAATCAGGATGCGCGTCAGCAAATCGAGGCCGCACTGGCCGAAAGCTGGGAACGGATCGACGGCACCACCTGGGAATTCAAGCTGCGTCCCGACGTGACGTTCCATGATGGCAGCGATTTCACCGCCGAAGACGTGATTGCAAGCATCAGGCGCGTGCCTCTGGCAGCAACCAACAGCCCCAGTTCATTCAACGCCTATGTCAAGGCAATCACCAAGGTGACGGCGGTCGACCCGCTGACCGTGCGCATCAGCACGGACGGGCCGACGCCGCTATTGCTGAACAATCTTAGTCGAATCGCGATCATGCCTTCGGAACATGCGGAAACGACGACCGAAGACATGAACAAGGGCATCGGTGTGATCGGTACGGGGCCTTTCAGCTTCCTGTCCTGGACCCCCGGCGAATCCACCGTTCTCACCCGCAATGACGCTTATTGGGGCGAAAAGGCGGAATGGGACAAGGTGACCTTTCGCGTGTTCAAGAACAGCAACGCGCGGGTAGCCGCCATGTTGTCCGGCGATGTCGATCTGATCGAAAGCATTCCCACCGCCGATACAAGACGATTGGAAGGCTCTGACGGGCTTCAGGTCATCACGACGACCGGCAACCGTCTGATGTATCTGCATATGGATCAGGATCGCGAGACCTCGCCCTATGCCAAGGCGCCTGACGGAACGAATCCGCTGCTGAAATCCGAAATCCGCCGCGCATTATCGCTTTCGCTCAATCGCGAAGCCATCGTCGACCGGATCATGGATGGGCAAGGCACACCGGCGGGGCAAGTGGTTCCCGAAGGGTATTTCGGCTACGATCCCGCCCTGCCCGTCGAGACCTATGATCCCGACAAGGCCAAGGAGATGCTGGCCGGGGCGGGCTATCCCGAAGGGTTCAGCCTGACCTTCCACGCGTCCAACGACCGTTATCCGAACGATTCCCGGATCGCGCAGGCAATCGGGCAGTTCTTCACGCGCATCGGCGTGAACACATCGGTGGAGACGCTTCCCGGCAGCGTCTATTTCACCCGCGCTTCGGCGCAGGAATTCAGCCTGATCATGGGTGGCGCAGCCGTCGAAACCGGCGAAGCCTCCGGTGTGCTTGGCCCGTTGCTGGAAACTTATGGCGACAATGCCGGACAGGGCAACCGTGGCCGCTATTCCAGCGCGGAATTCGACGCAGCGCTGGATCAGGCCCGCAAGACGCTGGACGATGACGAGCGTGAGGCGATGTTACAGAAAGCGACCGGGATCGCCATTGCCGATATGGGAATCATCCCGCTGTTTTTCCTGGATAATACCTGGGCTATGAAGGCCGGGATCAATTACGAAGGCAGGTCCGACGGCTATACGCTGCCCTATTATGTCACCGCCGAATAAGCGCCTGAAACAGGAGCCGCAGATGACTTTTCACGGAGTATTTCCCTATCTGGTCTCGCCGACCGACGAACTGGGCGGGGTGAATATGCCTGTGCTTGGCGATCTGGTCGAACATCTGGTCGCGAACGGGGTGCACGGGCTTGCACCGCTGGGCAGTACCGGCGAGTTCGCCTATCTTTCGGACCAGCAGCGCCTCGACGTGGTGCGGACCACCATCGCAGCAAATCGCGGGCGTGTTCCGGTGGTTGCAGGCGTGGCCTCGACCTCGATCCGGCATGCGGTCCAGCAGACCGAGGCGATGGTCGAGGCGGGGGCGGACGGCATCCTTGCCATCCTCGAAGCCTATTTCCCGATCAGGGATGACGGCGTCGAAGCCTATTTCACCGCCATCGCGCATGCCGCCAGAGGGCGACCGGTCGTGCTGTATACCAACCCACAGTTCCAGCGCTCTGATCTGAGTCTGCCGGTGATTGAACGACTCAGCCGGATCGACAATATCCGCTATATCAAGGATGCCTCGACCAATACCGGACGGCTCCTGTCGATCATCGAGCGCACGAAGGGACGGTTGGATGTCTTTGCCGCATCCGCTCATATCCCGGCCTGTGTGCTGATGATCGGAGGTCTTGGCTGGATGGCCGGTCCGGCCTGCATCGTGCCGCGTCAAAGTATCGCGCTTTACGAGGCGGCGAAGGCCGGCGACTGGCCACGGGCGATGGATTTGCAGCGTCCGCTTTGGCGGGTGAACGAGATCTTCGCCAAATATTCCATCGCCGCATGTATCAAGGCCGCGCTTGAGCTTCAGGGATTCGCGGTCGGCGCTCCGATCCCCCCGCAGGAGCCATTATCCGAAGATGCGCGGGCCGAGATTGCGCAGGTCCTGCGTGGCGTCGGCGCGCTTTAGGGCCTGTCGCGCTGCATCGGAAACGCCGGTTATTTGCGTCCCGCGATGACCGGGGGCCAACCCCCGGACCCCCGAGGTATTTGGACAAAGAAGAAGGAGGCGGGGAAAGAAAGCGAATTGGGGCACGCGCAACATGCTCTGGGTCGAGCCTCCTGCCGGAAACGACTCATTACCAAGCCATCTGCCCGCCGGTGTTCCGGCGGTCTGTCGAATATCAGTCTTGTCGGGAAGAACGGAATGACTGCGATACCGATCATCATTGACTGCGACCCGGGCATTGACGATTCCATTGCCCTTCTCACGGCATTCGTGTCGCCCGAGCTGGATATTCTTGGGATCACGCCGGTTTCCGGCAACCAGCCCTTGCCGCAGGCACTGCGAAATACGCTGCAAATCTGCGAGTTGGGCGGGCGGAATGATATCCCGGTCTTTCCGGGCTGCACCCGGCCGCTTCTGCGCGAGCCGATCTATGGTCAGTTTCACGGCGATACCGGTCTGGGCAACACCCGGCTGCCGGAACCGGTAAAACCTCCCGAGACAATCGGTGCGGTCGATTTCCTGATCGACCGGCTGACTCTGGCCGCCGATGCCGGGCATGGGATCACACTGTGCTGTCTTGGCCCGCTGACGAATATCGCCATGGCGCTGCGGATCGATCCGCGGATCGCGGCCGGTATCGAGCGGGTCGTGATGATGGGCGGCGCCTATCGCGAGCCGGGTAACCGCACCATGACGGCCGAGTTCAACATGCTGGTCGACCCCCATGCGGCGCATGTGGTGTTTTCCAGCGGGATCCCGATCGTGGCGCTGTCGCTGGACGCGACGCATCAGGTTATCCTCGGACCCGAGCATGTCAGCCAATTCGCCCGTGTCAGCGGCCGCATCGCGGACAGGCTGGCCGAGTTGATGGCGTTCTGGGACCGCAATCAGGTGGAACGCTACGGCTCGCGGGGGGGGCCGTTGCATGATCCGCTGGTCATTGCCTGGCTGCTTGCCCCCCGGCTTTTCCAGACCCGCCGCGCAAGGGTCTTCGTCGAATATGAAAGCGAATTATGCATGGGCCAGACCATCGCCGACTGGTATGATAAATCCGGGCAGGAACCGAATGCCGATATCGTCACGCAGGTGGATGCCGAAGGGGTCATCGCCTTCTTTCTTGACCGTCTGTCGCGCTATGCCGCCAAGGGTGTCGCCTGATGGCGGTCGAGATCATCATCGATACGGATCCGGGCGTCGACGATGCCGCTGCCATCCTGCTGGCGCTGGCGTCCCCCGAGCTGGCGGTTCTGGGCGTGACCGTGGTCGCAGGAAATGTCGGTCTGGAAGCCAGCGTCCGCAATGCCTGCAAGCTGCTGACGCTGGCCGGACGGCGTGACATTCCCGTTCATGCCGGTGCTTCCCGGCCATTGCTGCGCGATCAGGTCATGGGAAAATACGCCCATATCGGTGTGTTTCCCGATCAGATCGTACCGCCAACGGATCTTTTGCCGCGACAGGTTTCGGCGATCTCCTTCATCGCCGATCAGGCCCGCCTCGCCATATCCGAGGGACGGCGGATCACCATCTGTGCGATCGGGCCGCTGACCAATATCGCGCTGGCCCTGCGTCTTGATCCCGATATCGCGCAGGGAATCGACCGGATTGCGATCATGGGCGGGACCTTCGCTACGCCCGGCCATCGCATGCCATGGTCGGAATACAACATTCTTGCCGACCCCCATGCCGCCGCAATCGTCTTCGCATCGGGGGTGCCGCTGATATTGTTCCCGCTGGACGTGACCCTGCAGGCGCTGTTCACGCAGACGGATCTTGCGGAACTGGAGGCGGCGAATGGCCCTGCCGGCCGGGCGTTGGCGGGCTTGTTGCGAAGCTTTGACCGCAGCGACATTCAGCGCTATGGCCGCCCCGGCGGCCCGATCCATGACGCGATGACGATCGCGTTTCTCCTGCAGCCCAGGCTTTTCACCGGCAGCGATGCCGCTATAGGGGTCACGCTTTGCGGACCCACCGCAGGGCAGACCTGGATGGATCCCTATGGCAAATCCGGGCTGCCGCCGAATGCGGTCGTCATGCGCGAGGTTGACGAAGCAGCATACCGGCGGCTTGTCACAACCCGTATCGCGCGCATTGGCGCGGCGCCCCACCCGATACCCGAAGGAAGGAAGATCAAGGCATGAGCAGTTATCTTCTAAGCCGTATTCTTCAGGCCATCATGACATTGATCGTCATGTCCGTTCTGGTCTTTGTCGGTCTGTACATGATCGGCAATCCGGTCGATGTGTTGCTTAGCCCTTCGGCGACGCCTGCCGAACGGCTGGAGATCATTCAGGCATTCGGTCTGGACCGTCCCGTATGGGAGCAATATTTCCTGTTCGTCTCGAAAGCGCTGACGGGCGATCTTGGCAATTCCTTCGTCTTCAACCAGCCCGCGCTGGATCTGATCCTGCAACGCATGCCCGCCACGCTGGAACTGGCTTTTGCGGCACTTCTGATGGCCCTGGTGATCGGCATCCCGCTGGGCATTCGGGCGGGGCTGCGGCCGGATGGCCTTGTCTCGAAATCGATCATGACCTTTTCGATCCTAGGCTTCAGCCTTCCGACCTTCTGGATCGGGTTGATCATGATCCTGATCTTCAGCGTGCAGCTTGGCTGGCTGCCCGCTTCGGGCCGGGGCGATACCGTCGACATTTTCGGCGTGCCGGTCAGCTTTCTGACGCTGAACGGCTGGTCACATCTGATCCTGCCAGCCTTCAACCTTGCCCTGTTCAAGATCTCGCTTGTGATCCGCCTGACCCGTGCCGGTGTGATGGAGGTGATGCAGCTTGATTTCGTGCGCTTCGCCCGGGCCAAGGGCCTGACCGAGCACCGGATCCTGCGTGTACATGTGCTGAAGAACACCCTTATCCCGCTGATTACCGTCATCGGGCTGGAGCTTGGCTCGCTGATCGCCTTCGCGGTCGTGACCGAAACAATCTTTGCCTGGCCCGGCATGGGCAAACTGATCATCGACGCAATCGCGGTGCTCGATCGTCCGGTGATCCTCGCTTATCTGATGATCACGGTGATCATGTTCAGCCTCATCAACCTGCTGGTGGACATCCTCTATTCGGTCGTCGATCCGCGAGTCCGTCTTGAAGGAGCTTCGCGATGACCCGTTCCACCCAACTCCAGGCCTCGGTGCATGAACCAGCCGGAGCCCTGCCCCCTTCCGGAATCTCGCCGTTCTGGCGCACGATCGGAGCCCTGCTGCGCAATCCGCTGGCACTGACGGGGCTGATCATCGTCGGCCTGCTGGTGCTTGTCGCCCTGATTGCACCGCTGGTCGCTCCGCAGAACCCATATGATCTGGGTCAGCTCGACATCATGGACGGTCGTCTGGCGCCGGGATCCGAAAGCATGACCGGCATGACCTATCTGCTGGGCACGGACGATCAGGGACGCGATCTGTTCAGCGCCATTCTGTATGGGCTGCGGACCTCGATCCTGGTGGGTATCGTCAGCGCGGCAATCGCGCTGTTGATTGGAGCCGGTATCGGGCTGATCAGCGCCTATGCCGGCGGCCGGACCGATGCGGTGCTGATGCGGATCGTCGATATCCAGCTGAGTTTTCCGGCCATTCTGATCGCCCTGATCCTGCTGGCCGTTCTGGGGCAAGGGGTCGACAAGATCATCATCGCTCTGGTCGTCACGCAATGGGCCTATTACGCGCGGACGGTGCGCGGCTCGGCGCTGGTGGAAAGCAAGCGCGCCTATATCGATGCCGCGCGGTCGATGGCCCTGCCGGATCGCCGCGTCATCATCCGCCATATCCTGCCGAATTGCCTGCCGCCCCTGATCGTCGTCGCCACGATGCGCGTGGCCTATGCGATCATGCTGGAGGCGACGCTGTCATTCCTGGGGATCGGCCTGCCGGTGACCGAGCCTTCGCTGGGCCTGCTGATCTCGAACGGTTTCGATTACATGATGTCGGGCGATTACTGGATCAGCGTCTTCCCGGGGCTGACCCTGTTACTTCTGATCGTGGGGATCAACCTGATCGGCGATGCCCTGCGCGATATCCTCAATCCCCGGCGGGAGGGCTGATCCATGTCCAATCCGATACTTTCGATTTCGGGCCTGACCACCTCATTCAGGACTGGCGGGCAGTGGCGCGATGTCATCCGCGATATCAGCTTCGATATCGGGCCGCGGGAAACCGTCGCCGTCGTCGGGGAATCCGGTTCCGGGAAAAGCGTGACCGCGATGTCTGTGATGCGGCTTCTGGGCGGCAATGCGCGGTCCTCGGGACGGATCGGTTTCGACGGGCACGACCTGCTGTCTCTGCCGGTGGAGGAGATGCAGAAGATACGCGGCAACCGGATCGGCATGATCTTTCAGGAGCCGATGACCTCACTGAATCCGGTGCTGAAGATCGGCGACCAGATCACCGAGGTTCTGATGCAGCATCGCGGGCTTGACCACGCAACCGCCACGACCGAAGCGGTCCGTCTGCTGGACAAGGTCCGCATCCCTTCGGCCAGGGCGCGGCTGGGCGAATATCCCATGAATTTCTCGGGTGGGATGCGTCAGCGCGTGGTGATCGCCATCGCGCTGGCATGCGAACCGAAACTGCTGATCGCGGACGAGCCGACCACGGCGCTGGACGTGACGATCCAGGCCCAGATTCTGGAACTGATCAAGACCCTCCAGCAGGAAGAGGGCATGTCGGTTCTGTTCATTACCCACGATATGGGCGTGGTGGCCGAGATTTCGGATCGCACCGTGGTCATGTATCGCGGTGATATCGTCGAGACCGACACGACCCGGCAGATCTTCCGCAAGGCCTCCCACCCCTATACGCGCGCCCTGCTGTCGGCGGTGCCGCAGCTTGGCTCGATGGCAGGCCAGCCGCGGCCATTGCGCTTTCCGGTGGTTGACATGAAAACCGGCGAGATCGCGCCGGTGCCGCCAACGGCCGACACGGTTCGCCATGATATCGCGCCGGTGCTGAAGGTCGAACATCTCATCACCCGATTCCCGGTGCGCAAGGGCATATTGCGGCGTATTGCCGGACGGGTTCATGCCGTCGAGGATATCTCCTTCGATCTGCATGCCGGGGAAACCCTGTCACTGGTAGGCGAATCCGGTTGCGGAAAATCCACGACCGGACGTTCTCTGATCCGCCTTGAAAAGATGACCTCGGGCCGGGTGCAGATCGACGGGAAGGAAGTGGCCAAGGCCAACCAAGGAAGTCTGGCCGAAATCCGGCGCGAGGCGCAGATGATCTTTCAGGACCCGTTTGAAAGTCTCAATCCACGAATGCGTGTGGGTCAGGCGATTGCGGAACCCATGATCGCGCATGGCCTTGCCAGCTCTTCCGAAGCGATCAGTCGCGCCGGAACCCTGCTGGAACAGGTCGGATTGTCGGCGGCGATGGCCGACCGGTTCCCGCATGAATTTTCCGGCGGCCAACGGCAGCGGGTCTGCATCGCCCGCGCGCTTGCGCTGGACCCCAAGCTGATCGTCGCCGATGAATCGGTTTCGGCGCTGGATGTGTCGATCAAGGCGCAGGTGATCAACCTGATGCTGGATTTGCAGGAAAGGCTGGGGCTGGGCTATCTTTTCATCAGCCACGACATGGCGGTCGTAGAGCGGATCAGCCATCGCGTGGCGGTGATGTATCTGGGCGAAATCGTCGAGATAGGTCCGCGCCAATCGGTGTTCGAAAACCCGCAGCATGATTATACCCGCAGGCTGATGGCCGCCGTTCCGATTGCCGATCCGGCGCGACGCCAGACGCGCCGCATCGTGGACAGCGAAATCAAAAGCCCGTTCCGCGCGGCTGATTACCAGCCACCCAAACGCCGGTATCGCGAGGTCAGTCCGGGGCATTTCGTGCAACTGGCGATGGAATAATGCATCAGCCGCGCGTTCATCACGGAAAGATGCAAATATCTGCCCACGAAGCCGAACCGGTTCATCCCTGATCCGATCCGGCAATTGCCCGGGCTGAACATTTATATCAAAAGCCATATCCCAAAGAGCGCTGCGGACATACCGGCGATTCGCACCGCCCTCTTGCCGGGCTGCGACTTGATCGCAAAATGGACAGTGATCAGGCCCAAAATATGCAGTGCCGCCGTCGTCGACAGAAAACCAGCCGTATACAGCGCCTTGTTGCTCTCGACCGGCATTTCGTAGCCATGCAGATAGCCATGCGAGATACCGAAAATGGCAATCGCGGGCGCGGCAAACGGCGCCGGCATCTTCTGGTTCAGAGCAATGGCCAGACCAAGCAGCAACACCGATAGCGCAACACCGGTTTCCGTATAGGGCAGGTCGATCAACTCGTAGCCGATGACACCGCCGACGGCCATAAACGCCACGAAGACCGTAGGGATAAGCCAGACGGCGCGCCCGCCAAGCTGGGCGCTCCACGCGCCCACGGCGATCATTGCAACCATATGATCCATACCGCTCAGTGGATGCAGCCAGCCCGCACGACCTTCATCCACATGCGCCAGTGCTGGGTTCGCCATCGCAAGTGCAGAAATGGTATAGGGGAAGATGGTGGCAATTGCCGATTGGCCCCGGCAGGATTTCGTCATGGGTTCACCTCGAATGTCAGGGATGTCCAGATACTCTCCCAATCGGCATCCGGGGTTGTCGACGGCGCGATATCAACAGCGTAAAGCATCCACATGCCACCCGCCGGAAATTCCAGACGGGCGTTTCCGTTCATATCCGTTCGCGTATGCAAGGTTGTTTCAGAATCGCGCAATCCCGCGACGACCTGTGTGTCAGCCAAAGGCCGGCCGTTCCGCAGCACGCGGACAACGAAAGGTTCGCCAGCAGAGTAGCGCAGCGGGTCCGTCAGCGGAACCAGTTCGAAAGGCAGGTTCAATAGCCGGTCGAACCCGTCCGAATTGTCGCCGACCAACACAAGGGTTTTGACATTTCGCCGAAAACGCTCTCGTGCCGAAGCAGTTTTGAGGCCGAACTTCCTGCGGATTTCCAGCGCATCGTCCAAACCTTCCTCGGCAAGATAGGCCTCGAATTTTTCACCCGACAGTTCCGCGCTATGCGGATAACTGGTCATGACGGCAAAATTCGCGCCGGAAACCGTGGCTTTGTAATGTCCGACCGGACGAAGATTCTCTCGCCCGGCGATCGGTGTTCTTTGCACGCCGTCATCCAGTTCGAAACGCGAAATCAGCGTTGTTGTGTCGCGTTGCATGGATTCGCCGGGCCAGCGGGGTCCGATCCTCAGATCGAAAACGACACGCTCGCCGGGCTGGACATGCCCTTCCACCGGCACGACCCAGAACGCATGCGCCCAGACCGTCGCGACGGTTCCGCAGTACAGAACGATCGCCTGAAATATTATCCGACAAAAATGGAACATGGCGCGCTACTTCAATGTCATGAGATAGGCTATGACGTCAGCCCTCTGCTGCGGATCGTCCAGCGACACATACATCTTCGATCCGAGAACGAAATCATCCGGGTCGCCGAGCCAGTCGAACAGGCTATCTGCGGTCCAGACGATATCCGACATGCCAAGCGCCGGCGAATAGTCGTAACCTTCGACCTTTCCGGCGGCACGACCGAAGACGCCACGATGAGCCGGGCCGACCAGATTGTTGTCGGGAGAATGACAGGAAGAACAGATTTGCGCATAGATCTGCGATCCACGCTGCGAAATTCCGGTATAACCCTTGACCTCGATCGTTTCCGACGCGGATGCAATCGGCATGATGCCGACGAAAGCGGCCATCAGACTGGCCGGCAGCACGTTATCAAACCGCATGTCAGCCTGCTGATACCGGGATGATATAGGGAAAACTGTCCGTATACAGTCCGGGATTTTCAATTTTCTGATCCGTCGGCTCACCGATCAGAAGCGTCAGCATGACCGACATCGCATCGGCATCAAGCGGCCGGCCATTCAGGGTTTCGGTCGTAAAGACCGCATCGCTGCCCGGCTTGTAGCGCTGCACATTGGGAACCAGCCGATCCGTTGTCTCATCCGCATAGGCGAAAGGCGCCTTCTGCGAGTTCGCAAAGGCCGCCGATCGCGCGATCCGCGCCGCCATGATACTGCGAAACTCTTCCTGACTTGTGGGGCGGGTTCGGGCGTAGGCCGATTTCAGCACCTCGCTTTCAAACAGCGTTATATGGGCAACCAGAGGCAGCCCGACATATTGCGCCTGCTCCCATACGCCATCGTTTCGATAGGCGGATGTCGAGAAAACCCTGATATCTCCGTCTCCAAGCAATGTATTGGGAATCTCAGCCACGATCGGGGCACAGATTCGCCCCGAAAAGATATTCTGGCCGGATGCTTTTCCCCACAGCTCGGGGTCATAGCTGCCTTGGGCCTGCTGCGCACGGAATATTCCCAATGCGGGTGAATTTCCGAAGAACGGATCCTTCGCCAGCCCGGCCAAGATCCGGATTCCATTATCAAAAGTTACGTCCTGGCCAACGGTTACAGCACCAATTTCTGCACCTGTGGCACCGACATCGCCATTGGGATGATCAAGAAGATATGCCTTCCCCTTGAGACCGTCAAAAGTGAAACTCAGGGTCATACCCTTGTCGTATTCGTCATTCAGCGCAAGATGGATATTGTACAGCGCATCCCTGTGATAAGGGTTCTTTCCGTCCATATCCGGCTGCGAATTCACATCGATGATCACGACCGTATGGTCCCGCGCGGGATTCGGGAAGACATACATGTCAGTGATGTTAAGATCGGGCGTATCGCGCACCAGCATCGTTTCAAAATGATTGCTGGCCAAAGCGCCCCCGGCAATCATTCCATTGCCCAACAATAAAACCGCACTCGACAAAAGTACTGAGCGTCGCGAGACACTTGTCATATTGAATTCCTTACACAACAAAACAATCGTTACATGGCTTTGAAAATATATAAGCCGTTGTTAATCCATATCGATCCACTGCAGAAAATGTCAAGTCCCCGTATGGGCCAACGGGGATGACAGACGCGGGTTCCGGAAAACCGCGCCTCGTGTGCCCATTTCCGCTAGAGGGCAGCTTACAGCGTTTCCCGGAAACGCTGTACCGTCGCCTCGATTACCTCGACTGCCTTCGAGCGGCTGGGCGTATAGACATGGTATATATGATCCGCGCCTTCGATCGCCAGCGCCTTCTTGTCGGTGCCCGCCGCCGCCTCCATCATCGGCGTAACATATTGCCGGTAAAAATCATCCTCGCCATTGATCATCATGAAAGGTCCCGGATAAGCGGCCAGAGCTTCAAGCAGATCATGGGCGAAAAGACTGTCGAAGAAATCCTTCTTCAGGGCCATGGTGCGCCACCCCAGATCAAGGCCCACGATCCCCTCTTCGGCCGCACGGTCAAAGGCTTTCTGCCCCAGACTGTCCAGCATGTCGGCGACATAATCGCCCACCGGCGACCATACCACCACCGATTTGATCGTCTGCGGTCTTGCCGCCGCCAGCTCGATCGCCGCGCCGCCGCCGAAGGAAAAGCCCACAGTGCCGATCCGTTCGGGATCCACGCCCTTGGTCGACATGAGCGCCTCGAGACCGATCAGCGCGTCCTCATTCTGCCGGTCAAGCGTGAACGCGCCGGTATCTCCGCTTGATTTTCCGAAACCCCGGAAATCGAACCTGAGCGAGGCAATACCATTCTCGGCCAGGATCTCTGCGCTGTCGACATAGATATTGCCGATTTCGTGACGGTCCGCGCCAAGGCCATGCAGCAAAAGCACCGCAGGAAAAGGCCCTTCGCCTTCAGGCATGCTGAGCGTGGCGGCAATGCCCCGATCCAGCGTCAGATCCGTTTCCCCGGCCAGAGAAGGTGATGCGAAGCAAAGGGCGATGACGAGCAGAACGGAACGGCGCATGATCCTGAACCTTTTTCATGCAATGCGGCGACGTTGCCTGTTTACCGATCCGGGGGTCAAGTACGGCATTGGTGTGACGCGGAAGGTCAGTATGCCGGCGATCCCGCCTTGCTTCCGGGTGACCGCGCGTGACGGCCGATACCGGCAAGGCCGTGACAGCGGGCAGCCACGCCTGCGAGGACGGCACCACGCCGAATGGCCGCTTTTATCCTGACGCCTCCGACGACTGCCTGACGATCAGCTTGGGCAGCTCGGCCGTGACCATGCGGCTTGTGCCGTCGATGCGGTCAAGCAGCAGATGAACCGCTTCCTCGGCGATCGTCGGCAAATATAGATCCACGGCGGTCAGCGGAGGCTGGGACAGCTTGGCTCGAAGCCCGTCATAGCGGGTCACGATGCGCAACTGGCCGGGCATCGTCCTGCCCAGTTCCCGCGCCGCGCGCACCGCACCGCTGGCAAAAGCGTCGATTGCAGCGAATATGCCGTCAATTGCGGGATTCGCATGCAGCAGGCGCAGCGTTTCGCGATAGGCGATCTCTTCGCCCTCGTCTTCGTTCATACGGAGCATCGGAGACAGCCATTGGCGGCTTGCAACGAACTCGTCATAAGCCGCCTCGCTTTCGATCTGGCTGGTCCGGGACGACGCACCGATCAGCGCTGCGATCTGACGGCAGCCCTGCTCTGCGAGATGCGTCAACAGCAACTGCGCCGTTTCGCGCGAGCGAATGTCGACAGCCGGTATGTCGGGACGCCCCGGCACCGTCCCGATTGAGACGATCGGCGTCTTGCGCTGCTCGAAATGGGCCACCAGCGGGTCGTCGCGCATCGGCTCTACCAGAATTACCCCGTCGAAACCCGCCGAACCATAGCTTTGTGCCGATGGGTGCGGCGGGATCAGGCACAGCGCAAGGTCGCGCGTCAAAGCCGACATTGCCGCAGAGGCGGCGATCTCCATCAGGAATCCAAGCCTCGACGGACCCGCGGCCACCGCGAAGGGCATTGACGATGCCAATGCGATCGTCCCCGTCCGCCCACTGCGCAGTGCCCGAGCCATGCTGCTGGGATGATAACCGATCTGATCTGCAAGCGTCTGAATCCGCTTGCGGGTTTCCGGATCGACATGACGGCGGCCGCTGAACGCATGCGACACGGTCGTCACCGAGACCCCGGCCGCCTTCGCAAGATCCGAAATGGTCGGTTTGCCCAATATGCCCTCATTCACCTGTTTCCCCCTGCTACGCTAGCAGCATCGCCCACAAACGCAACAAAACGATTTGCACGAATCGTAAATCATGCTATCGCTCCCGTTAAGCAAAACGATTTGCATAAAAGCAAACACGCAATCAGCAACAGGGAAAGCTCATGATCTCCAAATCAAAAAACCTTGCCCCGCCCGATCCCGTCGATGAGATTCTGCCGGTCAGGGATCTGATCCTTTACGGCTTCCAGCACGTGCTGGTCATGGCCGCGTCGCCGATCACCGCAGTCTTTCTGGTGGCCCAGACCCTGGGCTTCGATCCGGCACTGACCGTATCGATCATCAGCGCGACTTTCCTTGTCTGCGGGCTCGGCTCGATCTTGCAAAGCTTCGGGCCTGCGGGTTTCGGCGCGCGCCTTCCCTTCATCATGGTTCCGGGCGGCGCTCCGATCGCGATCTTTCTGGCCATCGCCAGCCAGACCGATGTGCAAACCGCCGTTGGCGCCGTGCTGATGACCGGAGTCTTCTATTTCGCCGCGCTGCCGGTCTTTCGCCGCCTGCTGCGCTTCTTCCCGCCGATCGTGGTCGGCACCATGCTGCTGCTGGTCGCGGTGAATCTGGTCAAGATATATGGCGGCACGATCACCGGCAGACCGGGCAGCGAAGGTTTCGCCGATCCGATGAATATCGGGCTGGCGCTGGCGACCATCGCGATGACGGTGATCTTCTCCCGCGTGTTCACCGGCACATTACAGCGCATATCGGTAATGCTGGGACTGATCGCCGGAACATTGCTGGCGGCGGCGCTTGGCAGGCTGGACATGTCCGGCGTGATGCAGGGATCGTTCATCGCGGTGCCACATCTGTTTCCGTTCGGAATGCCGAAATTCGACATCATCGCCTCACTGCCGCTGATCGTCTTCTCGATCATCTCGATGGCCGAGGCGACCGGCCAGACCATCGCCACGGCAGAGATCGTGGACCGCAAGGGCGACGCTCATGCCATCGTGCCGCGCACCATTCGCGGCGATGCGGTGGCCTCGGTCGTGGGTGGCATATTCGGCACCTCATTGATCATCACCTCGGGCGAGAATGTGGGCATCGTCCGCGCGACCGGTGTGCGGTCGCGCTATGTGACCGCCATGGCGGGGGTGATCCTTGTCGTCATCGCATTGATCGCGCCGGTCTCGCGGATGGCCAGCGTTCTGCCCGGCCCGGTCGTCGGAGGCACCGCCATCATCGTCTTCTCGATCATCGGCGTGATCGGCATCCATGTCCTCAGCCGCGTCGATCTGCGCGAGCACGGCGCGATGTTCACGCTGGCGTCGGGGCTTGCCATGGGGCTGATGCCGATTCTGGTCCCGGACGTCTACAGCCAGTTTCCGCAATGGTCGCGAATGATTCTTGGCAACGGGCTTGCAATGGGCACGATCACGGCGGCGGTGGTCAATGCCCTGTTTCAGTTCAACACACCAAAACCTGCCGATACCAAGGAACATGCCTGATGACCGACCTGCGCCAAAGCTTCGCCTCGACCGACAACCTGATCGTTGCGCCGGGCCGCCTGCTGATCGAGGACGGCCCCCGGCCCGGAATGGCGGTGCTGCTGCGCAAAGGTCGCTTTGCCGAAATCGCCGAGGCGGCGGAACTGCAGGCCCGCCACCCCGAACTGAAAACAGTGGCGTTGCCCGACCATCTGATGATGCCGGGCTTCATCGATACGCATACCCATCTGACGCAATCGCTGGGCAAGTCGCTGGTCTTCGGCGAGCCGTCCGAGATCTTCCGCCGTATCTGGGTGCCGCTGGAAGGCAGTCTTGACGAGCATATGGTCTATCTTTCATCGAAACTGGCGGCGCTGGAATGCCTGCGGGGCGGCTTCACCAGTGCCGTCGATGCCGGAACCCGGTCGGCAGGTCATCTCGGCAAACTCGTCGATGCCGCGCGCGAGGCCGGATTGCGACTGGTCGTGGCCCGGATCTGCAACGATCTGGGGGGCGCGGCCGTCGTGCCCGATCCGGACCAGATCCTGCGCATGGCCAAGGCGCATCTGGCGGCCTATCAGGACGATCCGCTGATCCATCCATCGCTGGCCATCTCGATCCCCGAGGCAGCCAGCGACAGGATGCTGCACGACATCTCGGCCATGGCGGCAGCGGCGGGCGTCACCTTTCAGACCCATGTGAACGAGCATCTCGTGGCGGTCGAGCGCTCGCTGGTCGCGAATGGCCGCCGTCCGCTGGAGCATCTGGCCCATATCGGCGCGCTTGGGCCGCAGACGCTGATCGCGCATTCGACGCTGATCACGCCGTCCGAACTGAACCTGCTGCGCGATACCGGCACCGCCGTGGCCTATAACCCGGTCGCCTCGGTCTGGAAGGGCAATGCGGTCGCGCCCGCGCTGCAGATGCAGGCGCTTGGCATTCGTTTCGGGCTGGGAACCGATGGCACCCGGGCCGACGGTTTCAGGCTGATGGATGCGGCCGAGACGTTGCAGCGCGCGACCTATGGCCTTGCCTCGGGCGACAGTTCCTGTGGCGGCGGCTGGTTATGGCTTGATGCGGCAACACGGATGGCCGCGGATGCAAGCGGGCTTGCCGCCGTGACGGGCCGCATCGCCGAAGGGCTGGCCGCCGATTTTCTGCTGGTCGATCTGGCCCGGCCCGAATTCACGCCCTCGCATGATCTGAGCTGGGAATTGGTGCGCTACGGAAACCGTGACCAGATCGATGCGGTCTTCACCAATGCCCGGTTGCGGATGGTCCGGGGCTGGCCGGTGGACTGGGACGCCCGTGCCCTGATGGAAGAGATCCGCGAACTTGCCGCCCCGGCCATTGCCGCCGCACCGATCCAGCGCATCCACCCCACTGCCGACAGCCTGATCGCGGCGAGGCCGGCATGAGCTTTTTCGCATTCGTCGGATTGTCGCTGCTGGTCGGCCTCTCTGCCTTTGTCCAGGGCGCGGTCGGCATCGGTTTCGCACTGATCATGGCACCCGTCTTCGGCTTCGTCGACGCCAGCTATCTGCCGGTCACGTTGCTGATCCTGATGCTGCCGCTGAACTTCCTTGTCGCCTGGAGAGAGCGGGTCGCGATCGATAGGCGCGGCACAGGCTGGATCACCTTTGGCCGGTTCTTCGGAACCTTCCTTGGCATGGCGGTGCTGATCGCGCTGTCGGTGCGGCAGCTTGAGATTGCGGTGGGCCTGCTGACCATTCTTGCCGCCGTCGCAGCACTTCTTGCGCCGCCCTTCACGCCAAGCCCTCCGGCCTCTCTAGGCGTGGGGCTGTTCACCGGCGTCACCGAAACGGCGACCGGGATCGGCGGCCCGCCCCTTGCTCTGCTTTACCAGCACGCACCGGGCCCGGTCCTGCGGTCGACCGTGGCGGCCTGCTTTCTGGTCGGCGAGGTGATCTCGCTGGTCATCCTGATGATCGTGGGACGGATCGGACAGGATCAGGTTCTGGCAGCGCTGTACCTGATCCCGGCGGTCCTGATCGGCAGCGCGCTGTCCCGAAGAGTCCATGCGCATATCAACGGCCCGGCATTGCGGCTGGCGGTGCTGATCTTCTCGATCGTCAGCGGTGCCGCACTGATCCTGAAAGGCTGAATGCGACAGCAGTTTTCACCCGTTCAAAGGGTTAACCCCGTTCCGGGACCGAGGCGGCGCATTCCGCTCCCCATGCCTTGCGCAAAAATCTCTAGACATAAGTGTCCACACTAATTACCGTCGACGATACGGGCCAGATCGGGAGCGCAGCATGAAGCCGGAATATCGTGTCGTGGTGATCGGAGGCGGCGTCGTCGGAGCCTCTGTCCTGTATCATCTGGCCAAGTTCGGCTGGACCGATATCTGTCTGGTAGAACGATCCGTCCTGACCGCGGGATCCAGCTGGCATGCCGCCGGCGGCTTTCACGCCCTGAACGCCGATCCGAACATTGCGGGCCTGCAATCCTATACCATCAACCTGCTCTCCGAGATCGAGAAGGAAAGCGGTCAGTCGGTCGGCATGCACATGACCGGCGGGATGACCCTTGCAGGAACGCCGGACCGGTGGGATTGGCTGCAATCGGCTTACCGGGTGTTCCAGTCGATCGGCATCGATGACGTGCATCTGATCACGCCGGAAGAGGTCGGCAAACGGTGTCCGGTCATCTCGACCCACGGCATCCTTGGCGGCATGTTCGCCGAGCGCGAGGGCTATGTCGACACTACCGGCACAGTGCATGCCTATGCCGGGGCCGCAAAGAAGCGGGGCGCCGAAATCATCGAGCACAACCGGGTGCTGGAGCTTCAGCAGACCGCCGAAGGCTGGAACGTGGTCACCGAGAAAGGCACGATCCGCTGCGAACATGTGGTCAATGCCGCCGGCCTCTGGGCCAAGCAGGTCGGGCGCATGGCCGGGATCGAACTGCCGGTCAGCCCGCTGGCGCATCACTATCTGCTGACCGAAACCATCCCCGAGATCGCCGCCCTGGAAAAAGAGATGCCGCTGGTCGTGGATCTCGAGGGCTTCACCTATATGCGGCAGGATCAGAAAGGGATGCTGCTCGGCATCTACGAGATCGATCATCAGCACTGGATGATGGATGGCGCACCCTGGAATTACGGCATCGAGCTTCTGCAGGAAGACCCCGACCGGATCGAGAACGAACTCCGGCTTGGCTTCGAACGCTATCCCGTCCTGCAGAAGGCTGGTGTGCGCAACTGGGTCAACGGCGCATTCACGTTCTCGCCCGATGGCAACCCGCTGGTCGGGCCGGTGCGCGGCAAGCGTGGCTACTGGTGTGCCTGTGCCGTCATGGCCGGTTTCCTGCAAGGTGGCGGCGTGGGCAAGAGCCTTGCGGAATGGATGATCCACGGAGAGCCCGAGGCGGATGTCTTCGGCATGGATGTGGCGCGCTATGGCGATTTTGCCGCGAACAGGCGCTATATCAAGGAAACGACCGGCCAGTTTTACTCCCGCCGCTTCATCATGACCTACCCGAACGAACAACTGCCGGCCGGGCGGCCGCTGAAAATGCCGGGAGCCTATTCCGACATGACCGCGGCAGGCGCCCGCTGGGGCGCAAGCTATGGGCTGGAACTGCCGCTCTATTTCGCCCCCTCGCCGGATTTCAAGGAAAAGCCGACGCTCAGGCGCTCCAACGCCTTCCCGATCGTGGCGCAGGAATGCAAGGCGGTGCGCGAGGCGGTGGGCCTGCTCGACATCTCGGGTTTTTCCCGCTTCGAGGTGACGGGTCCCAAGGCCGAAAACTGGCTGAACCGGGTGATGGCATCGGAACTGCCGGAAGCCGGGCGCGCAAGGCTTGCACCGATGCTCGGCAAGACGGGCAAGCTCAAGGGCGATCTGACCGTGTTCAACTGGGGAGCGGGAATCTGGTGGATCATGGGATCCTACTATTTGCGCGAATGGCATATGCGATGGTTCGAGGATCAGATATCCGATGGCGTCACGGTCAGGGATATCTCGGACGCGACGACCGGCTTTGCGCTTGCGGGGCCGAACAGCCGAAAGGTTCTGGAACAGCTGACGGATGGTCCGATCGCCGATCTGCCCTTCATGGGCTGTGGCGGTTTCGATATCGGGCTGATCCGGGCGCGGGTCGGACGGCTGTCGGTTTCGGGCGAACTGGGATACGAATTCCACTGCGCCGCCGCAGAACATGCCGTCTTGCGCCGGAGTTTGCTGGATGCAGGGGCAAAGCTGGGCCTGCGGGAGATAGGCTACAATGCGATGCTGTCTTTGCGTCTAGAGAAATCCTTCGGGATCTGGTCGGCCGAGTTCACGCAGGGCTATACCCCGGCGCAGACCGGGCTGGACCGATGGATCGACTGGAAGAAGGGCGATTTCATCGGCCGCGACGCCGCATTGAAAGAACGTGACGGCGGGGGACCCGCACAGCAGATCGTCACCCTGGAAATCGAGGCGGACGATGCCGATGCCAGTGGCTACGAGCCCGTCTGGAAGGATGGCAGGCGCGTTGGCTTCATCACCTCGGGCGGATACGGGCACACCCTTGGCAAATCGCTGGCCATGGCCCTTCTCGATCGTGACTGCACGGCCGAGGGCACCCGGCTTGCCACCCATATCGTAGGGGCCGAGCGCCCCGCGAGGGTAATCGCTCCTTCGCCCTACGATCCCGAAGGGAAGGCGATGCGCGGCGCATGACGGGGCGGTGTCGGGCTTCCGGGCAATCCGGCCGCGTCACTTCACGGTTTCAGTCACGTCAGCCGGTCTGGTAAGGCGGAAGCGCAACGCAAGCGGAAATGGATGTTTACATGGTCGGCACGGAATTGAAGCGGAACAGGGACGCTGACGACAGCGGCAAGACCGCCCTGCCCGGGAATGTAAAGGTGACCAAGGAGGATTGGCTGAACCTGGCGATGGACCTTCTGGTCAGTCATGGCGTCTCCGAGGTCAAGGTGCAGGTGATCGGCAACCGCCTAGGCGTTTCCCGCTCCAGCTTCTACTGGTATTTCAAGAGCCGCGAAGACCTGCTCAACCAACTCCTCGCGAAATGGGAGCAGACGAATACCGGGGTGCTGATCCGTTACAGCGAGCTGAAGGCCGCGACGATCACCGAGGCGGTCACCAATTTCTTCCGTTCCATCGTCGCGCCGGGCGGCTTCGACCACCAGCTGGATTTCGCCGTGAGGGAATGGGCCCGCCGTGACAAGGCGGTCCGGCAGGTGATCGACCGCAGCGACTCCGCGCGCCACGAGGCGCTCATGCGGATGTATGAGCGCTTCGGCTATCCCTCCGCAGAGGCCGATATCCGCGCCCGCGTCCTTTATTACCAGCAGATCGGCTATTACGCGCTCGAACTGTCCGAAACGCTGGAAGAGCGGCTCGCGCGCGTCGAGGGCTATCTGTATTGCTTCACGGGCGTGCAGCCATCCCGCAATGAGGTCGAGGCATTTTTCGAATTTGCCCGAAATCCGGGACGAACATGAAACGATATTCCGCCTTCTCCCTCTTCACCGAAGGGCTGCGCGGGCATCGCGGCTGGACTCCTGCATGGCGCAAGGCCACGCCGCAGCCGGGCTATGACGCGATTATCGTAGGCGGCGGCGGTCATGGGCTTGCGACCGCCTATTACCTGGCGAAAAACCATGGCGTCCCGCGCGTGGCCGTGCTGGAGAAAGGCTGGATCGGCGGCGGCAATACCGGCCGCAATACCACGGCCATCCGTTCGAACTATTTCTATCCTGAAAGCGTCGCGCTCTATGATCTGGCACTGCGTCTCTACGAAGGGCTCTCGCAGGCACTGAATTACAACATCATGCTCAGCCAGCGGGGCATGCTGATCGCCGCGCATACCCCCACGCAGATGGAGATCTGCGCAAGGATCGCCAATGCCATGCAACTGAACGGGGTCGATGGCGAGTTGATCGGAGCCGAAGAGGCATTGCAAAGGGTGCCGCTGCTCAACCGGACCGCGGATGCCCGTTACAATTGCATGGGCGGCGTGTGGCAACAGCGTGCCGGCATCGCCCGGCATGACGCCGTCGCCTGGGGCTATGCCCGCGCCGCCAGCGCCTTGGGGGTGGACATCATCGAGAACTGTACCGTCACGGATCTGCTGATCGAGTCGGGAAAGATCACCGGCGTTGAAACCGACAAGGGCAGCATCCGCGCCGAGCGGGTGGGCCTTGCCGCCGCGGGCGCGACACCGGGTCTGGCGTCCATGGCCGGGATTCGGTTGCCGATCCATACCTACGCGCTGCAGGCTTTCGTATCCGAACCCGTGAAACCGATGCTGGACACCGTGCTGCTTTATCTGGGAACGGGAACCTATGTTTCGCAATCCGACAAGGGAGAACTGGTCTTCGGCGGGGGCCTCGACCGCGTGCCGACCCACGGCCAGAGAGGCAATCTGCCTGCACAGGAAGCGGTGGTTTCGGGTCTTCTGGAAATGTTTCCGGCCTTCGCCCAGCTAAAACTGCTGAGGCAATGGGCCGGGGTCGTGGATGTAACGCCCGACAGCTCGCCGGTGATCGGCCCCGCGGGGCCCGAGGGGCTTTTTCTCAATTGCGGCTGGGGAACCGGCGGCTTCAAGGCGATCCCCGCCGGCGGCTGGCTGCTGGCTCATCTGCTTGCGACCGGCGGGCATCACGAGATCAGCCGCCCCTTCGACCTCGACCGCTTTGCCCGTGGCCGCCTGATCGACGAGGCGGCAGGTTCGGGCATCGCCCATTGACGGAAGAACCGAGATGCAGATTTTCACCTGCCCTTTCTGCGGCCCCCGCGACGAGACGGAATTCCATTTCGCCGCCGAGGCCGGCAAGAAACGCCCCATACCGGCAGAGACCGTGACAGATGACGAATGGGCCGAGTATCTGTACATGAACAGCGCATCACGCGGTAAGGCGCAAGAGGTCTGGCTGCATGTCACCTGCGGTGAGTTCTTCCTGATGACCCGCGACACCGTCACCCGCGACGTGACCGCGGTCACCTCCTTGCCCGGGAGAAACGCATGAGCGGGTGGCGTCACAGCAGTATTGGCAGCCAGATCGACCGTAATACCCCCCTGCCCTTCACTTTCGATGGCAGGCCGGGCTCCGGTTTTGCAGGTGACACGCCGGCATCGGCGCTGCTGGCCTCAGGCATCCGCGTGCTGGGCCGCAGTTTCAAGTATCACCGGCCACGCGGCCTCTGGGGTATGGGAAACGAAGAGCCCAACGCCATATTCGACGTGACCGAGGATGGCCGGACCACACCGAATGTCCGCTCAACGACGGTCATGCTTCGTCGGAATATGGCGCTTCGTTCGGTGAATACGGCACCGGATGCCGCGCGGGACCGGACGGGAATGCTTGACCTTTTCAACCGCTTCCTGCCCGGAGGGTTCTATTACAAGACCTTCATGGCCTTTGGCTGGATGCGGTGGGAGCCGATGATCCGCCGGATGGCCGGGCTGGGGCGACTCGACCCCGGACACTGCCCGCCCGCCGATATTCCGCAACTCAATGCGCGATGCGACCTGCTGGTCATCGGAGCCGGCCCGGCGGGACTTGCCGCGGCACGGGCCGCCGCACGGAACGGTCGCGAGGTCTGGCTTGTCGACGATGCCCCCGAACCGGGCGGCAGCCTGCGCTGGCGCGGCGGAGCTATCGACGGCGGCGATTGGCGCGAATTTACCCGTGATGCCATCGGCGCGATCATCGCCGCTGGTGGTCGCATTCTGACCGGGACCACCATCTGGGGCGCCTTCGATCACGGGCTCTTTGCGGCATGGGAGCGGCGCGATGGCAGCCCCGATCGGCTATGGCGGATCCGAGCCGCCGAAACCGTGCTGGCGACCGGCGCCATCGAACGGCCGCTGTGGTTCGCCAATAACGACCTGCCCGGAATTCTGTCCGCGGAGGCCGCACTGCACTATCTCTCGCTTTACGGCGCGGTTGCCGGGCGGCGTATCCTGCTCGCCACCGGGAACGATGCCAGCTATCCCGTCGCCGCCGCTCTGGCACAGGCGGGCTGTGATGTCACCCTTGCGGATGCCCGCGCCGATGCGCCCGCCGCTCCGGACGGTGTCAAGCATCTGGGGGCGGCGCGTCTGACACAAGCACATGGCCGGAACTCGGTCGCCGGAGCAGTGGTTGACGGCCGCGTAATCGAGACCGATGCGATTCTGGTCTCGGGCGGCTACACGCCCTCGGTCCATCTGCATTGTCAGGCCGGCGGCAAGCTGGATTGGGACACAGGCTCGGATTCCCTCATTCCCCGCCCGGGCAGTTCGGCGCTGTGGGTCGCAGGCGCGGTCAATGGCAGCTTCGGTCTTGCCCGCGCATTGGCCGAAGGTCATGCAGCAGGCGGCGGAACCGGCCCGGCACCGCGGGCCGCGGCAGGCGATTGGCAGTTTTTCCCGATGCGCCCCGATCCCGACCTGCGCGGGCGGCAATGGATTGACCCGCAAAACGATGTGACGCTCAAGGACGTCAAGCTGGCCGCGCAGGAAGGTTATCGCTCGGTCGAGCATCTGAAGCGCTACACGACGCTCGGCATGGCGACGGATCAGGGCCGCAGCGCGAATTTTGCCGGGCTGGCCACTATGGCGGCGCTTACCGGCCGGACCATCCCCGAAACCGGGACCACCACCTATCGCCCGCCTTTCTCTCCGGTTCCCCTCGGCGTGATTGGCGGATTACGGCGCGGGGACCTGTTCAATGCACCCAAACGCCTTCCGCTGGAAATCGCGCATAAGGCGCGGGGCGCCATGTTCCGGGAATATGGCGGCTGGCTGCGCCCCTCGGTCTACGGAACGGATGACGAAGCCGTGCTGGCCCAGCAAGAGGCCCTTGCCGCACGGAAAAGCGTGGGGCTTTACGATGCTTCCCCGCTGGGCAAGATAGAGGTGATCGGCCCCGGCGCAGCCGAACTGCTGGATTATTGCGGCTATCTGCGTCTCTCGACGCTGAAACCCGGGCGCGCGCGATACGGCTTTGTGCTTGGTGAAACCGGGATCGTGCATGATGACGGCGTGGTTTTCCGTCTTGCAGAGAACCGCTTCGTCGTTTCGGCCTCGTCATCCCATGCCGCAACTGTCCGGATGATTCTGGAAGAGGCGCGGCAAGATGTCTTTGATCCGACGAAAAGCTTTATCCATGATGTCACGGCTGGTTTCGCCACGCTGACCGTAACCGGTCCGAAATCCCGCGACCTTCTGATCGCGGCGAATCTGCCAGAAGCCCTGTATGACGACGCGAACCTGCCGCATATGTCGGTGACGGAGACTTTCTGGAACGGCCACAGCCTCCGCGTCGCACGGGTCAGCTTTACCGGCGACCGCTCTTACGAAGTGACGGTGCCGGCGCGTCACGCCCCGGCTCTTTACAGCGCATTGGAGACCGCCCGACAAGAGGTATCCGGCCGCTGGATCGGCATGGAAGCGGTGATGATCCTGCGCGCGGAAAAGGGCTTTATCCTTGTCGGCAAGGATACCGATGGGCTTACCATGCCGCATGATCTGGGCTGGGAGGCCCCGCGCGAAAAGCGGAAGGACGAATATCTTGGCCGCCGTTCGCTTTTCACGGCAGAGGCAAGGCGCGCGGATCGCCGACAGCTTGTCGGGCTGGAAATCGACGGGGATGCGCCCCTGCCCACGGGGGCGCATCTCGTACCGCTCGAAGGCCAGCGGCGCTCTCTTGGCTTCGTCACATCAAGCTATTTCAGCCCGATCCTCGGCCGCCCGATTGCGCTTGCGCTTGTCGAGGGCGGCCGCAACCGGATTGGAACCGAACTGGGCGTGTTCCATCTGGGCAAGATCGGCCGGGTCAGGATTTGCGACAGCTGTGCATTCGATCCGACATGGGAGAGATTGCATGCGTGAGCGCGACTGGACCAACGCCGCCCCCGAAGCCTGTGACCTGATCGAGGCGCAAGGCGTGACGGTGCGGTGCCTTGCGCCCGGTGGCGCCACGCTGATTTCCGGCGATCTCGATGCAGCCGTAGCGGTTCTTGCCCCCGGCGCGCCGATGATCGGCTTGCTGGAGCAAATCCCCGATGGTCCCTTTGCCCTGCGGATCGCCCGGGACAGGGCGCTGCTTTGCACGCAGGAACCGCTTGATGTCAGCCCCGGCTGGCATGAGATCTTCGCCCTCAGCCCGGCTGACGATCTTTACGTTCCGTTCGAGATTGCGGGAGAAGAAGCCGAGGCTCTGCGCAATAGCTGCATGTCGGCGCAAGCGGGTTCCCTGTCGGCGATGACCCTTTTCGGAGGCAAGGAATGTCTCGTCACCCGTGCGCGTACCGCGATCCGCGTCTGGATCCCCCGGTCCGAGACGGCGGAACTCTGGACACGGCTTCGGGTCTTGTCGGGGGTCTGAATGCGTAGCCCGACCATTCTACAGAAGGTCGAGCCACCGTGGAATCGCCAGTGACAGGCCCGGCCAGAAGGTCGTGATCAACATCACTGGCAGCGCCACGAAACCCATCAATCCAAGTGCCGGGCCGACGGCCTGCAAAATCGGCACCCGGCAAATCTTGCAGGACAGGAACAGGGTCGGCGCCACCGGAGGGCTGTTCGCTCCGATCACCACCGAACAGGCGACGATCGCCGCGAAATGCACTGGCTCGACTCCATTCGCAACCATCAGTGGCAAAAAGAGAGGCGCGACCACCACGGTCACCGACACGTCGTCCATCAATGCCCCGGCAATGATCAACACCAGATTGACCAGCAGCAACGCCCCGATCGGGCTTCCGACGATCGACTGGATCGCCTCGGTCAGATCCTGGGGGACCCGTTCGAAAGACATGATCCGCGAAATCATGAAGGAAAACAGCAGGATCAAGATAATTGTTCCAGTCGTTTCCGCAGCATTGACGACGCTTTTACCCAGGCTGCTCCAGGTAAACTCGCGATAGATCAGCCCGCCGATCACCAGGGTTGCGACAGCGGCGACGGCGGCGGCCTCGGTCGGGGTGAAAATGCCGCCATAGATACCGCCGAGAATGATCAGGGGAAGCGAAAGCGCCGGAAGCGCCTTGAAGGTCACGCGCGCGAAGCTTTCGGGTTTTTCGTCGGGGATATCCACTTCCTCGAATGCCCGCCCCACAAGGAACCTGTTATAGAGGATCAGTCCGATGATCAGGATAATCGCGGGCCCTATCGTCGCGGCGAAACAGGCTGCCACGGATTGCCGCGTCACCACGGCAAACAGGATCATGGTGATCGAGGGCGGGATAAGTATCCCGAGCAGTGAGGAAACCCCCAGCAAAGCCGCGATCCGTCCGCGCGGGTAGCCGCGCTCGACCAGGGGTTCGGTCATGATCGAACCGATCGAGGCGATGGCCGCCGTCGCCGTGCCGGAGATCGCCCCGAATACGCTTGACGAAAGGACCATGGCCGTTCCCATACCGCCCCGGCCCGTCGCCAGGCGGCTGACAAAGGCGATGATCCGCCGCGCGATGCCGCCCGATTGCATGAGATAACCGGTCAGGATGAACAGGGGCAACGCGACCAGTACGATCGAATTGAGAGACCGGAAGCCCTGCAGCATCAGGGTATCCAGATTGACGTCATAGACCCATGTCAGATAGGCGAGGACCCCGGCGAATGACCATGCGACGGGAAGCCCCAATCCCATCAGGACGATCAGCAGCGGCAGAGCGATCAACCCATACATTCAGTTCCTCCGATATCGGCGGATGGCATCCAGGATATCGCGCAGCCCGTAGCAAAAGCATCCCAGAGCCGCGAGACCGATCGCCAGCTGCGGAATCCAGAGGGGAATCCGCAACGCCGGCGTCATCTGCGGCCGCTGAATCCCCCAGGAGAACATGTGATAGGCCCAGACGATGAAAAAGATCGTGATGATTGTGGTCAGCACCGCAATCAGCAGGTCATGCAAAGCCTTCTTGCGCGGCGAGGTGATATTGCCGGCGATCCAGTCCACGGTCAGATGCTCGCCCTTGCGCGAGGCGATGACGGCGCCGGTCATGTAAAGGGCGACCGCTGACAGCATGATCAGTTCATGCAGGCCCACCACCGACATCCCAAGAAGATACCTGGCCACAACCAGAAAGGCCATCATTCCCGTCAGCACGGCGGCCGAGACCACAGCAAGGAAATCAAGCGCGAACGCGATGATCCCGCCCCGGGCGCCGTTGCGGTCCTTTGCGTCAATGTTCTCCGGCATTGGCCCGGATCGTATCCATGATCTCTGAACCGATCCGCTCTTCCATGAGCGGCCAGACATCGGCGCGAACCTTCTTGGCCATCTCGGCCAGCTCCTCCTCGGATGGTTCGATATAGGTCATGCCGGCTTTCTTGGCCTGTTCGATATAGTATTGGTCGCGTTCCTGCGCCTGTTCGAATGCTTCCTCCATGACGGTCATGGCGGCTTCCTGCACGACCTCCTGATGCTCAGATGGAAGATTTTCCCAGGATCCCGAATTCATGGCGATCACCCCGGTCACGAATTGCATTCTGGTCTGGTTGTAATAGTCGAGCACGTCGCGGAAATACTCGTAATCCCAGTAGATGATATTGGCGCCATCGCCATCGACGACGCCGGTCTGTATCGCGGTGAACACCTCGCTCCAGTCGATCGTCGCCGTCTGGTAGCCAAGCGCCTGAACCGATTCAGCCATCGGGAACATGGCGGGAACCCGGATTTTCAAGCCCGAGGCCTCTTCGGCGGTCATCGCATATTTGCCGCGCGAAGCGATCCCGTTGAAACCTTCCGGCCACGGGCCGAAGAACCTGAGGCCGAGATCGTCATAGATGCCGACCAGTATTTCATTGACCCAGCCGCCGGGTTTGTAGGCCTCGAATGCTTCTTCCCAACCGGTCACCATATAAGGAGTGAAAAGCACGCCGAGGCGTTCGTCATAGGCCGTGATCGGCCAGTTGATCATCATATCCACGTCGCCGGCAATGAAAAGGTCGAAGACCTCTGCCTGACTTCCCAGGTCATTCTGGTAGAAGACATCGACCTGAACCTCGCCCCCGGTGCCCTCTTCGACCAAAGCCGCCCAGCGGTCAAGCGCATCCCCGGACGGAGAACCTTTCGCCCCGGAATCGGTGGCAAGCTTGAGCTGGGTTTCCGCCCAGGCCGGACCCAGCGCCATCATCACCGCCGCAGCCCCCAGCGCCATGATTTTCTTCATAAGCATATCGTCGCCTCCCGTTGGTGACTTGCCGATCGATCCCGGCAGCCGTTTTACGGAAAGATTGGACATAGATGTCCATTGATGTCAATCCGTATCGGGTCTATCGAAACGGGTTCGGTCTTGGCGCCACGCAGATGGCCGGCAAGCGTTTTCCAGGGGCTGGGATCCGGGCCGACATGTACTCCGTCCGGACTACCTCCATTAGGTGAAGAATGCCGCTATGGGTGATTTTGTCGGGATCATCCTTGACGCCGGGCGTGGTCGGAAAGGCGATGCGGTGATTGGCCGTATCATTCGTGGTCCAGGCCGCGCCTTCGAAAGTGAAGTTCGGCGCATGGCCGACGACCGCCTCATACCAGTCGATGATCTCCTGCAGGCGCGTGGTTCTGGGGGTCACGTGATGCAGCACGGGTTTCTGCGCAATGGCTTTCGGTTGCTTCATTTCCGGCTCTTCCGGGCGTAACAGGGACACCCTCGGATGCAAACGGATCATCGCGCAAACCGAGCGGCATCTTTCCGATCTTAATCTGCCATGTCCGGGATGTCCTTATCAGATGGCAAATCAAAGCTCGCGATACGAAAAAATTATCGGGCCTTCAGAATTCCCGAAACGGGAATGCTCGGCCCGCATATCCGGAGTAGCTTGACGATATGAATAGCCGGTGATTTCGCGAAACTTTCGGTAAAATGAATCGCGATTTCTTATCCGTGAGACCGCTTGAACCGCGGGTATGCTAAAGATCAGTCAGGGTGCCCTCGAATGCTTCGGCGGTGAAACCAAGCGTTTCCGACAGGGTCGGATGCGGATGGATGGTCAGGGCCAGATCGGCCGCGTCGGCAGCCATTTCGATGGCCAGCACCGCCTCGGCAAGCAATTCACCCGCATTGGGGCCAGTGATGGCGGCGCCAAGGATTCTGCTGCTGTCCGGATCGAACAGCACCTTGGTCAGCCCTTCGCCGCGGCCCATCGAGAGCGCCCGCCCCGATGCGGCCCATGGGAAACGCTCGACCCTCAGCTCGCGGCCCTGGGTCCTGGCCTGTGCCTCGGTCAGACCGGCCCATGCGATTTCGGGATCGGTATAGGCAACGGAAGGGATCGCCACGGGATCGAAACCCGCCTTGTGCCCGCAGGCGACCTCGGCGGCGATCTTGGCCTCATGCGTGGCCTTATGCGCCAGCATCGGCTGCCCCACCACATCGCCGATGGCGAAGATATGCGGCTGGCTGCTACGCATCTGCGCGTCGACCGGGATGAAGCCCTGATCGGAGACGGTCACCCCCGCCGCCTCGGCCGCCAGTCGTGCGCCATTGAGGCGACGACCCACCGCAACCAGAATGGCATCATATCCGGCCTGCCAGTTGCCTGTCTTGCCCTCGAAGCTGACGGTCAGCGTCTCGCCGGCCTCCACGGCGCGCATATTGGTTTCCAGATGCACGGCGTCATAGCGAGCCGAAATGCGCGACATCAGCGGCTTGACGATATCCTTGTCGGCGCCGGGAATGATCTGGTCCAGCCGTTCGGCGATGGTGATGCGCGACCCCAGCGCATGATAGACCTGTGCCATCTCCAGCCCGATGATGCCGCCGCCCAGCACCAGCAGACGTTGTGGCACCTGTTTCAGTTCAAGCGCGCCGGTGCTGTCGATAATGCGCGGATCGTCGGGCAGGAAGGGCAGCCGGACCGGACTGGAGCCCGCCGCGATGATCGCCTGATCAAAGCGGATCCGGCGCGAACCGTCCGGAGTCTCCACCTCGACCTCATGAGGACCGGTGAAGCGGGCCATGCCCTGCACGATCGTGACCTTGCGCCGCCGCGCCAGTCCCGCAAGACCGCCGGTCAGCTTGCCCACCACCTGATCTTTCCAGTCCCGTACCGCACCGAGATCGATTTGTGGCGGACCGAAACGGACTCCATGCGCGGCACCTTCGGCGGCGTCGCCAATCAGTTTCGCAACATGCAGAAGCGCCTTTGACGGAATGCAGCCGATATTCAGGCAGACCCCGCCAAGTGTCGGGCGCGCGTCGATCAGCGTCACCTTCCGACCCAGATCAGCGGCGCGAAAAGCCGCCGTATAGCCGCCCGGACCCGCGCCAATGACCAGAAGTTCGGCGTGAGCCTGCGGGGAAGGTCGCAACGAAGCAACCTGCGCTGTCTCTGCGGGCGGAACTGTCGTGCCGGATTCGGCATCGGTCTCCACCCGCATGACCAACGCCCCGGCAGCGACGCGATCACCTTCGGCCACCAGCAACTCGACCACTTTTCCGGCATATGGGGCGGGAATGTCCATCGTCGCCTTATCGCTTTCCAGCGTCATGACGGTGTCTTCAGCGGCAATGTGATCGCCGGGCCGCAGGTTGATTTCGACGATGGCGACATCCTTGAGATCGCCGATATCGGGGATATGGATTTCCTTGATCATCGGGCGCGGCTTACAGGCTGATACGGCGGAAATCGGTCAGCACGTCCCTGACGAAACCAAGGAAATACGCTGCCGCAACGCCGTCCACGGCACGATGGTCCCAGGAAAGGGACAGGGGCTGGATCAGGCGCGGCTGAAAGCTCTGCCCGTCCCATACCGCCTTGATCGCGGACCGGGTCATGCCAAGGATCGCAACTTCGGGCGCGTTGATGATGGGGGTGAAATTCGTGCCGCCGATCCCGCCAAGCGACGAGATGGTGAACGTGGCCCCCTGCATATCGGCGGGCTTCAGCCGCCCGGCGCGGGCATCGGCGGCCAGTTCGGCCATTTCGGCTGCGATTTCGCGCAGCCCCTTGCGATCGGCGTCCTTGACCACCGGCACGACCAGCCCTTCCGGCGTGTCGGCGGCAACCCCGATATTCCAGTATTTCTTCAGAACCATCTCACCGCCATCCAGCGAAGAATTGAATGCGGGATAGGCTTTCAGTGCAGCAACAGCAGCCTTGACCACAAAAGGCAGGATCGACAGCCTGGCCGCATCCCTGTCGGCATTGGCTTGCTTGCGGAACGCTTCAAGCTCGGTCACATCGGCTTCGTCAAAATTGGTGACATGCGGAATGACGATGGCGTTGCGCGCCAGTGCAGGACCCGAGATGCGCAGGATCCGGGACAGCGGCTTACGTTCCACCTCGCCGAATTTGGCGAAATCGACGCGCGGCCAATCGGGCAGGCCCAGCCCGATGCCCGGACCGGACGCGGCCATAGGGGCCTGCAACGCGGCCTTGACGAAACCCTGCACGTCCTCGCGGGTGATCCGGCCCTTGGGTCCGCTGCCGGTGACTTGCGCCAGATCGACCCCCAACTCGCGGGCGAATTTGCGGATCGAGGGCGAGGCATGGGGCGGCAGCCCGTCCGCCGGGGTCAGAACCGCGGGCGATGGGGCAGCCGGCGGGATCGCCCCCGCAACGGGCGGTACGGGTTCTGCCACCCTCACGGGCGCGGCGCGGTCGTGCTTGGCGTCCGAGATGTCCTCTGCCGTCTCATCGGTCTCGATTTCGGCCAGCAGAGAGCCTTCGCTGACCTTGTCGCCCATGCCGACATGCAGCGCCGTGATACGGCCCGCCACCTCGGCCGGGACATCCAGCGTGGCCTTATCGGATTCGACCACCACAATCGTATCGCCCGTACCGATCACATCGCCGACGGAAATCGGAATCTCGACTATCGGGACATCGCTGAAATCGCCCAGATCCGGAACCGCGATCTTCACAAATTTGCTCATTTCGATCCGGCTCCTTCAGACAGTCCAGGGCGCAGGAGCGTCGGGATCGGCATCCAGCTCCGCAATCGCATCCAGCAGCAGTTTCCGTTCGGCATGCCCCTCACGGACCAGCGCTTCGATGGCGGCCAGCGCGATGCTTTGCGCGTCCACCTCGAAGAAGGCGCGGAGCGCGGTGCGGGTATCGCTGCGTCCGAACCCGTCAGTGCCAAGCGCCACGAAACGCGCGTCCAGATACGGCGCGATCATCTGCGGCAGGGCGCGGACATAATCGGTGGCTGCGATCACCGGCATTCGTCCCGTCAGCAACCTTGCGGCATGACCGGTTTCCGGCGGTTCGGCGGCAGATAGCCGGTTACGGCGTTCCACCTCACGCGCGTCGCGGGCCAGTTCGGTGAAGCTGGTGGCGCTGTAGATATCGCTTGCGACGCCGAAACGATCCGCCAGCAGATCGGCAGCGGCGATCACCTGCTGAAGAATCGTGCCCGAGCCCAGCAGCCGGACCCGGATCCCCGACCCCGCATCACCCCGGCTGTCCAGCTTGTAAAGACCCTTGACGATATCCGCCTGCGTTCCCGATTGCAGCGAAGGCTGGGCGTAATTCTCGTTCATCACGGTGATGTAATAGAACTCGTCCACCTGCTCCTGCATCATCCGGCGCATCCCGTGATCGATGATCACCGCCAACTCACCCGCGAAGGCCGGATCATAGGTGCGGCAATTCGGGATGGTCGAGGCGATCAGGGGACTGGTGCCGTCCTGATGCTGCAAACCTTCACCTGACAGAGTCGTGCGCCCTGCGGTCGCGCCCAACAGGAAGCCACGCGCCCGCTGGTCGGCAGCGGCCCAGATCAGATCGCCGATCCGCTGGAAGCCGAACATCGAGTAATAGATGTAGAACGGCAGCACTGGAGTGCCATGCACACTGTAGGAGGTCGCCGCAGCGGCCCAGCTGGAGATCGCCCCCGCCTCGGTGATTCCCTCTTCCAACAGCTGGCCGTCCTTGGCTTCCTTGTAGAACATCATCGAACCGGCATCTTCGGGTTCGTAAAGCTGCCCCTTGGGCGCATAGATGCCGACCTGCCGGAACAGGTTGTCCATCCCGAATGTACGCGCCTCGTCCGCGACGATCGGCACGATGCGCGGACCAAAGCCCTTGTCCTTCAAGAGACCGCCCATCATCCGCACGGCGGCCATGGTGGTCGACATCTCTTTGCCTTCGGCGGCCAGCGCGAATTTGCCATAGCTGTCCAGCGCCGGGACGGGGATGCAGTCCTTTTCCGCCTTGCCCGCCAGGCGCAGGGGCATCGCGCCGCCCAGAGCCGCGCGACGATCGCGAAGATAGGCCATCTCGGGGCTGTCCTCGGCCGGGCGGTAGAATTTCAGCCCTTCCAGATCGGCCTCGGATAACGGCAGGCCGAACCGATCCCGGAAGGCGACCAGCGCCTCCATATCCAGCTTCTTGGACTGATGCGCGGTCATGCGGCTTTCGCCGGCATTGCCCATGCCATAGCCCTTCTTGGTCTTGGCGAGGATCACAGTCGGACGCCCCTTGTGGGCCTTGGCAGCGGCGAAGGCGGCATGAAGCTTGCGAAAATCATGGCCGCCGCGTTTCAGGGCATGAATCTCGGCGTCGGTCATATGGGCGACCAGATCGCGGGCGGCGGGATCGGTGTCGAAGAACTTCGCGCGGTTATAATCGCCATCCTTGCTGCCCAGATCCTGATACTGCCCATCCACCGTCTCGGCAAAGCGGCGCAGCAGCACCAGATCCTTGTCGCGGGCGAACAGACCGTCCCATTCCGAACCCCACAGCACCTTGATGACATTCCAGCCCGCACCGATAAACAGGCTTTCCAGCTCCTGGATGATCTGGCCATTCCCGCGCACAGGGCCATCCAGTCGTTGCAGGTTGCAGTTGATGATGAAGGTCAGATTGTCGAGATTTTCACGCGCCGCCAATGTCAGCCCGGCAATGGATTCCGGCTCGTCCATTTCTCCATCGCCGAACACACCCCAGACGTGACGCCCCGCGGTGCTGGCCAGCCCGCGCCCTTCCAGATAACGCATGTAGCGCGCCTGATAGACCGCACTGATGGGCCCGATTCCCATCGAGCCGGTCGGGAACTGCCAGAAATCCGGCATCAGCCAGGGATGCGGATAGGAACACAGCCCGTTCCCTTTGACCTCTTGCCGGTAATTGGCCAGTTGCGCCTCGCTGAGGCGACCTTCCAGATAGGCGCGGGCATAGACGCCAGGGGCGGAATGGGGCTGGAAATAGACCAGATCTCCACCGAATTCATCGGTCCGGGCGCGGAAGAAGTGATTGAACCCGGTCTCGAAAATCTCGGCCGCGCTGGCAAAGCTGGCGATATGACCGCCCAGTTCACCATAGGCGCGATTCGCACGCACGACCATGGCCAGCGCGTTCCAGCGGATAATCGAGGTAATACGCTCCTCCATCTCCAGATCGCCGGGATAGCTGCCCTGCTGCGCAACCGGAATCGTATTGCGATAGGCGGAATAAGGCTGACCGTTCAGAAAGACCCCGCTGCGGCGCGCCACATCCTCGAGCTGCCGCAACAGGAATTGCGCCCGCACACTGCCGGAATTGGCCGCCACCGAGGTAATAGCTTCGATCCATTCCTGCGTTTCGACCGGATCGGAATCGGCGATTTCCATCCCGCGAGGCTGCAATTGCGTCATGATGATTTTCCCAACATACTTTGGCGCAGACTCTAGGACGACGCTCACCGAATATGCTGCCAAAGCCGTAGAGGAATGCGGGAAAGTTTGATAAAAAATGCCCGTAAATGAAGTTTTTCCAGCATATAATGCTTTAATAAACTGAAAATTACAGTCATATTGATTGTATTTTCATCATCTGACGGAATTTATCTGTTCTGGCTTATATCTGTTTCATCCATCACCCGCAAAAAAGGACTGCCCGTGGCCCAGAAAACCATTGCCATGCTGGTCGCCAGCCTTCGCAAGGAATCGATCAACCTGAAGCTTGCCAAAGCGATTGAGCTTTACGCGCCGCAATCGCTACGCTTCGATTATATCCGCATGGATGACATGCCCTATTACAACGGCGATCTTGAAGGCCAACGGCCCGAAAGCGTGCAACGTTTTACAGACAGCATAAGAGCTGCGGACGGCGTGTGCTGCGTCACGCCGGAATACAACCGCTCTATCCCTGCCCTGCTAAAGAACGCCATCGACTGGGGATCAAAACCGTCCGCCGATAATGTTTGGCACAACAAGGTTCTGGCGATGACCGGCGCTTCTCCCGGAGGCATCGGCACCGCCGTCGCGCAGCAGCATCTGCGGCAGATACTGGCGATTCTGGGTTGCATCGTCATGCCGGGCGAAGCCTATATCAGCTTCAAGACACCCGACATGATCCAGCCCGACGGCAGCATCGCCGACGAAAGCGTGCGCGAGTTCATCACCGCCTTCGGCGCACGCTTCACGGAGCTGATCGAGCGAATGAGCTAAACCGGAAGCGCCGTCTTGTACTTCACCTGCTTCAAGGCAAAACTGGAGCGGATGTTGGACACCCCCGGGATGGTTGTCAGTTCCTTGACGATAAACCGCTCCAGCGCCTGAATGTCGGTAACGATCAGGCGCACCAGATAGTCGCTGTCGCCGGTCATCAGATAACATTCCATCACTTCGGGAAAGGAATTCATTTTCTGCTCGAAGGTCTGCAACGCGCGTTCGACCTGCTTTTCCAGGGTGACCTGAATGAACACGCTAATCGACAGCTCGAGGGCTCCGGGGTCAAGCAGAGCAACATAACCGCGGATAAAACCGTCCTTTTCCAGCTGCTTCACCCGACTGAGGCAAGGCGAGGGCGACAGCCCCACCCGCGCGGACAGTTCAACATTGGTCAGCTTGCTGTCTTTCTGCAGCTGATTGAGGATACGACGATCCATAGCATCAAGCGCATGACGCGGCATAACAAGCTCCTATCCTTAAAATATTCCGTATGTTCTGCCGATATATTGACCTTTCCTGTCATTATTCGCAAAAAATTTTGCTGATACCGCATAAAAACAAGGCTGTCTCGATCAGAGCGATGCCCGAAACGATCAACATGGCCGGTTTCGCATCGCTACATCGGCGCACAACACCATTAAGTTACACGTGCCGCCGACCATGGAGATATGAACACCTGCCACAATGTGCCACTGGCGGCATAAACATCATCTCTGGAAAAGGACTGCCCATGCCATTGGCAGCTTATTCAACCAAAGGCGAGATCCGCATGGGCAAGATTTTCGGCGAGCGGCTGATCGACATCCCGAGCCTCGCTCCGGATTTCCCGAAGACGATCAAGGAATTCCTGGAAGCCGGAGAATCCGCACGGGAGGTCTTCGACCGCATCTTGGAAAGCGATGGCACCCCCCATTCCACGACGCGATGTCACGCCGCACGCGCCGATTCCCGATCCCGAGAAATATCTGGCGATCGGATTGAATTACGCCGATCACGGCGCCGAAGCGAGCAAGCCGGGCATGGAGACGCCGGAATATCAAATCTGGTTCAACGGGCAGGCATCCTGCATCATCGGCCCTTACAGCGATATCGTGGCCCCTGAAGTCTCGGACAAGATGGATGACGAGGATGAACTGGTGGTATGAAACAGAAGCTTCGGACATCCAGGCAAATATTCGCTCCAATACCCGTTTGAGTGCGTATAGTTCGCGTATCTCTTCGGTTCATGCTGGACATGCCGAACTTCGGTATTGTGTCATGGACGCGGGCATCGGCGGCGCCATCGATATTTTGCAGCGCCATCCCTCGATCGCGCGGCCGGCGAGGTCGTCAGTTATGTGAGGCCGTCCTCTTTCCCGACTGTTGATTTTCTCACCGTGTTCCCGAAGTTGAAGTTAGCGGACGGCACTACGCTTGGCATCTATCAGTCACCGTATTTGCCCTTTGACCAAAGATTACGCCCGCCGTTCCGTCTGCCAACAAGTTCGGAACCGCATGATCTATCACTGCCCAACGGACAGGATGCTGATGACCGTTGATTACGGCGGATGCCGCCGTCGCATGCTGTATCGGGCATGTACCCTCATGATTGAATGCGTGATCCGAGCCCATAGATTGACGTGCCACTCGCTGATTGAGCGGATTATCACCGGTGCGCGTAACCGTCATTTGACCGTTATCGCCTTTTGTAGTCACTCGATCCCATCGCTAATCAGGCAAGGAATTCAAAGCATGACGATCCAAAGAGATAGAAATCGTCTTCGTCAAGTGAAAATCAAAATGGCCGTTAAGCGCGAAGATATAGCGCGTCTGCGAAAAGAAATCGCAGAACTTAACGCCGAAGCCAATGAACTCAACGGTAGGCTTGCCTCGGCACAGACACCCCAAAAGCCAGAGTCAGAGATCTCCACCGGTACTGAGAGTATATTTTCAGGCTCGAATATATTTGCTGCTCGAAATGGCAGCTTTTGAAGCGCATTCACGCGTAACCTGGCAGCCCCGCTTCGGCGGGGCTTTTTCACTGGCAGATCTCTGATGACAGCTTTCCCAGCGCCGCGATCGTGGGGTCATAGGTGACTTTCGCCTTCACGAACTTTGCTCGCTGGCCGCGATGGAACGCCAGCCGTCTGGACAGCTCTGCGACTGGATAGGTGCCCGTCCATTGCTCGTCGTTCAGAGTGATTGCCCTGTCATGTGCCGTTTTTATGCGGCGGTCATGGTGTGCCATGGTCGGATTAACGACAACTCGGATGACGGGACAGAATCAGGAACATTCTTTAGGACTCGTTGAGGTTATCAGTCCCAAAGCGTCCAAAACTGGCCAAATGTTCCGAGCTAACCACATTACCGCCACAACGCAGCGTAGCTTGAAAACCGTATCGGATCAGAATGTTCTGAGAAAAATGATTGGAGCGGGTGAAGGGAATCGAACCCTCGTCGTAAGCTTGGGAAGCTTCTGCTCTACCATTGAGCTACACCCGCATAATGTCCGATTATCCGCAGTGCGCAGCCACGTCAAGCTACAGGATCAGACCAGCCCCATCTGGACCAGCGCCGCCGCCATTTCCGCAGGCAGAGCGTCATCCGACTGCCGCCCTTCAGGAAGATCGGGCGGTGCATCTTCCGCCTTGAGATAGCGCCATCCCTGAAACGGCCGCCGCGGCACGGCACTGACCCGGACAATATCGCGATCCAGAATCAATGCGCATCGGCGGATACCGTCTTCACCGAAACGCTCTTCGAAGCGCAGCAACCGCTGCCGCGCCAGCATGACGCCCTTGAACACCCAGTAAAGCGATCCGCCATCAAGCAGCTCGCGTTCTTTCGTGGGCCACATGCGGGTGACATGAACGGCGGGCTCGTCGCCATAGCGCATTTGCTGCCACTGGGTGAGGGCATCCGGCCCTTCCGAGCCAACGCAAAGTTTCATCAGGTGAACGGTCGCGGTCATCGTTAAAGAATAATTACCGCATGGCCTGACGGCAAGCGGCGAAGCATGGGTTTACCGATCGAAGCAATTTGCCCGCTCAAGCAACCCCAATGTCCCGAATACAGTCCTTACACGGCAACAACGGGCAGGCAGCTTGGCGACAACCCATTAAAATTCATGAAAAAAGCCGTGATCGCGTGGATCACGGCTTTCGCAACAGGCTATCGCCCGACCGGTTATAGCTGATCCAGCGACTCGACAGCTTTTTCCAGCTCTTCTTTCGAGATCTTCTTCTCGGTCACCTTGGCGTTCTCGGCGATGTGATCAACCACCTTGTCCTCGAAAATCGGGGCGCGCAATTGTTGCTGCGCAGCCTGATTTTGCTGAATGAACTCGAAGAAGGCACGCTCCTGCCCCGGATACTGGCGCGCGGCCTGCATGACAGCCTGCGTCATTTCCTGATCGGTCACGGTCACTTCGGCCTTCTGTCCGATCTCGGCCAGCAGCAGCCCCAAACGCACCCGGCGCTCGGCCAGTTTCTTGTGTTCGTCGGTGGCTTCAATCTTGCCGTGGTCATGACCGTGTTCATCGGGATGCTCTTCATGCCACAACTGATGCGCAATCTGATCCGTCTCGGCCTCGACCAGCGATTCGGGCAATTCGAACTTCACCTGCTCGTCCAGCTGATCCAGGAGGGACCGCTTCAGAACAGCCCGGGCAGCACCGGCATATTCCTGTTCCAGACGCTCACTGATCTGCTTTTTCAGTGCTTCCAGATCGTCAGAGCCGAATTTCTTTGCCAGTTCGTCATCCACCTCGGCGGGTTTCGGCGCTTTCACGGCCTTTACCTTGCATTCAAAGACAGCGTCTTTGCCGGCAAGATGTTCGGCGCCGTATTCTTCCGGGAATTTGACCTCGACCTTGATCTCATCATCGGCTTTCACGCCGACAAGCTGATCCTCGAAACCGGGGATGAAGCTGTTCGAGCCCAGAACCAGAGGGTAATCCTCGGCTTCGCCACCTTCGAAAGCCTCGCCATCGACGAAGCCCTTGAAGTCGATCACGACCTGATCGCCGTCCTTGGCTTTGCTGCCTTTGCGCCGGTCACTGAAATCCTGAGCGGATTTCGCAAGATTTTCCAGCGCTTCGTTGATCGCAGCTTCCTCGGCGGGAACGGTCAGGCGCTCAAGCGACAGCTTGCCCAGATCAACCTGGGGAATTTCCGGAAGCGCCTCGTACGAGACGTTGACGACGATATCATCGCCCTCTTTCCAGTCATCGCCATTGTCCATTTCGACTTTCGGCTGCGCGGCGGGACGATCACCCGATTTTTCCAGATGCTCACGCAGCGCGCCGTCGATCGCTTCCTGCATGGCATCGCCCATGACGCGGGGACCGAATTGCTTCTTCAGCATGGCCAGCGGAACCTTGCCCTTGCGAAAGCCCTTCATCTCGACCTCGGGCTGCGCCTCTTTCAGCTTCGCGTCAACCGTGGCTGCCAGCTCTGCTGCGGGCAGCGTGAACTGATAGCCGCGCTTCAGACCGTCGTTAAGGGTTTCCTTGACCTGCATTATCATCCTCATAGAAAGAAGGGCCACCGACGCGACGGCGGCCTGAAAATTTCCGCCCTTCTAGTCGTCGTGGCCGGGCTGTGCAAGGGAAATGCGGTGCGGGAGACAATGCATTTTACCTGTTTCGCCCCGGCCGGTTTACCATTGCATCCCAAGGCGGTTCCGCGCAAGAGCAGCCGGATAACGATGACGGCCCGGCACAGAATCCATATGGACTCCTCACGCCGTCGCTCTGCGTGGGAATTGTCGAATGCTGGATTTCGCCCTGCTGTTCATCGCAGGAATCATCGCCGGGATCATGAATGCGGTCGCCGGCGGAGGCACCTTCGTCTCGTTCCCCGCCCTTGTCTTTACCGGTGTGCCGCCTGTCATCGCCAATGCCACCTCGACCGTGGCGGCCCTGCCCGGTTATCTGACCGCCGCAATCGGATTCCGGCGCGACATCGCCGCAGCGACCGATCTGCCGTTCATCAAACTCACGATCTGGACGGCGGCCGGTGGCGCTGCTGGCTCGGGGCTTCTATTGATCAGTTCGAATCAGGCATTTTCGCTGCTGGTACCGTTTCTGCTGCTGCTTGCGACGATGGTGTTCTACTGGTCGGGGCCCGTGCGGCGGTTCGCTTCGCGCTGGCGGCAGGCAGTCGCGCCTTTCAGTCTGGGAACCCTGCTGCCCGTGGCCATCTATGGCGGCTACTTCAACGGTGGGCTGGGCATCGTCCTGCTGGCACTGTTCACGATGTGGGGCATGACCGATCTGCATCAGATGAACGGGCTGAAAAGCTGGCTCAGTTTCGCGCTGTCGATCATCGCATTCGCGATTTTCGCTGTCGCCGGCAAGATCCTCTGGATATCTGCCGCGATCATGGCGGCCGGCACGGTCATCGGCGGGTTTACCGGCCCGATCATCGCAAGACGCATGCCCTTGCCGCTATTGCGCTTGCTGATCGCTGTTGTAGGTTTCGGCATGAGTGCCATATTTTTCTGGCGCCTTATCAAAGGAGTATAAAAATGAGTGAAATCAAGCGCATCGAAGGCGGTCAACGGATGTCACAGGCCGTGGTTGCCAATGGCACGATATGGCTGGCCGGTCAGGTATCCCAGCCCGGCAAATCCGTGACCGAGCAGACCCAGGGGATTCTGGCGCAGATCGACACGCTGCTGAAGAAGGCGGGCGCCGACAAGACGCGGATCACCTATGCGCAGATCTGGCTGGCCGACATGGCCGATTTCAACGAGATGAACGCAGTCTGGGATGCCTGGGTGCCGCAGGGCCATACTCCCGCACGGGCAGCGGGCGAAGCAAAGCTGGCGACGCCGGATTACCGGGTCGAAATCATCGTCACTGCGGTCCTGTGACGAACCTGCCCTGACCGAAGGGCCGGCCTGATGACCTCTGAAGCGCATAATCACTGCGCTTCAGAAATGTCTGGTTCTTCCGGCATGCGCAATCAAGATCATCCGAGGCCCGCCGCGCAGAGTTCGACGGTCGCCATATGCGTCGAACAATCGGTGATGAAATTCGGGCAGGTGCGGTTATGTCGGGGACATGCAGGTAGGATGAGATGACAGAGATACTGGTTCTGCATACCGGAGGAACGATCGGCATGGCCCCCGGCCCTGACGGTCTGGCTCCGGCGGATGGGGTGGTCGAAGCCGCGGTTCAGAAGCTGCTGCCCGACGCCACCCACGCGGTCGTCCACACCTTTCGCCCCCTTGTGGACAGCGCTGAAATCGGGCCGGACCATTGGAACCGGATGATCGAGACCATCGCCGGGTTTCGCGGCAGCGGCGTCGTGATCACCCATGGAACAGACACGATGGCATTCACCGGGGCCGCCCTTTGTCAGGCGCTGGCGGGGATTGGGATACCCGTCGTGCTTTGCGGCTCGATGCAGCCCCTGAATAGTGGCGGCGATGCAGAAGCCAATCTCGCACTCGCGCTTGAGGCGGCGCAGTGGAAAGCGGCTGGGGTCTGGCTTGCATTTGCAGGC
>NZ_QZCG01000021.1 GCF_003591515.1 Paracoccus onubensis
ACTATCTCGCCGCCACACTGCGCGCCATCCTCGACGGTCACCCGCAAAGCGGTATCGAAGACCTCATGCCATGGCGCTTCAACCAGCCGTCAAGCCTCGCAGCATAGGGCCGCAACGTCGCGCTTACGCATACCCGCCAGCGACAGCATATCGGCAAGGCCGAAATCCGCACCTACAGCACTGGCACCCGCTCGCTCACCTTTCTGATCAACCTCGCCTTCTGTCTCAAGACGAGGCGTTCGACCCGAGAACGAACAGCCTGTTTGGTTCAGGACAAAGGATGGCATTATTCATGCTTCTATGACGCAAGACCAATCCGCCAATATTGCGAGGCGGGTATGCAATGATGGAATTGCGGACGTTCGCCAGTGAGACGAAGTGCCATCCTCGGTCGCGACGGGGTGGCTTTTGATCAGAGCGTCAGGCTGACGAGTACTTATTGATTTCATCGAAGTAAAGGCGCTCGCTGTCATCCTTAAAGGAAGACTTGCTTTCAGAAAGCGAGGAAAGTTTCTGGAAGATGTGGGAGTAAATGATCTTGTGTACTTCGTTAGGCAGGCTGTTCTCTTCAGGGGAATCCATTTGGACATCACCATCAAGAAACAAGTTTAGCAGTGAAAGCAGTTCGTGCTTGTCAATTTCGTCTATTTTGCGCCACTCATCCGAAGCCGCAACCCAAAAGTAGCCACATCCACCTTCAATCTTTAAGATCTTCATAAGTTGCACCCCGTTCTTCGTACGTTCTCACTCCTGCCTCTAAGTTCCCAAGCAGTATGTTCCTTGTTTGCAGCTCTAATCCGTCCGTAGAGACGAGTTTCTTGCTTGTTGGTGGCCCGGAGAAAATTTGCCATTTAATCTCTGAGCCCTCTGCCTTTCTCTGAGTATAGAGGATGTAATCTGGGCGGATCGAAACGCCTACCGTATTATTGTGGGTAACAACGACAACCGGCATCTTCCTGGACATCTCTTTTATAATTTCATTAACTTCAGCCTTCAGGAAATGGTTGTCAAATGACGACTCTGGCTCATCGATGAGAAGGACATCTGCGGAGCTCGCTCCTTCTATCTTGTCTAGCAAGAAAAATTCCGACCTTTCTCCCCCGGATGCTTCGAGCCCATCCCTGTTGAGGATCTTATACTCAACCTTAACCAAGTATTTGCTGAAATCAGAAGCTGCAACCGGAGATCCAATCTTTCGGAGCTCTTGGAGGTACTCAAAGGGCCTATCGTACTTTTCAAAGGCTGCGCTGAAGCCTTTAGTCGATCTGGACAGGTCCTTAAGTTCACCACTCCTCATAAATGGTCCGACCTGAGCAACAATCTCAAAGCTGCCTTTTTTCTTCCGAAGCGGAGTCTTGGGCTTGCGAGCCGCCTTCACCAGATCTTCGAATCTAGCTACAGCCCTTTTATTCATTGCGACTCTCAGGAGGTCTACGTCCGTCACACTAGGCGCTGACGATTTTCTCTGAAGTTTCGCTTTGATGTCATGAATGGCGGTGTTTACCCAATCTTTTTTTTGGTTAAGCTCTTTATGGTTGCAATAAGCCTTCATCAGCTCAACATATAGTGCCTTGAGTGCAGCCTGTTCAATGTGTTTATCAATTATGGATCGATACTCGACGTTGCTAACAAGTTGCTTTGTCGATGATATGAGGTTCTCCAAGCCTCTCAGGTTTTTCTGTGAAAATGGCTCCTCATTATAAATCTTAGCTTTCGAGAATGCGTCATGCCTACTGGTTTCACGTGCATAAGTCAGCAACGTGGACACATATTGCTCCACGGTGTCTAGATCCAATTGGAGGTTGATTTCAAGCATGTGCGCGACCGCTTCTTGTAGATCGGCCAGATATTCTCTAGAAAAAAGGCTGGTCTTCTCACTAAGGAAATCTTTGAATTTCCGTTCATCTTCCGCTTCATTACGGGCAACAAGATCGAACTGGCGTATATACCTAGTGTTCTCGGCGCCAAACCAATCACATATCCTTTGAAGCGTATAAGACTTACCAGACGACCGATCGCCCAACACTACGTTCAGTCCAGTCGAAAGCTTCTGTCCATCGGGAAAGATCTGGAAGTAACTGTTCCCGCCGGTATTAGATAAAGATACCTTGTCCCTGTTCTTTAAAACTTGTCGCAGCGTGCCGAACGTTAGTTCTTCACAATCAACGTATGTTTGTTTGGTGGGGAGGTCGGAAAGGGTGTCACTAATTCGACAGTCACTGAAGAACACAGGGACGAGCATCTCAGGGTCATTCAGGCAAGTCAAGAATTTTTTAGGGCTACTGACTTCACCGCAGTGAATATGACCTTCCAACTTCCTCAAGCTTTCGGGGCTAATCTTTGGGTCCTTCAGGTAGTGAGGAATGAGGATGTATTGACGAAGGTTCCCAAAAATATCTTCAAATTCCTCATGCCGCAGCGATATTCCATTCGCTTGCCATTTTCGCGCAACCTCGTCGCATCGATCAGAAAATTCGTCCAAATCTCGTCCGTCGGCCAAGACCAACACGTGACATTTTTCAACATCAACTTCTATCCCTGGAAGAACAAGGATATCCAAACTTGACCTGATGCCCTCAAATTGCTCCCTATCAAAAAGGTTGTGGTTTGTTATCGCAATGCAGTCCAATTCAGCATTGCACACATATCGCTTGAGATTGTCTTCACTGAACAGAAAATCTCGATCCTGATTGCTGCTCTTGGTGTGTATGTGTAAATCGACTTTCTTCAAACTTATAACCTCTCATGCCGCACGATTATCTTATCTGGAAGGGAGCACTTTATGAGCCGAAAGCCTTGTCAGTTCTCTTTACCAAATGTGGCTGTGGTCTGGCGCGAAGAAAATTTGGAGAATTATTACATATCGCATAGCATGTCACAAGCGATTGCAAACATGCATCTCCTCAGTCGTCGTCCAAAAATCGAGTGAGCTTCCGCTCTCGCGTATTCAATGGGCGCGAGCTTAGCATCTGGTGCGAATGTACGACCTGACGTGCCGCCACAGCACAATGGTAGTCACGTAACTGGCAGACATGGGTCGGTCTCGGCTGCTCATACGTGTGCTATAGAATCTCGTTTTCGCGGACGATTGTGGCCATCAGAAGTTCTCGATCCTCAGCGCAGCTTTGATTTCCGCGGCCCTTTTCGCTAGAGCAGAATTGGACTGATAGACACTGTGGATAAATCCTTGGGCCCAGTCCAGTAGGTCATTTAGGCGCTCTGGTGTATCTGGGCGGTAGGCCTTGTTGGCGTGGACAATGTTGTTCCTGATAGTTCTTAGTTGCCCGTAGCAATTCTCGAACACGGACTTATCGTTGTCGAACTCGATGTCCACATAGCGATAATCCTCGATGTTACCATCGTAGCGGCCAGGTATCCCGATTGCCTTCAAATCTTCGAACAACTCGACTGGAAGGTCGGGCGGCGCTTCGTGGAAGTGCTTGATTGCCCCTTCGAACGCCATTTCGTTCAATACCAAGCTAATGATTTTGTGTTCGTACTGGTTCATGCTGCCAGACCCCCGCCATGCGCAGAATGATACTCGCGTGTGCTTACGAAGCAAAGTATTGGCGAGGAATACTGCAATGCTCATCTCAGCATTAGGGACGGATGTCTCCTTCGGAGCGCTGCGTTGCAGCGGAAAATTCCCAAATGAAATTCCGCTTTGGCCCGGAGCGACATCTCGCTAGGGGAGACCAGGCGCTTGGCCCTACCGCTTCGAGCCCCAAGCCGACTTTACCCTGAAGTCAGAAGCTTGCCCTTTGGCAGATCGTCCGGATGGTCAACGCGCCCACGTCAATCGGCAACCTCTTTCGGAGAGAGGCCGAAGGCGCGACGGAAAGCCTGACTGAAGGCGCTCTGCGACTCGTAGCCAACCGCGTTCGCGATGTCGGCCACTGTCGCGGTGTCCTGCTTGAGAGCGATCCGCGCCTTTGTCATGCGCCAGGCGCGCAGGTAGGACAGGGGCGGCTGGCCGACCCGGCGAGCGAACTCTGCGGAAAAGGCCGCGCGCGACATGCCGGCGATTCCGGCCAGTTCCGCCACGGTCCACGGGTGCGCGACATCCCCATGCAGGGCGATCAAGGCGCGGCTGAGGCGGGTATCGAGCAGCGCGCCCAGCCAGCCCATGTCCCCGGGCCGAACATGCGCGGCATGTGTGCGGATCGCTTCCACCACTAGGATATCGGCAAGCCGGGAGCTCACGATCCCGCATCCCGGCATGCTCCGCTCGATCTCGCCTGACATGATGGAGAGGAGTGTGGTGATCACACCCGAGGCCGACAAGCTTTGCGGAACGAAAATGAAACCCGGCAGCATGTCGAGAAGAAAGTCAGCATTCGCCCCGGCAAAAGTCACCGTCCCGCCGATCGCGATCGTGTCGTCCCCATGGATGCGCGCAACATCCTTCTCCGGCTCGTCATAGAGACTGCGACCATCCGTCGGCGTCAGCGTCGGATCGCTGGCGATGGCGTAGTCGGTGCGTCCGATGAGGCAGACGTCCCCTGCCTGCATGAGCTGCGGAGGCTGGTCCGGAATTAGCATCCACGACTGCCCCCTCAATAGTGCGACGAACTTGAGTCGGTCGACGCCGGGAAACGACAGTGCCCAGTCTCCTGCCGCTTCGATCCGGGTGCGCCGCGTCACGGCCGCGCCGAGGACATCGAGTACGTCCGAGAGCGGGTCCAGTGCAAGACTGGATGCTTGCGACAATTTCTTAGACTTAGCGGCATCGTTCATCTTGCCCTTCTCTCATATGTCTCTCCCGACAGAAACCAATCCTTTGAAAAGGAGACCCCATGAGTATCGAAGGCAAAGTCGTGGCCATCACGGGTGCGAGCAGTGGAATTGGCCGAGCAACGGCGAAACTGCTTGCCGAGCGCGGCGCTTGCGTCGTGTTGGGTGCCCGACGGGAAAGCCTGCTTCGTACGCTTGAAGAGGAGATCACCGCAGCCGGTGGCATGGCTGCCGTCCGGACCACCGACGTGCGCCAACGCGGCGACGTCGAGGCGCTCGTCGCAACGGCGACCGAACGGTTCGGACGGCTCGACGTCATCGTCAGCAATGCCGGGATCGGCCCGATCTCGCGCTTCGATGCCCTCAGGGTCGAGGAATGGGAGGCGATGATCGACGTGAACCTGCGCGGGGCGCTCTACGGGATAGCGGCCGCATTGCCGGTCTTCCAGCGCCAGAACTCCGGTCACGTAGTGAATGTCATTTCGACGGCCGGCATCGCGATCACGCCGACCATGGGCGTCTACGCCGCTACGAAGAACGCCGTGCGCACTGCGACTGAAGTGCTGAGAAAGGAGGCAGGGCCGAACCTCCGGGTGACTGAAGTCTCTCCGGGCATGATCTCAACCGATTTCGTCGAGGGTATCGCCGACGACCCGACAAAGAAGATGATCGCGGCGCAAGTAGACGAGATCGCGATCGCACCCGAGGCTATAGCGCGTGGAATACTTTTTGCGCTGGAACAACCTTCAGACGTGGACGTCGGCAGTATCGTGATCCGACCTACCGCTCAGGGGTGAATTTGCAGCGCGCCCTACAACCCGGATTAAACGAGGCGTACTGTCATCGGGTGGCTCCTTTCCTCGCAGTCAATGACAACTGCACTTTGGCACGATTGATGCCGGTGGAGCAGGAGCCATCCACCTCATCCGCTCTGGGCCGGCCTTTCCACCATCCCTGTGCTGCACCCGCAAAACGCCGCACCTGCGCGGTGTGGCAAGCAGGGTTCGGAGCCGCCTTGCGGTGGTGCAGCGCGTGGGTCGCTGCCCAAGAGTATCACATCGGGTTGCTCGATAACGGCAGAACAGCCCAAACTGGACGTTCCCGCTTGACGCGACGGCGTGGAAAAGACAGCTCTGAACGACCGATGGTGCCGGCACCGCGAAGTTAGCAGAGCAGCTCAGTAAAGACATTGGTTCTCAGTGAGCGGCTCCAAGTCTTTGGGGAACATCTGAAAAACCTCCCTCTCCCGCCCTGATTTGGTAGAGTTCAGTGACGACGACGAGGGGTCTCAGCCATGCCGAAGCAACCAGCCTTTCCCAGCCTTCGTGCCGCGATGAAGAAGAAGCGAACGCGTCGCGAACAATTCCTGGCGGAGATGGATGCCGTGGTACCGTGGGATCGGTTACTGGCGCTGATCGAGCCGCACTACCCCAAGGCGGGGCCGAAAGGTGGTCGCCCACCGATGCCGCTGGAGACGATGCTGCGGGTCTATTTCCTGCAGAACTGGTATGCGCTGAGCGACCCGATGGCGGAAGAGACGCTCTATGACAGCGAGGCGATGCGCGGCTTTGCCGGGATCGAGCTGGGCGACGATCGGATCCCTGATGAAACCACGATCCTCAATTTCCGCCACCTGCTGGAGCGGCACGGGTTGACCGAGGCGATCTTCGCCGATGTGAACGCGCATCTTGCCGACAGGGGCATCACGCTGCGCTCAGGCACATTGGTCGATGCCACGATCATCGATGCACCGTCCTCGACGAAGAACAAGGCGGGTGCCCGCGATCCCGAAATGTCGTCCACGAAGAAGGGCAATGACTGGTATTTCGGCATGAAGGCGCATGTCGGCGTGGATGCCGACAGCGGTGTGACACATAGCCTGGAAACCTCGACCGCCAAGCTGCATGACAGCCAGGTCTGGGACGAGTTGTTACATGGCGAAGAGAGCTCTGTCTGGGCCGACAAGGCCTATGTCAGCGCCGAGCGCGCCGCGAGGTTCGAGGAACAGGGGAAGGTCTGGGGCGTGATGCGCAAGGCCGCCAGGGGCGGAAAACTGCACCCGACCGATGAACGGATCAATCGGATCATCGCGAAGGTTCGGGCGCGGGTCGAGCATCCATTCCGGGTCATCAAGCGTCAGTTCGGCTATGTGAAGACCCGCTACCGCGGTCTGGCCAAGAACCGGGCCCAGCTCTTCACGCTCTTCGCACTCGGCAACCTGTTCCTGATCCGACGTAAGCTGATGGCATGAGGGCAGGTCTGTCCAGAAATCGGGAAACCGCCACGACGGCGGGCGTCAAACCGCGAAACCCGTCCCTGGAACCGCGTTGCGCCACTGCCAAGCTGGTCACACCGAAATCCTGGCGTAGAAGAACGCGTTGATCAGACGCTCCTTGGATCGGGCGCCCACCGAGGAAGGTGCCAATCAGACCTTCAATTGAACATCAGAAATTGAACAACATGATATTTTGATAGACTCTATGCGTATTGTAATGAGACACTGCGTCAGTGATGGAGGAGTTCGTTGTCAAAAGCTTCATATTTCGTAGATGGAACTCCGCAGAAGCGGATTTTCAGATCTATAATTGCTGACTACAGTCTGCAAACTTCGGTCTGCGAGTTGATTGACAATGCCATTGATCACTGGACAGCGATGGGTCGTAAAGACGGCCTTCACGTTAGATTATTCCTTAATGTTGATCGTCAACTTATCACGGTAAGAGATAACGCTGGCGGTGTTCCCATAAACCAAATCCAATTCTTGATAGCGCCAGGCGCCTCAAGGGACGAAGTCGGTCACCATTTCATCGGAAATTTCGGCGTTGGAGGCAAAAGAGCTGGAATCGCGTTGGGACAACGGGTCGAAGTTTCTACTCGCTATCGCGACCAACAAACATTTCGTTTCACATTCTCGGATGATTGGCTGGCGAAGGACACATGGGAGATTGAGGTCGAACCAGTATCTGAGATAGGCGAGGGAACGACAAACGTAGCTATCTCTAGCCTGAGACAAGGTTTTTCATATCAAGAGGTGGATGTTCTAAAGAGACGGCTTGCCGAGATATATGCTATGTTTGTAGGGCATGACTGTCAGATCTCGGTCAACGGAGACCCTGTGGGGAAAACAGAATTCGGGCTATGGGCATTCCCACCTGACCATAAGCCGAAAACTTCTCAGTTCAGCATTCGCCCCAGCGATAATGAGGTGGTTGAAGTAACCATCACCGGGGGGCTCATCCGTGACCGAGATCCGGTAGAGGAAAACTACGGCGTATACATATATTGTAACAACCGTTTGATTGTTGCTCACGAAAAAGCACTCGAAGTCGGCTTCTACAAAGGGGAAGCTGGTGTGCCGCATCCAGATGCATCGCTGGCACGAGTTATTGTCGAGTTGACCGGTCCACCTGAGTTGATGCCGTGGATATCTAACAAGAGTGGAATCAACTGGAGTCACCCGACATTTCTAGAAGTTCGGCAAAGGGTGGTTGCGCTGACCAGTCATTTTGTAAAAATTTCTAGGCGTTTGAAAAATGTGCGTGAAGAACAAGTTTTTGCCTATCAATCAGGGGACGTTGAATCAATAAATTTAGATGGTGATGGAACTGGAAAGCGAGTTGTGGATTTGCCTCTTCCCAGAGGAAGAAAAAAAGCATATCCGGATCTGATTCTTGAAAATAATTACGACGTGACTATGGCACAGCCATGGACGTTGGGATTGGTCGAAGCGATGGGTGTCGCCGACTCTGTGTCACGAAAGAGGTTACAGACGAAGAATCGGATTTCCTTGATCATACTCGACAGCAATTTAGAGATTGCACTCAAAGAGTTTATCGTGCACCGTGCCGACCTTTTTAGGCCCGACAAGTTCAATGACTCGAAAATCGCAGATCTTTTCAAACGGAGGCATGAAGTAATAAATACTGTGAAGCCTCATCTTTCGACTGAAGAACCGGTTTGGGACAAGGTCCGACATTACTATGATCGCCGAAATAAACTTGTTCACGAACGTGCAACACTTCAAATTACAGACGTAGAACTTGCTGACTATCGTGAGGTAGTTGAAAGAATTTTGAGTGAGCTTTTTGATTTGAATTTTTGAGTTGCAACCGCTTCTCTGAAGCAAAAAAGCATCTATTATCACTTTCTCATTAGGCGTTGCAAATGACAATCTGTGGTACGCGCGACGAACTGCAGAAGCCACTTCTGAACGGATATCATGTCTGGTCAAGCGCATCAACTCCAGTAGAATGAGTGTCATAGAAACTTTTTTCTGGTCTAAAAGGTTAGTCAGCATGCGTTATCAGACAGAAGAATATCCCGTGATTGCAGGCGTAAAGAAGAGCATCGCTTGGGTCGATCGCTTAGCATGGGTCGCGTTAATATTCACCGCATCATCTGCATTAACCAGTATCTCTGGTCGAGATGAAATTGCGCTTATCGGAATTCATTTTCCCGTTGCAGGATCAGTTATCGGTATGGTGGCGATCACCGCAACTCATTTCTTCATCTCGCGACATATCATTCGATCTTGCGCTGACGCGTGGAAAAACCTTAGTACAAACAAGAGAATCGCCCTTTTCGACGACATTGTCAGAACCGGAGGGTTGATGACGAAGGGCGCGGACCGGTATCGAGGAGCCATCACCGAATCGAAATACAGTCTTGAACTGAAAACAGATATAGCTGACCCACCAACATGGATTCATTTGGCGTTGGTGCTCTTTACCCTTCTCTCAATAGTCAATATTGAATGGAGTTTATTGGCATTATTTCAGTTGTGCATTGCAGTAGCGATATTGCTGATAAATTGGAGTATTGGTGAAAACTGGTTATTGTGTTTTGGTGATTTAGGTTCTTCAAGAAGTAAGAGTCTTTTCTTTATAGATGGAACAGCAAGGCCGAGAGCGATAAGCCACATGAGCGGCCTCATAATCTCTGAAAATATCAGCTTCAGGAGCTTCATTATTGGAAATATCTTTGAGTCTGTATTAGCTTCATTAATCCTTTGGGTGCTTCTTCTAATCCCATTCTTTTTGGTCTCCGGGATCATTCTGATGGCGAAGAGCTTCTTTGGGTTATGATTCTGCATCTCAGGCACGAATTAACCCTGCCTTACTTATTCGCGCTTGTTTTTATCTCCCTTCCAAGATGATTCAAATGCTTTTCTTTTGTTGGAAGGTTGTCCTGACAAACGCACAAAGCGACAGGCATCTTTCGTACTCAACACTCAACGTGCGGACTTTGCAAAGACCGGTTCCTGCGCTTCGCCGACCTCGGTGCAGATCGCAGCATCAATCGTGGCTAACACAGCCCCATGAATGCCCGCTTTATGGGAAAGGTGGGATTCGCTGTGCGCAGCCGCAGCATCGTGAATGCTGCGCGATGTACGAATGTCGGGCTGCGACCGGCCTTCTGCACCTGCGGAACAAGCTGCCCACAGCAGCTCGAGCTCTTTACGACATCGACCGGATATCCGGCATCGAAATGCCGATGGGGATATAATCCATGTGTGTCCAAGACAAGCCGGTAGCAGAAGATTCACTAAACAGGCCGGTTTCGAGATGAGGATACTCCGGTTACCGGCGGTCAGTGCTTTTCTCCTGTGACATGAGCTGTGCCATGACGTCACCGGAGATCGCATCCGCTGCATAGCCGAATGTGCCGGAGGATTTCACCTCCTCTGCAGCCCGCTTCAGCGCACCAAATGCGGCTCGCGCGAAGGAGCCACCGACGCTGATCCGGCGCACTCCGGCCCCGGACAGTTCGGCAACCGAGTAATTCTTGCCCCTGAGCCCCATGACGACATTGACCGGCTTGTCCACTGCTCGGCACACGGTCCTGATTGCCTCGATATAGGGAAGCCCGGGCGCGTACACGACATCGGCCCCCGCCTCGCAGAAAGCCTGAAGCCGGGCAATCGTGTCGTTCAAATCCGGCCTTCCCCAGAGATAATTCTCTGCCCTCGCGGTCAACAGGAAGGGTAAATCGCGCGTGGCTTCCGCTGCGGCCCGGATACGTTCGACCGCGTGGGATAACTCGTATATCGGAGCATCAGCATCACCTGTGGCGTCCTCGATCGATCCGCCAACCAGCCCGATCGCGGAGGCCATGCGGATGGTTTCGGCACAGGTTTCCGGATCGGCACCGAAACCGTCTTCGAGATCAGCGGAGACCGGGAGCTCCGTCGCTCCGGCGATTTCCGCGGCATTGTCGAGGACCTCGCGTCTGGAAAGACCTGCAAAAGAATCCCGCTTGCCTTTCGAGAAGGCATATCCAGCACTCGTGGTCGCCAGCGCCGCGAATCCCAGACTGGTGAGGAGACGCGCCGAGCCGGCATCCCAGGGATTGGGCATGACAAAGGCATGATCCTGTTCATGAAGGGCTTTGAACTGCCTGAACCTGGCCTGCTGAACTGACATGGTTTTCTCCGTAGAAAGATTTCGAGCAGCATATACCGACAAGAACATATCGGGAACACATATTTGCCATGAACATGATCATGCTATTCGCGGATATTACGCTCTCCTTATGGCACCCATGGTTACAAGCGCAAGGACGTGGCCCAGGCCTTGCGCGCCTTCGGCGACCTGCCGAGCGTCACCATCGAAGAAGCGGCGATCGTCGCCGTAGTGCCGGAGCCGACGGAGCGCGGCATGGATTTCGCCGATGCGCTGCATTTGGGGAAATCCGCGCATTGCGCGGGTTCCCTGAGTTTCGACCGGAAATTCGTGAAGGCGGCGCAGGCTGCCGGATATTGCAAGGCGCGGCTGCCACGACCATCAGCCGGATTGACGCTGCCGCATTGACGGCAGCGTCTGTTGGTTTGGCGCCGCTCACGCGGCATCCTGTCCAGATCTGTCGCGTTCGCCGACCGTCTGGTTGATGAAATCCACGGCTTTCTGCGCTTCGGCCGCGGCCTTGAAGATCATCTCCCTGTCGGCTTTCATGGCTTCCAACCAACCTTCAACATAGGCGGCACTCTGATCGAATTGCGGCTCCACCCCCAACTGCACGGCAAGGAAACAGGCGCCGATCTCGGCGACCAACTCGTCGAAGGCATATTCCTTGCGGCTGGCATGGGTCCTCTGCGTGGCCAGCCGGGCCGGCCCGCAAGCCCAATGGGTCAACTCATGCGCCAGCGTGCCGTAATATCCGGCCGCATTGTAGAAACTCGCGATCGGCGGCATGTGGATGTGATCCTTCACCGGATGGTAATAGGCGCGTGGCTCTTCCGAGGTGATGATCTCGGCCCCGGTCCGGGCAAAAAACGCCTCCAGCTCCGGATCGGCCTGGGTGCCGAGATCACGGGGCGGCTCGGGACGGATGTAATACTCCTCCGGCAGACCATCGATCTGATCGGCATTGAAGACATTGTTGACCTTGGCGAAGCGGATCCGACGTTTGTGTTCTTCGCCCTCTGCCTCCTCGTCCTCCCGCTCGATCGCACCATAGAAGACCGATTTCGCGGCCTTCTCACCCTTGCGGACCGATCCGCCCAGCTCGACCGCCTGCTTGAAGGTCATCCAGCGGGCCGAGTTGTATCCCCGCTGATGGGCGGTGGCCCAGAGCATCAGGATATTGATGCCGTTATAGGTCTCGCCATTATGGCGCAGTGGAAAGCTGGCGCCGCTCAGATCCCCGGTCCAGGGCTTGCGCCATGGCGGCGTGCCAGCCTCGATCTGGGCGATGATGGTGTCGGTGACATGCTGCCTGATATCGAAATTCCGGGTCATCGGATGTCCTTTCCCTTCCCTTGCGACACACGACCGGGACCTTCTGCCCCTGTCCGCAGTGGCGGGGCCTCGCGTGATCTGTCAGATGAAATGCGCCCCATGCATTTCGGCTGGACGGAGCAGGTGAGGGCGCCAGCCCGGCCTGCGGGCCGGACCGGGCTGGTCAACGCCCACATTCACGCCGGGAATGTCTGCCGCGAAAACCGCCGCCGATTTGCCGCGCGAGGAATGCCCGCCGGGCAGGGGAAATCGGTGCCGGTTTTCGGGGATGGGCAAGGTTGACCCGACCGGGACGGTCTGTCAGGCGGACACTATCAAACAGAAAGCTGTCGGGCGGGAGGTGAGCGCGGAGCGCGCGCCTGCGCGGGCTCCGCGTCGATCCTCCGGCACGGCTATGGTTTTACCGTGATCCCGGCCAAGGCCGGGATTTCCGCAGAATCGAGGGCGCTTTGCGCCTCCCTGTCACGCCAAACTTGTCGTGGCGGGAACGGCAGGCTGACTGACCTACGGGGACAAGCCGGTTTCCGCTGCACAGCTTTGGCAACGCATCCATCGCGCGCCGGGGCAGCAAGCACTCTCAAGCGGACCGCACCAACAACCTCTGCCATGTCTCGTCGCGTCAATCACAGCGAAGGGGTGGTCTGACTGCAGCGAGGCAAAACAAGCCCGCTGCCGCCTGGTTTCCATCTGTCAATCACCAGATCCAGTGATGGTGCATGAGGTCACAAACCACTCAGTCTTTGCGAAAAATGAGGGAGTGAATATGTTGTCTGTTCAAATTGCTGTTCTGCGTCGACCAGTGGCAACAAACCACTGGGACGTATACTCACGGCGATAGCCCGGATGGCTCATGCCTTCCGCAGAATCGTCTCCATCGCCTTTCCTCTAGCCAATTCGTCGATCAACTTGTCCAGATAGCGGATTTCCCGCATGGTCGGCTCTTTGATATCCTCCACTCGAACGCCGCAAACCACGCCCCTGATCAAGCCTCGTGCCGGGTTCAGATGAGGCGCGTCGGCGAAAAAGGTCTCGAAATCCATCTGGTCTTCCAGCCGGGCCGCCAGTACCTCCTGACTGTAGCCCGTCAGCCAGAGAATGATTTCATCAACCTCGTTCCTGGTCCGACCCTTTTTCTCCGCCTTCGCCACGTAATGCGGATAAACGCTGGCGAAGCTCGTCGTGAAAATCCTGTGCTTTGCCATCCTGCCTCCTGATCCCGGATATCATGACCGAGGGAACCTGACGGCCCGCCGGTTCGTCAACAGGATTTCCGCGCTCCGGCGTCTATACGGCACTCCTGCGGCGGGAATGGATGCACTCTACGCGACGAGGGCAGCAAGATTGGCCAGCGTCGATTGCATGGCAGCCTCATGTTCCGCAATGACGGTTACCTTTATACCGTTCAAAACCGCCTCCGGGCTCCATCTCATGATCATGGTCCCGGAGAAGACCGGATCATCCCGGCAGTTGATTATGCTCCAGCGTCTCGTCATCGCCATCCGATCTCATCGCATCGGCGATCAGATGCTCCACTGTTTCATTGAAATAGGCGGTCAGCTCCCGGTGCAACATGCGGAACTCCCCGGCGACCGTTCGCTCGAAGCGTGATTGCCGGACGCGAACCATGACCGTGGTGCGGCGTTGCCGGGGATAACGGTAGGGGTGGATGCCGTGCTTGCGGCAAAGCGCGACGAAGATCCGAACCGACCAGACATCCGGCAGGGAATATTGCATCTCGGTCTCAGGCTCGTCATCGGCCTCCAACTCGAAGGCGAGCTTTGCCTGGAGACGATCGCGTGCCGCCCCGGCCGCCGCCCGTTCACCCGCGGTCGCCCCCCGCGCGAACAGCGCCTCAAGCTTCGCCAGCTTCTCGCGTATCTCCTTGTCCCCGGCCATGAATGCATCTCCGTTTTACCGGCCCCATCAACGCGACATGGCAGGCCGGGTCAAGCGGGACCGGCCCGAACGGCCTAGGCAGCGAGCGATCCCCAGGCCTTTATTCCCACAATCCCCTGTGCCACGCTCCTGACGTGGGGCAACAGAGGAGAGGTCATGGCGCGCAAGACGTCACGGAAATGGGCGTTCAAGCCCGGCATGCGCGCAGGTACCTTCGGTTGGCGCGGCTCGGCGAAAGCCATCCAGCACCTGAAATCGGCCGGTACCGAGATCCGGGCGGTGAACCGCGCCGATCCGGAGGCCGCGGCAGAGGGCGTGGTCGCACTGGCCGAACGGATCTGGCCCGCCTTCGCGCATATCGACACCTCCTCCGGAGCCCTGGGCACGGCAGTGAACAGAACCCTCGAAGGACTGCTACCGGTTCTGATCGACGCCCCTGCCGATGAAGCGACGCGGGTGAAATGGCTGGAGCGGTTGCGCATCGCAATCCAGAACGACGGGGTGGATTACCTTGCTCCGCTCTCGGATCGGTTCGGTGAGATTGCTGTCTTTCCAGCACTGATGAACGAGCATGCGGATCGCGATCTCGCCCTGATCGAGGCGGCCTGGTCGGACCACGCGCGATTTTCCCATGTCCCGACAGCCACGCTGACATTGTCCTGTCTGCTCGAGGCCGGACGATATCACGAGTTGCTGGCATTGCTGGCGGTAAAGAAAACCCGGCTCTGGTTCGATGAAAAATTCGCCGCCGAGGCGTTGCTGCGCCAGGGACAGGAAGACGTGGCCCTTGCCCGGGCCGCGCAATTGCTGGACAACGACCCGCAAGGCTGGGGCCGCCACGACATCGCCCTGTTCTGCGAAGCGATCCTGCGACGACAGGCCAGGAAGGACGAGGCCTATCGGCGTTTCGGCCTGCCCAACGCGGCCGGCGCCACATGGTTGGCCATGTGGCGCGATTTAGTGAAACGTTATCCCGAGTGTGATGGCCGCGCGATTCTGGAAGACCTGATCGCCCTGCATGGACGCAAGGGCAAATGGTTCGCGGCCGCCAAGACCGCAGGATATCTCGACATCGCGCTTGACTGCGCACGAGATTCGGAGGCCGCCCCGGCAACCCTGATCCGCGCCGCGAGAGATTTTGAGGCTCGAGATCCTGCCTTCGCGGTCCAGGTAGCCCTGCAGGCCATCATGCATTTGCTTGCTGGCTGCGGGTACGACACCAGCCCGGCCGATCTCGACGAGGCGGTGGAGCACCTCATGGAGGCATGCGCCCGGCTGGGCAAGACAGCCTGGGCCATCGATGAGTTGCGCCGGATGATGACTGAGCGAGACGGTCAGGATGATCCGATGATCAGGCGGCTCCGGGTGAGGTTGGCGATGATCGATGCAGGAAAAGGGAGTGAGTAGGTCGGCAAAGGCAGGGGTGATCTGGGCGGCCCACACCGAACTTTGGGGACGAGTGTGAGATCTGCCATTGATCAGCGTTCCTGTTGCTGCGGTGCGGCTATCGCATTTTCGCCATTCGTGTGTCGAGGTCGATATCAGGCGGCCATCCCCAGAACCTTACTCGGGAAACATGGATTCGACCGGAGATCAGCTCTGTGGATCCCACCTATGCGCATTCCGTTTCAGGGATCCGGTCAAGAACTCGGAGAGAATGCGCACTTTACGCGCAGGGTGCGGGCTCGGTGGCCGCACGACGTAGACCCCACCCACAGGTAACGGGTAGAGGGTCATGACTGGAACAAGCGCCCCGGAAGCAAGATATTCATGGATAGTACAATCCGGGAGCCAGGCAATACCAAGTCCAGCCGCAGCTGCGTGGGCTAACGCCATTCCGTTATCGGCTTTGAAGCGGCCGTGCGGCTGCACGGTGATAACCTTCTCTCCATCCACGAACCGCCATGTTTCGGCACCGACCAAGGCCTGGTGGTTGACAAGCTCGTCTGGCGTCTCCGGTGAACCATGTACAGCGATGTAGTCAGGGCTGGCCACAAGCTTGCCGTAGATCTGGCCGACGCGTTTTGCCATCAGGTTCGAGGCACGAAGCATACCGACGCGGATCGCGCAATCGAAGCCTTCCGCAATCAGATCGACGAAGCGATCACTATAGACCGCATCTATCTGAAGCTGCGGGTGGTGTTGCGCCATCTCCGTAAGCGCGGGGGCGAAGTGTATCGGGCCGGAGGTTAGCGGGACTGCTACTCGCAAGCGCCCACAAAGTTCACCGGCGGGTAGAATCGTTTCCTTGGCCGCGTCGATCTCGGCACAGGCCGCCGCTGCATGAACTCGAAATGCTTCACCAGCTTCTGTAAGAGCGGCTCCACGTGTAGATCGTGCAAGCAGCTGGATACCAAGTTCCGCTTCGACCCGAAAGAGTCGCCGGCTGACGATCGACTTCGAGAGTCCAAGTCGCCGCGCGGCTGCTGAAATGCCCCCTGAATCGGCAACTTCCACGAATGTCTGCAGATCTTCCAGGTTCATTTCAGTTGTTCCCCGTAGCGCGAAACCGATTAGAGCAAAAGAGGAGCACTGCAGAGAAGAGCGACGATCTCCGCGCCAAGGCATCGCCGCACCCTGCCGATTACACCCGTCGGCCGGTATGCGGATGCGGCTGAACGTCAATGCCCTGGCCGGCCAGGAACTCGGCCGGTCCGACCTGATCGAAAAAGATGGATGGACCCACCATCTGCCGCTTGGGTGCCGACAAGGCGCAACGCACCTCGAAGTCGCCCATGTCACGGGATCGGGGAATGATGAGGGGCTCGATCGCGTCAATGCTCATCTCATCGGGGCAGCCGGGTTCGATTGCCGTGTTCCAACTCATGCGCGCCATCCTCTCCTGAGAGTCCAGAACACTCAATCTGGCGCGCGAACGTTTGCTGAACTAGCCCCGTGATTTAGCAAGCTGTGTCGCAGCAAGTGGAACATGCGGGCCGTGCCGCCGAAGCAGCCTTGCCCTCGAACGCAATTACCTGGCAAGGCATCGAAACGTTCGTGTCCTAGCGATCGTGCCCCCAAATATCCGGGTTCCGTCTGAAATACTCGATCAGCATCTCGGTGAGCACCCGCACTTTCCGCGTGGGATGCTGACCTGGCGGGCGTACGACATAGGCGGCCGCCGGAGGTACCGGATAGCTTGTCATGATCGGGGCCAGCGCGCCGGAGACCAGATATTCATGTGTGATGCAGCCCGGAAGCCAGGCGATGCCGAGTCCTGCCGCCGCCGCTGCGGCAAGCGCCGTGGCACTGTCGGCCTTGAACCTGCCCTGCGGCTGCACTGTAACAACCTTACCGCCATCCATGAATTGCCAGGCTTCCGTTCCCTGCATGAGCGCCTGATGGGTGACGAGGTCGTCTGGCGTCTCAGGTGAACCATGCGCTTCGATATAATCCGGACTTGCGACAAGCTTTCCATGGATCGGTCCGACGCGCTTCGCGATCAGGTTGGAGTCCTGAAGGTAACCAGCCCGGATCGCGCAATCGAACCCCTCTGTGATGAGATCGACGTGGCGATCACTGTAGGAGGTATGAATATGAAGCCGCGGGTGCAAGCGCGCCATTTCCGCAAGCACCGGGGCAAAATGGGTCGGGCCGAAGGTGAGCGGCATTGCCACCCTCAGGCGGCCACGAAGATCACCATTCGGAAGTATCGTTTCCCTGGCGGTGTCGATTTCGGCACTCGCCCGGGCTGCATGATCCCTGAAGGTGGTTCCCGCTTCGGTGAGCGCGGCACCGCGGGTCGTTCGGGCAAGTAACTGGACACCGAGTTCCGCTTCGATCCGAAAGAGCCGCCTACTGACAATTGACTTGGAGACTCCGAGCCGGCGCGCGGCGGCGGAGACGCCTCCGGTATCGGCCACCGCGACGAAGGTCTGCAAATCTTCAATGTTCATAACAGTGTTCCCCGTTTCGCGACACAGCTAGCTGCACTATGGCACTATCGCGGCATGACTGGGAACGGCAAATTGTGCCCAGGCAACGTCACCACCGAAAGGTGCCTGTCATCAAATCCAATGCTGCTTACAACAGCAGGAAAGGAAGTTGTAATGGCTTTTCTGAGCGGGGTTCATTCGATTCCGTAGAAGCTGATCTCGGGAACGCTAATCCATCCGTTCGGGAAAGTTCGAATCCTCTGAGGCATCGGCGGAATATACGAGGCTGCTCATGAGCAGCTCTGTCGGGCCCTCGCTCCTGTGGCACGGAAGCTGCTTACAGAACGTAAGAATTGCAAGGAATCAAAATGGAAATTGGTATCGATAGTTTTGCCGCCATTCTGCCCGATCCGATGACGGACAAGCTCCCATCGGCAACTGAGCGTATGGCCGATCTTATCGAGGAAGTCGAACTTGCAGACCGGGTGGGACTCGACGTGTTCGGAATTGGCGAGCACCATCGCGCCGAGTTTCTGGATTCGGCACCCCCAATCATCCTGGCAGCGGCAGCGGCGCGCACCGGTAAAATCCGGCTAACGAGTGCAGTGACGGTTTTGAGCGCCGCCGACCCCGTGCGGGTCTTTCAGGAGTTCTCAACCCTTGATCTGATTTCCGGCGGCCGTGCCGAAATCATCGTCGGACGCGGTTCATTCGGCGAAGCCTTCTCGTTATTCGGACTGGATACCGGGGCCTATGACGAGCTTTTCGCGGAGAAGCTGGAGCTGTTTCTGAAGCTTCGCGAGACAACCAATGTATCGTGGAGTGGCCGCTTCCGCCCGGCGCTTGACGGTCAAGGCGTTTACCCGCGCCCACACCAGCCACAACTGCCCCTCTGGATCGGCGTTGGCGGGACGCCACAATCCTTCGCCCGCGCAGGTGCGCTCGGCCTTCCGCTGATGGTGGCGATCATTGGCGGAACCTATGAGCGGTTTCGCCCGCTCGTCGATCTTTATCGTGCGGCCGGCATGCGCGCGGGGCATGGTCCCGAGAAGCTCAAGGTGGGCGTTCATGCGATGGGCTTTGTTGGCGAGACCGACGCTGCGGCTAAGGACGCCTTCTTCCCTGGCTGGGCGCATCTGACGGCAAAGGTCGGGCGCGAACGTGGCTGGTCGCCCCCGACGCGTGAGCAGTTTGAAGTTATGGCCAGCCCTCAAGGCGCCTTCCTGGTCGGTGATCCGGCGACGGTTGCGGAGAAGGTGCTTCGGGCCAGCCAGGCGCTGGGTGGCCTCTCGCGCATTACCTTCCAAATGAGCACCGCTTCCGTCCAAACGGAGGCAATGAAGCATTCAATCGACCTTCTCGGCGCCGAAGTCGCGCCCATCATCCGAGCTGCTGTGTCGCAAACATGAGGATCCGCGCCGGTGCTTGTTACCAAATTCGCGAAACGGGCGAATCCCCCTATCTGACGGGAGCGGAAGGTTTGCGAGCCCTAGGCTACGTGGCAGCCGAAATCACAGACGCCACGACTGACATCCGTCGGCGTATGCCGAATGCCTGTCTGAGAAACGTCAAGGAGAGACATCATGTGGGGCAGCAGCCGACTGCTCCTTCAACCCGTTCGGGAGCCGCACTGATGCTTGGGCTTCCAGCGAGCGGATTCGCGCTGTGGCCTCTTCTGTAGCAAGTTTTATCCGCCCTTTCGCAAATCCGAACAAGGTCGAACAGCAGTATAAGGAACAATCATGCCCACACTCTACTATGCCCTGGGCGCCTGCTCGCTGGCACCGCACATCGTTCTCGAATGGATCGGCGTGCCCTACGAAGCAGTAAAGGTGCAGTATGGCTCCAATGAGCTTCTTGCCGTCAACCCGGCTGGCGCCGTGCCGACTTTTCGTGAGGACGATGGCTGGATTCTGACGCAGGCTGGCGCGATCCTGGATTATTTGGCGCACAAGCACCCCGAGGCTGGACTTGCCGGCGGCGATGGCCAACGCACCAAGGCCGAGGCACATCGTTGGTCTGCTTTCCTAACTTCAGACGTTCATGCCGCGTTCTGGCCGGTTTTCATGCCTTTTCGCTATACAATCGATGAAAGCGTACCGGCCCGGCAGGCGGTAGTCGATGCCGGACATAAGCTGATTAAAAGGCAGTTCGGCATTCTTGACCGCCATCTCGAGGGGCGAGAATATATCCTCGACGGGGGCCGCTCAGTGATCGATGCTTATGCCTTCCCGATGATCCGCTGGGCGACAAAGCTCCTGCCGGGCGGCTTGGAGGGATACCCGAACGTGCAGACGCTGCATGATAGACTGGCTGCCGATCCGGCAGTGCAAAAAGTGCTTGCGCGTGAGGCGCGCGGTTAACAGCATTATGGCTCGTCGCGTCCTCCATCAGCGAGTTGTTCACGGACCGATCCCTCTACTTTCTTTCGGGTGTTGCCGCAAAAAAATGACGGCTCTCTGGTCAGTAGTCGATCATCGGGGGTAATCGCTTCATACTCGTGTTCCTATCTGAACTCGCCTGTCCGCCGTTCTGTTCAGGTGCCCAAGGACAAGGCATGACGAACAGATGACCCAAAGCGAAGTAATAGTGCAGGAACTGCAGCGAGTTGCGCACTCCATCTCCCACCCGCGGAGTCGGGTGTCAATCAACCTCTTAATTGAGAGTTTGTTGAGCCTGTTTCTTGCCCATCCCGGGATCACGGTCTTTTCCAAGGTCATGGCCACATGTTGATGTTCGAGTCGGGGATGCCAAGATGATGTATGCAACATCGCTGGGTCTGAGCATCGTTGACGACGGACCCCTCTACAAAACACTACTGTGGCAATCTTCCTCGAAGCTCGCTCGGCCGGAATGGGTTTGCCCTTGGCATGGTGAATACGTCTACACCCAGATAGGTGATTCCGAGGATGACACGTAAAAGCGAACCGCGGATTTCCTGCTGACAAGGGCAGCATCACATGCCTTAGATGCCCCGAGAAATCATACGGTGGATCGATAATCGGGGACTGCCAGTGTTCGCTACACCACCATCCCGGATCCACGCGCAGCAGTGAAGGGGGCGACGCAGCAACTGAAGCTCAACCCTCTGCCATGGCTTCGACCGAAATTGAGATGACAACCTCGTCAGAGACGGCCGGGACGTACATTCCCAGTTCGAAATCGCTGCGTTTCAGCGTGGTGGTCGCGTCAAAGCCCAGCCAAGGCTTGTTCTCCATCGGATGATTCCCCTGCTGGTTCAGGACGGTATCCAGAACCGTTTCCCTGGTGATCCCGTTCAGGGTCAGATCGCCGGTGACGAGCGCCGTGTTATCGCCGGTCACCTCGATCGCGGTCGAGACGAAGGTCACGGTTGGGTCGCTGTCCCGGCCACCGAAGAAATCGCCGGATAAGAAATGCTTGTCGCGCCCGTCATCACCGGTCATCAGAGAAGAAACCGGAAAGCTGGCCTGGACCGAGGAATTCTCAGGCTCTTCAGTGGCGAAGCGGATGGTACCCTCAATCCCGCTGAACATGCCCGTAGTGGTCGAGAAGCCCAGATGCTCATAGGTGAAGACGATCTGGCTATGCGATGTGTCGAAGACATAGGATTGCGGCTCGGCCAGAACGGCACCGGCGGCAAGGGCAAAGGCAACGGTCAATGCAGTGGTTTTGATCATCAAAGTCTCCTTGGCTGCGGGGAAAGCATGGGCGATAGCATCGTTTTCGGACTGCTTCGAATACGGGATTCGAACACTGGGCACGGCCCCGGAATAGAATACTGTCTCCTGTAGCCATGAAAGTTATTGAGATTGGATCTCGAGCTACGATTGAGCGAGGACATCCTGCCATTCCGGATGTCGCCCGATCTGTGCTTTCGCAAACGGGCAAAGCGGGACGATAGTGATCCCTTCACGACGGGCATCCTCGACCGCCTGTCGCACCAGTCGCTCGCCGATCTTCCGACCCCGCAACACTGTCGGAACTTCCGTATGGTCGATGATGATCATTCCTTCGCCGGCCCTGCTGTAGGTCATCTCGGCCTCGGCGCCATCGATGACCATTATGTAACGACCTTTCGATGCGCTGTCCTCCCGTTCAACCCTTTCAGTGGTCGGAGGTGAGACTGGGTCCGGCTGCCCGGCGTTATGTGGCCGTGCCTGGCCTCGCCGCCCCGGCATGCAGTCCAGCAGCTCGCGGTCCCATCCTCCGAGATCGGCTGTGGCCTCGTAAGTCGATACGAGAAACTTCATGAGCACCGCGCCGGGATCGGGAGCCGACTGCACAGCATCGTAGGGCAAGATGAATTCCGACAGGCTTTCGTTCCAATAGGCGGACTCCGGTCGGACCAACGCACCGCGGAAGCCCTTCGGTTCTGGATAGGCGTAGGCGTAGAATGCAGGAAAATCTATACCGCCCCCACCGGGCCAGAAGCCTGCTGACGATACCTCACGATCATAGGCTTCGTGCGTCAAGTGATCGGGCAATGTCGGAATGCCGCCAGGATGGAGAGGGGCACGTCGTCCTGAAAAGCGGGTCACCGCCATATCGAAACCACCCCAGAACAGGTGTGCGGGGCTGGACTTGCCGAGAAAGGAGGACCGGAATTCCTTGAACACCCTGTCGACCGCCAGCAACGCGTGATGAAAACGTTGAACGGCATCGCGGTCATAGGGCCGATCGCGATGATCTTCAATGAACGGCACCGGGAATGGCATCTCATTCGGCTGGCCGCTGAAGGTTGGCGTACCACCAAGGTCGGAAACAAGCTGAAGGAAATTCGCATGGAACGCCGCAACTGTGGACGGCCCGAGCGCGAAGTTTGCCGCGCGACCGTCGCCACTCGTGCCCCGAACCTCATGGTTCTGGAAATCGAACTGGATTTCGATGCCGGGGCCGTCGGGGATCAGCGAGGATGTCAGCCCCCATGGCGTGACATAGAAGGTCGCGTTCCAAGAATGGTTGAGCCACGGCGTATGGGCCAGGCGATATTTACCCACGATCTGCGAATAGAGGTGCAGGGCGGAGCAGGTGTCGCGCCAGCCGAGATAGTCGAGTTGGGGCCAATTGTTGTTCATTTCCACGTCTTTCATTCAGCAGCCATGCGGATGCCGACCATGCCTCTGCATCAAGCGATTACCGCAGTGAGGGCCGGCGGGTCGGCGCCAGTCAGTCCGGTAGTGGAATATGCTCGTCCCGGTCGTCGACGGGAAGGTCAAAGCGTCCCCTGCCCCAGTTCTGCGCGCGCCATTCGGCCTTGGCCTCTTCGATGCGCTCCTTCGAAGACGCCACGAAATTCCACCAGATGAAACGAGGCCCCGGAAGGGTCGCGCCGCCAAGGATCATCAGCCTTGCACCTCTGCTGCCAGCCGCGACAGTGATCTTGTCACCGGGACGAAAGACCATCATCCGAGACGCTTCGTATTCCTGGCCAGCGACAGAGATCGAGCCCTCGACGATATAGATGCCGCGATCTTCATGATTGTCCGGCATCGGCAGCCTGCGGCCTGCTTCAAGCGTCACATCGGCGTAGAATGTTTCCGAGAACATCGTCGCAGGCGCCGTTTCACCATAGGCGTTCCCGAGAATGAGCCGGACCGAGACGCCACGGTCCTCGATCACCGGCAGGACCGTTTTGCCATGATGCTCGAACATGGGCGCCATGTCCTCATCCTTGTCGGGTAGCGCCAGCCAGGTCTGGATTCCGAACAGGCTGTTGGGGCCGCTGCGGGCAGTCGCAGTCGTGCGCTCCGAATGGGACACACCGCGCCCGGCGACCATCCAGTTCAGCTCGCCGGGGCGAATGATCTGGTCGGCTCCGGTGCTGTCCCGGTGATGGAAGTCACCGCGAAACAGGTAGGTGACTGTGCCCAGGCCAGTATGCGGATGCGGCCGAACATCGACGCCCTGGCCGGTGAGGAATTCGGCTGGTCCGGCCTGATCAAAAAAGATGAATGGCCCCACCATCTGCCGCTTGGGCGCTGGCAAGGCGCGACGTACCTCAAAGCCGCCCAAGTCACGGGACCGGGGAATGATGAGGGTTTCGATCGCCTCGATGCCTACCTCGTCGGGACAGCCTGGTTCGATTGCCGGGTTCCAGCTCATGGATGTCTTCCTCTTCCTGTTCTCAGGTGGTCGTAGCGACTGGGCTCGGTTTCATCCGGGGCATGTGGACCGAGAGTACGTACCTGGCGTTATGGCGCGCCACCATGGAGGTGGCTAGCCTCGCCATGTGCTCAACTGTGTTGCGTCAAATGGAACGTCGACCGATGGTTAGCCACCTGCATTCGGGCGACCGTCGCGGACGCACAAATCCTCAACGCAAAATGCAGAGGCCGCGTACCCGAAGCCGCGCATTCTCTCTAAACTGCTCGATCGGGATGTCGATTATGTTCCGCATTTTTCGCGTAGGATGCTGGCCGGGAGGACGAACGTCATATGCCCTGCCGGCAGGGACGGTTCGCACATTGTGATCAGAACTGTACGCCGGCCGATACCCAGTCACGGGTGAGACAATCCGAAGGATAGCCGACCCACCACCGCATTGTTCCCCAAATTGCGACACAGCTAACCGCGGTGCGGCACTATCGAAGCTTGAATGAGAACGGCAGATTGCGCCTAGGCAACGTCATCGCTGACGGGTGCCTGTCATCAAACCCAATGCCGCTTACAACAGCAGGAAAGGAAGTCGTAATGGCTTTTCGCAACGGCCTCGATTCGCTTCTTCGCCCCGAAGACTCGGTCCTCGTTCTGATTGATCACCAGCCCTATCAGCTCGCAAACCTGAACAGCCACGATCCGCAAGCTGTGGTCAACTACACGACCGCGCTGGCAAAGCTGGCCAAGGCCTTCGATGTTCCGACCATTCTCACCAGCGTGATCGCAGGGCGTGGTGGACTTCTCTTCAAGCAGATCACCGACGTCTTTCCGGACCAGGAAGTCATCGATCGCACCTGGGTGAATACCTGGCAGGACGAAAATGTGGTGAACGTCGTCAAGGCGACCGGCCGCAAGCAGTTGATCATCGCCGGGCTGTGGACCGAGGTCTGCGTCGCAATGCCTGTGATCCAGGCTGCCGGCGAAGGCTGGGATGTGACCGTTATCACCGACGCGTCGGGCGGGATTTCGAAAGAGTCTCACGAAGTCGCTATCCAGCGCATGATCGCGGCCGGCGCGAACGTGATGACCGTGATGGCGCTAGCTGGCGAATGGCAACGTGATTGGGCGCGCACCGGGCATGTCGAGGAACTGACCGAGATTCTCATCCAGCACTTCAGCGGCAGCGGCATCGCCTATCTTTGGGAGCAGCAGTTGCTGAATACGCCGGTGCCAGACGCCAAAGGCTGATCTGAAAAGCGATGACGGGGCAAGGATAAGCGCTAGAGCTATCTGGAGATGGCCATGCCTCGTCATTCTTTTGCTACCGGTAAAATTTCGTGCGAGCGGGAATTGAAGCGATGAGGACAGGATTTGTACCCGCTGTTCCTGGCTGGCCTGAAATTTTCCTGGGCCTGGTCAGCATTTTCGTTGTCGCTATCGGAGGCGGCATTGGTCTGGTTCGGCTAAATCTTGACCCGGTGGTGCTCGGTCTGATCTTGACTGCACTTTCGGGCGTTGGTGGTATGGCCGGATTCTTTGCGGCTTTCCTGCTGCGTATCCGGTGCTGGGCCGCTTTTGGTGTGCGTCGCGCGACCTGGCGCTGGATCGCGGCTGGTGCCGGAATCGGTGTGCTTGCCTTCTTCGCGAAAAGCCTTGCCATCCTCGCCTATGCCTCTCTCACCGGGGACAATCGGACGATACAGGACGTCTATGCGACCGGAGCAAGCGGTGGTGTCTGGACCATGATCGCCGCTACCTTTTTCCTGAGCATCGTCACCCCGATCGGCGAGGAGTTTCTGTTTCGGGGGGTGATCACGACCGCGCTGCTTCGATACGGCGCTTTCATCGGAGTGGGCGGTGGCACGCTCATCTTCGCGATTTTCCATGGCATCAATATGGTGTTCTCGGCGGCTGTCGTAGCCGGTCTGGCAGCCGGAGAAGTATTCCGCCGAAGCGGTTCGATCTGGCCCGCCGTGACTGTGCATTTCGTTATCAATCTGCCGACCATACCTCTCATGATCCTGACGGGCACCGGCACATGATCGGGCTCCGGATCGTTTCGAGAGGCGGATGGGCTGCATTTGATCCGCCAACATCTTTGAGGCCTATAGGTGCGCGATGGAATTCTCTTCATATCTTACCTTCGCCCTGGTCAGCGCAGCCCAGAGCGCGACACCAGGCCCGTCCACCTTGTTGCTCGTAAACAACTCTCTCACCTTTGGGTGGTGTCGCGCCCTTGCCGCGTTAAGCGGCGATCTTCTTGCAATCGCGCTGTTGGCCATTTTTTCGGCCATCGGTCTGGGAGCCTTGCTCGTCGCCTATCCCGCAGTTTTCCTTGCCCTGCGTCTTGCGGGCGCGTTCTATATCATCTGGCTGGGCTGGGGGCAGCTACGTTCTTCCTCGCCGAAAAAGGCAGCGGCGGTCATGAATATGGCGGACGGGGGAGCCGGGCTGCTGGTTTGGCTCCGCTCGTTCGGTGTGGGCATCAGCAATCCAAAGGCCGTCCTGTTCTTCGCTGCTCTGTTTCCCCAGTTCGTTCCGGCAGGAAGTGGCCCATCCATCCTCGCCCTCTTGGTTTCAACCTTCGTGGGCGTGAAACTTGTCGTCCTTGCCGGTTACGCACTTGGAGCCAGACATATCGCACGGCTGCTGCGACAGCCCGAGCATGCGAAGCGCGGCCGAATATTGACCGGGATCATACTCCTGATCTTTGGAGGGCTGATGATCTGGTCTGCATTGACGGGCTCATAAAGTGGAACGGCCGGTTTCTAGCATCACATCCCACACCGCCGAACCCTGATATTTCAAAGGAGCAATCAAGAAAATGCCTATGGATCGTTTCCCGATCGGATTGGAAATGGACGTCACCTATCCGGACTTCCGGGTCAGCCTGACGCTCATGTCAATTTCGCAATTGAAATTCGAGATCAAGGACGGAAGGTTTGCTAGAACCGATACCGTCGATATTCAGGTCGTACCACTCGGCAATAGTATCTTCGCCGTCAGTTGGCAGGAAAAGGACGGGGCAACTGTAACGAACGTCCAGGACTATGACCGCGGCGTGATCCATTCGTTCGCCACTCTGCCTGATGGGAGGTTTCTCCGAATGACCGGAACAATTGCAATCGCCCGTCCTGCCGATCATATTTCCGACGATCGCCCCCACCGCAACAAGGCGCTGGTGCTGGATGCGATGACCTCCCTCTTTCAGCGTCACGATGCCTCGGCGGTCGAACGCCTCTATGCCGACGATTACATCCAGCACAATCCAAACATTCCTCAAGGGCGGGACGCCTTGCAGGATATCGTCGAGTCGCTGTCATCTTCCGTCTACTACGAGCCGGGACTGATCATCGCTGAAGGCGATCTCGTTGCGATTCATGGACGTATTCGCGGCTGGGCGGACCAGCCGCAGATCGCGGCTGACATCTTCCGGGTCGAGCGGGGCAAGCTGATCGAACATTGGGACGTCTTACAGAACGAAGTGCCGGTTAAAACCGGCATAGCCGGTCTTTCGATGTTCGATCCCGGGGAAAGAGGCGATCGCACCAGGAGATGACGGGGTGGCGGCAATCAGGCGTCCGAAGCATTCCAAGCGGGTGCAGAATTCCGTGGTGTTGACCAAGAAACGATCCGGTCACGGTAGAAGAGTGTCAATGCCTCAAAACACATTCAGAAAGGCGAATTGATGGCTGAAGCGAGCCTTGGGCAAATGATCGGACCTGCGGTTGTCCTGATGGGGGTTGCCGTCGTTGCGGTGCCGTTGTTTCGAAGGCTCGGGCTCGGGTCGGTCCTGGGCTATTTCGCTGCCGGTCTGCTGGTAGGCCCATCAGTGCTGGGCCTGTTCTCCGATGCCCAGTCCATTCTGCATTTCTCCGAGCTTGGGGTGGTCATGTTCCTGTTCGTGATCGGATTGGAATTGCGTCCTCGCAAGCTGTGGTCAATGCGTGGCCAGATCTTTGGTCTCGGTCTTGTACAGGTCGGCCTTGCGATTGCCGTCCTTGCACTGACCAGCGCGACAATCTTTAAGCTGTCGGTGCCGGTCGCTTTCATAGCCGGGGCCGGTTTCGTCCTTTCCTCGACCGCTGTCATCATGTCGGTGTTGCAGGACCGGGGCGAGACCGCCAGCAGTGAAGGTCAGAAATCGGTGGCGATCCTCCTGTTCGAGGATTTGATGATCGTGCCGCTACTGGCGGTGGTGGCTTTCCTGTCGCCAGTCTCGCACACACAAGGAGGATGGGCGGAAATCGTGGTCGCGGTTGCGGCGCTGCTGGCGCTTCTGGGGACGTCGCGCTGGGGCCTGAACCCGTTTTTCGCCCTGCTGGCGAGGACCAGAACACGAGAGGTCCTGACGGCTGGCGCATTGCTGGTGGTTCTCGGCGCGGCGCTCCTGATGGACGCCGTCGGCCTGTCGATGGCAATGGGTGCGTTCCTTGCCGGGGTAATGCTGTCAAATTCGAGCTACCGTCACCAGATCGAGAGCGATATCGAGCCATTTCGTGGCCTGCTCATGGGACTGTTTTTTCTCGCCATCGGCATGTCACTTGATCTTTCCATCGTTGCGGCCGAATGGCGCCTTGTGCTGTCCATGCTGGTTGCGTTCACTATTGCCAAAGGTGTCGTGGTCTATTCGGTTGCGCGTTTTCTGGGCAGCTCCAACCATCAAGCCCTGCACAGAACATCGATGTTTTTGCAGGGCGGAGAATTCGCCTTCGTGCTCTATGCTGCGGCAATGTCGGGCGATGTGATCGGTTCGCGGGAAAACGCCCTGTTCGCCACCATCGTGATCCTGTCCATGGCTTTGACGCCTTTGCTCATGATCGCAGCCGACCGTCTGTTACGCACCGAGGTCTCGATGGAGGGCATCGACACCGCCCGCGATCTCAGAGGACGGATCCTTCTCATCGGCTTCGGCCGCTTCGGTCAGATCGCCTCGCAGCCCCTGTTATCCCGGGGGATCGATCTGACGGTGATCGACAGGGATCCTGCCCGGATCCGCGATGCGGGACGATATGGTTTCAAGGTCTATTTCGGTGACGGTGTCCGGCTGGATGTTCTGCGCCAGTCCGGTGCGCGAGAAGCGGATGCAATCATGGTTTGCATCGACGATCCGAAGGACGCGATGCGGATCGTGGAACTGGCACTGCATGAATTTCCGCAGGCAAGCCTTCTGGTGCGAAGTTATGACCGCGGGCATGCGGTCGAACTGATCCGTGCGGGCGTCGAGTATCAGATCCGCGAAACTGTTGAATCTGCTTACTTGATGGGAGCCGAAGGCCTTCGCGTGCTGGGCTTTGCGGAAGTCGATGTCGAGGAAGCGACCGCAGACATCCGTCAGCGTGATGCCGAACGCCTGTCCGAACAGGTGCAGGGTGATGCGATGTCGGGCCGCGACAGGCTCCATATCCGGCCTGCCCCGGAGCCGCTGAGCGGACCATCGGCGTCCAAATAGGCCAATGAGCGGCAAAAATTTTGAAGCAGAAGGGAACAGACCATGAAAGCGGCGGTCTATGACAAATGCGGTGTGCCAGAGGTTCTGACCTACAAGGATGTTCCCGACCCCTGCCTGGGCGCGTCGGATGTCCTGATCGATGTCGAGGCGATCTCGATTGAAGGCGGTGATCTTATCAACAGGCGCCTGACACCACCACTGGAGCCCGGTTACATCGTCGGGTATGCCTCTGCTGGAACCGTCATTGCGGTGGGCGACAAAGTCACCGAACGCAAGCCGGGCGACCGGGTTACGGGCTTCGCAAGCGACGGGTCACATGCCGCACTGCGTGCCGTTCCCGAAAACCAGACATGGATTGTTCCGGACGGCGTCGGTTTTGCCGAAGCTGCCGCTCTGCCGATTTCATTTGGCACGGCCCATCACTGCCTTTTCGCACGCGGCGCGCTGCAGACCGGTGAGACGGTGCTGGTTCAGGCAGCAGCCGGAGGCGTGGGACTTGCGGCAATCCAGCTTGCGAAACATGCCGGTGCAAAGGTCATCGCGGTCTCGAGCGGATCAGGCAGATTGCCGAAATTGCAATCGATTGATGTGGATCACGTGATCGACCATCGCAACGACGATGTCGCTGAAACCGTGCTTGAGCTGACTGACGGTGCTGGAGCCAACCTTATCGTTGATCCCGTCGGTGCGACATTAACTGTCTCGCTGAAGGCGCTCGCACAGGATGGTCGGCTCGTGTTCGTCGGCAATGCCGGAGGAGGCGACCTCACCCTCGACCTTTGGCCCGCACTTCAGGCGAACCAGTCGCTGTTCGGCGTCTTCATGGGCACGAAACTCATCGAGCGGCAGGTCAGAGCCACGGTGGACAGCTTGCTTTCGCAGATAGCTGAGGCAAAGCTCAAGGTTTTCCTGGACAAGCGATTTCCGCTAGCTTCAGCGGCCAAGGCTCATGACTACGCCGAGCGCTGCAGACCGTTCGGGAGGGTCATAATGCAACCGTGACACCTTGTCCGTGATCTGATCCAGACAAGATCTCCGGCCTGACGATGAAACCTGTACGCGACGTCTGGAATTTGCGTCCCCCCGATCTCTGAGCAGACCGCAGTCAATCTTTCCAGTTTGTGTATCAGCACAGCATTCTTGTGGCGGCCATTCATGACATGGCGGCAAAAAAACTCGCGGAACTCATGGACCATCCTTTGGCTGGACGGTCCGCTCGGTGTGACAACTCCCATGAAGGGCCCGGCACGGCCCGCTATTGCAAAGCAACTTCGTTTTGACTTGCCTGAAGTGCGGAGAGAAGTCGAGGCATGCCGGGACCCTTGAGCCAGTCTTTGAGGTTGAAGAGTTTTCCGAATTCCTTGCTCAGAGCAGGGATGTCCGTGTTTCCGGCCGCCCGACCCCCGTCGAACAGTTCCGCATTCCGCCTGAGGAACGTGTTTTTCTCGAGCAGGGCATCGGGAAAGCGACGATACGTGATAGGCTGTCCAGCGGCCCCGGTCATGGCGCTCTGTATCTCGATGCCGGTCAACTCATCTCCCGCGATAGAGATGGTCTGGCCGGAATAGCGCTCGGTATTCCCGAGGACAGCGGCGACGATTTTTCCAATATCCTGACTGGCGATCAACTCCACGGGTTGCTCCAGGTGCAAGAAGAACGAAATCGTGCCCTTATCCAGTCCCATTCCCGAAAGTGTCAGCAGTTCCATGAAGGTCGACGGCCTTATGATGGTACTCGCGATATCCGAGCGACGGACATGATCCTCGATCTCCAGCTTGCAATCGAGATTTTCCAGCCCGGTCGGCCCCTTGCCGAGGATGCTCGCCGATGAGTAAACAAGATGCTGCACGCCGGAATCCACGGCGAGATTCACCACGCTTTTACCGAACCGCACCTCTTCGTCATTTGTAATATCCGAGTTGGCGCTGCCCGAATTCGGTTGAACGCTGAAGACACCGTGGGCACCGGCCATGGCGGCCCGGATCGACGCAGGATCAAAGAGGTTGCCCCGAAACAGTGTAACGCCATTGGCCGCCAGATCCCGCGCTGCGTCGCTGTCGAGATTGCGAACCTGAAAGATACCAGATTGCATGGGGTACCCATTCCCCTGTTTAGATTCTGGTGCAGATCGATGGCACAGCGCAATCGCCCGCGGAACGGCATCCGAAATTCGATCAAGTGTTCCGCCATCGGCGACACAGCTTCTCGCGAAGGGGCACTATCGCTTCGCGTATCGGAGTGGCATCTACGCCTCAGGGCGACGCATCGGCACAGCAGCACACAACTGAAAGGACGGGTAACGTGAAGCGCGTATCCTTCAAAAACAAGTCCACATTGTAGCCGAGCTTCATCTGCCGGAAGGATAGGATAGTGCCCGGTTTATTTCCCTCTTCTCGACGGAACAGTCGTCGCTTCAGTGGAACGATCGACTCAGCGGCCTTGAAAAGCCATCCGTCGACGTTCCCCGCTTCGCAACACAGCTTGGCCCGTCTCGACACTACCAGAGCCTCACCGCGGACATTGGCTTCGTGACCAGATCGTCGAGTGGGTTTTTCATCCTGCGCGAGGCGCGTGGGCACATGAACATGAAATACAGGAAAAGGATCAGCACATGATTGATCTCAATGGAAAGCGTGCACTGGTTACCGGAGGATCGCGGGGCATCGGCGCCGCGATTACCTTGGCGCTGGCCGAGAACGGCGCCGACGTCGCGTTCACATATCAGCACTCGGCCGAGAAGGCTGACGCGGTGGCCAAATCCATTGAAAGCACGGGGCGGCGCGCAGTCGCCATCCGAGCCGACAGCGCCGACCCGGAGGCCATCACGCGATCGGTAATCGACGCCGTCTCGGCGCTCGGCGGGCTGGACATTCTCGTCAATAGCGCAGCCATCGGACACGCCGGAACGATTGCCGACATTGAGGTGAATGACTATCAGACCTTGATGGATGTCAATGTTCGCGCGCCGGTGCTGTTCGCGAAAGCAGTCATTCCGCATCTCGCGCAAGGGGGACGCATCGTTACCATCGGTTCAGCTCTGGGTGAGCGGGTCCCGTTTCCGGGTATCACGGCCTATGCGATGTCCAAAGCCGCGCTCACCTCCTTCACTCGCGGCCTTTCCCGCGAATTGGGTCCGAACGGTATCACCGTGAACCTCGTGCAGCCCGGGGCGACGGACACGGATGCGAATCCGGCGAATGGCGTGGCTGCCGAATTTCAGCGAGGCCTGACGTCGCTGGGGCGCTACGGCGAGCCGCACGAAATCGCGAATGCTGTCGTTTTTCTCGCCAGTCCGGCTGCCAGCGTAATTACGGGCGCTATCCTGACCGCTGACGGGGGTGCAATCGCCTGATCGAGGTCAAGCTCTCCGGCAGGGAAATTGTCTGCTCCGTCTTCAGTGTCATCGAGCGTCGCACGGTGCCATCGCGAGCTGATCAGGCAGATCCGGCATCGCCCCTCGCGGGCAGCAAATCCGTCAAGCGATCGAGGCCCATAACAGTGGACGCTTTGTCGCCCTCGCTACGGGAAAGTGTTCGCTACGTCACCAAAGCGCGGGTGGTCGACGTCTATCGCACTAAATCCGCCACTCGGAACAACTACGGAGTGAGGCAATGTCTCCCATATCTACCGCAGGCGTCCCGCTTACCCGCCGCGATGCACTGATCACGGCCTCGGCACTTGCCGCAAATTTCGCCTTTCCGCTGGGCCCAGCGAATGCCGCGGGGCCTGCCATCCCAGACCTTTCAGAAGGAGAACAGATCATGGGCTTTGTCACGACCAAGGATGACGTACAGATTTTCTACAAGGATTGGGGCCCCCGGGATGCCCGACCCGTTGTTTTTCATCATGGCTGGCCGCTCAGTTCCGACGACTGGGACGCGCAGATGCTCTTTTTCCTGTCGAAGGGCTACCGCGTCGTCGCACATGACCGGCGTGGCCACGGGCGATCCGAGCAGGTCGCCGAGGGCCACGATATCGATCATTACGCGGCTGACGCCTTTGCGGTTGCCGAGGCGCTCGACCTGAAGAACGCGGTTCACATCGGACATTCCACCGGTGGCGGTGAGGTGGCCCGTTATGTGGCCAAATTCGGCGAGCCCGCGGGCCGGGTGGCAAAGGTCGTTCTCGTTGCCGCCATTCCGCCGCTGATGCTGAAAACCGCGGACAACCCCGAGGGTACGCCGAAGGAGGTTTTCGACGGCTTTCGGACGGCGCTGACCAGCAACCGTGCGCAGTTTTTCCGCGATGTCCCCTCGGGGCCATTCTACGGCTTCAACCGCGAAGGTGCCACGGTCCATGAGGGCGTCATCCAGAACTGGTGGCGGCAGGGCATGATGGGTAGTGCCAAGGCCCATTACGACGGCATCAAGGCTTTCTCGGAAACCGACCAGACCAAGGATCTCAAGGCAATCACCGTTCCGACACTGGTGCTGCATGGCGAGGATGATCAAGTTGTTCCAATCGCCGCCGCCGCTTTGAAGGCAGTCAAGCTGCTATCCAACGGCACGCTGAAGACCTATCCCGGTTTCTCGCATGGAATGCTGACGGTGAATGCGGATGTGCTGAACGAAGATATCCTGGCGTTCATAGAAAACTAGGGTTTGTAGAATGGGGAATCCGATCCCGTCCCACGGCTCAAACCGGGTGATCGCCTAACCGCCCTTGCCGCGCCGTCGTCCGGCGAACGGCAGCAATTGTCTTAGCCTGGGCAGATAAACTTAAGCGCACGGGTGACCCGAACCCGTTCCCGAACACATATGTGGGCGGCAAAGGAAGCGGGGCAGTTTCCACATCTGCACAGGCTATGCGGAACAGGTTCGTATGACCGGATCATGCATCGCTCCGGATACTCGCAATAATTCATAAAGGAATGAACCGATGCCCATTCACAAATTCACCATTGCCGACGCATCGCTGAAACGCTCACCCGGGCAGGATGGCGACATCTTCACCGGTAATCTTCTCGATCAGCGTCACGGTGGTCCGGTTACCATCGGTTTCGGTCGTTATGGGCCAAACCAGACTCTGGAGGAAACGATGGCCGTCCACGACACCATGGTGGTCCTGGAAGGAAAGATCACTGTTTCCGACAATCAGATGTCGGTAACAGCGGGTCCCGGAGAGATTATCGCGATGCAAAAAGGCGACAAGGTGACGATATGTTCTCATGAGGAAGGGACTGTGACAGCCTACGTTACCTATCCTCATTGGCAGCAGCCAGACACATGATCTCACAAGGTCGCATGGCGCTAGTCTTTGGACAGATGAGCATTATGCAAGGAGAGGTCGGGCGGGCTGACTGTCCGGCCTTCTGACTGAAGGTATAGGCAGAGGCCTCTACCGTTAAAGCCGGTTGGGTTGGTTTTCATGTGCGGCATGAGGTGAAGCGGCGCAACCCGCACGGAACAGGCCAGCCAACAGTGTGAACGTGGCGAAAACCAGCACCGCCGGTCCGGCCCCGAAACTGGTGAGAAGCAGGCCGAATACGGGTGCGCCGGCGGTTTGCCCCACCGCGATCGTAAGGAAGCCGATCATCAGCCCGGTCGCGGGGCGGTCATGCAAAACACGTAGACCCCAGATGAGATAGACCCCTGTGAGCATCACATAGGCTCCTCCGAAGACAGCGCCCCCGATCAGGACAAGTGTGGGCGTCGCAAGCGTGGAGTCGAGAATGAGAATGCTGACGGCCATCAGCACCAGAAAGATACAGTGAACGAAGTTCAGCCCGAAACGGGCGACCAGCTTTCCCGCCCAAGCTCCGGCGATCCCACCGGTGCCAACGCAAATCCAGAGAAAACCCAGTCCCGTCACATCCCATCCCAGGCGCTCCGACACGAGTTGTCCACCGAAGGTCCACCATGCCGTGCTCGCGGCGCCCATCAGGAACGCCGCAGTAATCAAGCGGAGCATGGGCGTATTCAAGGGCGGGAGTCCGGCCGGTTTTCCGCTACCGCGTGCAGCGGGCAGCGAGATCGCGGCGGCAAGCGCCAAAATCGCAGCGACGGCAGCGAATGCTGCGAAGGCGAGCCGCCATTGCCCTGCCATTCCGAGTGCGACCGGGCCGGACAGGGCCACACCCGCGCTCGTTCCCGCATTGATTACCGTATTCGTTCCGTCCTGTCGCACGGGTCGCACGCCGGCGGCCACAGCCGCAGCCATAGGCGGAGAGGCCAGTCCCGTGCTTAACCCCGCCACAATCACCGCAGCCGCTAAAATAACGGGCGTGGGGGCCAGCGCGATGCCCACCATGCCCAAGCCCGCAACAAGGGCTGCACTGACCGCAACAGCTTTTGCGCCGATCCGCTCAGTCAGTGCGGCCGAGGCGACGATTGCGGCGCAGTATCCCGCGAAGGCGCCACCGGAGATCATCCCGCTCAAGGTTGGGCCGAGGCCGAGGTCGTCATCGATCGACGGCAGGAAAAGCCCAAAGGCAAAGCGGGCGAAACCGTAGCAGACGGCAATCAACCCGAAGCCCACCGCGCCGATTCTGACAGCCGGGCTCACGACCGTGCTCGTGCAACCAGGATCGCTGCTGCGCTGCGCGCAGCCGTGAGAGCGTCCAGCCCCCTGTAGATCGCCGCATGAATTGCCCCCTCGCACAGGACCAGCACCTGATTGGCCAGAACCGGGTTCTCCTGCCCGAGATCTGTCGCGACGATTTCCTGCACGCGTGTGGCAAATGCGGTCTTATGCGCCTTTATCGCCTCGGATATCTCCGGCGTGCTGCCGCCTGTTTCACCCTGAACGCGCAAAAACAGACAGCCGCGTTGCCCCTCTACCTGAAGCCATTCCTCCAGTGCGGCAAATAGCGCATCCACGCTTTCCACCTCGATCCGGTGCATGAAGCGCTGGCCCCGGTGTGCAAGCACCGCCGCCATGAGTTGGGTTTTGCTGCCAGCATGCTTGTAAAGCGTTCTGCTCGACATGTCGGCGGCTTCGGTCAGCCGATCCATCCCGGTTGCTATGTAGCCATGCCGGTCAAACAGCTCTTCAGCGGTAGCAATCAGTCGAGATGTCTTGTCGATATCGTGTATCATTTCAGGATTCACGCAAATGTAAAACGTTCGTTTTACATATATATGTGCGTAGAAAAAATGCAACCAGATCTGCTCAATCTGAATGGTACCAATGGGTAGGTCGCCGGTATTATAGTGTTTTGCCGGGTCTTTCTGCCCCGGCAAATTGCTTGATAATATGCCTTGCGATTACGCCAGAATTGCAGTGACGCGAATTTCAATACGCATGGTGGGCAGGCCGAGGGCTTCGACCCCGGTCTGGGTCCAGATCGGAGCGCGGTCCGGCATATGGTAACGGTACAGGCGCGTGATGGTTTCGTTGACCACAGCCGGGAAGCCGCCAACGTGATAGGAATTGACGTGAACGACATCCTTCCAGCTTGCGCCGGCCGTGGCCAGCGTACGCTCAACATTCTCGAAGGCCTGTTTGATTTCTGCCTCAATGGAATCCGGGATTTCGAGATCGTCATTCCATCCGCCCTGGCCGGATATCTCGATGCGATCACCAATTTTGAGTGCCTGCGAATAATGCAAGAGGTCGTACAATTTCGGCCCGTATCCGGGAGTTACGAAGAGTTCAGGTTTTGACATGATTCGGTCCTGTGAGTTGGAGTTGACATTATTAGCGTACGCTCCGTATGTTAAATATTCGCATACGTGGCGTATGTCAATTAACATACGCTCCGTATGCAAAATGAGTCGATATAGCCACCTCACGAATGGATGGAAGAGAGAAACTTGCCCGGGTTTACGCCTTCGGAACATTCAATTCGGGCAACGCGCTCACCATCCTCCTCGGACGAAACGCAGGCAGCGTGCCAAGCGTATGAATTGGCGGGGTGCGGGCCCGTTCACCCGTACCGTTCAGGCGAGTGGCTAGGGATGAGAAGTCTTGCCGTCGTGCTGGGGAAGCGTCGTCGATAACCCCCCGGAGGCAAGGCATTCAAATGCAGAGACCGCTTTCGGCAGGGTCGACTGCGGCTCGGTGCTGGCGGCCACCCAAAGCGCCGCGTTGAGCGCCATACCATTGAGAAGACGTGCCAGTGCCTCGATATCCACCGGCTTGATCTGTCCTTCCTGCGCCAGGCGCTCAAGCGTTGATATGGTCGCCTGAAGGCAGCGCCCCTGGCTTGGCCATTGGGATGGATCGCCGAGAACTGACGGGCCATCCAACAGCACGATGCGTTGCACTTCCGGTTGCAGCGCCATCTCGATATACGCGGCACCTTCGGCCATCAGACCGTCCCATCCACCTCCCGCCTTGAGACCGGCCGCTTTTGCTTTCTCTGCCATCGCGGTGTCGATCTGATCTACGACCGCTGCAAGCAATCCCCGCTTGTCGCCGAAATTGTGATAAAGAGCGCCGCGAGTGAGTCCAACCTCGGCGGTCAGATCATCCATGGACGCTGAGGCATAGCCTTTTTCCGCAAATGCCTTGCGACCGGCGCGGATCAGCTTCGCGCGTGTTTCCTCCACCATCTCCGCCCGTGTCTTCGCCGGCATTCTTTTCCTTCTCCATGAAGCCCTGCATTGCATGGCAAGCCGAATACGCCATAGGCATACGCAGCGTATATGAGCGGCCTGATGAAATCCAGACCTGGTCAAGGGAGTAGGGCTTGCGGGCACACAGGTATCGCAAATTCCCGCGAACGATAGGCCTCTGTTTCCCTGCAACCAAGCCGGCTGCAGATTCTCAAGACTCACTGCACCCGATCACAATAAAGGGGCGCTATACTGTGTCAGTTTTTCAATCGGCCACGCTCCTCGGTTGCTTCCTTCGTGGCATACCACCTCCGATCTGGCTCAAAGGTTGACAGACTACGGTGACGACACAAGCGATAACCAGCCGTGCCAACGTTGCTGGGAGCTGCCCAGGATTGGCAAAACCCGCATCGAGCCTATCGATCAGTACCAGGCTCTGGGCGGCGTCGAGGAACTCGCAGCGATGGAACTGGCAGATCAGGACCTCATTCACCTCGCCGCTCCATTGTTCAAACCGCGGCCCGATCTTCGCGCGCATCATAGCTGCGCTGGCAGTTTTGAATCGCATCGATGTTCTCGACAGTCCAGTCGAACAGGATCGAGAACGGCTCTTGCAGCGATCGCCCAAGCGGCGTCAGCGCATACTCAACGCCGAGCACGCGCCCATCCAGAACCCTGCGCGTCACCATGCCGTTGCGCTCAAGCTTGCGCAGCGTCTGGGTCAGCACGCGTTGGGTGACGCCATCGAGGCGGCGCTTGATCGCATTGAAGCGTTGGGGCTCGCTGAGCACCGCAAGCACCATCATGGACCACTTGTCGGCAATCTGATCGAGGATCACTCGGCTTGGACAGTCGGCACGGTAGATCGGGTCATTTTCTCTTGTTGGTTCATCCATCGGTATCCTCCGGTATCCCTGGGATGCTACAGGTGCGTAATTGACGCCAAGTATCCAATGAATACTTAAGGTCAATGGCGCGAAGCACCAGCGCCAGAGCTTCCCGAAGAACAGAGACTTTACATATGACCGACACAGATTTCAGCCGGCTTCGAATTTCCAAATTGGACGGCATCGCGACGATCACCATCAACAATCCTCCGGTCAACGTTCTCGATGTCCCCTTGATGAGCGAGATACACTGCTTTCTTCTCTCCGTTCGCGATGATCCCGACACGCGCGTGCTGGTTTTCCAGAGCGCGGATCCGGAGTTCTTCATTGCCCATGTCGACATGACATTGATAGACGAACCACATGCCTTCGACGATTTTGTTCGCGAGGCTCCGGAAGGCCTTAACCCGTTCCAGGCGTTCGGCGAACTTCTGCGTGAACAGCCGCAGGTGACGATCGTCAAGCTCGCCGGGCTGGCGCGAGGCGGCGGAGCGGAGTTCGTCGCGGCGGCCGACATGACATTTGCTGCCGAGGGTCGAGCGGGACTTGCCCAATGCGAGGCGTTGATGGGCATCACGCCGGGCGGCGGCGCCACCCAGTATCTGTCATCACGGATGACGCGCGGCCGCGCCCTCGAAGTGATCCTTGGCGCCGATCTCATCGATGCCACAACGGCGGAACGATATGGATGGATCAACCGGGCAGTGCCAGCCTCGGAGCTTGATGGCTTCGTCGACCGGCTGGCGCGCAACATTGCAGCGTTGCCCGAAGGCGTCATCGCCGCCGCCAAAAAGGCGGTGCCTCCCATAAACCTGCGGGAAGGCTTTCGCCGTGAGCACGACGCCTGGGCGGGGCTGTTCGTACGCCCTGCAGCCGAGAAGCTCATCCGGGGTGGGCTTGAGGCAGGTGCACAGACCAAGGAAGGGGAGCGAAATCTGGAATGTCTCCTCCGCAGCTTGGAGACTTGACACTGCGCTGTTGTTTCTTGCCACTGGATTTACGGTGCTGACTGTAAACACTTATATCGGTGGCGGCTTTCCGATCACGCTATCTAGCGGATAGAGAAGTGCTGGAATGGGGTGGAAACCTGCCAGGCAACTTTTGGGAATGGTCCTTTCAGGCGCCCTCGTAGCAACCCGGGCTATTTCGGCTTTGTGACGCCATAACGCAGGCCATCCAGCAGCAGCTTGACCATGCGTTCGATGTGTTCCGCCCCATCGTCCCCGGAAGCCACGGCGAGATTCCCGATCGCGCGCAGCAGATCATAGGGTGCAATGTCGGCACGGATTTCGCCAGCAGAGACAGCTGCATTCATTAGCATCGACAAGGCGGGCTCGAACCGGCTTCGGAAATAATCCGGCAAGGTGGCAAATGCCGAATCGCCGGAATGGAGCGCGGCGGCCAACCCCTGCTTGGTGGCCAGGAAGCGCGTGTAGAGCATCAGCCAGGCCGCCAGTGCCTCAGCAGGAGCCCGCTCGATGGCAAGCGGCCCAGCAGCATGGGCACAGGCATCGACCTCGCGGCGGAACACCGCTGCCACCAGATCTGCTCGGGTCGGAAAACGGCGGTAGAGCGTGGCCAGACCAACACCTGCTTGTGAGGCGATCTCCCGGATAGGCGCATCAACCCCCGAACGGGCGAAAACGATCTTCGCGGCTTCCAGAACCGCTTCCTCGTTTCTGCGGGCATCGGCGCGCAGTCGCGGTGCGGGCGTCTCGGCATCGCCTTTAGTCTTTGAGGTGATCTCGACCGCATTCCTGGATTTGGACAACGCCAATTTGCTATCTCCTCTTGATAATCGGATCATTGATCCGTATATAGGCGAACCGGATCGATGATCCGATTTTTAGTTAGGAGGTTCTCAGCCCCATGTCCAGTGCATTCACTGAAGCCCGCGCACAAGCCGCTGACTTTCCTGCCATTGTCTCCATCGCTCCCATCACCCTGCCCTCCCCTGGACGGGGCGTTGACTTGCATGTACGGGTTTCTGCGCCGATCATGGGCAACGCACTACCCGTCATCATCTTCTCGCACGGCAACGGACAGTCACTTTACGCTTATGGCCCCCTCGCTGATTATTGGGCGGCACACGGCTTTGTCGTGATCCAGCCGACGCATCTGGACTCGCGGATGCTCGGCCTTGCCCCGGACGATCCTCGTCGCCCGCAGCTCTGGCGCTTTCGCGAGGAAGACCTTGCAGCCGTTCTCGATGGGCTCGATCGCATCGAGAGCGAGGCACCGATGATCCGGGGAAGGCTGGATCACTCAAGCATCGCGGTTGCTGGCCATTCATGGGGTGGGCAGGCCGCCGGTACCTTGCTCGGTGCCACCCATCCCGATCCTGACAATGGATCGATGGTCAACAGAAAGGATACCCGCATCAAGGCGGGCGTGCTGCTCGCGGCGCCAGGCAGTGGCAACGACTTGACCGAGCATGCAGCCCGCACCTTCCCGTTCATGTACCCTGACTTCTCAGCCATGGCGGCACCGACCCTGATCATCGTGGGCGATCGTGACATGGGCAGGCTTTCGACGCGTGGCCCGGGTTGGTGGCGCGATGCCTACGATCTAAGCCCTTCGCCCAAGGCGTTGTTCACAGCCTTTGGTGGCGAGCATGCTCTTGGCGGCATACCCGGCTACGAAGCGCGCGAGACGACGGATGAACGACCCCAGCGGGTCGCTGCTATCCAACGCCTTTCAACCGCCTTCCTCCGCAGTTCGCTCTACCCCGGCAACCCTGCCTGGGCGGATGCAGTCGCCACGCTCGCCGCCGACGCCATGCCGGAAGGCAGCGTCGAGACAAAATGAGCCCTACGCCTGTACCGGCTTCTTCCGATACCGGCAGTTGGCAGCGGCAGGTTTGCCATATCTGCCCGATGCAAGTCAGCGGGTGAGAGGCATGCAGCGGGAGCTGTGCATGTTTGGACGTGCCCCGCGGCTCCACGATCACCAGTCGGTCAGTCGCAATGTTGGCGGGACGGAACACCCGGAAATCCTCGTCAATCGCCAGCCTCGAATGCCGCGTGACGATAGCAAGGTCAATTTCCGACCGCACCAGCATCCGCGCCGCCATATCTTGATTGGCGATCCGAGGCGCGAAATAGACGCCGGGCAGCTTGTGCGAGAGCCATTCCTTGAACTGCGGAAACACCGCCACGGTGGCGCTATGCGGCCTGACGATGGAAACGCCGCCCTCGTTCGAGCTCCAAGGGGCGGATTGCCCACGAAAAATGTCGATCTCGGACAGGATTTGCCGCGCCTTCGGCGCAAAATCCCCGCCCGCTTTGGTCAGGGTAAGGGACGGCTCCGCCGGTCTACCAGCGTTCGGCCAAGGTATTCTTCCAACCCACTCAGGGGTTTGCTCAGGTTCGATTGCGTGGTGTTTCGCTGATCGGCGGCCATCGTGAGGTTCAGCGTTTCCGCCACGCATAGAAAATCCCGCAACTGTTCGATGTTCATGCGCACACAACCGCCGTTTGCCTTGAAAACAAAGATCACCCGCGGGGAGCGCCCGTCAAGGCAACTTCAATTCAGGGCGCCCCTAGCCCTGAACAGAGCTTCCAGCAGACCAGCGCGGGCTATCATCGCTGGCGTTGTTTCAGGACGTTCACTGAAACGGACCAGCCGCGCGAAGACCACCTTGCGCTCATCCTTTTCTGCCCATCCGACATACCAACCAAAGGGCTGACCTTTCAGTAACTCCCCGTCCTCGCCAAACGGCATCCCCGCCCCCGTCTTGCCGTAGATGCGCCAGCCTCCCGGCTGCTCATCAAACACCAGCAGCTTCTTCGTCTGCTCGACTGCGGAAGGATCAATTGGTAGCTCTCCGTCGATCATGCGCCTCAGGAAAGCTACCTGCTCTGCCGGGGAAATCTGCAAGGACGAACTCAGCCAGGCATTGGTCAGCCCATTCGCCTTGCCCTTGTCGCCCGAAACGTCCTGGTTACCGTAGTCGAAAGCATCGACATAGGCCGCGAACCGTTCGGTGCCGAGCCTCTCGGTAGCTCGCTGCGAGAACCAAACCACTGAATCCCGCATCCAGCTTGCGGGTGTGGTGGCCTGCCGCCATTTCGGATTCCAGTCCGCATAGCCCTCTTTGAAAGGCCATTCTGGCTTGTCCGGCGCGACGAAGATCCCGCTGTCGAAGGCCATGAGGCTGATCGCAATTTTGAATGTCGAAGCCGCCGAAATCCGCTCGTCGCAGCTCCCATTGTGCACCAAGGGGACACTCGATCCTGCCTCCACGGCTACGGTGCAGACCACGCGCTCTTTCGCAGCAGCAGGAAGCGCCAGGGATAGCGTAATATCGAGTGAAAGGTCCAAGTCATCTTCCGACTGTTTCCGCAGTAGTTTGGAATGATTGAGGCGAGGCCCTAATGTCGTCTTCGGGCTCGGACCGGTTATTGCACCCGCCCATCGTGAAATGCGAAACGAAACGACCATCGGTTGTAGTGGAGTCGCTTCGTCTTGGTGAAGGGACCTACTCGTCTTGCTGACAAAAGCGGATGCGATTGCCGAACGGATCGGTCACCTGCATTTGCAGCCCCCAGGGCAGATCCTCCAGGCCGGGACGATTGTAGGCATACCGTTTCTCTGCAAGCTCGCGATGAAACTCGCGGATGTTGGCGGTTGACACGAACACATTCGCTCCCGGGCTTGCATCCCCATGATGCTCGGAGAGGTGCAGGCTCAAGCCGGCCCTTTCCAGCCCGAGGTAAAGCGGCATGCCCTCGGAGAAGCGATGCTCGAACGTGACTTGGAACCCGAGAAAATCACAGTAGAATTCTCTCGCCTTCGTTTCATCGAAGATGCGAAGAATCGGACTGCAGCAGGTGAAGCGCACATCGCTTGTGGAGGCACGCTTCAGGTCAAGCTTTGCGCTTGCGGTGTTCCAATCGGCATGGCCACAGGCCCTGGCCACAATTTCCAAGGCCTGGGAATGTGAGATACTCATCCCGTCTGACGAAAGGGCATCCCGAAGCCGCCGCGCCATGGATTTGGCTTGATCAACGTTTGTCATCACACTCTCCTGCCAGTGAACGCACACGGTGCTCGCATTGCCGATAGTCACTGGACGGGGATATATGTGATGCGTCCGTGATGCTTTCACCTTACCATCTAGGGCGCGAGCGGCTGGTAGCATGAACCAGATCGAAAAGCCCAATTCCAGCCCTTCTGTCAACCAAGATGTTTTCATCTAGGGCGGCAACGGGCTCATCACGACGCTCATCGCCAGATCGCTGAACGGAAGCTTCAGGTAGGGCAATCTGGTCATAGCAATATATTTATCAAAATTGACAAATATTCATAAATCATGTAATTATATGAGTTGCAACTAGGGGGGTATGATGACCGATGCATATCGTCGGAATGAAGCGCCCCGGGTTTACCGGAGAGTTTTTTGTCTAAAACTTACGCGGCATTTTCAAGGGCGTTCATGTTGGCATAAAATTCCTCCTCTGCTTCTTGCGGCGTGACATAGCCGATGGCGCTGTGCAGCCGTTCTGAGTTATACCAGCTGACCCATTTGAGGGTTTCCCACTCGACCTGGCTGACGGATTTCCACGGGCCAAGGAAGTTGATGACCTCGGTCTTGAACAATCCGATGGTGCTTTCGGCCAGGGCGTTATCATAGCTGTCTCCGACGCTGCCGACCGAGGGATCGATCCCGGCTTCCTCGAGCCGCTCCGTGTAGCGGATCGACAGATACTGGCTGCCACGATCCGAGTGATGGATCAGTTGCTCCTGCTCATCCGAGCATCGCTGACAGATCGCCTGGTTCAGTGCATCGAGCACGAAGCTGGTGGTCATCGAGGTCGAGACCCGCCAGCCGACGATCCTGCGGGCGAAGACATCGATGACGAAGGCGACATAGACCATGCCGGCCCAGCTGGAGACATAGGTGAAGTCGCTGACCCAAAGCTGGTTCGGCGTCGCGGCTGTAAATTCCCGGTTCACCTTGTCGTCCGGGCAGGTCTGGGCGGGGTCAGGAATGGTTGTGCGCTTCTTGCCGCGCACCACGCCCTGCAAATCGAGAGCTTTCATCAGCCGCTCAACCGTGCAGCGGGCGATGTCCTTTCCCTCGCGGCGCAGCTGATGCCAGATCTTGCGGGCACCGTAGCGCCCACGACTGGCATCGAAAGCACGCTTGATCTCCGCACTGTCGCGGGCATCCCGTTTCGCCCGATCCGACGCCAGGTCAGGATCGCAGATAATCGCCCTGCGTGCGTAATATGTCGATGGGGCGATCGGCAGCACGCGACAGATCGGCTCGACCCCGAAGACCTCTCGATGATCGGCGATGAACGCGATCATTTCTGGAACGGGCGGTCAAGCTCCGCCTGCGCGAAATACGCGCTCGCCTTCTTCAGGATCTCGTTGGCCGTGCGCAGCTCGCGGACCTCGCGCTCCAGGGCCTTGATCCGGGCTTTCTCCTCGCTCGTCGGACCGGACAACTCGCCCGCATCACGAGCGGCGCGCCGGCACCAGTCCCGCAGGCTGAAGGACGAGCAGCCCAGCTTCGAGGCAATCGCCCGGTAGGCGGCATTGTCGCTGCTGTAATCAGAACGATGTTCGCGGAAAAGCCGGACGCCGCGCGCGCGGAACTCGGCCGTGTAGCTCGGGGTGTGTTTCTTCTCTGTCATGAGGCTCACCTTTTGAGAGTTTTACTCTCCGGTAAACCCGGGGCGCTTCAGAAGGGCTTCGCAAGCGCCGTCTTTTATCAGGATGCAAAGGCTGCCTATCGCTGGCTCGAAAACGCTTTCGGGTTTGAGCCGCTCTTTGTCATTCTCGATGCCGATGGCTATCTCGGCCATTCGGAAATGACCTATGGGAACTCTGTCGTCATGATCGGCAACGAATGGAGCGACAATCACAAGAGCCCGAAATCCGTAGGCGGCAAGAACACCCAATGCGTCCATGTTCAGCTTGCCGAGGGCGATGATCTCGACGCCCATTGCGCCCATGCCCGGCAGGCCGGCGCAGAAATTCTGCAGGAGCCGGAAACCCAGTTCTACGGCGACCGCACCTATCGCGCCAGAGATCCCGAAGGTCATATCTGGACCTTTGGTGTCACTGTTCAGAAGATGACGCCTGAGGAATGGGACGAAGCGAGCGGACTGACGACTAGGGCAAGGCTGGATTGAGCGCGAATATCGACAAGACTCTGGCAGCGCTTGCCGACCCCTGCCGCCGCCGAGCGGTGGAATTACTGGGTCGGCAGCCGCATCGGGCTGGGGAACTTGCTGATATGCTTGGTCTGTCGGCCCCGGCCATGGGCCGCCACTTGCGCCTGATGAAGCAGTCCGGCCTCGTGGAGGAGAGCCATCCCGAATTCGATGCGCGTGTCCGCGTTTATACACTGAGGGAGGGGGCCATGGCCGAGCTGAAACGCTGGCTGGCCGATACCGAGGCCGTGTGGGTGACGCAGCTTGCCGCCTTCAAGGCGCATGTCGAAAAGAAACCGCAATGACGGCTGCTGTCACCGGCAAGCACAGCCTCTTCGAGCCACGGACCCCGCCGAGCGGCCAGTTCCAGAACCGAGGTGACTTCCCGGAATTTTTACGCCATTCTGGGAATGCACTGCCGCACAGCGCACAACACAACACGCACGGCAGCGTCGGTTTACGCTGTTGTCCGCCGAGGTCCAATATCATGCGCCCGAATACGCCTGTGATTCCGCCCTTTTCTCCGCCACGATTCAGCTGGCGCGGGTATTGCCGCGTGAGAGTTGGAGCGAGACATTGGCACGGCAGCGCCAGACAACAGCGGAGCAGCTTCGGGTGGTCACTGAACCAGCCTATCCTGCTGCATCCGGCCCCAAAGCCTCAGACCCGCGCCTTCGCGAGTTGGTCCGGCTTCTGGCACGGCGTGCAGCGCGGGATTTCATCCAGGCGGAGGAACGCGAGAGCCGCAAGCGCCTCCCTGACTGAACAGAAAGCTCACTCATGAAGGTCGCGCTCTACGCCCGCTATTCCTCCGACAACCAGCGCGACGCCTCGATCGCCGACCAGTTCCGCATGTGCCGGCTTCATGCCGAGAAGCAGGGCTGGAAGATTGTCGAGGAGTATTCCGACCACGCCATTTCCGGCTCCAGCATGATCCAGCGTGCGGGTATTCAAGCCCTGATCATGGATTCCTCGCACGGCCGGTTCGATATCATCTTGTCCGAAGCGCTGGATCGCATCAGCCGCGACCAGGAGGATATCGCCGGCATCTTCAAACGGATGATCTATGCCGACGTAAAGATGCTCACCCTGTCGGAAGGCGAGATCACCCATCTGCATGTCGGCCTGAAGGGCACCATGAATGCGCTGTTCCTGAAGGATCTGGCCGACAAGACCCGCCGGGGCCTGCGTGGCCGGGTCGAGGATGGAAAATCCGGCGGCGGCAATTCCTACGGCTATGATGTGGTGAAGCAGTTCGATGCCAATGGCGAGCCGATCCGCGGCGACCGCGCCATCAACGAGGCACAGGCTGCCGTGGTCCGCCGCATCTTCAGTGACTATAACGCCGGTCTCTCGTCCCGAGCCATCGCCATGGCGTTGAACCTCGAGGGCGTGCCCGGCCCGCAGGGCCGGGAATGGGGACCATCAACCATCCACGGCAACCGTGAACGCGGCACCGGGATCCTCAATAACGAACTCTATATCGGCCGGCTGGTCTGGAACCGGCTGCGCTACCTGAAGGATCCCGATACCGGTAGGCGGGTTTCGCGACTGAATCCGGAAACGGAATGGGTAGTACAGGAGGTGCCCGAACTCCGCATCATCGATCAGACCCTGTGGGATGCGACGAAGACCCGACAGGGGAAACTGGCCTTCTCGAAGCGCGCACGTCCCGAGGGCAACCCGCTGACCGACCGCCGGCGCCCAAAGCATCTTTTCGCGGGCCTGATCAAATGCGGCTGCTGTGGCGGCGGCTATTCGATGATCTCGAAAGACCTGCTCGGTTGCTCGACGGCACGCAACAAGGGCACCTGCGACAACCGGATCAATATCCGCCGTGACGCTCTCGAGGCCTCGGTCCTGAATGGTCTGCGGAAGCATCTCATGGAGCCGGAGCTGTTCAGGGAATTCTGTGACGAGTTCACCAGAGAGGTGAACCGGTTGCGAATGGAACGTGGCGCCGATCTGGAGGTGGCACGACGGGAACTTGATAGGATCGGCAAGCAGATTGCCCAGATCATCGAGGCAATCACGGACGGCATGTATCACCCTTCGATGAAGGAGAAGATGACAGCGCTCGAAGCCCGCAAATTCGAACTGGCGGAGAAACTGGCTTCAGCGGATGAGCCCCCACCTCTGCTGCATCCGAATATGGCGGCGCTCTATGCGCAGCGGATCGGCGAGCTTTATGAGAACCTGCAGCACGAGGACAGCCGTCCGCAGGCGGCCGGGATCCTTCGGTCTCTGATCGATGATGTGACGCTTGTGCCGGAAAACGGCGAGTTGGCCATCGTCCTTCGCGGCGATCTCGGGGCGATCCTGCGCTTTACTGCCGGCCGAAAGAACCCGGATTTCCTGTCTGAGGCCGAGGCTCTGGACAATTTGCTGGCGCAGTCGGATGGCTCACGGAAGGCAATCGGCGGACATGCAAAAACCTCCGCGACGGGGCCAGCGGAGGTTTCGCAAGAATCGTTGGTTGCGGGGGCATGCAACCATCTCAAATTGCGGCTACTCTCGGCATATCGTTCCCTCCTTGAGCAGTCAGAGTTGGCGAAGTCCAAAGGGCTGCTTCGCAGTGCAGCATAGGCGTGGTCGTATCCCCTATCCCGTCACAACCTTCCGACCACATAGGACCCTGTCCAGACAACTCATCTTGTTGTCCCCCGATGCCTCTGATTGCCTTCTGTCCCAACCGACCTACCCATAAAGAAAGGATATACAGATGAATGCCATGGCAAAATCCAGATCATGGCATCCAAACAGGATGCAGGTGCAATAGGGGCTCTCCCCCAGCCTGCCCGAAGCTTTGAGGAAACTGGCCATCCGGCCCGCCTCAATGATTACGCCCAGCTTCAGCTCGGGCTGACAGTGCAGGCAGCGACGTCAGTTTATGGGATCTTCGCGCCCTGCCCTCGGTCAACGCCTCATATCTTATTGAACAAGTCTCGGTGCATGCGGGGCTGGCTGCGCAGATATTGCGGCGCCGCCGGCACCTGCCCACCCAGATGCGCCGCCGCGTGCCAGGGCCAGCGCGGATCGTAGAGAACCCCGCGTGCAAGGGCGACCATATCGGCGTCACCCGTTGCCACGATGGATTCCGCGTGATCGAAATCCGTGATCAGCCCCACTGCCACCACTGGCATCTCAACCGCTGCCTTGACCGCGCGGGCCAGCGGCACCTGATAGCCCGGCGCAATCGGGATCTGTTGTCGCGGGTCCAGCCCGCCGCTGGACACATGGATCGCCGCACAGCCGCGCGCCTGCAATTCCTGTGCAAAGGTAATGGTTTGTTCGACATCCCAACCGCCCCCGACCCAGTCCGTGCCCGAAACCCGGACCGAAACCGGGTAGTCGCCCGGAACCACGGCTTTCACCGCCTCGAACACCTCCAGCGGAAAGCGCATCCGGTTTTCCAGACTGCCGCCCCAGGCATCCTCGCGCTGATTCGACAGCGGTGAGAGGAACTGGTGCAGCAGATAGCCATGCGCGGCATGGATCTGGATCGCGTCGAAACCCAGTCGCAGACTGCGGCGGGCGGCCTCGGCGAAGGCGTCGCGGATGCGCTCCATCCCGGCCTTGTCCAGCGCCTCGGGCTCATTTTCATCAGAGGAAAAGGGCAGCGCGCCTGGCCCAACGGTCTGCCAGCCATTCGGCTGCCCGGGCGGAATCTGCGCCCCGCCGAGCCAGGGCTTTTCGGTCGAGGCCTTGCGCCCGGCATGGGCCAGTTGAATCGCCACCGGAATATCCGACCATCGCCGGATGGCCTGCATGACCGGGACCATCGCCGCCTCGGTCGCATCGTCCCACAACCCGACATCGGCATAAGTGATGCGCCCTTCGGGACTGACGGCAGTGGCCTCGACCGTCAGCAGCCCCGCCCCTGACAGAGCCAGCTGGCCCAGATGGATCATGTGCCAGTCAGTCATCCGGCCATCCTCGGCCGAATACTGACACATGGGCGCGATCACCACACGGTTCGGCATCGAAAGGCTGCCAGAGGTGATGGGGGTAAAGAGCTTGCTCATGCTGCGGCTCCGTTCAGGCGAGTTGCAGAGCACGTTAAGGGATCGCCTGCGGATTCGAAAGCCCTGCCAATGAGTCAGGTTTCGCGCCCGAAGGCCGGTTGCGACACGTCCTGAGGATTCATCCTGTGCAGGACCGTGCCACTTGCACAGTTGCCACCACGGCTGGGAGAGACCAACCGCCAATTCCGGCACGAAGCTGAGCACCAGTTCAGCACGAAGTGGATCGGGATAACTACACGTTCTGTCCTTATCGCCCGCCAGTCCCAAAGGCCATTGCCCATCGGGGCAATGGCTGATCACCGCTCGCTTATTCGCCCCAAACTTCTTCCAGCAAGTTGAGCCAGTTCTGGCCAAGTACCTTCTCGATCCTCGCTGAAGTCCAGCCCGCATCGGACATGGCGTCGGCAATGTTAGGAAAGTCGCGGATTTCGCGCAGCCCCGCGGGATTGATGATCTCACCAAAACTGGTCAGACGGCGGCCAAACCCCTTGTCATGCGTAATCCAGTCGAAAAAGGATCTCTCATACCCTTGAGTAAAATCAGTGCCGATACCGACGGCATCCTCGCCCACCAGATTGATCACATAATCCATCGCTGCAATATAATCGGCAATGGTTGCGTCCGTCCCTTTCGCAAGAAAGGGGGGGGAACATGGTCACCCCTACAAATCCTCCCCTTTCAACGATATGGCGCAACTCCTCGTCGGATTTGTTCCGCGGATGTGCCTTCAGTCCCGATGGCAAGCAATGCGAATATGCCACCGGAACAGTTGAGCAGTCTATAACATCGCGTGACGTTTTTGGTCCTACATGGCTGAGATCGCAAAGCATGCCCACGCGATTCATTTCAGCCACAACCTCACGACCGAAATCTGACAAGCCGCTGTCGCGACTTTCATAACAACCACTGCCAACCCAATTCTGGGTGTTATAGGTCATTTGCGCAATGCCGATGCCCAGTGTCTTCAGGATCTCGACATAGCCGATCTTATCCTCGAAGGCCGAAGTGTTCTGCATGCCCAGCACAATCGCAGTCTTCCCTGCGGCCTTCGCCGTGCGGATATCAGCGGCACTTTCAGCCTTGACGATATGGCTGCTGAACTCGCGGAACCAGCCATTCCACGCGACCAGATTGTCTACGGTATCGGTGAAATTCTCCCAAACGCTGCAGGTACAGTTTGCTGCGGTCAAACCAGATTGCTGCATTTCCCGAAAAAGATCGCCACTCCAGTTCGAGATGATCAGACCGTCAATGACAATCGCATTCTCGTAGATCGTGCTGGCATTATCCTTCATGATGCTTCCATTCCGTTGTAAATTGATAAGCGGTCTGCATGCCCGTTCGCGATTGCGATCAGGCTGCAAAGGTGCAGTTGACCTCAAAGCGGCATTCGGGCGCCCCCATGGCGGTGCAAGCGCTTTCGCGACAGGTGATTGACAGGGGCTGAACACTGCGGGCATCGCACATGAACTGCATGGCTCCGATCAGGAAACCCTCGAACATATAACAAGTGGGTGCAGTTGCCTGCCCTTCCGCTTCAAGGACGTAGATCGAATCCCGCAATGTGATCCGTGCGGTAAGGTGCTCTGGATCCAGCGCCTCGATGGTAAAACGTCCCCAGCCGCGTTCAGAAAGCCGCCGGAGGTAATGTGCAAATATCTCGGGTGCGGGACGACCCAGCAAGTCCGCCTGCTGCTGACACCAGTAACGGGCCGATTTTGCACCTGACCGGTTCAGCATTTCTGCATAGGCGGCACGACCCAGTGTCCGCTCTGTCTCCTTATGCATATTCACCATGAAATGACGTGGAACATAAACCATGGGCAGGCCATCCGTGCGCCAGACGCCACTGGTTTCATCCACATCGATCTGAACTGTGGGTTGCATGTCGTCTCTTTCATTGCCGAGGGGAAGGACCGCCCCCGCAAATGGCGGGGGCGTCAGATTATCGTGTCGCAGATGCTGCATAGGGTGAGAGATCGGATTCAGGCGCGGTCCCCTCATCGTCGATCAGCGAGATATGTGAGGTTTCTCGCAATACCATCCCGCCAAGGGCTGCCAGAACCGCGATGGCCATCAGATAAAAGGCGGGGGTCAGGTTATTGCCGCTTTTGCCGATAAGCCATGTTGCCATCAACGGTGCCGTGCCTCCGAAAATGGTGTAGGAGAGATTATAGGTGAAGGCGGATGCGGTATAGCGCGTACGAGTCGGGAAGGTTTCCGACAGCAGCGCCGCAGTCACGACATTCGCGGTCAGCGCACCGGTGGCCAGCAACAATACACCGGGGATCGCCTTCCAAAGAGTGCCTGAACTGGCCAGCATATAGGCCGGCACCACCATGACAAACAGCCATACACAGACAAAGCGGATCGTCCTGCGCCGCCCGATCCTGTCAGAAATACGGCCTGCCAGCGGGCACATCAGCGCTGCAAAGAACAGTGCAATCGTCGATACCAGCAATGCGCGGGGCCGGGTGAAGCCGCCTTCGACCTGCAGGAAGGTCGAGAAATAGGTGGTGAACATATAAAATGACAGCGCCGTCAGGGAAATGAAAGCACCCAGTCGCAGCATTGGCCCGCTCTGACTTTTCAGTGTCTCGCGCAGGGGTGAGTGGACGTGAGGAGTGTCCCCGGCGGCCAGTGCCTTGAAAGCCGGAGTTTCTTCCATGCGCCAGCGCAGGTAAAGACCGACCAGGCCAAGAGGTGCGGCAAGTAAGAACGGCACGCGCCAGCCCCAGATTGCCATCGACTCGGCGGACAGGCTACTTTCCAATCCGAAAACCAACAATGCAGCGAATGCAAAGGCCAGAAAGGTAGAGACCGGAACGAAGCTGCCATACCAGCCGCGTCGATCATTTGGTGCATGCTCCATTACATAAGCGATCGAACCGGCGTATTCTCCCCCTGCTGAAAAACCTTGCAGACAACGCAGTAATGTCAGCAGAACTGGCGCTGCCAGCCCCCAGCTGGCATACGTCGGCAGAAATCCAATAAGCGTCGTTGCCCCAGCCATCAGAAGGATCGTCAGCGACAGAACGCCTTTGCGCCCCAGTTTGTCGCCCAGTACGCCGAAGAATATCCCACCCAGCGGACGCATGGCAAAAGCCACGGCAAAAACACCGAAGGTCTTCAAAAGACCTAAACTGACACTGTCGCTGGGAAAGAACTGATTGGCGATGATCGTCGCCAGAAATCCATATACCGCAAAATCGAACCATTCAACGAAGTTCCCCATCGCGGCGGCGCTGATGACCTTTTGTATGGTCGGTGGCGATGTCTGATCCTGATAACGTGCTGTCATGTCTGACCCTTTCTACATGAGAGAAACAAGGACGGAGAGCATCGTCCAGGCCGGTCGCCAGGTCAGGATCAACTAACCGCCTCTGACCCGTGTCAGGACGTCAATCCAGATGACCTTGCGGCAAACATGAAGCGATAAGTAATCGCGTGTCACGGATGCGCTCCCTGCGGTTATTGACAAGTTTTTCGCAGATTCTTTCGTCTGCGCCTCCGAAATAATCGGATGGTGAAGCGTTGTTGTAAAATATCAGTTTTTTAATTATTGATATTCAAAAGGAAATAATAAAGGTGCAGAAGATGAGCCTTGATCTGCGGCATCTGCGGGCTTTCGCCGTACTGGGGAGTGAACTTCACTTCCGACGCGCATCAGAGAGGCTGCGCGTCGCACAACCCGCCTTAAGCAAGACCATTCAGCAACTTGAAGATCATCTGGGAACGCCTCTTTTGCGCCGTTCAACACGCCGGGTCGAACTGACAGAGGCCGGGCGTATATTTCTTATCGAGACCGCCGGTATTGGTGCTCAAATCGACCACGCAGTCGAGCGTGCCCGCAAGGCGGCACGGGGCGTGCGTGGCGAATTACGCGTGGCTTATACGGATTTCGCAATCAACGGCGCGCTGCCCCATTTCCTGCGCAGCTTCAATGAGGCGCATCCGGACATATATCTGGACCTGATCTTCATGCCAACGATCCACCAGCATGAAGCGATTTTGCGTCATCGCATTGACATCGGTTTTCTCTATGGTGTCTCGAACCAGCAACTGATCGGAAGCTTACCTTTTGACGACAATAACTATGTCGCAATTCTGCCTGCCGATCATCCGCTGGCAGAGCGAAAGCAACTGACCCTGAAAGATTTGCAGAACGAAAAATTCGTTTTTGGTACCGGCGACAGTTGGATGATCTTTCGCAATCAGGTTTTTTCCGAATGCCGCGCACGTGGCTTTCTGCCCGAGGTTTCATTAGAGGCAACCAGCAGCGACGGAATTTTCGGTCTTGTCATCGCAGGCGCGGGTGTCGCGATTTATTCCAGCGCCATCGGCAACATGCCCCGGCAAGGTCTTGCGATCCGCCAACTTGTAGACATGGACGCCAAGCTGCCAATCACAGCTGTCTGGGAACGCGGAAACAGTTCAGAGGAATTGGCGGTTTTCCTGCACTTTTTGCGTCGTTTCCGCCCACTGGCCCGATGAAGCTTCCGACCTGCCTTGCAGTTACCCATAAGTGTCTGGGTTGTTTGCGCTGCGTGCGCCTTCGACGATATCTGCGAGGCGCGAGAACCCTTTCCAGATTACGGTCGTTCCCGGAGGCGGGTCTGCGGCCCGGTCAAGATATTCTTCGAGGGTGTTGTCACGTTAATCGGGTAGCGATTGCTTGCTCGCTGTTTGCTACGTAGGTTACAGCGATGCAGACACCTTCTATCAGTTACAAGCGCCACCGGTTCCCGCCTTCGATCATTGCCCACGCGGTCTGGCTGTACGTCCGGTTCAATCTGAGCCTGCGGGAGGTCGAGGAGATGCTGCTCGAACGTGGCGTCGACGTCTCCTATGAAACGGTTCGGCGCTGGACTGCCAAATTCGGGCCGCAGATCGCGAAGAACCTGCGGCGGTGCCAGCGCCGCCCCGGCGACATCTGGCATCTTGACGAAGTCGTGGTGAAGATTTCCGGCAAGACTTTCTGGCTCTGGCGCGCCGTTGATCAACGCGGCGTTGTTCCGGACGAGATCCTCCAGTTCCGGCGGGACAAACGGGCTGCAAAACGGCTTCTGCGCAAGTTGATGAAACGCGCGGGGTCTGTTCCCAAGCGGATTATCACGGACAAGCTCCGCTCATATGGCGCGGCCAAGCGCGAACTCCTGTCCGATCTGGATCACTGGTCGCATAAGGGGCTCAACAATCGTGCCGAGAACAGCCATTTGCCGTTCCGAAAGCGGGAGCGCGTGATGCAGGGTCATCGCTCTCCGGGCGGCCTGCAACGCTTCGTGTCCATCCATTCCGCCGTCCGCAATTATTTCTCCGTTCCAGCTCGCCGACGAGCCGCCCTGACCATTCGCTACCACCGGATGGAAGCTCTCTGCGCGTGGAAAGTAGCAGCCAGCATCGCCTAGGTCGTGTTGACAAAAGGGATTCCCCTCGGGCGTAGGGCATGCTTCAAGCTGGCATCTGCGATGGAGACCAGCTTGGCACGAGATCTTATGTCGGACCAGGAATGGGCGTTCTTTGAGCGCT
>NZ_QZCG01000022.1 GCF_003591515.1 Paracoccus onubensis
GCCCCCGGACCCCCCGAGGTATTTGGACAAAGAAGAAAGGGCGGGTTTACTTGGGGTAGCCCGCCCGGCTCATTTCACGCGTGGCGGTTGCCTGGGCGGCGGCAAGCGCGTCTTCGGCGCTGGACTGGCCCGAGACGGCGGCCGAGAAAAGCTGTCCGACGGTGGTGGCGAGGCCCTGGAATTCCGGAATCGCGACATATTGCGCGCCGACATAGGGCACGTCGTCCACGGTCGGGCTGCCCGGATTGGCCGAATTGATCGCTTCGAGCGTCATTTCGGCAAAGGGCGCGACCTTGGTATATTCCGGGTTCTCGTAAAGCGAGGTGCGGGTGCCCGGAGGGGCGGCGATCCAGCCCTCTTTTTCGGCGACGAGTTCGGTATAGCCCTTGCCGGTCGCCCATTCGATGAAGGTCTGCGCGGCCTCGGCATTTTCGGAACTGGCGGGGATCGCCAGCGTCCATGCCCAGAGCCAGTTTGCCTTCTGTCCGCCTTCGGCTGTCGGAGCCTGAGCGAAACCGACCTTGTCGGCGACCGTCGAATCGTTCGGGTTGGTCACGAAGCCGGCGGCGACGGTGGCGTCATACCACATGCCGCATTTGCCGGTCTGGAACAGAGCCAGATTTTCGTTGAAACCATTGGTCGAGACGCCGGGAGGGCCGAAATTGGTCATGATGTCGACGTAATAGGTGATCGCGTCCTGCCACGGTTTCTGGTCGAATTGCGGGACCCATTCCATGTCGAACCATTTGCCGCCGAAGGAATTCGCCATCGAGGTCAGAAGCGCCATGTTCTCGCCCCAGCCTGCCTTGCCGCGCAGGCAGATGCCATAGACGCCGTTATCGGGATCATGCATCTTTTCGGCAGCCTCGCGGATGAAATCCCATGTCGGCTCGTCGGGCATTTCCAGCCCGGCCTTTTCCATCAGATCGGTGCGATACATCACCATGGCGCTTTCGCCGTAGAACGGCGCGGCGTAAAGTGTGCCGTCCACGCTAAGCGCCTCGCGGATCGTGGGCAGCAGGTCGTCCACATCGTATTCGGCACTCATTTCAAGGGGCTTCAGCCATTCCTGTCTGCCCCAGATCGGCACTTCATAGGTACCGATCGTCATGACGTCGTACTGACCGCCATTGGTGGCGATATCGGTGGTGACCTTTTCGCGCAAAACGTTTTCTTCCAGGACCACCCATTCGATTTTGATGCCGGGATTGGCGGCTTCGAATTCGCTGGTCAGCCCCTGCATGCGGATCATGTCGCCGTTATTCACGGTGGCGACGGTCAATGTGACGTCCTGAGCGGCCGCGATGCCGGCTGAGGCGCAAAGCGCCGTTGCACCCATGAGGATGCGGAAATTCGTGATCATGTTGTCCTCCCTTACGGATTGGGCAAATGCCCTTCCGATGAGCAAATATTCGCAAATGGATGAGATTCTGTCAATAATCAAATACGACTCGCGAGTTCAGGACCATGACCCGGATTCATGTATTTGGAATGACGGGAAATTCCCGTTCCCATCACGGAACGGCAGGGCAAGATCGGGATTCGATGACGGAAGGAGGGCAGTAAGGGATCAGGCCAGCAGCCGTTCCGCCGTGGCCTCTGACGTGATCAGCCCGTTGACCAGCTGCCCTCGCAGTGCGCCACGGATTGCAGCGAGCTTGCCTTCACCCGAGGCCACGGCGATCAGCGGGCGCTCCGAACCCTTGGGTAAGGGGGCGGATGCGACGCGGCGGTTGAAATTGCAATCAATAATCGTGCCGTCGCCGTCATAGACCCAGCCAGTAATCTCTCCCGCCGCGCCCGCATGGGCGAGTTCGTCCATTTCGTGGGCCGAGACGAAACCGTCGACGAAAAGCGGGGCTGTCCGGTCCATCTGCCCGATACCCACCACCGACAAATCGGCATTCCTGCACAGCTCGATGGTATTCCGCGCTGCCTCCTGTTGCTGCATGGCGGCCAGTTCGCCGGGATCGCTGACAAGGACGGGCAGGGGGTTGGGGTAATGCGGGCCCTCGATCCGCTCGGCAAGATGGATCGTGGCGTTATAGGGCGATGCCGAGCCGTCGGACATCATGTTGCCGAGGCGCGAGGCGACGACATGCTGCGGGCAGGACATGCGGGGTGTCTGTTCGACCATGGCTTTCAGCGCCCGCCCGGTGCCAAGGCTGATCACCCGGCGCTCGGGTGATTTCAGCGTCTTTTCCAGAATCGTGGCTGCGGCGATGGCGATACCGGTCAGCAGGTCCGGCGCGCCGGGATCCGAGGGGACAACTTCGCAACTGCAAAGCGCATAGCGGCCGGTCAGGGCTCTGGCCAGGTTCATGCAATGCGCGATCGGGTGATCCAGCCGTACCTTGACCAGTTTTTCGCTGACCGCCATGGCCACAAGACGCTGGGCGCTTTGGCGGCTGACGCCGAGTTTGCGGGCGATTTCGTCCTGCGTATTGCCCGCCACGTAATAGAGCCAGCCGGCACGGGCGGCATCGTCCAATCGGCTTGATCCCGGCGCGAATCGTCCTGTGCTCACCTGAGTTCCCCGGCGGTTTCCATCTGCCTCAAGAGGTGAGGGAAATCCGCCCAGTTGTCAAAGCCCGCTATTCCGGGAGGCAATTCGATCGGGGCTTCACGCAGATGCCCGCCACCGCGATAGGCCAGCACTTTCATGCCCGCGGCCTGCGCGGCCTCCAGCCCCGGGGCGCTGTCTTCGACGACGATGGCAGCCGGGGGCTTTACGCCCATCCGGTTTGCCGCGAAAAGGAACAGGTCCGGGGCCGGTTTGCCGCGGGCGACCTGACTGGCGGTAAAGATTTTTCCGTTGAAAAATTCCGAAAGGCCAACAAGTTGCAAGGTTCGCTCGGCACGCGGCGGGCTTGATGAGGTGGCCACGCAGCTGGGCAGGTGCAGGGCTTGAAGCATCTGTTGAAATCCGGGGGTCGGCCGGAGTTCCTCTTCAAAACGCAGCAGCAGGCGGCGCCGGTATTCCGCCTCGAAATCTTCCGGCAGAGGGTGGCCGAAATTCTCGCGGATGACGCGGGCAACGGTGGGGAAACTGCGGCCCAGAAATTCGCGCCGGACGTCTTCGGCGCCAAGGGTCAGGCCGGTTTCCGCCAGGTTTTCGATCAGGACGCTGGCGGATAACAACTCGCTGTCAGCGATGACGCCATCGCAGTCGAAGATGACCAATTCTATCCGCATCGGGTATCCTTCGAAGGAACAGATCAATCGGAAAAGGCCGGATGGAAGCAGGGCTGTCAATGGAAAAAACGGTCGGTCATTCATATTGCCCTGCCATATCCACCTGCGAGCCCGCCGATTCGTGCAAGGCAGAAATGCCGCGCCAGAAGGCGCGGCATCCCAGCAGGAAGGAATCCCGGAACCCGAACTGGGATCCCAGAACAGAACCATGCTGGCACAGCCGGGTTAAGATTGTATTGTCAGTCTGAAAAAAGGCGATGGCGCCAATGACGAACGAGGGAAACATGACACAGATTCTGGACAGCGAAGCAGGAACGATCTTTGTCGGAGGCGGGGGTGCCGATTACGGTACGGCACAGAATCTGTTGCTGAAATATGCCAACCGTCACGGGTTGATCGCGGGCGCGACAGGAACCGGCAAGACGGTGACTCTTCAGACATTGGCCGAAAGCCTGTCTCTGGCCGGGGTGCCGGTGTTTCTGGCGGATGTGAAGGGCGATCTTGCCGGGCTGTCGCGACCGGGCGGCGAAGACGCCAAGCTGAAGGGCGCATTCAGCGAGCGCGCGGATAAGATCGGGCTGACGCTGGATTATCAGGATTTTCCGGTGACTTTCTGGGACGTCTGGGGCGAAAAGGGGCATCCGGTCCGGACCACGCCGGCCGAGATGGGGCCGCTTTTGCTGTCACGCCTCATGGAGCTGACCGAGGCACAGGAAGGGGTGCTGAACATCGCCTTCCGGGTCGCGGACGAACAGGGGCTTGCGCTGCTGGATCTTGCGGATTTGCAGGCAATTCTGGTCTGGGTGGGCGAGAGCGCCAAGGAATTGTCTCTGCAATACGGCAATGTCAGCACAGCCAGCGTCGGGGCGATTCAGCGCGCGCTTCTGGTGCTGCAAAATCAGGGTGGCGACAGGTTGTTCGGCGAGCCCGCTTTGGAGCTGGCGGATATCATGCGGCAGGATCAGGCGGGACGGGGGATGATCAATATTCTTGCCGCCGAAAAGCTGATGAATTCCCCACGGCTTTATGCGACCTTCCTGCTGTGGCTGCTGTCGGAGCTGTTCGAGCAATTGCCCGAAGTCGGGGATCCCGACCGGCCGAAAGTCGCGTTCTTCTTCGATGAGGCGCATCTTCTGTTCGATGACGCCCCGAAGGCCCTGATCGAAAAGATCGAACGGGTGGCGCGGCTGATCCGCTCGAAAGGTGTCAGCGTCTGGTTCATCAGCCAGAATCCGGCGGATATTCCCGAGGATATTCTGGGGCAGCTTGGCAACCGGGTGCAGCACGCGCTTCGTGCCTTTACCGCCAAGGATCAGAAGGCCCTGCGGCTTGCCGCCGAGAATTATCGCCCGAATCCCGATTTCGATACCGCTGACGCGATCCAGAATGTCGGGACCGGCGAGGCAGTGACCTCGCTGCTGGAAGCCAAGGGCGTGCCGGGGATCGTGCAGAAAACCTTGATTCGCCCTCCGTTCAGCCGATTGGGGCCGATCAGCGATGACGAGCGGGCGGAAACGATGAAGGCTTCGCCCATGGCCGAAAAATACGACACGCCGCTGGACCGCGAATCCGCGCGGGAAATATTGGCGAAGCGGGCGGAGGACGCCGCAACCGAAGCCGGGAAAGAGAAACAGCCCGCTTCCGGTTCGGACGATGATCTGTTCGAGATGAACACTGGACAACACAAGCAGGACCGTCGCTACGAACCGGAGCGCAAGGCAACGAAATCCCGGTCGTCGCGATCTTCGCGCAGCGACAGCATCGCCGAGGCTTTTGGCAAAAGCTTTGCCCGGCAAGTGGGCACAAGGGCGGGAAAGGCATTGGTCAGGGGCGTTCTGGGGTCGCTGTTCCGGGGACGCTGACGGCTGCCGCATGCATTTCGGCCAGCAATGCGATCATGATCAGGACGTGTCGCTGCATGTCATAGGAGGGCGCGCGCAGCAGACGCAGCCCGTTCAGCCGCTCTTCCTCGGCCCGCAGAAGCTTCAGGGCCTGATCATGGGCGGGGCATTTGTGGCTGCGCAACAGCCGGGGCAGATCCCGGCCGCGCTGCCATCCGCCTTGCCCCGCCTTTGCCGCCCGCATCAGGATGCCCGGCCTGCCCAAGGCCTGATTTTGTATGACGGGATGAAAATCCGCGAATCCGGTGGATAAGTTCATGGCGGAGGGTTCCTCTGCAAGATGAAAGTGCAGAAAATACACAACCAAAAGTGGTGTTGCGCGAATGTGTTTTGCAGCGAACGCAGGGGAAAGAATTATTTAGGATTTATTAGAGAATGTTGCGCCTCGGTTTACCAATTGCCGCGCGACCTGCCGGCAAGATACTGCGCGGACGTTGTCTGGACCTCGTCCGCCCAAAGAACAGAGGCGATGACATGATTCAGAAACAGGATTTTCCGGCAGTTTCGAAAAGTACGGGCCGGGCAGGGCGTCCTGCCGCCCGTCAGGCGCAAGACGTTCAGGATGTGGCACTTTATACGCGGCATATCAGGGAAGGCGTGCCGATCCGGGCGCTGGCGCGGGAACTGGGTTGTCACGCCTCGACCGTGCTGCGGCGGATTCGGCGCTTTGAAGACCGGCGCGACGATCCTTTGGTCGATTCCGCGCTTTCTGCCCAGCATGGCAAACCCCTTGATGAAAAGAAGCTGCGGCAGGTGCTGCGCCGTTTGGTCGAGCCGGGCGCGGTGCTGGCGACCACCGACGGGATCGAGACCGCGATCGTGACCCGCGACGATATCCGCACGGCGGTTCTTGACCGCGGGATGGCTGAGGTCATGGCCCTGCGCGGCTGGGTTGTGCAGACGCGCTCGGTCGGGCGCATTCAGCGATATGTGCCGACGCCTGCCGGACGGGCTGTATTGCGGCGGATGCTCAAAGGCGAAAGCGTCGGTGGAGAAACAGCGGATCATGCCGATCAGCATCGGCTATGGGGCGAGCGTGTTCTGGACGATCCCGAGGATGGCCGCTCCTGCAGAACGCGGGTCAATCTTGCCGAAAGCCCCTTGCAGGTTCTGGCGCGGCGTTCCGACGCGAATGGGCAGCCCTTTCTAAGCCCCGGCATGGTTGCTGCCGGAGAGCGCCTGCGCGAAGATTTCGAACTGGCGCAGATGGGGCCGCGGGTCACCCAGAATTGGGAAGGGTTCCTGACCGCCGGAATCGATACCGGAGCAAGGGAGTTCAGTGGCGGCTCGGGCACTGCCCGCGAAAGGGTGGGGGCGGCCTTGCGCGATCTGGGACCGGAACTGGGAGACGTGGCGCTGCGTGTCTGCTGTTTCCTCGAAGGGCTCGAGATGACCGAACGCCGCCTGGGTTGGCCCGCACGTTCAGGCAAGCTGGGACTGAAGCTGGCCCTGATACGGCTTGAGCGGCATTATCAGGAGCATTACGGCCCACGGTCTCCGTTGATCGGGTAGGGCAGGATCCGGAGCTTGCCTCTGCGGTTTCCGGGGTGGGGATTGATTGGAATCGAAGCGCCGAATAAGCTTGCTTTCGGCATATCCGGAATTCGATCAGATCATCTTATGAACATCACCTTCCGCCAACTTCGCTATTTTCTGGCCTTGGCCGAACAGCGGCATTTCACCCGCGCGGCAGAGATGATCCATGTGACCCAGCCCGCCTTGTCGATGCAGATACGCGCGCTGGAGGAACAGGTCGGCGGAAAGCTGGTCGAGCGTACGCCGACCGGCATCGTGTTGACGCCGCGTGGCCGGACCCTGGCGGATCATGCCAGGCAGGTGGCGGCGGCGATGGCCGGGCTTGAACAGGGGCTGAACAGTCCCGGTCAGGGCGGCAAGCTGCGGCTGGGGATGATTCCGACGGTCGCCCCTTATCTGCTGCCCGAGGCTTTGCCGGTGCTGCGGGCCAGTGATGTCGGCCGCGACATGTATCTGCGCGAGGCCATGACCGACCGCTTGCTGACCGAACTGGAATCGGGCCAGCTTGACGCCGCCGTTGTGGCAACCCCGCCCGAGGGGGACAATCTGGTTGCCGTGCCACTGTTCATCGACCGGTTTCTTCTGGCGGGAAGTTCCACGCGCATCGCGGGATTCGCTGCCCGGGCGGAGAGCCTGAAGCCGCAATCGCTGGACCCGAGCCAGCTTCTGTTGCTGGACGAGGGGCATTGTCTGGGGGATCAGGCGCTGGAAGTCTGCGGGCTGTCCCGGCATGGCGGCCGCCTGAATCTTGGAGCGGCATCGCTGTCCACGCTTTGCCGTCTGGCGGCGCAGGGGATGGGGCTGACCTTCCTTCCCGAAATCGCACGGCTGCAGGAACTGGCGGCCGCTCCGGGACTGGTCACGATCCGGTTTCCCGATCCGCAGCCGGAACGGCAGGTGCTGCTGTTGCGCAGGGGCTCGACCCCGGCGGACGGATGGTTCGACGAATTGGCAGAGACATTGCGGCGGGCAGGGGATGATTTGCTTGCCGCCGAATGGCATGCGGAAGGATGAGCGAAGAGTTAATGCTTCTCGCGATGCTGGGGCTTGGGTTTCTTGTACTACCCTTTTTACTTGGGATCGTGATAGGCCGCCGGATTTCTGCTGCGGTTGCAGTCGCATTTTCATTGCTGCTGCTGGCCGTTTTGCTTTGCGTGGCATGGTGGATTTATCACAACGGACCGGAGAGTGGATATGGCCCCGAATTTGCAGCGGGTCTGTTTCTGATCTATGTCGTCGTGCCTGTGTTTGTTTCCACGATTGCCGCCCTTGCCATCGGGCAATGGCTCAGGGTGCGTCGAAGAAGGGAATAGTCCCGCCCTTTACGCTGCGCGTCACTTGTTGTCCGTGCCGACCATGGCCGCGAGTTCCAGACCGTTCCTTGCCCCCATCTTGGCCAGAACCCGCCCGCGATGCACCTCGACCGTGCGGACCGCGATGTTCAGCCGGTCCGCCATCTGCTTGTTCAACTCACCCGTCAGCATCAGCCGCATCACCTCTTCCTCGCGCGGCGACAGGGTGGCGAGGCGTGCGGCGATGTCACGGCGGGCAGCATCTTCGGCTTTTGTCGCATTGAACCTTTCGATTGCGCAAAGTGCCAGATCGACGATCTGATTATCGTTGAAAGGTTTTTCCAGAAAGTCGAAAGCGCCGGCCTTCAACGCTTCGACCGCGATCGGCACATCGGCATGCCCGGTCAGAAAAATCACCGGTGCCCTGACCTCCTGCGCCAGCAACCGGTCGAAAACCTCGGGACCGCTCAGATCGCCCATGCGCACATCCAGTATGATGCAGGAACAATCCTCAAGCGGCTGGGCGGCAAGGAAAGCCTCGCCGGAGGGCCAGCAGCGAGAGGCCAGCCCCCGGGAAGCGAACAGGAAACCGAGCGAATCGCGGATCGCTTCCTCGTCATCGACAATATGAATCATGCCGCCCATGCTTTGCCCTCGGATTTTCCTTCTGCCCGCGGCAGAGTGATCAGGAATATGGTTCCGCCATCCGCGGCGGAGCGATGAGCCAGCTGGCCGCGGTGCAACTCGATGATGGAACGGCAGATCTTCAGGCCCATTCCCATTCCCTGCGCCTTGGTCGAGGCGAAAGCCTCGAACAGGCGGCCCGCCATGTCATCTGAGATACCGCAGCCCTGATCCTCGACCTCGATCATGCTGTGGTTGCCTTCGGGGTACAGCCGGATCAGGACCGCGTCGCCATGACGCTTTTCGGCCATCGCCTCCATGCCGTTGCGGATCAGATTGATCAGCACCTGCTCCAGCAGGATGCGGTCGGCCTGCTGTGCCGGGACAGGGTGCAGATCGGTCTGGATGACCACACGATGCGCACGGGCATCCGCCGACAGGAAAGATACCGTTTCGTTGATCACCTCGTCCAGCCGGGTCTCGACAAAACGGGGCTCGCGCTTTTTGACCAGATCCTGGATATGGCGGATGATCTGCCCGGCGCGGTCGGCCTGATGGCCCAGCTTGCCGGTCGCCTCGCACAGCAGGGCGGGATCGGGATTGCCGGCGTTCAGAAGGTTGGACATGCCCGCCGCATAGGAGGCGATCGCGGCAAGCGGCTGGTTCAGTTCATGCGCCAGCGTCGAGGCCATTTCGCCAAGCGTGACCAGCCGGCCGGTTCGCGCCATCGTCTCGTCCTGTTCACGCGTCAGCCGGGCGGCGCGTTTCTGTTCGGTGAGGTCGATGACCGAGCCCATCCAGCCCCGGTGGATTCCGGCGGAATCGATCAGCGGTGCCTCGTAGACCTGAACGTCGATCTCGCGGCCGTCGCGATGCAGGAAATGGGTCTCGAAACTTTGCGCCTTGGTGCCCGAGCGGGCAAGATGTTCGTGCCGGGCGCGGGTTTCCTCGGTTTTCTGGGGGTGCCAATAGGGCATTGGCGGCAGATGACCGATCAGGTCCGACGAGTTCCAGCCAACCAGATCGCAGAATGCCGAGTTCACATAAAGGATCCGTCCGTCGTGATCGCGGGCGCGGATGCCGACCGTCAGGCTTTCTTCCATTGCGCTGCGAAAAGCGGTCTCGCTGCGAAGCTGCGCTTCGGCGGCGCGGCGGCGCTTGGAGCTGCCATAGAGGACCGCCAGAGCCAGGATGGCGAAAATCGCCAGTGCGCCGATCGCGCCGAAAAGCAGTGCCGCGCGCAGGCCCTTCTGGTCTTCATATGCGGTGATCATCAGTTCCGTGCCATGCAGCGGCGGATCGAAGCTGATCCGGTGGCTGGGAGAGTCGGGATTGGTGTCGAGCAACTGTCTTTCGGCGTAACTTTTGCCGTCCATGTCGCGAATGCGCACTCCGTATTGCTCGGCGATCCACCACGGAACATGTCTTTGCAGCAGAAGCTGAAGCGAAACCGTCGCGGTCACGAAGCCTGCCTCATCCGGCAGGGCAAGCCCCATCGTCGCCTGCCCCTCTTCGCTGGTGCTGCCATAAACCGGCCTTGCGCCACGGGTCCTGCTATTCGCGAGTCTCTTTACCAGCGCGTCATCGCCCGGAGCCCTTTCCCCCGGCAAGGCCCGCTGACGTTGACCCGCATTGTCATACCAGATGATCGAAAGAATTTCGGGGTTCGAGGCGATATGCAGCCGGGCGCGGGAATCCAGTATATCCGGATTGGTTCCCGATGCGGCTTCAAGCGCCATCCGTGCAAGCATATCCTCGTCCACCGACATCTGAAGCCGCAGGGTCTGTTCGACCCACAGGGCGTCTGTGGCGAGTTTCATCCTTGCCTGCTCGGCCTCGTTCCGGCTGACGATCCAGACCACACCCGCCACCAGAATGACCAGAGCGATGATCGCCATCAGTGGAATCAGCGCCAGCAGATCAAGCCGCCGGCGGGCAAAGGGGGTGCCAATGCTCCAGGTTTCGTCCGGGGATGCGCTGTTCCCCGTCCCTGTCTTTCGCCGTTTCACCCCCGCAATCCCTCCCTATTGCGAAAAGGCAGAATAGCGGCACTATGCGCAATGACGCAAGATTTCGATCAGTTTTGCTGACCGCCGGGACGGGAAGGCAAGGAATATTCGGTTGCGGCGTGATCACAGAACGGCCCTTGGCGTACAAGCGGCACTATCTTTCCGGATGCCGCTTTCGCCGCCCGCTGTTCAGTGGTTGCTGTTCAGTGCCCGCCGTTCAATGATCGTCGTGAGCGTGGTTCGGGTCCAGTACGAAACGCTTGTCGCAATAGCCGCAATCGACGAAACCCGTTTCCGGCGGGATTGCCAGCCAGACGCGCGGATGCCCCAGCCCAAGGGAATCGTCGCCGTCGCAGGCGATCCGGCGGCTTGTCACGGTGACGGTTTCCGGGGCGGGCAGGCGCATTTCCGGTGCGGTCTGGTTTACGGAACGGGCGGTCTCTGTCATGGCTGGCCTTCTTGTGGCGGCGGGCGGGTTCTGTTCTAACCCACATATCCCAGCGTTGCCCGGCTACGCAAGCTTTGCAAGGATGTCAGTCATGTCAAATGCCATCGAAATTACCGCTTTGCGCAAAACCTATGCCGCGCAGGGCAATGCCCCCGCCAAAGATGCATTGAAAGGCGTTGACCTGAATATCCGGGCGGGCAGCATCTTCGGGCTGCTGGGGCCGAATGGCGCAGGGAAATCGACGATGATCAACATCCTTGCCGGTCTGGTGAACAAGACGGCGGGCAAGGTGGTGATCTGGGGATTCGATCAGGATGTGAACCCGCGCCAGTCGCGTGCCGCCATCGGGATCATGCCGCAGGAACTGAACATGGATCCCTATTTCAGCCCCCGCGCCAGCCTTGAGGTGCAGGCGGGACTTTACGGAGTGCCCAGGGCGGATCGCTGGACGGATGAATTGCTGGAACTGGTCGGGCTGACCGGGCAGGCCGATGCCTATGCCCGCAATCTTTCAGGCGGAATGCGGCGGCGGTTGCTGCTGGCCAAGGCGCTGGTGCATCGCCCGCAGATCCTTGTGCTGGACGAGCCGACGGCAGGCGTGGACATCACCCTGCGCGCGATGCTGTGGAACAATGTCCGCAGGCTGAACGAACAGGGGATGACAATCATCCTGACCACGCATTATCTGGAGGAAGCCGAAGAGATGTGCGACGAGATCGCCATCATCAATCATGGCGAACTGATCGTGAAGCAGAGCACACGCGAATTGCTTGGCCGCACCGATGGCAAGACGCTTGTCATCGACACCGGCGCGCGGGTGGAACTGCCCGCCTTGCCCGAGGGTGCGCGGCCCGAGTGGCGATCCGACGGGCGGCTGGCGATCAGCTATCCGCCCTCGCGAATCCGTGCAGATCAGTTGATCGACGCGCTGCGCGGCGCGAATGTGCCGATCAGGGATGTCGCCAGCGAGCAGCCCGATCTGGAGGATGTCTTCGTCGAACTGACCCGCGGCTGACCCGGTGGGCGGCCCGCCTGTATCGCGCGCGCCTTTTCCTGCCTTAGCCGCGCCGGCTGAGCATCGGCCCCATCACCCGGCCGCCCATGATATGCAGGTGGAAATGCGGAACCTCCTGCACGCCATCGGAGCCGGCATTGGTGATGGCACGGAAGCCGTTGCCGCCATTCGCCTGCCCAAGCCCTTCTGTCGCGATCACCTCGGCGCAAAGCCGCATGAATGCCGCGATCTCATCTGCCGAGGCATTGGCCGAAAAATCCTCGAAGCTGATATATTTCCCCTTCGGGATGACCAGCACATGGCTTGGCGCCTGTGGCGTGATATCGCGAAACGCCAGCGCGTGGTCGTTCTCGGCAACGGTATCGTTCGGAATTTCGCCCCTGAGGATGCGGGCGAAGATGTTTTGGTCGTCGTAGTCGAAAGCCATGGAATTCCTGCCTAATCTGCGAAAAGATGTTCGGTGCCTGCCAGATCCTGCGCGATCTCGGGCGCGACGTCCAGAAAGCGCGCGATCGACAGGGCATTCCGTTCAAGAGACTGCGCGCTGGCAATCGTTTCGAAATGCTCGAAATTCATGTCCCGCAATCTTTCGGATTCCTGTTCAAGATCGGCACGCACGATCGGAAGCAGCCGCGCAAGCACATCGTCCGGGGTTGTGTTGCCAGCCAGACCAATCCGGTTCATATGACCGCGCATATAATTGTCGTCGAACTCGCTGTCGACGAAGAGGATCCGGCTTTCCGCCTTGTCGCTGACGAAATCCGAAATCAGCGAGAGCGCCGAGGGATCGATGCACAGGACAAGCTGCCGGCTGTCATATTCGTCGAACAGCAGGCGCAGCAGGGCGCGGCGATGGCGCTGCCGCTTGGTCAGGCTGGAGGCGACGCCGCCAAGCCAGGGCAGGCTCGCGTCCTGCTCGTCAAAAAGGTAATCCAGTGCGGGAATATCCGTAAGCGCGCGAATCCTGGATGTCAGGCGCTTGGCGATATGCCATTTCTTGGCGACAATCAGATGCACGATCTGATTCCTGCCCAGATTGCCCTCGCTTTCCCAGAAGCGCGGCGCGAACCGTCGTCCGACCCGGCCACGCTCGGTCAGGAAGCGGAACAGGCGCGGACCCTCATCCGAGATCACGAATTCCTGACCGCTGGCCTGCCAGAGCGCGCCGAGCTTCTCTCGCAATTCCAGGGCTTCGGCACTGATCTTGCGGGCGAAAAGGAAATCCTGGCGCAGCAGGAGATCGTAGTGATCATTATAGAATGTCGCGGGCATCCCGTAATCGGTGAACATCAGGAACGTCAGCGTACGCCGGTGAATCTCGGCTTTCGGAACCAGATGCGCGACCAGCGTCTGGAAAAAGGTCTCATCCGGGATCCATGTGGTGGCGAAGAAGCGCATCACGTCCTTGCGTTGCCTGCAGAAATCAAGGATCCGTGTGACCGTATTGCGGCGCAGGCACCACCATTGCGAACCGATCATGATTTGCAGATCTGCCGGAATCTGGCGTTGAAGCCGGAATCGCTGCTGAAATTCGAGATTGGCGTAGAACAGTTTCTTGTGTTTCCGCTCATTGAAGAAGTGGCGATAGATCAGCCGCTCTTCCTTGATCCCGGTCTTGATCCAGTCGCTTTCGAAGAAATCGAAGCTTTCGATGAAGTCTCCGTCGATTCGCTCGAGGAAGGAATGCGCGTATTCCCCCGATTTGATCGGCATGCAGTCGCCTGACAGCATGTAGAAATGAGTCGCGTCCGGGAAAGCTTCGACGGCCGATTCGACCGCCAGAAGGCTGGCATCGACCAGCGACCAGTTTCCCCAGCCGCATTTCAGCCGTTTGGCGGCGAATGTGACGCCGGATTCGTCCTTCAACGCGTCCTGTATGCGTCGAAAATACTTATCCGGGGCGTTTGCGTCGAAGTGGATCGAGACATAATCTCCGGTGGCGCAAAGCCTTCTGGCCTGCGCGATGACCCCTTCGGGATCCTTGTGAGTCAATAGGATAAAAGCAATTCTTGTCATGGGTTCCCCGCAGTAATGCGGTCAATTAATTGCGTGGCGCGTTTATTGCGTTGAAAATCTTCGCAGGGTTTGCTTTGTGTCTGTATCAATTTTGACTGCGCGAGCAAGCCGGATGGCCCTCATTTGGTAAATTTGCGCCCACTAATAGATATAGAAGAGAGTGCGATATGGGGTTTCCCGGCGTTTGGATGACCGAAAGTGAAAGTTTGATCTACCGTGTGGTTCCGAAATGTGCCTGCTCAACCATTGGCCAGATCATGTTCTATTCGGACCACGGACGTTACTTCGATGGCGATATCCACGATTCGACAACCGGTTTACATAAATGGAATCAGGATGGTAGTCAGGAGCCGATCCGGAATGCGGTGTTGGGCCACAAGACGCCGGCCTTCACCTGTGTCCGTAACCCCTATACGCGGATTCTGTCGTCCTTTTTCGACAAGATCGCGGGCATTCAGCGGAACGGCAAGCGCTATCGCGGCAAACTGGTGCCGCAGCTGATCCAGCGCTACGGCATCGATGTCGGCAGCCCCGAGAACGGTTTCGATTTCGATCAGATCGCCAGTTTTCGCCGTTTTCTGCTTTTTGCGCGCGACACCATCCGCTGGCGGCGTCCGATGGAGCCGGATATCCACTGGTCGGCAATGTCCGGCCATATCTCGACCTTCATCGGAAGCGGTGGCAGATATGACCGGATCTTTTTCACCGAGAAGTTCAATGACGGCATGCAAGAGGTTCTGAGCGATACGAAACCCGCACATAAGCTTGACCTGAAAAAAGTACCGCGCTTCAACGAATCCGAAGGGCACGGCCCCAAGCGGGCGCATAAGGTCAGTGCCTATTTCGACGATCTGTCGCGGCATCTGATCTGGGAAATGTACAAGGACGACTTCCTGTTGTTCCGCTATGATTTCGACGATCCGGACAACAAGATGCCGATCGGCGAAGTGGATTTGGACGAGGTTCACGCCAAGCTCCGCTACTGAACCGGCGATCAGAGCTTCCGAATGAGGGGCGCGATTCCGGCGCGGATGGTGCCGGAATCGCGCCCTTTCTGCCCGGCCTGAACATATCGTGATGGCGTTCCTGCACCGCGCATCTTATGGGCGCTTTGGGGGCGATGCCGTGGCCCGGTGAAAAACGTCACGGGCCGACCCAAGATCCTGTGCCCGGCAGACGTCATAAGTTATGACATGCGCATGAACGTGACAGATGAAGATCTTGCGCTGGCGGCGGCCGGCGGTGATGCGGATGCCTTCGAGGCTCTGTTGTCGCGCAATTATGACCGGCTGTTCGGATTGTGCTTCCGCCTGACCGGCAACAGAGCCGAGGCCGAGGATCTGACGCAGGATATCTGCGCCGCGCTGCCCTCAAAACTGGCGGGCTTTCGCGGCGAGGCCAGGGTTACGACCTGGCTTTACCGTGTCGCCCTGAATGCGGCGGTGGACCGCAGGCGCAAGGCGTCGCGTTATGCGCGGGCAATGGAAGGCTGGGGCGATTGGGAGATCGGCCGCCAGAGTGCCATCGCGGAAGAACAGCAGGATGCCGCGTGGCTACATGCTGCCATGAGCCATCTCAGCGATATCCTGCGCGATACATTGGTGCTGGTCCTCGAAGGTCTGAGCCACGCCGAGGCGGCCGATATTCTGGGCGTTCCCGAAGGAACCGTTGGCTGGCGGGTCGCCGAGGCACGGAAACGCCTGCGCGAATTGAAAGAGAAGGAGGAGGCGCAATGACCTCCGGTCATGACGATCCGGATCTGGACGATCTGAAGCGCGCGATGCGGGCAGCGACGCCGCGGCCCGATCCTGTGCGGCGGGCGGAGAATCTGGCACTGGCGAAGAAAAATTTCGCGGCGACCCAAGGATCCGGGATGGCTGCGCGTCAAAACTCTGAACGTTCCGAGAAACGGGGCGTGTTCAGAGGAGTTTTTGACATGCTTATGACCAGAACCGCCGCTGCCGGGCTGACCGCAACCACCGCGCTTGTCGCCGTTGGCGCCCTGTTTTTCACGCCTGCCGGGCGCGATCTGATGACGCCGCCCTCGGATATGTCGCGCCCCGAAGTGGCGGCGCAGCCGGAGCCAGCCGCCAGCGATGCGCCCGCCATCGCCAAGCCCGAGGCACCGGCAGCGCAGGACCTGCAAGCGGAATCCACACCGGCCCAACCGCAGGCCGATGAGGTCGTCGGTTATAACGCCCAGCTTCGTGACGCCGCGCCCGCGCCGATGGCGCGTGTCGGGATCGCTCCGGATATCGCCCCTGCGCCGCCTCCGGCCAATACCGAACAATTCTCGAATAAGGATGACAACCCCCTGCATGTCGTGGCCGAGGATCCGGTTTCGACCTTTTCGATCGACGTCGATACGGCCTCTTACGCGCTGGTCCGCTCGTCGCTGAATGCCGGGCAGATGCCGCCGCGCGATGCCGTGCGGGTCGAGGAGATGATCAATTATTTCCCCTATGACTATCCCGCGCCCGGCCCGGAGGATGTCAGCCCGTTCAAGCCGACTGTCAGTGTGTTCCAGACACCGTGGAACCCGGATACCAGCCTTGTGCATATCGGCATGCAGGGCGAATTGCCGGCCATCGAAGATCGCCCGCCGCTGAATCTGGTCTTTCTGATCGACACGTCGGGCTCGATGGATGAACCGGCGAAACTGCCCTTGCTGGCCCAGAGCTTCAGGATGATGCTGTCGAAACTGAACTCCGACGATCAGGTCGCCATCGTGACCTATGCGGGAAACGCCGGAATCGCGCTTGAACCGACGCCTGCCTCGGACCGGGGCGCGATCGAGAAAGCCCTTGCCGGGTTGCAGTCCGAAGGTTCGACCAATGGCGAGGGCGGGCTTGAAGAGGCGTACCGGCTGGCCGGCGAGATGTCGGAAGAGGGCGAGGTGTCGCGCGTGCTGCTGGCGACCGACGGAGATTTCAATGTCGGGATCGATGACCCGGACGCCCTGACTGATTTCATCTCGGACAAGCGTGACAGCGGGATTTATCTTTCGGTGCTGGGCTTTGGCCGGGGGAACCTGCAGGACGACACGATGCAGGCCCTTGCTCAGAACGGCAATGGCACAGCCGCCTATATCGACACGTTGAACGAGGCGCAGCGCGTGCTGGTCGATCAGCTTGCCGGGGCGTTGTTCCCCATTGCCGACGATGTGAAGATCCAGGTCGAGTTCAACCCGGCGGTGATCGCCGAGTACCGGCTGATCGGCTATGAGACCCGTGCCTTGCGGCGCGAGGATTTCAACAATGATGCCGTCGATGCCGGAGAACTGGGCGCCGGCCATTCCGTGACCGCAATCTACGAGGTGACGCCGGTGGATTCGCCCGCCCGCAAGGCCGATCCGTTGCGCTATGCCAGGCAGGAAATGGACAGCGAGGCGACGGGAAAATCGGACGAACTGGGCCTGCTGCGTTTGCGCTGGAAAGATCCGGGGGAAAGCGAAAGCCAGCTGATGGAGTTCCCGATCACCGAAACGGATCATCCCGGCTCCGAGGCGGAATTCGCCGCCGCGATTGCAGGTTTCGGGCAGCTTCTGCGCGGTTCCACCTTCCTGCAGGATTGGGGATACGAGGATGCGATTGCCCTTGCCACAGCCAATCGCGGTGCCGATGAATTCGGCTATCGCAATGAAGCGGTGCGGCTGATGCGCCTTGCCGAGACTTTGGCGGCGGACTGAAGCGGACCTGTCCGGATGCCGGGGCCGGGCGCATGCGTCCGGCCTTTTCTTATACGGGAATCGGATCGGACAGATGCCGGTGACGCTTTGGGCGGCTGGGGCAGGGTTCGGGGTATACCGGAATTCAGCTTTGAACTTGCATCCCGATAAGGCATGGTTCAGGGCTTGGACGTATCAGGACACGGATTTTCAAGGCGGATCGATGACGGAAACAGGCATATTGGATCATCCCCATGAACATGCGATGGCGATCAGGTATCAGCAGCGTTCTGCAGAGATCAAAGCCTTGCAGCGGCAATGCTATGCGCTTGCCACGCTGAGGCTACGGGCTACCGTTGAGGCGGCGGGCGGATCGGGCGCAGGGCTGGCGGTCGTGTCTGATATCGATGAGACGATTCTTGACAACGCCGCCGTCATGGCCCATGCGATGAGCCGGCCGACAGGGCAGGACAAGATCGATATCTGGAAATTATGGGAGCGCGAGGGTCAGCCGCATCTGATTCCGGGCGCGGCGGATTTCTTCGAGCTTGCGGATGAGCTTGGCGTAACGATCTTCTATGTTTCCGACAGGTTCGACGAGAACAAGATCGCCACGATCGCCACCTTGTCGCGGCTTGGGCTTCCGCAGGCGGATGCAGATCATGTGCGGCTGCTTGGACCGCCCAAGGCCGAGCGACGCATTGCCATCGAAAAATCGCACAGGATCATATTGCTGCTGGGCGACACATTGCATGATTTCGACGACGCCTTCGCGGGGAGCCCGCTGGAAGAACAGCATCGGTTGACCGAAGAACATGCAAGGCGCTTCGGTGAAGACTGGATCGTGTTTCCGAATGCCGGTCATGGCACATGGATGGAAGCGGAACTTCTGCCATGGGATGCGCCGATACGCAGCCTTTAAAGCCCGCCGCGCCCCTCCGGATTCGCTTCCCCTTCCTCTGCTTCTTCTTTGTCCAAATACCTCGGGGGTCGCCGGCGGGTCGCGCCACTGGTTCGAGAGACCTGCCGGCGACGGGCTGGCCCCGGCCATCGCGGGACACAAGTAACCGGCGTTTCCGATTCAGCACGACAGGCTCTGACCGTCTGGGTTCATCTGGCCGAGCGGAAATTATTCCATTGCGTCAAGAATGTAACGCGCGGTCATCAGATCCAGATGCGCGCCGCCGCCATTCTTGGCGATCGTGATCTCATCCCGGGACCGGCGCGTATAATCGCCTGACGACAGGTCATAGAAATCCGCGACGATATCCGTCTTTGAGATGACTCCGCTATCAAGCGGAATCTGTATTTCTCCGATATGGCCGATGGTGGTATTGCGGCTGTCGACGAAAATCCGGGCGCGTTTCAGGGCCGTGTCGTCCACTTCGCGCATATCGGGACGATAGGCTCCGATCAGGTCCAGATGCGTTCCGGGTTGCAGCCAGTCGCCCTGCAGCACGGGATGCGTCGCCATGGTGGTTGTCGCAATCAGATCCGCGTCGCGGCAGGCGGCGGGCAGATCGTCGACCGCGATTGCATCCATCCGCGCGGCAAGGTCCCGGGCCGCGCTCGCGGTGCGGTTCCAGATGCTGATGCGGATGTCCGGGAAGGCCGCGCGATAGGCTTCGATCATCGAGGCGGCGACATTTCCGGCGCCGACGATCAGCGCGCTTGCGCTGTCCTCGCGGGCAAGTCGCCGCGTCGACAGAAGGCTGTCACCGGCGGTTTTCCATTTGGTGACAAGGTGGAAATCGATCAATGCGACGAGTTCGCCGCTTGCATCACCGAACAGGTTCACCGCTCCGTTGACCACCGGCAGGCCGGTTTGCGGATTGCCGGGGAAGATCGTCGCGGGTTTGACCGCCAGACCAAGCCCGTCGATCCATGCCGAACGGGTCAGCAGCGTGTCATTGCCGCGATAAAGGAAACTGTCGGAAATCTCTGCGCGGGGCAGGCTGTGACCTTCGGCAAGCGCATCGGTCAGGGCGAGCCAGTCAAGGCGGGACTCGGCTTCGGAGGTAATGATCTGCATATTCGACCCTTGGTTTCCGTCAACCTAGAACAGATCGGGGCGGAATGAAAAGCGCAGTATCGATACGAATCGCAAGGGAATTGCGTGTCGCGCAAGGGTGGATTAATCTTTATGTCAGTGCGGGAGGGACCGCCGATCACAGAGGACAGCAAAAGCCATGATTAAGGAATTCAAGGAATTCATTGCCCAGGGCAATGTCATGGACCTGGCAGTGGGGATCATTATTGGCGCGGCGTTCACGGCAATCGTCACGTCGCTGGTGGATGATCTCATCAACCCGATCATCGGTCTTTTGACCGGTGGTGTCGATTTCACCAACAAGTATTTCGTCCTGTCGGGCGAGGTCGCAGACGGGCTCAGTCTTGCCGCGGCGCGTGAAGCGGGCGCGGCGGTATTCGCCTATGGTTCTTTCGTCATGGCCGTGATCAATTTCCTGATCGTTGCCTGGGTCGTGTTCCTGCTGGTCAAAGGGGTGAACCGGGTCAGGGACACCGTGGTAAAGAAAAAAGAAGTCGTCGAAGAAGCGGCAGGCCCGACGCAGGAAGAATTGCTGGCGCAGATCCGCGATCTTCTGGCCGCGAGAGGCTGACATATCCCCGGGCGTGCTTGATCGGGCACGCTTTTGCGAAAGAGGGTACGATCCTTCGCTTAGCGCATTAACCTTAATCGGTGATGTTAAGGTTAATGCGCCATGCTGAACCCGACGGGATCGTTAACCGTGCCTCTGTAAAGGCTTTTCGGCGCCATCGGCATGAACCGACGGCGATCTTGTCTTGCATTCGTTATCCTTGTCGGGCGGCCAACAGCCCGCCGGGCAGGTAAACAGGACGAAGCACCGCTCCGCGTCTCGTACGGGTGCGGGGTCACGCCGGCGGACACGGTGTGCCGCGGTTCCGGTATCCACCCGGAATGCGGCCGCGCCGTCAGCCGTTCAGCAACTGATCCGGGGTGAGTGCCTCGATCCCCTGCGCCACGCCCACCGGCGGCGAGGTCAGCTTGCCCTGATGCGTCGACAGCCCGGCTCGCAGATGGGGATCGTCGGTGATGGCCTGACGCCAGCCCTTATCGGCCAAAGACAGCAGGAACGGCAGCGTCACATTGCCCAGGGCCTGAGTCGAGGTGCGCGCAACCGCGCCCGGCATATTCGCCACGCAATAATGCACCACGCCATCGACTTCATAGATCGGATCCTGATGGGTGGTCACGCGGGAGGTCTCGAAACAGCCGCCCTGATCGATGGCGACATCCACCAGAACCGAGCCCTGCGGCATGATCGACAATTGCTCGCGCGTCACCAGCTTGGGCGCGGCCGCCCCGGGGATCAGCACCGCGCCGATGACCATATCGGCTGTGGCGATCAGCTCGGCAGTGGCGGCGGCACTGGCATATTGGGTGGTCAGCTTGCCCATGAACACATCGTCCAGATAAGAGAGGCGCGGCACCGAGCGGTCCATAACGGTCACATTCGCGCCCATCCCCACCGCCACCCGGGCGGCGGCCGTGCCGACGACTCCGCCGCCGATCACAACGACATTGGCGGGCCGCACGCCCGGCACGCCGCCCAGCAGCACGCCGCGCCCGCCATTGGCCTTTTGCAGCGCCCATGATCCGACCTGCGGCGCAAGACGCCCTGCCACTTCGGACATCGGCGCCAGCAGCGGCAGGCCGCCGCGCATATCCGTCACCGTTTCATAGGCGATCGAGGTGACGCCCGATTCCAGAAGGTCACGGGTCTGCTCCGCATCCGGCGCAAGATGCAGATAGGTGAACAGGATCTGTCCCTCGCGCAGCATCCGGCGCTCGGTGGCCTGCGGCTCTTTCACCTTGATGATCAGTTCGGATTTGCTGAAGACGGTACCCGCATCGGGCGCAATCTCGGCCCCGATGGCCCGGTAATCCTCATCCGTGAAACCCGCTCCGTCGCCCGCCCCGGTCTCGACCAGAACGCTGTGCCCGCGCAGGATCGCCTCGGTTGCATTGGCGGGGGTCAGGCCGACCCGGAATTCCTGCGCCTTGATTTCTTTTGGACAACCGATTTTCATCTAAACACTCCTCCCATAGGTTTTATGTTCTGCAGGATGTCACAGGATCCATGCAAAATGCAGCGAAGCTATGGGTCAGTGCCGTTAAAATTCGAAAGAAATCATTGGAAATTTCCAGCTTTCTCGAAGATTATCCCGATATGAGTGAAATCGACGCAATAGACCGCCGGATACTTGCGCTGCTGCAGAAACACGGGCGAATCAGCAATGCCGAACTGGCGCAAAGGGTTCACCTGTCGCCCAGCGCCTGCCACAGACGGGTGCAGCGGCTTGAGGAAGGCGGCGTCATTCAGGATTACGTGGCGCTGCTGAATGCACGGAAATTACAACGCCAGACCACGGTTTTCGTCGAGATCACCCTGTCGGGTCAGGCCGACGAGCTGTTGGACCGTTTCGAACGGGCGGTGCGCGCCATTCCCGATGTGCTGGAATGCCACCTGATGGCGGGCACGGCGGATTACCTGCTGAAGATCGTGGTCGAGGATACCGACGATTTCGCCCGCATTCACCGCCAGCATCTGGCGCGCCTGCCCGGCGTGGCGCAGATGCATTCGTCATTCGCGCTGCGCACGGTATTCCGCACGACCGCGATCCCGGTGTAAAGGAGAATTATGTTAGGCAAATTGCTTTCCGCGCTATTCGGCACAGGCTTGAAGCCCACGGAAACCGGCGACGAACTCACTCGGTTTTTCAAGGCCGTGTCTACCGGGCCGGTCAGTGCTGTCAAAGAATTCCTGATACGTGATCCCGGTCTCGCTACGAGGCAGGGCCGGTGGGGGTTCTCTGCAATTCACATGCTGGATTATGTCGATTTCACGAAAAAGATTGATCTTTTGATAGCCCGTGGGGCGGATATCAATGCACGCAATGACAAGGGCCATACTTTGGCCCATTGCCTGAGTGACCCCGAATTCCTGCCCGACTTGATCAGGCATGGTGCAAATTTGAATGCACGCGACAAGGAGGGTTGCACTCCGCTCATGACATTTCTGGTCGAGCCGCATTCCCGTGAAATGATAGAGGCTTTGCTGAAAGCCGATGCAGACCCGTCCAGCGTTGACGATCATGGCCGCAGCGTCATGGACTATGCGCAGGATTACGACAGGTTCGAGGAGGATGGTATTGCGGGTCTTATCCGGCAAAGCCTCGCCCGTCAGGGGAAATGACTGGAAGAGGTTGTGACGACCTTTGACAAGCATCTTGCGGCGGGTGCATCATCCGGCAACTTCCGCTAGAAAGAGGCTGTCATGACCAAGCATTCCACCGATCTCCGGACCTTGTTGCGCGATCCATCGCTGCTGGAAACCCGTGCCTTCCTGGCCGGTGAATGGGTCGATGCCAAAGATGGCAAGACCTTCGATGTGGTCAATCCGGCGCGCGGTGACGTCATCGCGCAGGTTGCCGATCTAAGCCGGGACGAGGCGGCAGCGGCGATTGCGGCCGCGGCAGCCGCGATGAAGGACTGGGCCGCGCGCACCGCCAAGGACCGCGCGCAGATCATGCGCAAATGGTTCGATCTGATGATGGAGAACCAGCAGGATCTGGCCCGCATCCTGACCGCCGAGATGGGCAAGCCCTTTGCCGAAGCGCAGGGCGAAATCGCCTATGGCGCCAGCTTCATCGAATGGTTCGGCGAAGAGGCCAAGCGCGTCTATGGCGAAACCATCCCCGGCCATATGCCTGACAAGCGCCTGTCGGTGATCCGTCAGCCGATCGGCGTGGTGGCCAGCATCACGCCCTGGAACTTCCCCAATGCGATGATCGCCCGCAAGGCCGCGCCGGCGCTGGCGGTGGGCTGCGGCTTTGTCGCGCGGCCCGCAGCGGAAACCCCGCTTTCGGCGCTTGCCATGGCGGTGCTTGCCGAACGCGCCGGTTTCCCGAAAGGCATCCTGTCCGTCATCACATCATCCCGCTCGAGCGAGATCGGCAAGGAGTTCTGCGAGAATCCGAATGTGCGCAAGCTGACCTTCACCGGCTCGACCGAAGTCGGGCGCATTCTGCTGCGGCAGGCCGCCGATCAGGTGCTGAAATGCAGCATGGAACTGGGCGGCAACGCACCGTTCATCGTCTTTGACGATGCCGATCTGGATGCGGCTGTCGAAGGGGCGATGGCCTCGAAGTTCCGGAATAACGGGCAGACCTGCGTCTGCGCGAACCGGATCTATGTGCAGGCCGGTGTCTACGACGAATTCGCGAAGCGGCTGGCCGCGGCCGTGGACAAGCTGCAGGTCGGCGACGGGTTGGAGGACGGAATCACCACAGGCCCGCTGATCAACGAGGCTGCGGTCGAGAAGGTCGAAGAGCATATCAAGGATGTGCTGGATCACGGCGGCGCGGTCGTCACCGGCGGAAGCCGGATGGAGGGGTTGTTCTTCGACCCGACCGTGGTGACCGGCGTGCGTGACGATATGAAGGTTGCGACCGAGGAAACCTTTGGTCCGCTTGCCCCGCTGTTCAAATTCGATACCGAGGAAGAGGTGATCGAACGCGCGAATAACACCATCTTCGGACTGGCCTGCTATTTCTATGCTCGCGATGTGGGTCGCATCACGCGGGTGCAGGAGGCGTTGGAATACGGGATCGTCGGCGTGAATTCCGGCATCATCTCGACCGAGGTCGCGCCGTTCGGCGGCGTCAAGCAGTCCGGACTGGGCCGCGAAGGCAGCCGTCACGGCATCGAGGATTTTCTTGAGATGAAATATATCTGCCTGTCGATCTGACCGCGGCGGCAGCCCCTTATTTCTTCTTCATGCAGATATCTTCGGGGCGAGTGCGGGAGGGCAGACCGCCCTCCCGCTTTCGCGGGACGCCCGGCTTCCGCTTTTATTGCTCCATCTCTTCGACCTGAACCCGAATGGCCAGCCGTTCGGCGCCGGTACCCATGGCCACGCCGCGGATCGGCGCCGCATCCGAAGCGTCAAGGCCGGATCCCAGCCGCACATAGCGCTCGTCCGGGCAACATCTGTTGGCGGCGTCGAAACCAACCCAACCCAGATTTCCGACATGGATTTCCGCCCAGGCATGGGCGGCCTCATGCGCCTGACCATCCGCCGTGGAATGCAGATAGCCCGATACGTAGCGAGCAGGAAGTTCCCGCAAGCGCGCGACGGTGATCAATGCATGGGCATGATCCTGACAGACCCCTTGACCCAGGGCGAATGCTTCGGCGGCGGTCGTATGGGTTTCGGTGACGCCGGGGCGGAAGGCAATCGCGGCGGCGATCAAGGCCGACAGCCCATGCGCAAGCTCCAGATGATCGCCGGTCGTTTCCAGCGACATCGCAGCTTCCCGCAATGCCTTGTCAGGCGCGGTCGCATGGGTTGAACGCAAATAGGCCAGCGGATGGATCATTTCGCGATGCCCGCGCAGGACGCCCGCCGTGTCGCGGGTCTCGACATGGCCGCTGATCCTGACCGAGACCTCCTCTGCCGGGCCGCGCAGGGTCCAGCCCTCGACCCAGTCGCCGGCGCCGTCGCGGAAGCCCGGGCCGCGAATGCCGCCGGGGATTTCAATTCGCCAGTCATGGGTTTTCTGTCCCTCGAAGATCGAAGGAGTCAGGCGCAGGCTTTGCACCAGATTGCGGATCGGCTGGTCATAGCCATAGGTGGTTTCATGCGAAATGCGCAGCTTCATGACTCAGGATCCTCCCAGGAAATAATCCTGATGCACCTGGTTCGACACCGCCGCGATCTCGCCGATGAACCAGCTCAGAAATTCGTGCAGCCCCTCGTCGAAGATTGCGTCGATATCGCGTTCTTGCAGCGCGTCCAGCGTCAGCTTCGCCCGATCGCGGGCGGTTGCGGGCACATCATCGCCATAGCGGCGGGCAAGGCCGTCGAGATGCCAGACCGTTTCGTAAAGCGAGGTGATCAGCGAACGCGGGCTTTCGCCGTTCAGGATCAGGAAATCGGCCACGCCGCCTGCGGTGATGTCGCCGCCATAGGCCCAGTGAAAGGCGCGATGCGCCGAAAGCGCCCGCAGGATGACCATCCATTGATAGGTATCGAGGCCGGAACCGACGAATTCGACCCGTGGCAGCAGCACGAAATATTTGACATCCAGCAGGCGGGCGGTGGCATCCGCCCGCTCCAGTCCGAAGCCGATATGGATGAAATGCCAGCCATCGTTGCGCAATTGCGTCGCGTTGATCGCGCCCCGCACGGTTGATGTATGCCCGGTGGTGAAGTCGGTCAGGGTGGCGGTGTCCAGCTTGGCGCGCGGGGTTTTCTCGATCCTGCGCAATTCCTGATAGGTGACGTTAAGCGCGTCCCACACCTGAGAGGTCAGGGCGGTGCGCACGATCCGGCCTGCTTCGCGGGCCTTTTCAACGCAGGACACGACGGATGACGGATTCTCGCGGTCGAAGAAAAAGAATTCCTCGATATTCTCCTGCGTGATCTCTCCATATTTCCGCAGAAACAGATCCGAGGTTCCCGAAGCCTGAAGCAACGAGTTCCATTCGTTCCGGTAACCTGCATCGGAATTCGGCAGGAGCGTGATCCTTTGTCCGACATCCAGCAGGCGGGCGGCGGTTTCGGCGCGTTCGAGATGGCGGCCCATCCAGAACAGGTTCGAGGCGGTGCGGCTGAGCATCTCTGATCCTCCCCTCTTATTCCGACAGGACCCAGGTGTCCTTGACACCCCCGCCCTGGGACGAGTTGACGACCAGACTTCCCTCGCGCAATGCCACGCGGGTCAGCCCGCCCGGCACCAGCTCGATCCTGTCGCCGCACAGACAGAAGGGGCGCAGATCGACATGGCGCGGCGCGATGCCTTCCTCGACGAAAGTCGGGCAGGTCGAAAGCGCCAGCGTGGGCTGGGCGATGTAATTCGAGGGATTGGCCTCGATCTTCTTGCGGAAGGTTTCGATCTCTTCCTTGACGGCTTTCGGGCCGACCAGCATCCCATACCCGCCCGAGCCGTGAACCTCTTTCACCACCAGATCGGGCAGGTTTGCCATGACATATCTGTAGTCGTCGTCTTTCCACAGCGTCCATGTCCGGACGTTGTTCAACAGGGGCTCCTCGCCCAGATAGAAGCGGATCATTTCGGGGACGAATGTATAGATCGCCTTGTCGTCCGCCACACCCGCGCCCGGGGCAGAACAGATAGACACCCCGCCCGAGCGATAGGCATCCATAAGGCCCGGCACGCCAAGCATGGAATCGGGCCGGAAGCACAGCGGATCAAGGAACGGATCGTCGATCCGGCGATAGATCACATCGACACGTTTCGGCCCCTGTGTTGTGCGCATATAGACGAATTCGCCATCGACAAACAGATCGGCGCCCTCGACCAGTTCGAGGCCCATCAGGTTGGCAAGAAAGCTGTGTTCGTAATAGGCGCTGTTGAAATGGCCCGGTGTCAGGATCACGCAGGTCGGGCGGCCCTGGCATTTCGCCGGAGCAACGGATTCCAATGTGCGGCGCAGAAGCTCGGGATACTGATCCACGGGCTCGATATGGTTCTTGCGGAAAAGCTGCGGAAACATGCGCATCATGATCTCGCGGTTTTCCAGCATGTAGCTGACACCGGAAGGCGTGCGGCAATTATCCTCAAGCACGAAGAATTCGTCCTTGGCGGTGCGGACAAGGTCGATGCCGATGATATGGCTGTAAACCCCGCGCGGAGGGACCACGCCGACAACCGCCTTTTCATAGGCGTCGTTCTGATAGACCAGCCGCGCCGGGATACGCCCCGCCCGGATGATCTCACCCCGGCCGTAAACATCGCGCAGAAAGGCGTTGAGGGCGCGGGCGCGCTGCTTGATGCCGCGTTCAAGCCTGCGCCACTCGGCCTGTTCGAAGACGCGGGGCATCATGTCGAAGGGGATCAGCCGGTCAGGATCGCCGCCTTCGCCGTAAACGGCGAAGGTGATGCCGATACGCCGGAACAGCGCCTCGGCCTCGGCCTGTTTCATCTGCCGGAAATCCTCTGGCATCGTCCTGACCCATTCGCTCAGCCGAGCATAGGGTTCACGGACGGCCTCGCCCTCGAACATTTCGTTGTAATGCACCATCATCCCCCGAACTCAGAACAACAATAACCCTTGCGGGACTTCATGGTTACCATGATTGGAGACGGTTTGCCCGATGTCCATAGCGGAATATACCGGTCGCGGTCACAAGTCCGAACATAAAGGAACTGCCTGCCGGAAGCAGGGGAAAAGCGGGTTTTCGTTGATGAATTGTGCAGATCGGGAATTGGAGCAGGTCGGGTTGGATCGGAAACGCCGGTTACTTGCGTCGCGCGACGGCCGGGGCCAGCCCGTCGCCAACAGGTCTCTCGAACCAGCGGCGCTGCCCGCCGGCGACGCCCGGAAGGTATTTGGACAAAGAAGAAGGGGAGGGCGCGAATCCGGTCCCGTGTGACGTGTTTTAGGCGGATCGGGAATCCGGTTGCGCGGTTTGGGTGCCGGTCACTCCTCGGCGGGGGCGGGATTGGCCGTGACCGTGCGTGCGCCCGCACGCTGCCAGCGTTCGAGTTCGGGCAGGGGATCAAGCGATTGCCGGCGATAGGCGCGATAATAGGTGCTGCTTCCCGCCACACGCTCTAGCACGCGGGGTTGGTTTCGCGCGCGCCATTTCTGATCGCTTTGGGCCAGCGTCGTGCGGATCGCCGGATCGCTTCCCCCGCGCGAGGCATAGGCCACCAGTCCCTGATCCGAGGCCGCGACACCCTGATCCGCCAATGCGCCGGGATTGCCGCCAAGAGCCGCGACCGCATCCGCCTCGGGCGTGGGATCGGTGATATTCGACCCTCCGGGCGTGGGCGTGGGCAACAGCGCCAGATCGGGAGGCATCGAAATCGGACGGGTCGGCAGAATGGCGAATTCATCCGGTGAATTCTGACCAGCGGTCAGGTTCATCAGCTTTGCGTTATTGCCGCAGCCGGCCAAGCCCGCAAATACCGCGATTCCGATTGTCAGCGAGATGACCCGCATGATCTGCCCCTTTTGCCATTTTCCCCTTTCTAACCTCAATTTTCAGGCTCGTCACGGGTCTTGTCGGTTTTGTCAGCAGCAGGCCCCGTGCGGCGTGGCCTTCGTGCCGGTTTCTCCGGTTCCGGCTTCTTCTGCGGCATCAGAACAAGCCCGATGGCACCCGCGAAGATCGAGATATCCGCGACGTTGAAACTGTAGGGGTTCTGCCAGTTGGGCAGCGACATGTTCAGGAAATCGGCGACCGCGCCATAGGTAAGCCGGTCAATGACATTTCCAAGCGCCCCGCCGATCAGCAATCCGGCGGATATCCGCGCAAGTGGACCGGGCGCGGTCCGCCTGATCCAGATCCAGACCCATAGCGAAATCGCAATCGCGATGCCGATCAGAACCCAGCGCATCGCCGACTCGTCCGAGGCGAACAGCCCGAAATTCACGCCGGGATTCCACGCCATGCGCAAATTGAGCCAGGGCGGCAGCAGGTCGATTTCCTGCACCCGGTCCAGCCGCAGGATGTGCACGACCCAGTATTTCAACGCCTGATCAAGCGCGATGACTGCCGCTACGATCCAGCCCGTCAGCCGCATATCCGCCCGGACCGGCGCGGGGGCGGTCTTGGGCTTGCGCGGGGCGTGCAGCTTTGCGTTGCCGTCGCCTGTGGATTTCCGCTGCTCAGCCATCAGTGACGGAAATGCCGCTGTCCGGTGAAGACCATCGCCAGTCCCAGACGGTTGGCGGCGGCGATCACCTCATCGTCGCGCATCGAGCCGCCGGGCTGGATCACCGCTTTTGCGCCCGCCTCGGCCAATGCCTCTATCCCGTCGGCAAAGGGAAAGAAGGCGTCAGAGGCGACTGCCGCTCCTTCGGTCAGCGGTGCGGGCAGGCCAAGCGCCTTGGCCATGTCTTCGGATTTGCGCCGCCCGATCCGGGTCGAGTCGACGCGGCTCATCTGACCCGCGCCGATGCCGACAGTCGCCATATCCCTGGCGTAAACGATGGCATTGGATTTGACATGCTTGGCGACCGTCCATGCGAAAAGCATGTCGTTCAGCTCCTGATCCGAGGGCTGACGCTCGGTCACGATCCGCAAGGCATCGCGCGAGACATGCCCGTTGTCGCGTCCCTGCACCAGAAAACCGCCCGCGACCTGCCGGAAGGTCATGCCCCCGGCTTTCGGATCGGGCAGCCCGCCGGTGGTCAGCAGCCGCAGGTTCTTCTTGGCGGCGAAGATGCGTTTTGCGTCCTCATCCGCATCCGGCGCAATGACGACCTCGGTGAAGATTTTCACGATCTCTTCGGCTGTCGGCCCGTCGAGCGGCTGATTCAATGCGACGATACCGCCGAAAGCCGAGGTATGGTCGCAGTCGAAAGCGCGCTTATAGGCCTCGATCGCCGTTTCGCCACGCGCCACGCCGCAGGGATTGGCGTGTTTGATGATGGCGCAGGCGGGGCCGTCGGCAGGGTCGAATTCGGCTGCCAGCTCAAAAGCGGCATCGGTGTCATTGATATTGTTGTAGCTGAGTTCCTTGCCCTGCCATTGCTTCGCCGTGGAAACGCCCGGGCGGGCTTCGCCGGTCACGTAGAAGGCCGCCGCCTGATGCGGGTTCTCGCCATAGCGCAATCCCTGCGCCAAAGTTCCCGCAAAGGCCCGGCGGCGGGGGGTGTCCTCGCCGATCGCTTGCGCCATCCAGGTCGATACGGCGGCGTCATAGGCGGCGGTGCGGGCATAGGCGATCTGGGCCTGTCGCTGACGGAATTCCAGCGTGGTGTGGTCGTCATTGGCGTCCAGTTCCGCCAGAAGCGCGTCGTAATCCTGCACATCCACGATGACATTGACGAAACCGTGGTTCTTTGCGGCCGCCCGGATCATCGCAGGACCGCCGATATCGATATTCTCGATGCAATCCTCGTAAGAGGCGCCTTTGGCCACGGTTTCCTCGAACGGGTAGAGATTCACCACCAGCAGATCGATGGGGCCGATGCCATGCGCCTTCATCGCCGCCAGATGCTCTTCATTGTCGCGCAGCGCCAGCAAGCCGCCATGCACGGCAGGATGCAGCGTCTTGACGCGGCCATCCATCATTTCGGGGAAGCCGGTTACATCGGCCACATCCACCACGGTCAGTCCCGCCTCGCGCATGGCCCCTGCGCTGCCTCCTGTCGAGAGGATCTCGATCCCGCGCGCAGCGAGTTTCCGGGCGAATTCGATCAGCCCGGTCTTGTCGGAGACCGAGATCAACGCGCGCTTCAGGGCGATGGGATGGGACATATGGGGCCTCGCATATGGTTTGGCGCTCAAGTAACGTCCCGAGGGCGGAAGGTCCAGTGCGTTGGCGCGTGTCGCTCTGCTTTGGCTCTCCGGTCAAAGCGGCTTTCTGATCCGCGCCATGTAGAACCCGTCCACTCCGCCCCGCTCCGGCCAGTGGTCCGGGCGTAGCCGCAAGCCGCCTTCGGGTGTGATCCATGCAGGATCGATGCCCGGCAGATCCGGCGCCTCGATCTTCAGGCCGGGATGGCGTTCCAGCAAGGCCGGGATCTGCGCCTCGCCTTCGTCGGGCAAAAGCGAACAAACGGCATAGACCAGCCTGCCGCCGGGGCGCAGAAGCTCAAGCGCGTGATCCAGCAGCCGGGATTGCAGCGCCGCAAGTTCCGCGATCCCGCTGCCGTCGCGCAGAATGGGCAGGTCGGGATGGCGGCGAATCGTCCCGGTGGCCGAGCAGGGCGCGTCCAGCAGGATCGCGTCGGGTGGGGTGTCCGGCTGCCATTCAAGCGCATCCGCGGTGATCAACTCGGCTTGCAGTCCGCAGCGGGTCAGATTCTCGGCCACCCGTTTCAGACGCGCGGCACTGATATCGACCGCGGTGACCTGCGCACCACCAGCCGCCAGCTGCAGCGTCTTGCCGCCGGGAGCTGCGCAGATATCGGCGACGCGCTCGCCCGTTACCGGATCAAGCAGGCGCACCGGCAAGGCGGCGGCGGCGTCCTGCACCCACCAATCGCCCTCGGCATAGCCGGGCAGGGCCGAAACCTGTACGGAACCGGTAATTCGCACGGATCCGGTTGGCAGAAGCGTGCCGCCTTCGATCACGGCCATATCGGGTTTCAGCGTCAGATCCAGCGGGGCGCCTCTCTGATGGGCCGTCTCGATGGCTGACGCGGCTGCTTTGCCGAAGCTGCGGACGACAGAGCGGCGCAACCAGTCGGGCATCCGTTGCGGCGGCAATTCCGCCCAGCCCTCATGCCGGGAAATTTTGCGCAATACCGCATTCACCATGCCCGCGGCGGCCTGACCGCGCCTGCCAAGTCCGCGCGTCATGCCGACGGCGGTATCCACGACGCCATGCGCGGCGGCATGCAGTTCCAGCATTTCGACGGTTGCGAGCCGCAGGATATCCGCAATTTGCGGCGCCGGTTTGCGGCTGACATATGTGGCGATCACGCGGTTGGCGCGGTCGCGGTGGCGCAGAACCTCTGCCGCAAGACGCGCGGCCCGGGCCTGATCCGCCGGCGACATGGATTTCAGCGAAGCGGCTTGATCGGACAGGCTTTGCCCCTCTTGAACGCCCGATAACAGCCGCAAGGCACCTTTTCGCGCCGAATCCCGGACAGTTTTTGCCAAAACGCTTTCCTTCGCCTAAATCTTGTCACAAGACATAGTCCTTACGCCTGATCAGGGGATGTTTCCATGAGTGATCGACCCGAATTGCCGCCTGCTGCGCAACGCGCCCTGGCCGAGGCCGAAGAACGCCGTAAGGCCGCCGCCAGACAGGCTGCCCTGCCCAAGGAATACGGAGGCCGGGACGGCCCTGAGCCGGTGCGTTTCGGCGATTACGAAAAGAACGGCCTCGCGGTGGATTTCTAGGATGGACTGGCTGAAGGCGACGGCGGTCCAGCAGGGCAGGGCGATCATGGCGGGTCTGCTTGACCCGCTGGATCAGGCCGAGGCTTATCTGGCCGCCGCCAAGACGCATCCCGACGGCTGGCGCATCTATGCGAGACTGACCGAGGCCCGCGCGCGTTCCGAAGCCATCGCTGCGCATGATCGCGCCCGTTCGGAACTTCGGCGAGGCTTGCTTGACGGTGTTTCGATAAGCTGGAAGGACAATATCGACAGCGGCGGAACCGCGACCGAGGCGGGTTCGCGGCTTCTGGAAAGCAGGGTGCCCGCGCATGATGCGACGATCTTGGCGCAGGCGGCGCGCGAAGGTCTGGTTTGCCTGGGCAAGACGCATATGACCGAACTGGCCTTTTCCGGGCTGGGGCTGAACCCGACAACGGCGACTCCGCCCAATGCGGGCGATCCGGCGCGTGCTCCGGGCGGCTCCTCGTCAGGTGCCGCGGTGTCGGTGGCGCTTGGGCTGGCGGCGGCGGCGATCGGCTCGGATACCGGTGGTTCGATCCGCCTGCCTGCTGCCTGGAACGATATTGTGGGCTTCATGCCGACGCATGGGGCGCTTTCCTCGAAAGGGGTGGTGCCGCTCTGCCGCCGGTTCGATGTGGCCGGACCGCTGGCCCGCTCGGTCGAGGATTGCGCCGAAATCATGGCGGTCCTGACCGGCAATGCCGTCACCGATCTGAAAGGCGCCAGCGCCAAGGGGCTGCGGCTGATGGTGCTTGACGGCGCACCGTTCGAGGATGCCGAAGAGGGCGCAGTGGCCGCGTTCACCGACGCGATCGAGCGGCTTGCCCGCGCCGGTGCCCGGATCACCCATGCCAGGCTCGATTCCGCTGCGCAGATCCTGAAACTGGCGCCGCTGATCTTTGCACCTGAAGCCTATGGTATCTGGCGCGCGCAGATCGAGGATGCGCCGGAACTGATGCATAAGCCGGTTCTCGATCGTTTCCGCGGCGGGGGGCAGGTCAGTGCCGCGGATTATATCGCCGCCTGGGAAAAGCTGACCCGGTTGCGCCGGAAATGGGGGGCGAAAGTCGCCGGCTTTGATGCAATCCTGCTGCCAAGCTGCGCGATCCTGCCGCCCGACGCCAGGCGGTTGGAGGAGGACGAGGAATATTTCGTCCGAGCAAACCAGCTGGCCCTACGAAATACCCGGCTTGGCAATATGCTGGGCCTGCCCGCCGCCTCGCTTCCCACGGGACAGCGCGGCTGCGGGATCATGGCGTTGGGCCATGCGGGGCGCGACCGGCATCTGCTGCGGATTTTGGCGGGGATGGAACATGCATTGGCGGTACGTCAGGCGTGATCCGTGATTTCCGGGCGGGCTGCGCCGGCATCCGGTGGTCCCTGCCTGCGTGATGTCACCCGCCTGATATCGGCGCGGCAATCCCCGAATCAGTGTCGCGCGATTGCATCCACATGAACCGATAAATTGCCCTGATCTGCCCCGTTCCACTGGACGCAAGCCCGCGATCACGCTAATGTTGCAGGTAATCAAGGGGCGTAAGACCCCGGAAGCGAGGCAGTTATGGCAATCCCCGAGCGGTTCTCGAACCTGCCGGAATACGCGTTTCCGCGTTTGCGGGCGCTGTTGTCGGATATAAAGCCGGAGTTGAAATCCGGCGAGGCTCCGGTGGTGATGACCATCGGCGAGCCCCGTCATGCCATGCCCGGTTTCGTGGCGCAGGTCATGGCGGATCATATCGGGGAATTCGCGAAATACCCGGTGAATGAAGGAACGCCGGGGCTGTTGGACGCGATCGGGGGCTGGCTGGGCCGCCGCTATGGTCTTGATGTTGCGCCCGAGCGGATCATGGCGCTTAACGGCACGCGGGAAGGGCTGTTCAGTGCAGGTCTGGCATTGTGTCCCGAGCAGAAAAACGGCCAGCGGCCCGCGATACTGATCCCCAACCCGTTCTATCAGGTCTATGCCGTCGCGGCGGCAGCGGTGCAGGCCGAGCCGGTCTTTGTCTCTGCAGCGCCTGCAACCGGGAACCTGCCCGATTATGCCGGGCTGCCTGCGGAATTGCTGGATCGGACGGCGCTTGCCTATCTTTGCTCGCCCGCCAATCCGCAGGGCGCGATCGCGGATCGGGATTATCTTGAAACGCTGGTCGGGCTGGCTGAAAAGCATGATTTCCTGATCCTGGCGGATGAATGTTATTCCGAGATTTACCGCGACGCCCCTCCGCCGGGCGCATTGGCCGTGGCGACGGAACTGGGGCTGGCGGATCGGGTGGTCATGTTCAATTCGCTGTCCAAACGCTCGAACCTGCCGGGATTGCGCTCGGGCTTCGTGGCGGGCAGCGCCGCGAATATTGCCCAGTTCCGCAAGCTGCGCAGCTATGCGGGCGCGCCTTTGTCGCTGCCCGCTCAGGCCGTCAGTGAAGCCGCGTGGCGCGACGAGGATCACGTGACGGCCAGCCGCGCACTTTATCAGCAGAAATACCGGATCGCCGACCGGGTGCTGGGGAATATTCCCGGCTACCGGCCTGTGGCAGGCGGGTTCTTCCTTTGGCTGCCGGTCGCGGATGGCGAGGCGGCGGCCCGGAAGCTATGGGCGGATGCGGGGATACAGGTTCTGCCCGGGGCCTATCTGTCGCGCGATGTGAGTGGCGAAAATCCGGGTCAGTCCTTTATCCGGGTGGCGCTGGTTTTGCCGCCCGAGGAAACCGAGGCCGCACTGATCCGGCTTCGTGATGTTTTGTATGACGACGATTGAAAGCGGGGATTAACGGAATGGCAAGCTGGCAGGCGAAACATCGCAATCCGCTGTTCGACCAGAGCACGCAGGCCGCGCTGGAGCGACGCGGAAAGGAACTGGTCGGGGCCGGGCTGATTGTCGTCGGCGTGCTGATCGCGATGATGCTGGGAAGCTGGACCGCCGAGGATCCCAGCTTCCTTGCCGCGACCGATCAGCCCGCGCAGAACATGCTGGGTGGTTTCGGGGCCTATGTTTCATCGCCGCTGATGATGATCGCGGGCAAGGGGTCATGGCTGCTGGTCGTCGGCGCGTTCGTCTGGGGCTTGCGGCTGATGCTGCACCGGGGCGAAGAGCGGATCATGCGGGCGATCTTTCTGCCGATCGCCGTCGCGGTCGCCTCGGTCTATTGCAGCTCGCTGGTGCCGGACGCGGAGTGGCAGCAAAGTTACGGGATGGGCGGTCATTTCGGCGATATGGTGATGGGCGCATTGCTGAATGTGATCCCGGTCAAGGCGCAGATCGGCATCAAGATCGCCGCGCTGCTGGTGGCCGCCGGAACCGTCATCATTTCCGCATTCGTCCTTGGTTTCGATCTGAAAGAGCTTCGCGCCTTGTGGCGGCGCTTCCTGATCGGGCTGGTGACGGCCTATGATGCGGCAATGCGCATCGTCGGGCGCGGCGCTTCCGTATCGGCAGGGCTGGCGCAGCGCGCGCGGGATCGTCGCCACAGCAAGGCCGCCGCGCCAACGGCGCAGGTGGCGGCCGCACGTGGCGGGCTGTTCCGCCGCCGGAAAGAAAGCGGAATGGACGCGGAATTCCAGCAATCGGGCGATCTGCCGGAACCCGAACTGGTCGAGCGTGACGCGGATTATCACGGAGATGCCCCCACGGATGAGGAAGTCCGGGGCCGCATCTCGGATGCGATCCGCAACCGCACGCTCAAGGACTCGGTGCTGGCTGCGGTGACCTCGCGGCTGGTGCGGGGTGGCGCAGATGACGATACCCGGGTCGAGCCTCCGCTGACGGAAGAAGATGACGCGGATATGCTGGATGTGGCGGAACCGGTGCCTTTCGGTCAGGACAGAAAGCGTGTCGTGGTGCCGCCGGCGCGCAAGAGCTCTGCGTCTCGTCAGGCCCAATCCGAGGCACAGCCGCAATTGCGCTTCGACGAAGCCGACTCGGCTTATGAGAGACCGCCTCTGGCCTTGCTGACCGCGCCCTCGACGATCGAGCGTTTGCAGCTTTCGGAAGAGGCGATGATGGAAAACGCCCGGATGCTGGAAGCGGTGCTGGACGATTACGGCGTGAAAGGGCAGGTCACCGAGGTGCGTCCCGGCCCGGTCGTCACGCTGTATGAGCTTGAGCCTGCTCCGGGGCTCAAGGCCAGCCGGGTGATCGGGCTGGCGGATGATATCGCCCGCTCGATGTCGGCGCTGTCCGCCCGCGTCTCGACCGTGCCGGGCCGCAGCGTGATCGGGATCGAACTGCCCAATGCCAAGCGCGAAGTTGTTCTGTTGCGCGAGATCCTGTCGGCGCGGGCCTTCGGTGACGGCAAGCAGCCGCTGCCGCTTGCGCTGGGCAAGGATATCGGGGGCGAGCCGATCATCGCCAATCTTGCCAAGATGCCGCATTTGCTGATCGCCGGGACGACGGGTTCGGGGAAATCGGTGGCGATCAACACGATGATCCTGTCGCTTCTGTACAAGCTGACGCCCGAAGAGTGCCGGTTGATCATGATCGACCCGAAGATGCTGGAACTGTCGGTCTATGACGATATCCCGCATCTGCTTTCGCCGGTGGTCACGGATCCGAAAAAGGCCGTTGTCGCCCTGAAATGGGTCGTCGGCGAGATGGAGGATCGCTATCGCAAGATGTCCAAGATGGGCGTCCGCAATATCGAGGGTTATAACGGCCGCGTCCGCGAGGCCCTGTCCAAGGGCGAGATGTTCAAGCGCACCGTCCAGACCGGCTTCGATGAAGACACCGGCGAACCCATCTTCGAGACCGAGGAATTCCAGCCCGAGAAGTTCCCCTACATCGTCGTGATCGTCGATGAGATGGCCGATCTGATGATGGTCGCCGGCAAGGAGATCGAGGCCTGCATCCAGCGTCTGGCGCAGATGGCGCGGGCTTCGGGGATTCATTTGATCATGGCCACGCAGCGCCCCTCGGTCGATGTCATTACCGGCACGATCAAGGCAAACTTCCCGACCCGGATCAGTTTCCAGGTCACTTCGAAAATCGACTCGCGCACCATTCTGGGCGAGCAGGGGGCAGAGCAGCTTCTGGGGCAGGGCGACATGCTCTATATGGGCAATGGCGCCCGCATCACCCGCATCCACGGCCCCTTCGTCAGCGACGAGGAAGTCGAAGAGGTCGTGACCCATCTGAAAAGCTTCGGGCCGCCATCCTACAAATCCGGCGTGATCGAAGGGCCGGATGACGAGAAGGCCGGGGATATCGACGCGGTGCTGGGGCTTGGCAGCGGTGAAAACGGTGACGATCAGCTTTATGATCAGGCCGTGATGATCGTCGCCCGGGATCGGAAATGCTCGACCTCTTATATCCAGCGCAAGCTGGCGATCGGCTATAACAAGGCCGCCCGTCTGGTCGAGCAGATGGAAGATCAGGGCGTGGTCTCGACCGCCAATCATGTCGGCAAACGCGAAGTGCTGGTGCCCGAGATTTAAGGGGCCGCATCATGGCTGCCGGTGGTATTCCTTACCGATGCCGTGCAGCGAGATCGGGAAGGGGCGGCGAATACTTGCCGCCCCTGTCTTGTCCCGGCAGTTGAAACCGGCGGGAAAACCGTGTTTCAACGGCGAAAGGATTTGCAGCGAGGCAAGGTTTCCGGTGACCATCTGGCATATTCACATGCTGAATGCGCGTCATGGTTTGACGCACGTACTTCCCGACATCCGGTTGGCGGCGCGCGAGGCTGTCGCGGCGGCATCGTCCCATGCCGAATTGCCGGATTTCGATCTTGTCATCAAGGCCCAGCCCGGAGGCGGCATACCGGCATGGGGTGTCGGCGGCCGCGCTCCGTCCCCCGGCCTGATCGAGATCACGGTCGATCCCGCGCGTTTCGCGGCGCCTCTGCTGATCCGTACGCTGGTGCATGAATTTCATCATCTGCTGCGCTGGGATGGGCCGGGCTACGGCAATTCGCTTGGCGAAGCTTTGGTCAGTGAAGGGCTGGCTGGCCATTTCACCCTTCAGGTATTGGGGGGCAAACCCGATCCCTGGGATGCAGTCAAACCCGCCGCGCGGGTGGCGCGTGCCGCGATGAACAAATGGGCGCGGCTGGACTATAACCACGCGCATTGGTTCTTTGGCAGCGGCGAGCTGCGGCGATGGACGGGTTACGGGCTAGGGCATATGCTGATCACGGAGCATCTCTCGCGCTTTCCGGATATGGATGCGGTGAAGCTCGCCTATGTGAAAGCCGAAGAATTCCGCCCCGCGATGCGCCGCCTGGCCGGTGCAGAGGCTGCGGCAGGCGATGATCCTGCCGAGGATGGCGCCGGCGAAGCCGATGCGGATGCCGATCCCGCCCCCGATGCCGCGGACGAAGACAGTGCAGCCCCGGAACAACAGCATGCCGGGGGCGAGGTCACGGCGAAGGAAAGCGGGGCCGAGGCTGCCGGCACAAGCGAAAGCGGTCCGGCGGAGGACAAGAAGGGCTGACCAGCCCTCAAAGCCCGGTGGCGGCCAGTACCTGCGGCATCACGCGCGAAAGACGCTTTGCCCATTCGGCTTGACCGGCTTCGGTTTCGATCAGGTCGTTCCGGATCTCGATCAGCATGTTCGGGCGACCATGCGCCAGCGCGTGGCGGGCAATCGAATCGCCCTCAAGATGGCCGGTATAGGGCTGGTTTTCTCCGGTTATCCATCCTTCGTCCCTGCTTGCCTGAACCATTGCCGTGCCAAGCCGCGCGTCGTCATGGGAATAGAGGATGCCGATCTGCCACGGGCGCGGCGGCCGGCCGCGCAATTGCGGCGTGAAGCTGTGGATGGCGCAGATGCAGCGGTCCGGGTGCCGCCCTGCCAGATGCTCCAGCATATTGTGATAAGGGCGGTGCAGCCGGTCCAGGCGGCGTTCGCGCTCGGCCCGGTCGGCATGTTTGTTGGCGGGAATCACTGTGCCGTCATAAAGCCGCATCAGCAGGGTCGGATCATCCTCGCCGCGATTCGGATCGATCACGAGACGCGAGAAATCCGAGAAGATCGCGGGCGCGTCCAGCAATGCCGCCAGCCTGTCGGCCAGACCCGCCGCGCCGATATCGAAGGCGATATGCCGTGCCATGTCGCTGGGTGCGATGCCCAGATCTCCGCCGTTTAACCAATCGGGAACCCGATTCGTCGCATGATCACAGGTGATCAGCCAGCGCGAGGGTCTGTCTTCGCCGGTTATCCAATAGGCTCGTTCTGTCATGGTCATGTTACTGTTCATGCGGAACGCTGTTTAAGACAATCGGTGGATGGACACCAGTTGCCGCGGGGCAGTATTTACGGCATAGATAGCGCTAAACCTGCAAGGAATTCGGTATGAGACGACATCGCAACGTGAAAATCGTGGCCACGCTTGGCCCAGCCTCCAGCAGCAAGGAGATGATCCGGGCGCTGTTCGACGCCGGGGCGGATGTGTTTCGTCTGAACATGAGCCATGGCAGCCATGACGATCACCGCGCCCGCCACGCCACGATTCGCGAGATCGAGGCGGAAACCGGACGTCCGATCGCGATCCTTGCCGACCTTCAGGGGCCGAAACTGCGCGTCGGGCCGTTTGCCAATGGCGGGCACGAGTTGAAAGCGGACGACAGGTTCCGCTTTGACCTTGATGCCACCCCGGGCGATTCGGGGCGCGTCCAATTGCCGCATCCCGAGATTTTTGCTGCGCTCGAACCGGGCGCGCAACTTCTGGTCAATGACGGCAAGGTTGCTTTGCGGGTCGATAGTTGCGGCAAGGATTTCGCAGAATGCACCGTTACGGCGGGCGGTGTGATCTCGGATCGCAAAGGGGTGAACGTGCCGGATGTGGTGCTGCCGCTGGCCGCGCTGTCGGACAAGGATCGCGAGGATCTCGAATTCGCCTGCGAATTGGGCGTGGACTGGCTTGCCCTGTCCTTCGTGCAACGCGCCGCCGATGTCGAAGAGGCCAAGGCGTTGGTGAAAGACCGCGCCGCCGTGATGACCAAGGTCGAGAAACCCGCCGCAGTGACTGCGTTCGAGGAAATCCTCAAGGCGTCTGACGGAATCATGGTCGCGCGCGGTGATCTGGGGGTGGAATTGCCGGTGCATTCGGTCCCTCCGATCCAGAAACGGCTTGTGCGCCGCTGTCGCGCAGCCGCCAAGCCGGTGATCGTCGCCACACAGATGCTGGAATCCATGATCGAAAGCCCGCTTCCGACGCGTGCCGAGGTCAGCGATGTCGCCAATGCCATCTATGAGGGCGCGGATGCCGTGATGCTGTCGGCGGAAAGCGCGGCGGGCGATTATCCGGTCGAGGCGGTGACGACGATGGACAACGTTGCCCGCTCGGTCGAGGCGGATCCGAACTACCGCAATATCATCGAGGCGTCGCGCCATGCGAAACTTCACTCGGTTGCCGATGCCATCGTGACCGCCGCCCGCGAAGTCGCCGAGACGACCGAGGTTGCCGCGATCTGCGCCTTCAGCCAGTCGGGTACTACCGTCAACCTGGTGGCGCGTGAACGGCCCCGCGTGCCGATCGTGGCGCTTTCCCCGATCGAAAGCGTCGTGCGCAGGATGTGCCTGACATGGGGAACGCATTGCATCATCACGCCGACCCTGCACCGCTTCAAGGATGCGGTGGCCAACGGCACCCGCGCCGCCCGCGATCACGGTTTCGCGGATGAGACGCGGCAGGTGGTGATTCTGGCGGGCGTGCCCTTCAACGTCGCCGGTTCGACCAATATCCTGCGTATCGCGCCTTGCGACGAACGGTTGCTTTTCGCCTCGGATCCGGAATAAGGCTGCGGACAGCGAAGAATTGCGGGGGGTACCCATGTCGAACTGGCCTGATCTGCTGCTGCTTGGTGGCGTGGCGCTATGCGTGATCTCGGTTATCGCCGCGGTCATTCAGCTCTTGCAGACCCAACCACCGCGCGGAGCGGCGATCACCCTTGTCATAGGGATCGTGCTGCTGTTCGCCGGCGCTTATTACAGCCCCGAACCGTTCAAGCCGCAAAGCATCCTTTCCGCGTGGCAACGGATCAGCGGGGGTGACGGGGCGGCCGGCACTGACACCGCTCCGGCGGAAGGGACCGGCGCAGAAGAAGCGGAAGACGGGGCAGAGGCGCCCGCGAACTGAAAAGCCCCATGAACTGAAAAGCCCGGTCCGGGCTCTTGCCAAATAGGCATACTGCGCTTATACGACGCGCTTCAACCGCGCGGCCGGCCTGAATGGCATTGCCGAGTCGCGCGTTCACTCTGAACTGAAGGAGACGAAAATGCCGAAGATGAAAACGAAAGCTTCCGCCAAGAAGCGGTTCTCGATGACAGCCTCGGGCAAGGTGAAATCCGCCCAGGCCGGCAAGCGTCACGGGATGATCAAGCGCACGACGAAATTCATTCGCGATGCGCGCGGCACCACGGTCCTGTCGGACGCGGATGCCAAGATCGTCAAGAAATACATGCCCTACGCACGCTGATCGAAGGAACCTGAAAAATGGCACGAGTTAAATCCGGCAAAGTGACCCACGCCCGCCACAAGCGCGTTCTGGACAATGCCAAGGGTTATTATGGCGCCCGTTCGCGGAATTTCCGCACCGCCACGCAGGCTGTGGACAAGGCGAACCAATACGCCACCCGCGACCGCAAGAACCGCAAGCGGAATTTCCGCGCGCTGTGGATTCAGCGGATCAATGCCGCCGTGCGTCTGGTGGATGCCGATCTGAGCTATTCGCGCTTCATCAACCTGCTGTCGAAAGCGGGGATCGAGGTTGATCGCAAGGTTCTGGCCGATCTGGCCGTGAACGAGCCTGAAGCCTTCGGCGCAATCGTCGAAAAGGCGAAAGCCGCGGCCTGATCCTGCCGCGATGCGAATTGAAATGACCCGCCTTCGGCGGGTCTTTTTCGTTTTGGGTCAATCAGTATCGTCATGTCGGGGCTGAACCGTGCAGCAACCCGACAAGAGCCGCGGCTCTTCGCCGTGCAGGATCAGCATGGCATCCATCCCGTAAACCTGATCCGACATCCCGTCCGAACAGATCTCGGGGGTCGCGGTCAATGTCATATCCGCGGCCAGCACCGCTCGCCGGGGTTCCAGATAATAGCCGCTGACCAGAATCGACTGAATGGGCCGCGTATCATCTCCGGCGTCGGGTGTGCTCAGGGTCAGATTGCCGGATTCTGCCTTCACATTCCAGAATGGCTCGGTGCCGAAACAGCGGAGAGAGGCGGGCAGTTCATCCTGTTTCCAGACATCGTAATGAGGTGTCAGGTAATTTTGCGATACCCAGCCCGAGCGTTCCCCGGCATTGACTCTGAACCAGCTGCTTTTGCCCTGAAAGCCTTCCTCCACGACCTCGATATCCGTCGCATCGGGCGCAAGCGTTCCGATGATTTCGGCATTGGCGCTGGGTTCGGCGCGGATATTCAGCACATCATCCGCTTCGACGCCGGTCACGTCGAACAGGGTCGGCAGAATATATTCCGGCGTCGCAAGCGCCGGTGTCGCAAGCAGCATAAGGGCAAAGGCAGTCCGCAGCATTCAGAACCTCATTGATGTTGTCGCCGGGACGACCGTTGCATTGTAAAACCCGTTTGCATAGGGGAATCCACAGGTTAGAAGCGGCATATGATGACGCATAGCCTGATTGCCGATGACGCCCTGACCGCTCTTGTTGCGCGGCTGCTGGCGGCTGTGGCCCGCCCCGGTCAGACCATTCTGCTGGACGGTCCTGTCGGTGCGGGAAAGACGCATTTCGCCCGCGCCTTCATTCGGGCGCGTCAGGGCGAAATGGCCGAGGATGTGCCCAGCCCGACTTTCACGCTGGTCCAGACCTATGACGACCCGAAGGGGACCGAGATCTGGCATGCCGATCTGTATCGGCTGACCGATCCGTCCGAGTTGGACGAGTTGGGACTGGACGAGGCGCAGGAGAACGCGATCTGTCTGATCGAATGGCCTGATCGGCTGGAGGCGCTGCCCGAAGATGCCTTGACCGTCTCGATCCGGATGCATGACGATCCCGAACGCCGTGAGATCACCCTGATCGGGGCAGGGGCCAGCCGGTTGGTGCAGCTAGCCGGTTTTATTGCGGGCACGGATTGGGCAGGTGGAGGGATTGCGCCTCTGGCCGGGGATGCCTCTGCCCGGCGGTATTTCCGGCTGGCGAATGAAACGGGCCGCGCTGTGCTGATGGACGATCCGGCGGGCGATGTGGACCGGTTTGTGGCCATGACCGACTGGCTGCGCGATCAGGGTTTTGGCGCGCCCGCGATCTTCGCGCGGGACATGTCGGCGGGGTTCCTGCTGATGGAGGATCTGGGCGATGATCTGGTCGCCCGCGTGCTGGAACGCTCTCCCGATCTGGCACGGCCGATCTATGATCGGATTACCGGTTTTCTGGTTGATCTGCATCGTTTGCCGGTTCCCGGTTTCGTCCTGCCTCTGGACGGTCGCCGGATGGCCGAGCAGGTCAGGTTGTTTGCCGAATGGTATCCGCAGGCGGCAGGTGTGCCCGTGGGCGCGGCTGCGGAAATTGGTGCGATCATCGGGCGGCTTCATGCGGAATTGGCTGCGGAGATGCGTCCGGTCCTTAGCTTGCGGGATTTTCATGCCGAGAATCTGATCTGGCGGGGTGACGCTCCGCTTGGGTTGCTCGACTATCAGGATGCCGTGTCGTGCCATCCGGCCTATGATCTGGTCTCGGTGCTGCAAGATACCCGCCGCGCGGTTTCGGCGGAGTTCGAAGCAGAGTATATCGCCCGTTATCTGGAAGCCACGGGATTGGATGAAGACCGGTTTCGCGCGGCCTATGCACTGATGGGGGCGCAAAGGAACCTGCGCGTGATCGGGATTTTCACGCGGCTTTGCATCCGCGACGGCAAGCCGCGCTATCTGGCGTTCATGCCTCATGTCTGGGATTATATTCTGCGCAACGTGAACCACCCCGCGCTTGCGCCTCTGGCCGCGATCATGCGGGAATTGCCTGCCCCCGATGAGACCGTCACCGAAAGGATGCGCCAGCAATGCGCCCGCCCCTGATAATTTTCGCCGCCGGATTGGGCACGCGGATGCGGCCTTTGACCGATAACCGTCCCAAGCCGCTGATCGAGGTGGCGGGGCGGACCCTGCTGGACCGGGCATTGGATGCCGGGCGCGGGGCGGGGGCCAGCCGGATCGTGGTCAACAGTCATTATCTGGGCGATCAGATCGGGGCGCATCTGGCCGGTCAGGATGTCGCCATCAGCGATGAATCCGATCTGCTGCTGGACACCGGGGGAGGGCTGCGCAAGGCTCTGCCGTTATTGGGCGAGGGGCCGGTGATGACGCTGAACCCCGACGTGATCTGGACCGGGCCGAACCCGCTGATCGCGCTTTGCGACGCCTGGGATGAGCGGATGGATGCCCTGCTGATGCTGGTTCCGGTGCAGCGGGCGACGGCACGGCTTGGCGGCGGGGATTTCGATATGGACGAGGCGGGGCGGATCGCGCGGCGGGGCGATTATGTTTTTGCCGGAGCGCATATGATCCGGCCCGAACGGCTGGCCGGGATATCCGATCAGGTGTTCTCGCTTAACCGCATCTGGGACGTGCTGATTTCCGAGGGGCGTGCTTTCGGTATCGTGCATCCGGGCGGCTGGTGCGATGTGGGCCGCCCCGATGCGATCCCGCTGGCGGAAGACCTGCTGAATGGCTGAGTGGGAGTCCGGCCTTTTTGCCCTGCCGTCCGGAGTGGATTTTGCCGGGCATTTCGTGGCCGGTTTCCTGCGGCGCATGGAGGGCCAGCCGCCCGAGACGATTGCCCGTGTCACGATCTATGCCAATTCGGCCCAGACACTTGCCGCGCTTCGGCATGCGTTTGACGCGCATGGCCCGTTACTGCTGCCGCGCCTTCTGACCGTCAACGATCTGGGCGCGGGCAGCGCGTTGCGGGACGGGCCTCTTGCCCCTCCGCTTGCCCGCAGATTGCAACTTGCGCAACTGATCGACCGATTGATGGCAAGCCGCCCCGATCTTGCGGCGGGGCATTCGATTTCGGCATTGACGCAATCGCTGGCGTCTCTGATGGCCGAGATGCAGACCGAAGGCTGTGGCCCGGACGCGCTGGAGGCGATCGACGCCGGCGACCATGCGAGGCACTGGCAGAACGCGCTTGATTTCCTGCGGATCGCTGCCCGTTTTCATCTGGACGGCCCGGTTGTCGATCGGCCAGCACGCCAGCGTATCGCAGCCGAGATAGCATGGAATGACTGGTCTGAAGGGCGCGATCTGCCAGCGGATCCGGTTATCGTGGCCGGTTCGACCGGATCGCATGGCGCAACCCGGCTGTTCATGCGCGCGGTTGCCCGGCTGCCCAATGGTGCGGTAGTGCTGCCCGGGTTCGATTTCGACCTGCCCCCGGATATATGGGAGGAGCTTTCCGGGAATAGTGGCGATCATGCGCAATTCCGCTTTGCGGCACTGGTCGAGGAATTCGGCAGGCCGCGCCTGTGGTCGCCCTGCGATGGGCCATCTCCGTCGCGGAACAAGCTGGTTTCGCTTGCATTGCGACCGGCCCCGGTAACCGATCAATGGATCGCCGAGGCGCCGGGGTTGCCCGATCTGCCGGACGCTTGCGAAGGGATGACCCTGATCGAGGCCGATCAGCCGGGGCAGGAGGCCGATGCCATCGCCCTGATCATGCGCGAGGCGGCGGAGAACAGGCAACCGGTCACGCTGTTCGCCGCCGATAGCGGGTTGATCCGGCGCGTCGTGGCGGCGCTTGACCGATGGCGTCTGCACGCCAATGACAGCTCGGGCGAGCCCGTTCATCTGACCGCGCCGGGCCTGTTCCTTCGGCATGTCGCTGCGGTTTTCGGCCTGCCTCTGACGGTGGACCGCCTGTTGATTCTGTTGAAACATCCGCTGACGGCAAGCGGTTCGGAAGTGGTCGGCTTAGGCGTGGCACGGCATCTTGCCCGCGAACTCGAGTTGCATTTGCGGGCGCATGGCCCGGCATTCCCCAGCGGGGACAATCTGCGCGATTGGGGAGACAGAGGCGACTCCATGCGCAAAAGCTGGGTCCTGTGGCTGGCCTCCATTCTGGACCGGATCGCAGGGTTCGCGGAAGATCGCGCCGCCCGTCCGCTGCCGGACAGGCTGGCCGATCTGCGCAGGCTGACCGAGACGCTGATCGCCGGACCGGATGGCGACGTGGCGCAATCGGAAAGT
>NZ_QZCG01000023.1 GCF_003591515.1 Paracoccus onubensis
CCCCAAAGCCCCGCCCGAGCCCAATCCACGGCGTTCATCCGCCTCGAATTCAAGCCAGGTGGGCATATGCTCGTCCACATCGGCGGTAAGGCCGAAATAACTCTCGACCATCTGCCGCAGCCGGACAGCGCTGCGCACCCGCCCGCCGAAAAGCGAAACCAGCGGCAGCCGGGCGATATCGGGAAAACTGTCATGCTGCCGGAAAGCCGGGCTGCCGATCCCGGCGACGGCGGCGATATAGTTTCCAAAACGATCCTCGTCGGGGCGGTCATGCTGACTGATCGCATGGGCATCGGACCAAGCTCGGAAGAAAAGCTGATAGAACCGCGCCGCAAGAATATCGACGAATTGGACAAACCCGTCCTCACCTTCTTCCTGCCAGCGCAGAACCTCCTCGGTCAGGCTAAGTGGCAACGCACCATTCGGCCCGAAAAACCCCATGAACTGCGCCCGTAGCCGGGTCCTGTTCCCATGCTGCGGCTCTGCCAGTTCGACTTCTCGCGCCGGAAAGGCCAGTTGTGGATCCTGCCCGATCTCGACGAAATCGTCACGCAGCCTGCTTGACCGCCCGACGCGCGGACGATCCGGTGCCTCGCGTTCAAGCCGCCGCAGCAAGGCCAGGATATTGGCGCTTTCCGCGCTCATATCAGCGGGCCCGTTCCGGTGCGGGGTGGCCATCTTTTGATCAGACCGCGCTGTTTGCTGATCGTCACCATCTGCGTAAAGCTGTTGATGGTGACATATTCGGCAAAGAACCGGTCAAGCACCGCGGCCAGAAGGATGATGCCGCTTCCCTCGAAGCCGGTTTCGTCGAATGTCACCGCAATCTCCAGCCCGCGCGCCGGAAAATACCCCTCGGCCCGGCGAAGCGAGCGGGTGATCGGCCGGACCTTCAACTCGACAAGCCCGTCGATCTGCGCCTCGGTCACGCTGTCCGACAGATCGACGAACAGGGTCAGGATCTCGCGCAGACTTGCCGCGCCATCCCTGCCGTAACGATCGTCGAGCCCAAAATGATTCAGCGCCAGATACGAGATCAGCCGCCAATAGACATCCCCCTGCCCCATGCGATGAGGGCCCGCCTTTTCGGTTTCGGTCATCGCTTCGCGAGGCGCGGTCGGGCCATTGACGCAGGTCACCGACATATCGCTGTCGGTGACGACGTGAAAATCCTCGGACCGGGCAAGCGGCAGCGCGGCGGGCAGGTGCCGGTTCGAGCATAATGTCCGCAGATGCAGCCGGTGCGCACGACGCCCCACGATCGCTTCCGGTGGCTCGTAGATCGAGACATAGGTTTCGGTTCCGCGATATCCGCTGCGTGTCCCGTGACTGCGTTCGGTCTGTGTCAGGCGGCGCGGTTTTCTGCGGCTGGTGAAATAATATGTCGAATGCTGCGCGACCGAGCCTTGCGGCAACGCATATAGCGGCTGAACAGCCACGCGGTCATTGGTTGTCCCGAAACTGGCATGGACCCTCAGGATGCGATGCACCTCGTAATTGGTCATCGGGCTGGAATCGGGCGTGACGACATATTCATGCCGCTTATCGTCCAGCCGGATCTGGTTCGATCCCTCTTCGAACAGGTTGATCGCAACCGCGCAGTTCAGCCGCATATCGCCAAGCTGCGTCAAGCGCGCCAGATCCTCGTCCGCGCGGTCGAACTCAAGGATCACCTGCATCTGATCGGTGTCGATCCTGCGCAGGATATCGGCCAGCCCGGTCAGGCGGAACCCAAGAAAGCGGCGGGGAAAAGCGAAGAAATCCCGCAAAAGCGAGAAACCTTCGAACAGGGTGGTCCGCCGGTCGAAAAGCTGCTCGTCCCGGCTGAATCCGATCTGCTGGATCTGGTCGGGATGCAGGCGCAGAAACACCGGATCGCCATTCGGCCGCAACCAGCGCAACGAGATGCGCGTGACATTGCAGTGAATCTGCTCGTAAAGGGCGATTGCCCTGAACATGTCCGCGGTCAGATGAAAACTCAGCTCATCTTCGTTTAACGAAGATAGCGGCTGATCATGAGTGGTCCGAAGGTCAAGCTGCAGTCCTGCGCGGGTCGCGCGGTCGGGGTCCTGGCCAAGGCTGCCAAGCGCGGTCGTGCGGTCATGATAGGTCAGTTCCGAGATCGTCAGCGGCATGACCTTCAATGCCGAGGTCAGGCTGAAGCGGCATGTCACGCGGGTGTCGGAATCGCGGAAATTCGCGTCCAGATAGGTTCCACGGGGATAGTTCCTGACGATCGGATCGCCCGAATCCTTCGTTGTCGGAGGGGCCTGCACGACCATGCAACTGGGAATCGGCGCAAGCGCATCGGGAAAAATCTGCTCAAGCAGCTCTGTGGTGAAGCCGCGGAACTCTTCGTCAAGCTTAAGCTGTACCCGCGCGGCCAGAAAGGCCGTTCCTTCCAGAAGTCCGGCAATCGTCGGATCGATATTCTCGCGCAGGACGCCGCCAAGACGGTCGGCAAGTCCGGGAAATTCCTCGGCGAACTCGGCCGAGCGTTCATACAGAATATCAAGCTCACGCTCATAGGCGTCGCGGAAAGCCTTCTTCATCCCTCGCCCTGCATCCGCTTCATCGCCACCTTGCCCGCCGCCGGGTCCACCTCGGCATAGAATTGCAGCGGGATATCCGTGGGGTCCGAGATCATCTCGGCCATGATTTCAAAGGTCAGTCTTTGCTCGGCGGAGGCGTCGTTCTCATCCACCCGCACCTCGATACTGTCGGCCCGCAGGCGCGGCTCGCTTCGGATCAGGGCGACACGGATCGCATTGGCCAGATCGCCGGGGGTGCGGTTGTGCCGCCACAGTGAATCCATGTCCTGAAATCCATGATTGATGATCGAATCGCGCACCCGCGGCGTATCCGACAGATCCGCGACGACATCCAGGCGGATCGTATTCATCAGATTGGCGATATCCCTTGCCAGATTGCGGCGCAAGGACGCCTCGCTTGCGCCTTCCCGGCGTTTCTGGCTGACCAGCGTCAGGTCCCGCTCACCCTCGGTATAGTGCCTTGTGCCATCGCGTGAATCGCGACGAGCGGCCGAATCCCGGAAGATATGCAGCAATGACATTTCACGCAGCCCGCCCCGCGCGATGTTGTCACCCGGAGCACCGGGGACACGACGTGATGACATGGGTCCTCCTGACCGTCTGACTGAGGATCATGTTAGGATCATCCCGAACCAAATAAAACAGGGTCGGCACATGAATGCGCACCGACCCCGCCATTAGATCACAAGGATCGAAGAGCTTAGGCGCTCCATTCCTTGTTTTCGGCAATATCCCAGCCGGACATGGTTTCGGCGCCGGCCGCACCCGAATCTTCCTGCAAGGTATAGAGCACTTCGAATTTGCGGAAATTCAGCGTCAGGGTTTCCTGGATACGATCCAGGCCGTCTTTCGCGCCGCCGGTATTGTAGCTGGTGATCATGATGTTTTCCATCTTGATCCGGAAATACTCGACCGGTGTAGTTCCACCCGATTTGCGGACGATCAACTCGCCATTCTCGATATGCTCGCCCGAAGTGGCGCGCTTGATCAGGTCATTGGTGGCCAGATCGACATATTTGGTCAGCGTGATGTCCTGCACATTGACCTTGCCGCCGCCACCGCCCGAGCCGATATGCGTCGTGCCGGACTGGGTCAGACCCCAGTTCCAGGCCAGAACATCGATCTCGTCGCGATGCGTATCGTCCTGGGATTCACCCTTGATGCTGTTGGAAAGTTTCAAAAAGATATCGACAGCCATATTAAGCTCCTTTTACTTCGGCAGCCATACTAGATAGTCATTTACCCTTGGGTAACTTGGAAACCAGAGACATACCGATGTCCATGCCTTCCAACTGAAAATGCGGTTTCAGATAGAATTTTCCCATGTAATAACCGGGGTTTTCCTCGTCTTCCACCACTTCCACTTTCGCCCCGGCCAACGGTTTTTTCGCTTTTTCCCGTTCGGTGGCACTTTCCGGATTGCCCGAAACATATTTGTTGACCCAGGTCTGAAGCTGGGTCTGCAATTGCAGGCGATCAGGGCTTTGCCCGATCTTGTCGCGGACCATACATTTCAAATAATGACTGAATCGTGACACCGCGAAAATATATGGCAGACGCGAGGACATATTGTCGGATGCCGTCGCCTGTTCATCCACATATTTCTTGGGACGATACAAGGTCTGCGCGCCGATGAAGGCGGCCTTGTCAGTATGTTTGCGATGGATCAGGCCGATCAACCCGGCCTTGGACAGCTCGCCCTCGCGCCGGTCGGTGATCGAAATCTCGGTCGGGCATTTCAGATCCTTCGATCCGTCGCCGGTGTCGAAATTGAAGGCCGGCAGGTTCAGAACCTCACCGCCCGACTGCACACCACGGATCTGAACGGTCCAGCCATGTTCCTTATGGGCGCGGTTGATATTCACCGCCAGCGCATGGGCCGCATTCATCCACGAGAATTTCTTGCCCTCATGCCCGTCGGTCTCTTCCTCGAAGTTGAATTCCTCGACCACCGAGTTCGAGTTCTGGCCATAGGGCTCACGCGCCAGCACGCGCGGCATGGTCAGGGCGACATAGCGCGAATTCTCGGAATCGCGCAGCCCGTTCCATGCGGCATATTCCGGCGTATCGAAAATCTCGGACAGATCGGGCGGCACGCTGAGTTCGTTCCAGCTGTCCATGCCCAGAAGTTCGGGTGCGGATGCGGAAATGAAGGGCGCATGGGCAGCCGCGGCGATCTTGCCCATTTCACGCAGAAGCGACACATCGGCCGTGCTGTGATCGAAATAATAATCCCCGATCAGCGCGCCGAAAGGCTTGCCGCCAAGCGTCCCGAACTCTGCCTCATACACGATGCGGTTCAGCGGCGACTTGTCCCATTTCGCGCCCGGATAGCGCCGGAACATCTGCTGAAGCTCTTTCTTCGAGACATTCATCACCTTGACGCGCAGCGACGCGTCAGTTTCGGAATTATTGACCGTATAGGCAAGGCCACGCCATGACGACTCGATCGTCTGGAATTCCTGATGATGGATGACCTCGTTCAACTGCTCGGTCAGCTTCTGGTCGAGCTTCGACAGCATCGCGTCGATCGTGTCGATCACATCCTCGGCGATAACGGTCTGATCGTCCAGCGCCTCGCGCACCAGAGCCACGACGGCGTTGTCCACTTCTTTGGCGGCAACTTCCGAGCGGGGCTTGATGGTCTGTTTCAGAATGTCCGAAAATTCGTCCAGCTCGGACAGGCCGGTGGCTTCAGAAACCTGAGCCTGATTTTCCTGCGCCATGATCAGCCGTCCTCTTCAGGGTTGTCTTTCTGGGCTTCACGCTCTGCAAGCGCGGCCATCAATTCGGGGTCGTTCAGCAATTTGCGAAGCTGTTCCTGCGCCTTGGGCTTCGAGTTCATGTAACGCTGAAGATTGGCCAGATGCTGCCGGGCTTCCAGAAGCTTCTTCAGCGCCGGGATTTGCGCCGCAACCTTTGCCGGGTTGAAATCGTCCATGCTTTCGAATTTCAGCGTGACGCCCAGCCGGTCGCCACCGCCCATCTTGTTTTCCACATTGAACGAAACCGCTGGCGCGACGCTTTTCATGTAATCGTCCAGGGTCGTGCCGGTAACATCGGTAAAGTCACGATCTTCGATATCGGGCTTCTCAACTTCCGACGCGTTGCCGGACAGATCGGACATCACCCCCATGACAAAGGGCAATTCCACCATTTTTTCGGAATCGTAAGGATCTTCGTATGAAATATTCACCCGCGGAGGGCGGTTGCGCTTCAGGAAATCTGTTGATTTATCGGATGCCATTTGTACCAACCCCTTCGCTGCGGGATAACAGAAACGTCATTAAGACGCAGTGTCAATGCGAACTCATCAGGAAAACTAACCTTCTTTCACTGGTGCAACAAGTAGTTCGGCCATAATCGCGTCAAATCTCTTTTCCAGCATTTCACGCGCTTTGACAAGTAAAAGAGGAATTGGACTGGCCGGCTCCTGCGCCGAAAAATATCCCTCTACACCCAATAAATGCCCGATAAGATCGCCGCGCCGGGCAATCGCGGGAAGCGCCGCGGGTTGACCGGGGCCGTTCTTGTCCTGATCCAGCCCGGATTGCGTCAGTTCCTTCAGCCGCGCCATCGGCAGGCTGAACCCGCTGTCCTGCCCGATATTCAGCATGACATTGCCCGCTTGCCCGGGCATCAGAACCTCGATCGCCTCGACCAGCGGCGCGCCGACCAGAAGCCGCGCCTGGGTCACCAGCACAAGCGCGGGCGAAGACGGCTCGTTCGCCGCAAGCCAGGCCTTCGCGGCATCAAGCGCGGCAGCGCCAGTCGCCCGGTTGGGGATAGTCGGAACCGCCCCGGCCGCGGTTTTCGGTGGTAAAGCGGGTTGTCCGACAGGATTGACACCCGCCGCCGGGGTCTCTGTCTCGGCCGCATCGCCGATCCTTGTCTCCACCGCCGCCGCATTGGCTGCCGACCAGGCGCGAAGATCGGGGCGGGCCGAGACGATCATGGCCTGCATATCGGCTATCGCCGCTCTCAACGCGGCAAGATCGGGCGTGAAGGCCCTGGACGCGTGCGACGAGGCAAGTCCGACCATGCGATGCAATGCATCGGCGATACGGGTCAGATGATCATTCGCAGCCTCGACCACACGCCTGTTGCCTTCGGCCCGCAACGGCCCCAGAAGATCGCTTCCGGCGATGTCCTGTTCGGATTTGCGGGGTTCCGCCTTGCCCCCCGCAACCATATGCCTGCGCAGCGTAACCTCGCCATTGGAGACGATCGACAGGTGCAGAAGTGGCATCACGACCGTCGGCTGATGGTTCAGTGCCTCAAGCGTCGCGCGCCTCTCGCCCGCGCCACGATCAAGCCGGGGATGCAGATCGTCGGGCCATTGCGCCATCATCGCGGCGATATCCTCGATCGTGTCCGCAAATTCGCCCAGCGAGCCGCCGAGAATCTGGAACCGTGCCAGCAGGCTCATCAATCGCAGGTCGCGGCTGCGGCCAAGCAGCCTGCCGATCGTGGCTTTCTCTACCGGCAGATCGAATTCCTTCCGCGCGTCGAAAAGCTGATCCTCCATGCCATTCTGTTCGTTTCCTGGCGTAAAATAACGCTCGGGCATCCGCGCTTCAGCTTCGAAATAATATTCGACGAATTCGGAATCGTCCTCCCGTTCAAGATCCGGCCCGCAGGGATTTTCTTCCGAAATGGGCTCCAGCAGATTGACCGATGCCAATGCAGTTCTCCTTTTCCCTTGGACCCTCTAGCTCCGGCCCTGCCCGCCCTGCTCATCAGCTTTCCGATAAGAGGCCGCGAAAAGCCGGATGAATTCGTCCAGAATACCGTTCTCGCTGGCGGTCTTGGCGTCCCAGCGTTGAACATACGCGTCCCATGCGCGCGATTTGCGGCCACCAAGGGCGCCGCCCTTGACCTCGGCTTCGATTCGCGTCGGCTCCAGATCCTGCAACAACTCGATCAGGGCGGGCTGAAGCGCTGCGAACAATGCGCCCTGATGACGGCGCAGATCGCCCAGAGCCTCATCGAAGCCGGCCGCCCCGGTGAGGAAACCCGCGCGGGGGCGCAGGAACAGCGCCTCAAGCGCCTGTTCGGCGTCCGGCAGGAACTTGAGCGGATTGTTATCGGTCGCCCCCCGCATCGTCCGTTCGCCGCCGCGGGTGAAATGCCGCGCGGACGCCCGGTCCTGCAGCGCGGTCATGAGTTGCGACGCCGAGGCGCGCATCGTCTCACCCAATGCGTGGCCCAGCATATCTGGCGCAACCTCTGCGGCAAGCGAGACATCTATCCCCGCCCCTTCGCAAAAGGCGCGGACAAAGGCCGACTGATCAACCGGCGCGGGCGGAGGAGCCGGTGCAGCCGCGGGAGGTGCCGGTTGCGGCGCTTTGCTGCCGGATTGCGGCGGCACGGCCGAAGGCGGCGGGGTTTCGGCGGCGGGGGGCTGAATATCGGCGGGAAAAGCAAGGAAATCATCACTGAAATCGCTTTGGCGACGCGCCTCTTCCCCGATTGGCAGGTCGATCGGCGGAGGGATATCTCCACCCACGGTCCAGGGATCATCGCCCGGATCCTCGAAAACCGGCTTGTCGACCCGGTGTTCGGGCAGGGAACTGGGCGAGATCGCAACCGCGTTCTGCGGCATGTCGAACAGCGCGACGACGATGTAATGCCCGACCTGAAAGCGATCGCCATTCCGCAGCGCATGCGCGCCGTCAAGCCGGTGCCGGTGTCCCTGCAGGAATGTCCCGTTGGTCGACACATCCCGCAGCCACCATTGCTGGCCGTCGAAACTGACATCGAAATGATGCCCCGAGATATAGCGGCTTGCGTCCGGCAGCACCCAGTCCATGCCCTGGCGGCGCCCCACCTGAATCCCGGTTTCGGGCACAACGATATTGACCGGGCCGCCATCATCGAGGACTTGGAAATTCTCTATCTGCAGGGTCAGGGTCATGTCACATCAATACGCGCGGAAAAGGGATTCGGCCATGTCGAGAATCCGCGCAAGGTAAACCGAGCGCTGCGACAAGGGAACCCGCGCGAGACATGACAGAACCGCACTGTTTATCGCGACCGGAGCTTTATGGACCGGCGCAGGTTCGGGATCGTTCGGGGCCGGTTTGCCCGTGGACCAGCCGACCGCCAGCCCCAGCAGGACCGAAGGTCCCCGCGCCGGCGCCCACAGCGCCTCTTTCATGATCTCATGGCGCATCCGGATCGTCGGGTTCGACAGCCAGGCGGCGATCTGTTGCATCATCGGGCGTTCCTGCGGATGCAGGTGATCGGCCATCAGCCGCAGGCATTCATAGCCCCAGCCCGCCGCGTTCGTAGGCAATGCGGCGAAAGCGGTGAATGTCACTGCCTCCTCGGGCGTTGTCGACGCCCGCAGCCGGGCAAGGAAACGCAGACCATCCTCGTGTTCGCGCGGCCTCAGCTTGACCAGTTCGGACAATCGTTCAAGCTGTGCGAAAAGCACATAGGGCTCTTCGTCCCGAAGTGTCCTGCGCGGCCGTTCGGTGGTTTCGTTCTGGTCAGAAGCGTTCATTTCAATCCTTCGGCAGAAATCGGCATATCACCATGACCGCGAATGGATTATGAAAAGACCAATTACCCAATACAACCCGCAACATGACATATCCGACAATTTGCCGGACGCCGAGCCACAGCGGGGCCTGCCATCAGAATCTTCGGGGCATTCTGGCCACCGTTCTGGTGACGCATCGCCGCCCTGAATCGTCATATGTCTGAAGCGTCCGGGCGGATTGAACAATTTCGCGTATCTGCTCGGACGCGGATTTGGCGCCCTCCATCGCCGCCTGAGCCAGATTCTGAAGGTCCTTCAGGGCGATCCGGACCTGTTCCCTGATATCGTCATCCTCCGGCGGAGATTGTTCCGCCACCGCCGCGAAACGTTCGATTTCCTTCAGCGCCCCCTCCGCGTCACCCCTGACGATGGCGGCGCGGGCCGTCTTGAGGCAGGTGATCAACGCGCTCATTCCAGAGCTCCGAGCCCCAGATCAAGGCGGGCGGCCAGAAGCGCGGCATATTCGCGATTCATGAAGCTGGAAAACTGCTCTTCCCCATGCCCGCCGCCAAACCCTTCCTGAGAGGAGGGAGGTCTGACATATTTCAACATTTCCTCAAGAAATGCCTGTTCGATCCGGTCCTGAAGAACCGGCGGATTGCCCCGGCCCGGAATTCCGGCGCCAATCGAAGCGATTTCCATTTCGTCATCCTCGCATAACCGACGAATCCGCTTTTAGCGCCTCCGGGTAAACAATTGGTAAGAACCGGGTAGTAGAAGATCCGAACCACCTTTTCGATTTCGGGAATTCAGCCGATGGATCTCAACACGTTTCTGAACACGGCTGCCGCTTCGGGCAGTCGCCCGGCTCCGCCCCCCGATGCATCGCCCCCTGATGCATCGCCCCCCGAAGCATCGATAGCGTCAGCGATGCCGGGCGAAAACATGACGTTCTCGGATCAGCTTCTTGAGCTGCCGCCGGATTCCGGCGATGATTTGTTCGCCTTGCCGGACGCTACGGCCCCCGCCCCCCAGGATCTGGGGGAAACCGACCCGGTCACCGATATGATCGCGACCCTCACCGGGATTTCCACGGCAATAGCTGCCCCGTCCGGACAGGGCGAAGAACCACAGGCTGCACGCGACATGCAGGATGAAAATCCCTTGCATTTGAAACAATTTCAGGCTCGGGGATCCGCTGTCGCAGCAGCCGGCCTTTCCGAAATTACGGCCGGAAGTGCACGGCTTCAGGCGCCGGACGATGCCGGGATCAGAACCGCTTCACCAACGGCCATATCACCCACGAATGTCGCCGCGCCTCCCGGTTTGATCGAATCCCCGGACGCAGAATGGACAGACGCAGCCCGGGAATCGCATGGGCGTGCATCTCTGGACGAAACACCACCGGAGGATGAGACCGCTTCCCCCGTGCCGAAAGCAAAGGATCCGCCGCCCGGAACCTTGGTGGCAACAGGGGCCTCTCGCCATCCGAAACCACAGGATCGCGACTCCATGCTTGCGCAATCGCCTCGAGATATCCCTGCTGAATTCGCCTCGCCCAATTCCGAGAATATCAGGCCGGCCGGCGACCCTTCTCGGGCGCCTATTCCCTTACCTCCTCTGGGCAGCACCCCCGCATTGCCGATTGAACCGGCATCCGGTGCTGCGACAATGCCGGGAAATTTCGAGCTCCAGGGCGATGGGCTTGGAAATCCGCCGCGTCTTACGCCGGGTGACGGGCTTTCGGGCAATATGGGAATATCGTCACAGGCGGAAGCCCGAGGCGCATCGCCCAATCCGCCATCGGTCATTCGTCAGATCGCGGATGCCGTCGTCACGACCCGCAATGAAACCGTGGAAATAGCCTTGTCGCCCGAAGAACTGGGCAAGGTGCGCATGATCCTGACCGGTCATGAACGCGCTCCGCATCTGGCAATCTGGGCAGAACGGCCCGAGATACTCGAACAGCTTCGGCGCAATGCCGATCTGCTGATGCAGCAATTCAGCGAAGAAGGGATGCCGGACGCCACGCTAAGCTTTCAGGATCACGGGCAGCACGACGATGCCGGCCAGATGAATGGCGACCAGCAATCGGAGAACGAAGATAATCCGCACCGGGCCAACGCCGCACCGGCCCCCGGCGGTTCGCTTGCCCGCGAAACTCCGGTCGCGCCCGGGACGCGCCGGATCGATGTCAGAATGTGAGGTCATGGAAAAATGATAACCGCTACAGGACAGACCACCGCCAGCACGGCAACCGCCACCGCAACAGATGAGCCGGTGATCGGTGCGGGTGCGGATTTCGACACGTTTCTTGCCCTGCTGACAACGCAACTTCAGAATCAGGACCCCCTTAATCCGTTGGAGGGCCATGAATTCGCGGCGCAGCTTGCGACCTTTTCAGGGGTCGAACAACAGGCCTATACCAACAAGCTTCTGGGCCAGATGATGAAGGCACTTGGCGCCAATGAACTGGGACAGGCTGCCGGCTGGATCGGGAAAGAGGCGCGAACCACCGCTCCGATCTGGTTCGGCAACGAACCTTTGACGCTTGAAATCGAGCCGGCACCGCTTGCCGATGATGTCGACCTGATCACCTATAATTCGGCGGGATTGGAAATCGCGCGAGAGCGCATCGGTTCCGGCTCCGGGCAGATCGACTGGTTCGGGCGGGATACACAGGGCGAAAAACTGCCTGACGATCATTATTATTTCCGGATCGAAAGCATCCTGAACGGCAATGTGATCGCGCAGTCCGAGGTCGGCGCCTATGCCCGGATCGAAGGCGTCCGTAAGGCAGAGACGGGCACCGAACTGATCCTTGCCAACGGAACCACGATCGCCGCCTCGCAGATTGACGCGCTGCGCAACGCCGAATGATCGAAATGCTTCCCGGCTATTGCGCCCGATACGGCGTGGCTTATCGCGGAACCGCCTACCGCGCCGAAGCTTCGTACCAGTCCAGAACAAGCCCGGCCCAGCCTTGCGGGACGATATGCCCGCCCGGATGAAGCGCGAATGTCAGCGGGAAGGCGGAATCGCAATCCCAATTCCGGATCAGGAAATCGCCGCTCTGTCGGAAACCGGACGGATTTTCGCCCCCGCATCCATTCGTCGCTCGCCAGATCCGCATTGCCGCGAACACATCGCCCTGAACCATCTGACCGTTTCCGACGGCACGGCCTTCAAGCGGAACGGTGCCGTCGGACCAGCCATGAGTGTGATACAACCGGACAGGCGCCTTGCAGCTATCGGGCAGCGGATCCCAGAAACTGCCGGCCACAGGCGCATATGCGCTGAAACTTTCAGGGGACTCGCAGGCGACGTAACTCACCATCGATCCACCGATGGAAAACCCACCCAGAAGCATCCGTTCCCGATCCAGCCCGAACCGCTTTGCGGCGTCATCTGCCACCGCACGCAGAAAGGCCGCCTCGTCGCGTCCATCGCGCCGTTCAGGATGAAACTGCCAGCTTCGGCCGTTACGCTCGGGGCGCGGTGATCCGTCAGGCGCAATCACCGCATAGCCACGCCCGACCAGCGCATCCACCAGTTCCCGGTTCTGCATGACCGATGCGCCATCGCTTCCCCATCCATGCAGAAAGATCACGGCCGGAAGACCGTCCGGCACGGATTCCTCATCCGGAAGGACAAGATGATAGGTTCCGTCTTCCCGCCCGCCTTCAAGGCGGCACGGCTCCGCTGAATCCGCGCATTCCGCATGCGCGGCATCCGGCAGCAACCCGGCAAGCATGAACAGCAACATGGCTCGGAAACAGATCGTCATGCAGCCTCCCATCCTGCCGGGCCGGGCCATGTCAGTCATTCCAGCGATAAAGCCAGACTTCGCTGACCCGAACATCGTCACGACGCAGTTCCGCACGCATTTCGGGGCGGCTTCCGTCCGGCGCGTCCAGCGTGAAGGCCAGCCGCATGCCCCCTGTTACCGGGTTGAACTGAACCGTGGGATTCCGGATCTCCCCTGTGCGGGTCAGAACCCGTGCCTCGATCTTCGAGGGATCGTCGCCGAGTGCCACATGTTTGGCGTAATCTATGGTGAATATCCGCCCCTTCTCGAATACCCGCAGGCCCGAGCGTGTATTCTCGATCTGCGCTACCGCGCCATCGATCGGCGCGGCGCTTCCCCAATACAGCCGATAGGCAAAGCGGTGCTCTTGCCCGGCACGCAACGGCGCGGCGGGGCGCCAGAAAGCCACGATATTGTCGTAAATCTCCTTGTCTGCGGGAATCTCGACCAGAATGACGGAACCCGGCCCCCAGGAACCTTGCGGCTCGACCCATAGCGACGGACGGCGTTCATAATGCGCTTCGAGATCGCCGAAATCACGACTGTGACGCGCCCGCTGCATCAGGCCGAAGCCGCGCGTTCCGCTATCCACAAAATAGCTGATGCCAAGTCGCCTGGGGTTGGCCAGCGGCCTCCAGATCTGCTCTCCGGCACCGTTCAGCATCAAAAGCCCGTCACTGTCGTGAACCGCATCGCGGAAATCGTCGAAACGCGCGCGGTTGGTTTCATCGAACAGAAACATCGAGGTGCCTGCCGCGATCCCCGCCTCGGACAGATCGACGCGCGGGAACAGCACGGATTCCACCTCCATCAGGGTCGTCACGCCAGGCGTGATCCGGAAACGGTAAGCCCCTGCGACACTGGGGCTGTCCAGCAATGCATGAACCACGATGTCCGGGGCTCCGGGCGCAGGGGCCTCGATCCAGAACTCGCGAAAACCGGGAAATTCTTCGCCCCCCGGACTGCCGGTGCCAAGCGCAAGGCCACGTGCGGACAGGCCGTAGACCTGCCCACGTGCAAGCCCGCGAAAATAACTTGCGCCCTGAAAAACGGTATATTCCTGAAACACCCCGCGCTTTTCCAGTTCTCCGCGCAGGCGAAAGCCCGAAAAACCCATTCCTTCGGCCGGAAGATCGGGAACCTTGTCGGTCTTGTCGAAAACCTCAAGATCGAACAGCGCCGGGCGCGATTGCCCCTCTTCGACGATATTGATCTGTACGGGGCGGTTGAACAGGTAACCCGCAGGAAAGAAATCCACTTCGGCCGGGCGATCACTTTTGCGCCAAAGCGCGTGACGCTCATCAAACCAGATGCTGCGATACTGATCATAATCGAGGTTCCGCCATTCGGCAGGCACGGCGGCTGGCGGAACATAAAGGCGCGAGGCCAGCTCTTTCGCCTTGTCGCGCAGGGTTTCGGGACCGAAAGGCACCGGCTCTCCCAATGCGACGGGGGGATGCTCTTCCGCCCGAACGGGAAACCCCAGAAAACCGGTCACTGCGGCCAATGCCGCAGACGACAAAACCCTTCGTCTGTCCATCGAATTATTCCCTACACTAAAAACTTCGAACTCCGGAAATCGGGGAATGTTCCTTCACATCCGCGGCAGGTCGAACCGGCTGCCGCCACGGCTGACGCTTGATATAAGAGACGAAATAAGCAACGCCGGTGATGATCACCGCGCCTGTCAGATTAACGGATACTGCTATGAACGGGCCGCGCCCGAACTCGTCGAACAGCACGCCCAGAAGCCGGGCAAGCAACATCGATGTCATGAATACTGCCAGCGATTGCTGCCCGACCTTGCGGATGACACCCACGATTGCGGTCCAGGCCGCGCCGCCATGCAGCCGTGATCCGTTCGGCCCCGCCGCAATCCAGGCCAGATAGGCAAGGCTCAGGAAATGAACATAACGCAGGATGCCGAAATCCGTCTTTGTGATCAGGAAGTTCCACTCGTCCCGCCAATCCCGGATGAATTCGAATTCGCGGTAAATCCTGAACCATGCAAAGGGAATGGTCGCCAGAACGATCACGACGGCTAGGATGATCAACCCGCGATTGACCGGAGGCGCGGGCAGCCAGCCCAGCATGAAGGCGAAGCCGGTGAAGAAGACCAGTTGCCATGTCAGCGGATTGAAGAACCATTGCCGGGAACTTCCGCTGCTGAACCAGTATTCGGCCGGAAAGCCAAATCCGGTGACGCTTGCCGTCAGCCACAGGATGACGCAGAAACCCATGGCAAGGTTGGGGTGGAACCCGGCCAGCCCCATGACCAGCGGCAGCATGGCAAGGATCACCAGATACATCGGCAGGATGTCGAAATAATTCGGCACATAGGTCAGCGTCATCAGCCCGACCAGATTCGGCCCCGGATCGTTGAGAAACGGATACAGGTTCAGCGACCCCACGTAATCCTTATTGAACCAGCCGGTAAGATCCAGTGCGACCATGGCAAGCAGGATCGCGAAGAACAGGCCGATATGCGCCCAATAGACCTGCCAGACCCGATGCATGGTCCGCAGCGCCCCCATGATCCACCCGGCCTTGCGGAAGACCGCGCCGAATGCGATCGCCGACGCCATACCCGAACAGAACACGAAAATCTCGGTCGCGTCCGAGAAGCCGAACCGCGCCGGAATCCATAATGTCCAGGGATTGCCGCTGATATGGGCGATCAGGATGATATACATCCCCAGTCCCCGGAAGAAATCGAGACGCGGATCCCGCGCAGGTTTTGCCGCGGAGATCGGACTCGAAACGGGATTGCTCATACGGTCTCCTTGGCTCCGGCGCGGCCAGAGTGGCCTGCAAGCGCATTCTTTCTGACTGATGCCAGAAATTCCAGCCGGCGCAATGTATAACCGTCCTGACACCCGGCATGTGCCCGGGTTCGTTGCTTCAGCAAATTCTCGGTTTCGTCCAGAAATCCCGCGCGCAGCCCCGCCTCGACCGCGATCCGGGAAAAAACATCGCGCTGCGCATGACTTCCGCCCACCGCCTGCAATTCCTGCACCGCCTTTTGCAGATTGAGCCAGGCCATGCAGTAATTCCCGTTCGCATATGCATGCAGCCCAAGTGCGGTATGATGCCCGTTCCGGCAGATAATCGCCTTCGCATCGCCTTCCGACGGCCGCGCTCTGGCCATATTGCCGACAAGGCGAGCCGCCGCCTGATCCCGCCCGCCGCCGATCAACCCAAGAAGATAATGCAGATCGGCAAAGGCCAGACAGCCGTCACCGGCACGCTTTTCAGACAGTTCGGCCACTTCTTCCCAGCGATCACCGACATCGACGCCCTCGATCTCGAGCCGGGCCAGAAGCGAGGTCGCATTCGCGATGTCACGGTAATCATCCGTTTTCTCGCGCCGGATCTCGCTATCGTAAAGCGCAAGCGCGGCGTCGAAATCGCCGATATCCAGATGCATCAGGGCCTGATGCCACCAGACATGGAAGCGAAAATTATTGCAATGCGCCCAAGAGGCTTCGCGCCCGTTCAGCCAGTCAAGCCCCTCTTGCGCGCGGCCCGTCATATCAAAAACATGGGCAACCGCATGCAATCCCCATGCATCGTCCGGCGCAAGTTCGACCGCCCGCTGCCCGGTCCGTTCGGCAATGGCGTAATCGCCGGCTTCCTCAAGCGTGAAGGCATGGCAGCCCAGCATATAGCCTTTGGCGGAATGATCCTCCCAATGGGGCAGTATCGTTTCGACCGAGCGGCGCATGAGATCGGGCCGTCCCATCACGAACTGAATCGCCTGCACCATTTTCATGGCCAGCGCATCGCGGGGGTTATCATCCAGCACCTGCTGCAGGCATTCCGCAGCAGCGGCAGGATAGCCCCGAAGCCAAAGCGCAAGCGCCTGCATGAAACCGGCCTCCCGCGGGGTTGGGGGTCGGCGCCGCGCGGCTGCCAGAGCGGCCTGATATGCCTCTTGCGCGACCGCCGCCATCTCGCGGCGGCCAAGAAGCAGGCAGGACAATCCGCGGACGGCCTGGGCCAATGCGAAATCGGGATCCTTGGCGATTACCGCGCTCAGATCCGCTGCGGTGGATTCCGCATGGGACAGGATACCTTTTATCACACGGTTCCAGATCTCGATATCCGCCGCGTCGAGCGACGTGCAAATCCCCGATAGATCCGTCGCATATGCCATTGATTATCTCCACGATTGCGCACCCGGAAAGCGCTGGCGAAGCAGTCTGCCCCGGGATCAGTGCCAGCCACTTCGCCGGTCAGGGCGAATTGTTACACCAGCGTCAACATAGTTTAACCGAATGTTATCCACATATGTGGTCATTCGTTGGCAACGCTGTCAGATACGATCAAGCAATTCCTGCGGGACCGGCGCTCTCATCGCCCCGGAGACATGACCTCGCTCACCCGCGATACGGGTCGTGACATATGCATCGGACACGACTGTCACGCCGGCCCGGATCAGGACCGAAGCGGTCAACAGCAGCGCCGTACGCTCGGCAAACCATCTCGCCTCGCCCTCGGGCGGCAGGCCGGGCCAGCGTTCGGCATGGGCTTGCAGTGCCGCGTCATAGCGCCGGTCGCTGCCCGTGGCCGCACCCAGCTCCGCCCGCAAGCTTTCCGCCGCCAGAGGCTCTTTGGCCAGTGTGCGCAGGATATCCAGACAGATGACATTGCCCGACCCTTCCCAGATGCCGTTCAAGGGGGCTTCGCGGTAATAAAGCGGCTGGCCGGTTTCCTCGATATATCCCATGCCGCCCAGCACCTCCATCGCCTCATAGGTGACGACGGGGCAGCGTTTATTACTTAGAAACTTGGCCAGCGCGACGCCAATCCGCGCAAAGGCGCGGTCCTCGGGGGTCGTGCCGTCGAAAGACCGCGCCACCCGCATTCCAAGCGCCAGCGCACCTTCGCAATCAAGCGCAAGATCGGCCATGACGGCCTGCATCAGCGGCTGGTCGATCAGCCTTTTCTGGAACGCGCTACGGTGAATGGCCCAATGATGGGCGGCGGCCAGCGACCCGCGCATCAACCCGGCAGGGGCAAGGGCTGTGTCCAGCCGCGTGTGATGCACCATTTCGATAATGGTCCGCACGCCCGCGCCTTCGTCGCCCAGACGATACGCGATCGCATCGTGATATTCGATCTCGGCCGACGCGTTCGAACGGTTGCCCAGCTTCTCCTTCAGCCGCTGGATATGGATAGCGTTCCGCTCGCCTTCCAGCCAGCGCGGCACGAGGAAGCAGGTCAGACCGTCCGGAGCCTGCGCCAGCGTCAGGAACCCGTCCGACATCGGCGCCGAGCAGAACCATTTATGCCCGGTCAGCCGGTAATGATCGCCCTCGGATATGGCGGTCGTGGCATTGCTGCGCAGATCCGAGCCGCCCTGTTTTTCGGTCATCGCCATGCCAAGCGTTGCGGCTGATTTTTCGGCGATCGGGCGGGTCGAAGGATCGTAGTCGCGGGCGCTCAGACGCGGTTGCCAGACTGCCGCAAGCTTTGGATTCGCCGCCAATGCCGGAAACGCGGCATAGGTCATGGTCATCGGGCAGCAATGTCCCGGCTCGGTCTGGCTGGCCAGATAGACCATGGCGGCATGGGTGACATGGCCGCCTTCGGTCCCGTCCCAGGCGATCCCCGCATAGCCCGCACCAAGGCTCGTTTGCATCAGCCTGTGCCATGCAGGATGGAAATACACCTCATCCAGCCGCCGTCCGCCCGGATCGAATAGCACCAGTTCCGGGCTGTGCCGGTTCGCGTCCTGTCCGGCCTGCCGCATCCCGGCGCTGCCCATGACCTTCCCATATCCGGCAATGATCTCTGCCCGACCATCTTCCCGAGAAACGGCATCGCGCAAGGCGATATCATCTTGCCACAGGTCGCAATCGCCGCGGTTGGGCGGCTGGTTGCCAACCTCATGTGTGCCGAAATGGCTGCGGGGTGCGGATAGGGTCATGACTCCTCCTGTGTTCAGGATAGGGGCGCGAGGCTGGAACGGTCCAGCACCGCGCCAAATGACGTAACGTTACTTGTGCCGATAAGCTGTCATCGGGTGTGAAGCGGCAAAAGCGGCAGGCGCGGAAATACCCGTAATAGCTCTAAAAAACGACTTTCCGGAGGCCGGGCAGCGGCCGATTTCCACCTCCGTTTCCATATCTGTATAATTCCATATCATTTGTTCCGTACATTTATATTGTTCAAATGTACGAAATTATGTTATCCATTCACCAAATAAGAAGCAATATTCAAAACAACAGGGGTGGTTATGGAGTATGACTATGTTATCGTCGGTGGCGGTTCCGCCGGAGCGACTCTGGCCAATCGGCTAAGCGCGGATCCGAAGAACACGGTGTGCCTTCTGGAAGCGGGCGGAGAGGGGCGCGGGTTGATCGTGCGTGCGCCGGTCGGCGTCGTCGCCATGATGCCCGGATATGGCAAGATCAATAATTGGGCGCTCAATACCGTGCCGCAGCCGGGACTGAATGGCCGGATCGGCTATCAGCCCCGTGGCAAGGCGCTTGGCGGCTCTTCGGCCATCAACGCGATGCTGTATATTCGCGGCCATGCCAGCGATTACGACGAATGGCAGGAATTGGGAAACGAGGGTTGGGGATGGCAGGACGTGCTGCCCTATTTCCGCCGCGCGGAAAATAACGAGCGCGGCGAGACGGCGGCGCATGGCGCCGAAGGCCCCTTGCAGGTCTCGAACCAGCGTTGCCCCCGACCGATCACGGCGGCATTCATCGAGGCCGCGCAGGAAAACCAGCTTGGCTATCGCGAGGATTTCAACGACGGCGATCATGAAGGCGCGGGTTATTTTCAGGTCACGCAGTTCCATAGCGGGCCGAAACGGGGCGAGCGCTGCTCGGCTGCGGCCGGCTATCTTCATCCGATCATGGGCCGGCGCGGGAACCTGACGGTCGTCACCAGCGCGCAGGCGACGCGTATCCTGTTCGAAGGCAAGCGTGCGGTGGGAATCCGCTATCGCCGGGGCAAGACCGATCACGAGGTCAGGGCGCGGCGCGAGGTCATATTGGCAAGCGGAGCATTCGGGTCTCCGCAACTCCTGATGCTGTCGGGGGTCGGTCGCCCCGATGATCTGCGCCAGCACGGCATCGAAACGGTGCATGAACTGCCGGGTGTCGGCCAGAACCTGCAGGACCATATCGATTTCATCATGGGCTACAAATCGAAGGACAAGGACAATTTCGGCATCGGTTTCGCCGCAGGCGCCCGCATGCTGAAAGAGGCCCTGAAATGGCGCAGGAACGGCAATTCCATGATTGCCTCACCCATCGGCGAGGGGGCGGCGTTCTTCAAGTCTTCGCCCAAACTCGACAAGCCCGACTGCCAGATCCATTTCGTCGCCGCCATCGTCGACAATCACGCCCGGACATTGCATTGGGGCTACGGGTTTTCCTGTCATGTCTGTGTCTTGCGGCCTCATTCCGTGGGCGAGGTCTTCCTGCAAAGCGGCGACCCGCTTGCCGCGCTGGGAATCGATCCGAAATTTCTCTCGGATGAGCGCGATCTTCAGACGCTGATCAAGGGTGCGAAATACACGCGGAAGATCCTCGAATCTCCGGCGCTCGCGAAATACCGGCACAAGGAACTGTTCGGCATCCATGACGACATGTCCGATCAGGAATGGGAGCAGGTGATCCGCAATCGCGCCAATACTGTCTATCACCCGATCGGCACCTGCAAGATGGGCCATGATGATATGGCGGTCGTGGATAGCTGCCTGCGCGTGCGCGGGATGACGGGGCTGCGCGTGGTCGACGCCTCGATCATGCCGACCCTGATCGGCGGCAATACCAACGGCCCGACCATCATGATCGCCGAGAAGGCCTCGGACATGATCCTTGCAGAGGCGGCGGGCGACAGGATGGGTCTGGCCGGATAAAACCAGAGAAAACGGGAGGAAATGTCATGAGTGGAACGATGATGTATCAGCCGCTGACCACGGGCAGCCTGATCGACCATGCCGCCCGGTATCACGGCGGCACCGAGATCGTCTCGGTCGAGACGACCGGCGGAACCGCGCGAAGCGACTGGGCCACCACCCAGGCCAATGCCCGCAGGCTGGCCTCGGCGCTGGACAGGCTGGGGATCCCGGCGGGTGCGCGCTGCGGCACGATCGCATGGAACAACCGCCGCCATCTGGAAATCTATTTCGGCGTCGGCGCGGGCGGTCGCGTGACCCATACCATCAATCCGCGACTGACCCCTGAACAGTTGATCTTCATCGCCGATGACGCAGGCGACGAGGTGATCTTTTTCGACCGCACCTTCCTGCCCGCCGCCGCCAAATTATGCCCGCATTTCAAAACCGTGAAACATGCCGTTCTGATGGGCCCGCGCGACGATGAGGCTGCCGGAATGATCGAGGGGCTGCTGTTCTACGACGAGCTTCTGGAACAGGGCGATCCGGATTACCAATGGCCGGATCTGGATGAGCGTTCGGCCGCGGCGCTGTGCTACACATCGGGAACCACGGGCAATCCCAAGGGCGTGCAATATTCCCATCGTTCGCTGGTCCTGCATGCTTTCGGGGCCAATCAGCCGGATGGCACCTGCATCTCGGCCATGGATTCGCTGCTGCCGGTGGTTCCGATGTTTCACGTCAACGCATGGGGTATCCCCTATATCGCCGCAATGGCCGGGGCACGGCTGATCATGCCGGGACCGAAACTGGATGGCGAAAGCCTGATGAACCTGATCAATGACGAGCGGGTGAATGTCGCTTTCGGTGTGCCGACCATCTGGATGGGATTGTTGCAGGCCCTGCGCTCCTCGGGCGGGAAACTGCCCCTGCTCGAACGGACCTTTGTCGGCGGCACTGCGTTGCCCCCTTCGATGATCGATGCGTTCCGCGAGGAATACGGGGTCGAACTGATCCACGCATGGGGAATGACCGAAACCGCCCCGGTCGCCACGCTGAACAAGCTGCTGCACAAGCATCTGGAGCTGTCGCAGGACGAACAGCGCAGGTTGCGCCACGGTCAGGGACGCCCCCTGTTCGGAGTCGAATTGCGGGTGATCGACAGCGAAACAGGGCAGTTGCAGCCCAATGACGGCGAACGTCAGGGCAATCTGCAAATCCGCGGGCATTGGATCGTCGAAAGCTATTACGGCAAGGCCGAGAACGCCCTGACCGAAGACGGCTGGTTCGACACCGGCGATATCGCCACGCTGGATCCCGATGGCTACATGGTCATCCGCGACCGTGCCAAGGATATCATCAAATCGGGCGGCGAATGGATCAGCACGGTCGATCTGGAAAATATCGCCATTGCCCATCCCGGCATCGGCAATGCCGCCGCAATCGCGGCCTATCATCCCAAATGGGATGAACGCCCGGTGCTGATCTGCATCCGCGCCGAAGGCTCGACCGTGGAAGAGGCCGAATTGCTGGCCAGCTATGACGGCAAGGTGGCGAAATGGCAGGTTCCCGACCGGGTGATCTTCGTGGACAGCCTGCCCATCGGTGCGACTGGCAAGGTGCAGAAGAACAAGCTGCGCGAAAAATACGGACGGATTCTGACGGAGGACGGGGCATGAATGCCATGCATTCGATTACCGATCACGGAGCGCTTGATACAGCGCTGCAGGAGTTGGACGAAGCCAAACATGATTGGGCGCGCATCTCGATCAAGGAGCGCTTGGCGATCCTGTCCGAGATCAAGGACGCCTTGTTGCCCGTGGCCGAGGACTGGGCGAAAATCGCGTCACGCGCCAAGCAGCTTCCCGAAGGCAGCCCCCTCGAGGGTGAAGAATGGATATCCGGCCCCTATGCCCTGATGTCCGCCTGCAACGGGTTGTCACAGACCTTTGCGGAAATGGAGGGCAAAGCATTCCTGAGCCATGTCCCGCGCCGCCAGTTGCCCAATGGCCAGCTTGCCCTGAAAGTCATGCCCCATTCGATCTGGGACCGGTTTCTGCTGTCGGGAGTGAGCGCCGATATCTGGATGCAGCCGGGCGTCACCGATGACAATCTGGCGTCCCATGCGGCGGTCGCCTATGATATCCCCCCCGAACAGCGGCAGGGCAAGGTGGCCCTGATCCTTGGCGCCGGAAATATCGCCTCGATCGCGCCGCTGGACGTGTTCCACAAACTGTTCAATGAGAATCAGGTCTGCATTCTCAAGATGAACCCGGTGAATGATTACCTGACGCCATTCCTGAAAACCGCGCTTGCGCCGCTGATCCGGCGGAACGCGTTGCGGATCGTCAGCGGCGACGGCGCGACCGGCGCCTATCTGACCGAACATCCGCTGGTCGAAGAGATGCATATCACCGGCTCGCAGGCGACCCATGACGCCATCGTCTGGGGTACGGGCGAGGAGGGCAGGCGCAATCGCGCCAGCGGCACGCCCCGCAACAACAGGCGCTTCACCTCGGAACTGGGCGCGGTCTGCCCGACAATCGTCGTGCCCGGACCGTGGAGCGCGGCAGATATCCGTTTTCAGGCCGAACATATCGTCACGCAGAAACTGCATAATTCCGGTTTCAACTGCATCGCATGTCAGGTCATCATCACGAAAAGGGGCTGGGAACTTGGCCCGGCATTGTTCGAGGCCGCCAAGGCGGTCGTCGCCCGCTCGGCCCGTCCCGCCTATTATCCGGGTGCCGTGGACCGGATGGAAATTTACATGGCGAAATCGTCCGAACGGGTAAAACTGCCGCGTGGCGATGCCCCTGCCCTGATCGTGACCGAGACCGGCCATTCCGATTATTTCCGCGAAGCCGAGGTTTTCGCCCCCGCCATGTCGCGCACCCGGCTGGATGCTTCCGATCCCGAGGACTTCCTGCGCCGCGCCGTCGCCTATGCCAATGACCAGCTGCATGGTACCCTGGGCGCGAATATCCTGATCCATCCGAAAACGCTTCGCTCCATCGGGCGCACGCGCTTTACAGAGATCATCGCGGAACTGCGCTATGGCACCATCGCCGTCAACGCATGGACCGGCTTGGGCTTTTTGCTGCCTCCCTGTCCGTGGGGCGCCTTTCCCGGCCACAGCCTTCAGGATGTGCAAAGCGGCATCGGTACCGTGCATAATTGCCTGATGCTGGAAAAGACCGAACGCACGGTGGTCGAGGCGCCGTTTCGGCCCTTTCCGCGCAATCTGCTGAGTGGCGGGCGGACGCTGTTGCCGCGCCCACCGTGGTTCATCACGAATCGGCGTCAGGATCGGCTGGGCAAACTTCTGGTCGACTTCCAGCATCGTCCCGGCTGGTCCAAACTGCCAAAGATCTTCATGAACGCTTTGCGGGGCTGAATCGAAAAGAGAACCGATGAATCAACATATCCCCGATCCGATCACCAAGCTGGAAGAGCGCGCCAATCGCAAGGCAACCAAGCGTGAGGCCAAAAAGGCTGAAATCGCTGTCAGCACATTGGATGCCCTGAAACAGCTTGGATACGCCAACACCACATTGCGCGATATCGCGGCGCAATCCGGCATGTCCCTTGGCAGCCTGACCTATTACTTCACCGACAAGGCAGAGCTGATCACCTATTGCGTACGGATCTATAAGGCCGAGTTCATCGCCCGGGTCCGCGGCTCGGTCATGAAGGCCAAGGGACGGGATGCGGTAATCGCGGCGCTTGCGGATGAGTTGGTCCGCTCGATGACCGAGGATTTGCCGACGCATCGCCTGTGGTACGACATCCGCAATCAGGCGATTTTCGACCCCGCCTTCCGCCCTATCGTCGCCGAGATAGAGGCCGCATTGGTCGATACGGTGGCCGATGCGATGCGGGCGGCGGGCCACGAGGATACCAGCGCCGCCGCATTCGGCTATGCGGTACTCGACGGGTTGTTCCACTATCTGATGCAGAATCGCGGCGAAGAAACGCAAGAGCAGCTTGCGGGCAGTTTTGCCGCCGCCCTGCAGCGGTTTTTCTAGATTACGCAGCGTGGTGTTCGGGAAACATCCCGCCGTCATGTCTCAGTTCAGGAGGTAAAATGAGATTGCATATCATCGCGGCGGCATTCGGGCTGACCGTGGCCGGCGCGGCATTGGCCCAGGACGGGAAAGACGCGACCGGGGCAACGCAGGCAGCCAACGCCGCCGTTCTTGAAAGCCTGCCGTTCGAGGATCGGCAGTCCTTTGAAGACGCCCGTCGCGGCTTTATCGCGCCCCTGCCCGGGGACGTGATTACCGGCGCGAGTGGTGCGCCGATCTGGGACCCGGCGAAATTCGCCTTTCTGCAAGAAAATGCCGATGCGCCCGCAACCGTAAATCCCAGCCTGTGGCGACAGTCGCAACTGGTGAATATCGGCGGGCTGTTCGAAGTCACCGGCGGGATCTATCAGATCCGCAATTACGACCTGTCGAACATGACCGTGATCGAGGGCGATGAGGGCATCACCGTCATCGATCCTCTGGTTTCGGCGGAAACAGCGAAGGCGGCGCTTGATCTCTATTACGCCAATCGCGGCGAGAAACCGGTAAAGGCGGTGATCTACACCCATAGCCACGCCGATCATTTCGGCGGTGTGCGCGGCGTGGTGGATGAGGCCGATGTGGCGGCGGGAAAGGTGAAAATCTATGCTCCCGAAGGCTTCATGGAACATGCCATCGCCGAGAATGTGCTTGCGGGCAACGCCATGGCGCGACGGGCCAGCTATCAGTTCGGCAATCTGCTGCCCCCGGATCCCAGGGGGCAGGTCGGCTCGGGGCTGGGCACCACCACTGCGGCCGGCGCGATCACCCTGATCCCGCCCACGGATTACATCAGCAAGGACGGGCATCGCGAGACGATCGATGGTCAGGTCTATGAATTCATGATGGCAAACGGCTCTGAAGCGCCATCGGAATTCGTGTTCTACATGCCGGAACTCAAGGTTCTGAACATGGCCGAGACAGCGACGCATATGCTGCACAACACCTATACCCTGCGCGGCGCGAAGGTCCGCGATCCGCTTGAATGGTCCAAATACCTGAATGCCGCCATCAAGCGCTGGGGCGACAAGGTCGAGATCCTGTATAATCAGCATCAATGGCCGGTCTGGGGCAATGCCGAGGCGGTCAGGCATCTGAAACTGCAACGCGACATGTACCGCTTCATCCATGATGAAACGCTGCGGCTGGCCAATCACGGCTATACGATGAACCAAATCGCCGAGATGATCGACCTGCCCGACGCCATCGAGAAAAGTTTCTCGAACCGTGGCTATTACGGGACGTTCAATCACAATGTCAAAGCGACCTATATGCTGTATCTGGGCTGGTTCGACGGCAATCCCGCCAACCTGAACCCTCTGCCCCCGGTCGAGACCGCGAAACGCTATGTCGAGGTGATGGGCGGCGCGGATGCGGTGCTGGAACATGGCCGCAAAGCCTATGAGGCGGGCGATTACCGATGGGTGGCGCAACTGGTCAACAATGTCGTCTATGCCGATCCCGGGAATCAGGCCGCCAGGGATTTGCAGGCGGATGCGCTTGAACAGCTGGGCTATCAGGCGGAATCCGGCGTCTGGCGGAACTTCTACCTGTCGGCTGCAAAGGAACTGCGGTACGGCGTCACGGAATTACCCACGCCGAACGCCGTCACGCCCGACACCCTGCGCGCCATGAGCCTTGATCTCTATTTCGACTACATGGCCGTACGCCTGAATCATCCGAAGGCCGACGGCAGGAAAATCACCCTGAATTTCGTGTTTCCGGATGTGGGCAAGAAATACCTTCTGGAACTGGAAAACGGCGTTCTGAACCATTCGGAAGGCGTGCAATCGGATACGGCCGATACCACGATCACGCTTGACCGGGCGGTGCTGGACGCGATCACTCTGCAGCAGACCACGATGCAGGAGGCCGCGCAGGCCGGCAACGTAAAATTCGAGGGCGATCCCGCGAAGCTGCAAGAGGTGATGTCGCTGCTGGATACATTCGGGTTCTGGTTCAACATCGCCACGCCGAACCCGGCACCTGCGGAATAATCACGGGAAGATCGGAACGGGCCGGGCTGGAGATTTCTCTGGCCCGGCTTTTGGTTTTCGGGAGGAGTATCTCTGACCAAACAGAGCCGGGCAGTGCCCAACCGCGGGTGGGCGCAATGACAAATGTGGTTTTCACTTTATGGTGCAACTCCGTACGACGCCGGGCCCGCAGGACAACGTCACCAAAGCGCCCGCCCGTCACGCGAATGCGTGCAAAGCACGACGGGGCGGTCGGGCGCTGCCCGTCATGCAAATGCGTGCAAGGCACGGCGGGCCTTTCGGCCCTTGATTCCGGGCGGGGTTTCCAGAATGACCTATCCCCGGGTTGCACTTCCAACTCCCCCTGAACCGCGTTAGCTTCGCCTTCAAAATCCAACCGAATGCGAAAGGCAACCGATATGGCGAAACCGTTCAACCGCATCCTGATCACCGGCGCGGCAGGCGATCTTGGCGGCAAGCTGCGCGAAGGGCTTGCGCCGCTGGCCAATCATCTGCGGCTTGCCGACCGGATGCCGATCCCGGATTTGCAGGCGCATGAAGAAGGGCTGACCTTCGATCTGTCCGACGAGGCCGCGACGATCGGCGCCACGCGCGATGTCGATGCCATCGTCCATTTCGGCGGCGCTTCGCGCGAACGGGTCTGGAACGACGTGCTCGATTCCACCATTCGCGGCAGCTATCATATCTACGAAGGCGCACGGAAACATGGGGTCAAGCGCGTGATCTATGCCTCGTCCATCCACGCGGTCGGCTATCACGCCAGCGATTCGCATATCGATACCCAGGCCCCGGTCAGGCCAGACAGCCTTTATGGCGTCTCGAAATGTTTCGTCGAAGCGCTCAGCAGCCTGTATTGGAACAAGTTCGGGATCGAGACCGCCTGCCTGCGCATCGTCTCGTGTTTTCCGGAGCCGGCGGACCGGCGGATGCTGGGATCCTGGCTGAGCTATGATGATTGCATCCGGCTTGTCGCCTCTTGCCTGACAGCGAATTATGTCGGGCACAGCACCATATTCGGCGTCTCGGACAATCGCGCAAAACTTGTGGACAATTCGAAAGCCGCGCATCTGGGCTTCGTGCCGCAGGACAGTTCCGAACCCTATCGGGCACAGGTCGAAGCCACGACAGAGCCGCTGGATCACATGGCCGCGACGACCCGCCATCTGGGAGGCTGGTTCGTTGATCTGGGCCATCCCGACAATGAGCCCGGGCAATGAGCGAAAGCCGTGACGTCATCGTCATCGGCGGGGCCGTCATCGGCTCGGCAGTGGCCTATTATCTGACTGCCAATCCCGATTTCGCCGGCTCGGTCCTCGTCATCGAACGCGATCCGACCTATGCGAATGCCTCGACCGCTCTGTCTTCCTCCTCGATCCGCACGCAATTCTCGAACGAGATCAATGTCCGGATGAGCCAATACGGTTTCGAGGTCATTCAGGAATTTTCCTCGATGATGGCGGCGGGCGATCACCGGCCTGATCTGAACTTCCATCCGGGCGGCTACCTGTTCATGGCCAGCACGGAAGATGGCGTGGAAACCCTGCGCGAAAAGCACCGGGTGCAGCGGGCATGCGGCGCCGATGTGATCCTGTGGACGCCCGAGGAACTGGCCCATGCCTTCCCCCATCTGCGCGTGGATGACATTCTGCTGGCGTCATATGGCCGTTCGGGCGAGGGATGGTTCGACAATATGGGCATGATGCAGGGCTTCAAGGCCCGGGCCCGGGCGCAGGGCGCGGAATATCTGAGTGATGAGGTCACAGCGATCGGCCATGACGGGCAAAGGGCGGGTTCGGTCACGCTGAAATCCGGGCGGCAGATCAATGCCGGATGGATCGTCAATGCCTCGGGTCCCCGGGCAGCACTGACCGCGCGGATGGCAGGGCTTGATATCCCGGTCGAGCCGCGCAAGCGAACCTCTTTCGTGTTCGATTGCGCCCGCTCGCCCGAAGGCAGCGCGCGGGTCAATGACGGGCGCCTGCCGCTGATGGTGGATGTCTCTGGCGTCTATTGCCGCCCCGAGGGCCGCTATTTCCTGACCGGCGCGCCGCCGCACAATGATGTGGCCGTCGATCCCGATGATTTCGAACCCCGCTACGAGGAATTCGAGGATATCATCTGGCCCGCGCTTGCCGCCCGCTCGGAAGCTTTCGAGGCGATCAAGCCCGTGAACCAATGGGCAGGGCATTACGCCTTCAACGTTCTGGATCATAACCTGATCCTTGGACCGAATCCGCAGATGCCGAATTTCATCTTTGCGAACGGGTTCTCGGGTCACGGGCTGCAACAGGCCCCGGCCACCGGGCGCGGCGTATCGGAACTGATCGTTTACGGCGGTTTCCGTACGCTTGACCTGTCTGAACTTGGCTTCGAACGGGTTCTGGAAAATCGCCCTTTCCTGGAGAAAGTGGTTATCTAGGACATGCGCAGGCGATCAAGCTTTACGCATATCGCCTGCCGCCGCCGGCCGCCCGGTATCTCAAAGCGCCTGCCCGTTCAGCAGCCTTGGCATCGGATCCACCGACAGTCCCGCCGCCTGCCGCATGAAGCGCCGCCGCAGGCCCGGGATTGCCGTGACCGCGCCCATGCCCGCGCCCCGCAAAGCGGCAACCACCGGATTTTCACTTGCGAACAGCCGGTTCACCGTATCCATTCCCAATGCAAGGCTGGTCGCGTCGAACCGGCGCCATTGCTGATACCGCTCAAGCACATCCACGGCGCCGATATCCTCGCCGCGCCGCGCCGCCTCGACGATCACCTGCGCAAGCGCCGCGACGTCGCGTAGCCCGAGATTCAGCCCCTGCCCGGCAATCGGATGCACCCCATGCGCCGCATCGCCGACCAATGCGATCCGAGGGGCTGTATAGGATTCCGCCAGGGACAGGCTCAGCGGATAGGAAAAACGCTGCCCTGCCAATGCGATCTTGCCCATGAAACCGCCAAACCGGGGTTCCAGCACCCGCAGGAACTCGTCATCGGGCAGGGATTTGATCGCTCCGGCATTGGCATCCGTTTCCGACCAGACCACGCTGCTGCGATTGCCCGGCAGAGGCAGAATCGCCAGCGGGCCGGTCGTCATGAAATACTGATGCGCGATGCCTTCATGCGGCAATTCATGATCGATCGCGGCGACAAGCGCTGTCTGCCCGTAATCCCATCCCTGACGCGCGATGCCTGCCCGCCGCGCCACGCCCGAACCGCGCCCGTCTGCCCCGATCAGCAATTGCGCCGTGATCTGCCGGTCATCAGACAGGCCGGCGGTGACATGCGCCGCCCCGATCTCCTGCGAGATGACCGAAACACCCGGCATATGCGTGACGGAACCATCCATTCCCGTCAGAAGCGCACGGTAAAGGAAACGATCCTCCAGCATGTAACCAACCGGGCCTTCCTCGATCTCGGCGCTGTCGAAATGCAGGAAAAACGGGGCGGCCCCCTCTCCGGGCTGCCCCTGCGACGCCTTGACCTCGCGGATGGGCTGACTTTCGCCCTCCAGCCCGCCCCATAATCCAAGCGCCCGCAACAACCGCTGCGAGGCCACGGCAAGCGCATAGGCGCGCCCGTCGAATTCATCCGCTGCCCGCGCATCGGCAGGCCGCGGGTCGATCACGGCCACGCGCAGCCCCGCCCCGGCAAGAGCAAGCGCCAATGCGGGGCCGTTCAGCCCGCCGCCCGCGATCACGATGTCAAAATCAGTCGTCATGCGCGGCACTCATGCATGGCACACGGGCAAAAGCAATGTCACCCGTCGCCCTCCGCTTCAAGGATCGCGGCAAGGCCGCTGCGATAATCGGGGTATTTCAGCGTGATGCCCAGATCGCGCTTGATCCGTATATTCGAAACCCGTTTGCTTTCGGCATAGAAAGAACGCGCCATCGGCCCCAGATCGGCCTCTTCGAAAGGCACGGCCGGAGGAATCGGCATGCCCAGCATCTCGGCGGCACAGGCGATGATATCCTGCGGCGGGGCAGGATCGTCATCGCACAGATTATAGATCGCCCCGGCTTCGGGGGCATTGATCGACGCCATCAGAATCCGGGCAATATCCTCGGCATGGATCCGCGAAAATACCTGTCCCGGCTTGACAATCCGCCACGCCGTGCCGTTTCGCAGCTTGGCAAAGGGCCCCCGTCCCGGACCGTAGATTCCCGCCAGCCGGAAGATATGCAAGGGCAGGTCGTGCCTGTCTGCCAATGCCTGCCAGTCATGCTCCGCATCAACCCGCATCCGGCCGCGGGCAGTCGAGGGCGCAAGCGCGCTGTCTTCATCGACCCAGCCGCCGCCCCGATCGCCATAAACCCCGGTCGTGGAAAGATAGCCCAGCCAGCGGGGCCGCGCCTGTGCCAGCTTTTCGGCGAAATCCGTCAGCACCGGATCACCGCCTTCCGCGGGCGCCGCGGAAACAAGGATGGCATCGGCGCGGGTAACGGCCTCGCGGAGTTCGGCTTCCTGCCCCGGCCACAGCAAGGGCAAGGCTCCGGCAGCCGCGACGCGATCCGGGTGGTTTCTGGTGGTGCCGGTGACCCGCCACCCCTGCGAGATCGCGACGGGTGTCAGATAAGCGGCGGTATAGCCATGACCGAAGATCAGCATTTCCATGACATCAGCCTAACGCCCGCGGCAAAGCTGCGCCAGACGCTTGCTTGTCGCAGACAGGGCGGGCAGGGTTGCGGAAAAGAGGTTGAAAAAATGGACACGGATTCGCGTTTTCTGCCGGTCGAGACGCCGCGGCCTTCCGCGCGCGAGCAGTTTACCGATGCCGCGGAGGCTGTTTCGCGGCTGCGCGAACTCTATGACGAGGCGACCGGCTTCCTGCAGGATCACTTCATCAGACTTCTGGGCGGAGAGCGGCCGAAGGCCCGCTATCGCGCCTTCTATCCAGAGCTCCGCCTGATCGTCTCGGGTCACGACAAGATCGATTCGCGGCTGTCATTCGGCCATGTCACCCAACCGGGAAGCTATGCCGCGACGATCACCCGCCCGGATCTGTTCAACAACTATCTGACCGAACAGATCGGCCTTCTGATCCGCAATCACGGCGTTCCCGTCAGTGTCGGCAGCAGCGACACCCCGATTCCAATGCATTTTTCCCTTGCCAACCAGGATCTCAACGTTCCGCAGGAAGGCGTGCTCGACTTCTCGCTTCGTGATGTGTTCGACGTTCCGGAACTGGACACGATGAACGACGATATCGTGAACGGGGTCGCCGGATTGCTGCCGGACGGCGCGCAGCATCTTGCCGCCTTCACCGCGCAGCGCGTCGATTATTCGCTGGCCCGGCTGCAGCATTACACCGCGACGGCGGCCGAGCATTTCCAGAATTTCATCCTGTTCACCAATTATCAGTTCTATGTGGACGAGTTCGAGGCATTCGCGCGCCGCGCCCTCGCCGATCCCTCGCTTGGTTATGAATCCTTCGTCGTCCCCGGCAATCACGAGATCACGGCGCCCGATCAGCCCCTTCCGCCTCAGGTCAGGACGCCGCAGATGCCGACCTATCACCTGAAGCGCCCCGGTTCGCAGGGGATCACGCTGGTCAATATCGGGGTCGGCCCTTCGAATGCGAAAACCGCGACCGATCATATCGCCGTCCTGCGCCCTCATGTCTGGCTGATGGTTGGTCACTGCGCCGGGCTGCGCAATTCGCAAAGCCTCGGCGATTTCGTGCTGGCCCATGCCTATCTGCGCGAGGATCACGTGCTGGACGACGATCTGCCGGTCTGGGTGCCGATCCCGGCATTGGCCGAGGTTCAGGTTGCCCTGCAGGAAGCCGTGGCCGAGGTCACCCAACTCGATGGCTACGAGCTGAAACGGATCATGCGCACCGGGACGGTCGCCACCATCGACAACCGCAACTGGGAACTGCGCGACCATTCCGGCCCGGTGCATCGCCTGTCGCTGTCGCGTGCTGTCGCGCTTGATATGGAAAGCGCGACGATCGCCGCCAATGGCTTCCGCTTCCGGGTACCTTATGGCACGCTGCTTTGTGTCAGCGACAAACCGCTGCATGGCGAGCTGAAGCTGCCCGGCATGGCGACGGAATTTTATCGGACCCAGGTCGAGAACCATCTGCTGATCGGCATCCGCGCAATGGAAAAGCTGCGCGAAATGCCGCTGGAGCGTATCCATTCGCGCAAATTGCGATCATTCAGTGAGACTGCCTTCCTGTGAAACTCCATAATCTGCACGAAATCACGCCGAATTCGCAAAGTTTGGCGAAAAAGGCTTGATCTGCCCCGCAAAACCGTGTGTAGCAAGCTTTATGCCGAAAATGGCGCAAACTGTTAGCGCATGAAACAGGGCGAGAGGAGACAGAAATTATGGCAACGCCTTCCGCGAAACCGATGACGAAAACGCAACTTGTGGCCGCTCTGGCAGAAGAGCTGGGCTCGGACAAGAAATCCGCTGCTGCAGCTCTGGACGCGATCACCGCGGTCGTGACCCGCGAAGTGTCGAATGGCGGCGCAGTTACGCTGCCGGGTATCGGCAAGGTCGCCTGCCGCGCCCGCCCCGAGCGTCAGGTTCGCAATCCCCAGACCCAGGAAATGATGACCAAGCCGGCTGACAAGCAGGTCAAGGTTACCGTTGCCAAGGCACTCAAGGACAGCGTCAACAGCTGATCCTGCTCCGCTTGGCGGATTTTTCGGGCCGTACCCTATCCGGGTGCGGCCTGTTTTCTTTCCCGGCCCTGCGCGAGTCGAATCTGGCCCTGACAGACGTGATCCATTGCAGTCTACGCGATCAGAGCACATCGGGCCCGCCCGAATTC
>NZ_QZCG01000024.1 GCF_003591515.1 Paracoccus onubensis
ATCTATCTGCGTCCCGCGGATGCCGCGCCGCCACGGGATCCCGCTCCGGTCATCCTGCCGTGACCCCCGGCCAGCTATCGGCGCTGCATGCCCGCTGCTTCACCATTCCCCGGCCGTGGAGCGCGGATGAATTCGCCGCGCTTCTGGAAACCCGCGGCTGTTTCCTTCTGACCCGCCCGAACGGCTTCCTGCTTGGCCGCGCAATCGCGGATGAGGCGGAATTGCTGACCCTCGCGGTCGATCCCGCCGCGCGGCGAAAGGGCATCGGTCGCGGTTTGGTGCGGGAATTCGGTCTTGCGGCACAGGCCAAAGATGCCGAGCATCTGTTTCTCGAAGTGGCATCCGACAATCAGCCTGCACAGGCGCTTTACGCGGCTTTGGGCTGGCAACAGGCGGGGCGCAGGCCGGATTATTACGCGCCGGGGCTGGATGCCCTGATCTTGCGGCTGAACCTGCCGGGCTGAACGGCAGGGATGCCGAAACACTGCGAATCCCACCCCCGTTACGCAAGGAAATGGGCAAGAAGGCGGTTGACCAGTTCCGGGCAATGCGTCCTAATCGATCCATCATGCGGGCGCGTTGAATCGCCCGCCACAACAGGATGGGGTTATCTGTATGTCTTTCATGAAAACGCTGATGGCCAGCGCCGCAGTCACCGCCGTCGCGGGTGGAGCGGCGCTGGCCGATCCGGCACTGATCTTCGATCTGGGCGGCAAGTTCGACAAATCTTTCAACGAAGCCGCCTATAATGGCGCGCAACGCTGGACCGAGGAGACCGGCGGCAGCTACAAGGAACTGGAGATGCAATCCGAGGCGCAGCGGGAACAGGCCCTGCGCCGTCTGGCCGAGACCGGGGCAAATCCGATCGTGATGACCGGCTTTGCCTTTGGCAACACCCTTGAAGAGGTCGCCCCCGACTACCCCGAAACCAAATTCGTCATCATCGACGCCGTGGTCGAGCAGCCGAATGTCAAATCCATCATGTTCGCCGAACAGGAAGGCAGTTTCCTCGTCGGAGTCCTGGCGGCCATGGCGTCGGAATCCAAGACCGTCGGCTTCATCGGCGGCATGGATGTTCCCCTGATCCGGCAATTCGGCTGCGGCTATGCGCAGGGCGTGAAACATCAGGAGGCCGATGCGAAAATCCTTGCCAATATGACCGGTACCACCCCGGCGGCATGGAACGATCCGGTGAAAGGCGGCGAATTGACCAAGGCGCAGATTTCGCAGGGCGCGGATGTGGTCTATGCCGCAGCCGGCGGCACCGGGATCGGCGTGCTTCAGGCCGCCGCCGATGCGGATATCCTGTCAATCGGCGTCGACAGCAACCAGAACCACCTGCATCCGGGCAAGGTGCTGACCTCGATGGTCAAGCGTGTGGACAATGCCGTTTACGACGCCTTCACCGCCGGCGAGAATCTGGAAACCGGGGCGCAGGTTCTGGGCCTAGCCGAAGGCGGCGTGGGCTATGCGCTTGACGACAACAACAAGGATCTGATCACCGAAGAGATGAAGACCCGCGTCGACGAAGTGTCTCAGCAGATCCAGTCGGGTGAAATCGAGGTGCATGATTATTATTCCGACAATACCTGCCCGGCCCTGTCCTTCTGATGCCCGGCATGACTGACAAGGCGAAGAGGCCGGAGACGGCCTCTTCCCCGGCGATCGAACTGCGGGGGATCAGCAAATCCTTCGGACCGGTTCAGGCCAACAAGAATATCTCCTTCAAGGTCGCCCGCGGCACCGTGCATGGCATCATCGGTGAAAACGGGGCGGGCAAATCCACCCTGATGTCGATCCTTTACGGGTTCTACAAGCCCGATAGCGGCGAGATCCTGGTGAACGGCCAGCCGTTGAACGTCACCGACAGCCTGACGGCGATCCGCGCGGGGATCGGCATGGTGTTTCAGCATTTCAAGCTGGTGCAGAACTTCACCGTGCTGGAAAACATCATTCTGGGGGTTGAGGACGGAAAATTGCTGCGTCCCTCGCTGGCCAAGGCGCGCGGCGTGCTGAAACAGCTTGCCGCCGAGTATCAGCTGAATGTCGATCCCGATGAAACCATCGAAGAGCTGTCCGTGGGCCATCAGCAGCGGGTCGAGATCCTCAAGGCCCTGTATCGGCAGGCCGATATCCTGATCCTTGACGAACCGACCGGGGTCCTGACGCCGGCCGAGGCGGATCACCTGTTCCGGATCCTCGAAGGGTTGAAGGCCGAGGGCAAGACGATCATCCTGATCACCCACAAGCTGCGCGAGATCATGGAGATCACCGATAATGTCAGCGTCATGCGCAGGGGTGAAATGGTCGCCTCGGTCAAGACATCGGAAACCAGTCCCGAGCAACTGGCGGAGCTGATGGTTGGCCGCAAAGTTCTGCTGAATGTCAAGAAATCCCCCGCGAAACCCGCCCAGCCGGTGCTGGAGGTCCGTGACCTTCAATTGGCCGACGATGAAGGGGTTCAGCGTTTGCGAAATGTCAGCTTTGATATCCACGCAGGCGAAATCTTCGGCATCGCCGGCGTATCGGGCAATGGGCAGACCCAGCTTCTTGAACTGCTGGGCGGCTATCCCGAGAAAGGCTCGACGATCACCGGATCGATCAGGATGAACGGGCAGGAACTGGACCTGACCGGCACCAGATCGGATGCCGCCACCCGCCGCGCCCGCGGCATCGGCCATATCCCCGAGGACCGGCAATCCGAGGGCCTGATCATGGATTTCGCGGCATGGGAGAACAGCGCCTTCGGATATCACCATGCCGCCCAATATAATTCCGGCCTGTTCATGAATAACAACGCGATCCAGCAGGATGCGCAGGAAAAGATGGAGCGTTTCGACATCCGCCCCCGCGACCCGCATCTGGCAGCGCGGAATTTCTCGGGCGGCAATCAGCAGAAGATCGTCGTCGCCCGCGAGATCGAGCGGAATCCCGATCTGCTTCTGGTCGGGCAACCCACCCGCGGGGTCGATATCGGCGCCATCGAGTTCATTCACAAGCGCATTATCGAGCTGCGCGATGCCGGCAAGGCTATTCTGCTGGTCAGCGTCGAGCTGGATGAAATCCTTGCGCTGTCCGACCGTATCGCGGTGATGTTCGACGGGCGCATCATGGGCGAGCGTCTGCCCTCGGAAACCACGACCGGCGAACTGGGTCTGCTGATGGCCGGTGTCACGGATACCGAAAGACACGACGCCAGCGAAGGCATTCCACCGGAAGCAAAGCATGTCCAGGAATTGCCGGATGAACAGGCAGGGGGGGCAGGCTGATGGACAAGATGCCGAAATGGGCGGATGTGATCCTGACCCCGCTGATCTCGCTGATCCTGGCCATGGCAATCTCGGCGCTTGTCATTCTGGCCATCGGGGAAAGCCCGTGGATGGCCCTGAAAACCATGGTCACCGGGGCGCTTGGCTCCAGCTATGGCTGGGGCTTCACCCTGTATTACACGACGAATTTCATCTTTACCGGTCTGGCAGTCGCAGTGGCCTATCACGCCAGCCTGTTCAATATCGGCGGCGAGGGGCAGGCGATGATCGGCGGGCTTGGCGTGGCCCTGATCTGTCTGGCTCTGCCCTGGCCGCATTGGGGCGTCGCCCTGCCGGCAGCAATGATCGGGGCGGCCCTGTTCGGCGCGGCCTGGGCCTTTATCCCGGCGATCCTTCAGGCGAAGCGCGGCAGCCATATCGTGATCACCACGATCATGTTCAACTTCATCGCCGCGGCCCTGCTGAACTACATGCTGGTCAATATCATGCGTCCCCAAGGCAGTCAGGATCCCGCCACGGCCAGATTCCCGGCTGGCGCCCATCTGCCGCAATTATCGGAAATGGCCGCCATGATCGGGATCGAATGGGGCAAGAACACGCCCGTCAACATCACGTTCTTCATCGCCCTGATTGCCTGCGTTCTGGTCTGGCTGCTGATCTGGCGCACCCGGCTGGGATACGAGATTCGCGCGCTTGGCCGCTCGGAGCCCGCGGCGCTTTACGCCGGGATCTCGCCGGTCCGGATTACCGTGATCGCGATGCTGATCTCGGGCGGCCTGGCCGGGTTGATGGCGATCAACAATGTGATGGGCGAGGCCGAGCGTCTGGTGCTGAACGCCGTCGAGGGCGCGGGCTTCATCGGCATCGCCGTCGCCCTGATGGGCCGCAACCATCCCTTTGGCGTGCTGCTGGCCGCGCTGCTTTTCGGATTCCTGTATCAGGGCGGGGGCGAGCTTGCGCTGTGGACCACGATTCCGCGTGAACTGATCGTGGTGATTCAGGCCCTTGTGATCCTGTTCACCGGCGCGCTCGACAATATGGTGCGGATGCCGCTGGAACGGATATTCCTTGCCCTGCGGAAAAAGGGGCGCGCGTGATGGATTGGCTTATTCCGTATCTGCCGGGTTTCGGCGCGGCCTATGCGATACAGGCGGTATCCGTCGCCTCCCCCGGCCCGGGTGTCGCCCTGTTGCTTGGCATCGCCCTGTCGCAGGGCCGTGCGAACGCGGTTGCCGCCGCCTTCGGCATTGCTTTGGGCGCGGCCTGTCTGGCACTGGCAACCACGCAGGGGCTGGGCCTGCTGATGGAACGGGTGGCGTGGCTATCCACAATCATCCGCATCGCCGGGATCTCCTATCTTCTCTGGCTGGCCCTGAAGGCGTTCCGCCGCGCGTCGCAGCCTCCGAAAGTGGCGGTGGCCGCGATCGGCCGCCCCACGGGCCAAATCCGGTCTTTCGCCGCGGGCTACCTGATGCAGATCACCAATCCCAAAGCCATCGTCTTCTGGCTTGCCATCGCCACGGTCGGAGCCACGAATAACGCGCCATTGCCGGTGCTGGCGCTTTTCATCGCCGGAGCCTTCGCCCTGTCGCTGGCAGGTCACGGGGCCTATGCCGTGCTGTTGTCCTCTTCTCCTTTCCGTCACGCCTATGACCGCGCCCGCCGCTGGATCGAGGCCGCGCTGGGCATGTTCCTGACCTATGTCGCCTTCCGTCTGGCCACGGAAAGGAGCTGAGCATGGATTTCGCCACCATCATCCAGATCCTCGATTCCGCCATCCGCCTGATGACGCCGCTATTGCTTGCCTGCCTTGCCGGCCTCTATTCGGAACGCTCGGGCGTGTTCGATATCGGGCTGGAGGGCAAGATGCTGATGGCGGCTTTTTCCTCTGCCGCCGTGGCCGCCGTGACCGGCAATCCGTGGCTTGGCCTGCTTGCGGGGATCGGCGGTTCGATGGCGCTGGCCGCCATCCACGGGATCGCCTCGATCACCTTCAGGGGCAATCAGCTTATCGCCGGCGTCGCCATCAATTTCCTTGCCTCGGGGTTGACGATCCTGATGGGGCAGCGGTTTTTCGGCCTTGGCGGCCGGACCCCGTCGCTGACCGGCGAAGGCCGCTTCGGCGAGATCACCCTTCCGCTTGCCGATACATTGCGGAATGTCCCGGTACTGGGGCGGATCTATGCGGACCTGATCTCGGGCCATTCGATCCTTGTCTATGTCGCCTTCGCGCTGGTTCCGCTGACATGGTGGGTACTGTTCCGCACCCGTTTCGGCCTGCGCCTGCGGGCGGTGGGCGAAAACCCCGCCTCGGTCGATACGGCGGGCGTTTCGGTCACGCGGCTGCGTTTCGCAGCCATCGCCATCTGCGGCATCCTCTGCGGGTTGGCCGGGGCCTATCTGGCAACCGGCCTTTCGGCGGGCTTCGTCAAGGAAATGACGGCAGGGCGCGGTTTCATCGCGCTGGCCGCCCTGATCTTCGCCAAATGGAGACCATGGGCCGCGCTGTTCTCGACCTTCCTCTTCGGACTGCTCGAGGCGATTGCGAACCGTTATCCCGACCTCGATATGGGGCTGATCACGGTGCCGTCGATGTTCATGAACGCGCTGCCCTATATCCTGACCGTCATCATCCTTGCCGGCTTCGTCGGCCGCGCCATTCCCCCCCGCGCCGGAGGCGAACCCTATGTCAAAGAGCGTTGAACTCGCCGCCCTGATCCGCGACCGCGCCGGGGCCGAGCCGCCGGAATACGGGCTGATCCTTGGCTCGGGCCTTGGTCATCTGTCGGGCGCGGTCGACGGCGTGGCGATCCCCTATGACGAATTGCCGGGTTTTCCCCATGCCGGCGTCTCGGGACATGTGCCGCGACTGGTTGTCGGCGAATTCGAAACCCGCCGCGTCGCCGTATTCGGAGGGCGTTCGCATTATTATGAATCGGGACGCGCCGATGCGATGCGGCTCCCGCTCGAGACCCTGGCGGCGCTTGGCGCGAAAAAGCTGATCCTGACCAATGCGGCAGGCTCGCTGCGCCCGGATATCCAGCCGGGCGGGCTGATGATGCTCAGCGATCATATCGCCTTCGCCGGAACCAACCCGCTGATCGGCGAGAAGACCGATGCCCGCTTCGTGCCCTTGACCGATGCGCATGATCCCGGGATCCGCGAGGCGCTTGCCCGCGCCGCAACCGAAGCGCAGATCGACCTGCCGCAGGGCGTCTATTGCTGGTTCTCGGGTCCCAGCTTCGAAACCCCGGCCGAAATCCGCGCCGCCACGATCCTAGGAGCGGATGCCGTCGGCATGTCCACCGTCCCCGAGATCATCCTCGCGCGCTTCCTGGGGCTGCGCTGCGCGGCGATCTCGGTCATCACCAATATGGGCGCGGGCCTCAGCAACGAGGCGATCAGCCACGATCATACCAAAGCCATGGCCCCGCTCGGCGCCACAAAGCTGGAAAAGCTGCTCCGCACCTATCTGCGCGACACGGCCCCATAGGTCACAGAACCGCCCAAATCCGCTTCTTCTTTGCCCAAATACCTCCGCCGGAGGCTCCGGCACCGGATATCGCGGCCTGCCTTCACCCGATCACGCGACCCAATGCCGCCTCGACCCTGCTTGCCGCAAGTTCGAGATCACGCAGATCATCCAGCGGAATAACGGCTTTCTCGCGCCCGGCATAGCGCAGGCGGTGCCTGAGATAGCGCGGATCGTAATGATCCCGCATCAACCCCTCGGCCAGGCCGCGCCAATCCCCGTTCTGTGCCTGTGCCTGCCAGTTCTCGATCCGCGCGGCGGGATGCAGCGGGGCAAGCAAGGCGGTGATCGCGCATAGCCGTGCCGGATCGGTCACCACATCGCCGTAATCGCGAACCGAATAGGCGGCGCGTTCATGCAGCGGAACTTCCAGCCGGATACGGGGAGCGGCGCAGATGGCCCGCCACAGGGCCTTTGGAATCAACAGATCGCCAACCCGGCTGCTTTCGGCCTCGATCAGAACCGGTCGCGCGGGATCCAGAGTTTCGATGGCAATGGCCAATTGCCCCTCGAAGCGTTTCTGGCTGGGCTGTCCGCCTGCAAGGGCCCCGAACAGGCTGCCCCGATGCCGCGCCAGACCCTCAAGATCGATGACCTGAACGCCCCGCGCCGCCAGCCGTTGCAGGATCGCGGTCTTGGCGCTGCCGGTATTGCCGTCCAGCACCACGACCGGCGCGGCGACAGGTCCGTTCTGCACCCGGTCCACCACCAGCGCGCGCCATGATTTATAGCCGCCCTCGATCGTATCGATACGCCAGCCGATCTGTTTCAGAATACCCGCAAAACTGCCCGAACGCTGCCCGCCCCGCCAGCAATAGACGATGGCCCTCCAGCCGCCATCCCGGTCCGCCAGCACCTCGCGCAGATGCCGCGCGGCATTGGCAGCCACCAACGAGGCACCCAGCTTTCGCGCATCGAATGGCGAAACCTGCTTGTAGATCGTGCCGACCCGGGCGCGTTCGTCATCGTCCAGAACCGGCAGGTTGATCGCGCCGGGCAGGTGATCCTCGGCGAATTCCGAGGGGGAGCGGACGTCGATGATATCATCGACCCCGGCAAAGGCAGGATCGAGAACATGAGTCAGCGTTATCGGCAATGCGATGTCAGAATACGTAGACGGGCGTTCCCAACGGCACCTGATCGAACAGGCTCATCACCGCCTCGTTCCGCATCCGCAGGCAGCCATTGGAAACCGCGCGCCCGATCGATCCCGGCTCGGTCGTGCCGTGAATACGGATCGCGGTATCCTGCCCCTGGGCGTTATACAGATACAGCGCCCGCGCACCCAGCGGATTTGTCGGTCCGCCCGGCATCCCGTTTTCGTATTTCTTGTAGGCGGCGGGATCGCGCTGGATCATCTCTTGCGTGGGGCGCCAGCTTGGCCATTCGACCTTCTTGCCGACAGTCGCCTTGCCTTTCCAGACAAGTTCATTCTTGCCCACGGCCACCCCGTAGCGGATCGCCTTGCCCGGCGCGATAACGTGATAAAGGAAGAAATCCTTGCTGACCACGACGATGCTGCCCACCTCGAAATCGTCGCGGATCGCGACCTGGGTCGGAGAATAGGGATCGCGGGGCTGCGTCGCAGCGGGCGCTTCCGGAGCGGCCTGCGACAGCGCCAGAGACGGAGCGGCGATCAGCGGCAGGGCCAGCGACATCAACTGACGGCGTTTCATGATATATAATTCCTGTAAACTGCTCAGATTATCGGCCTCGGGGAAACACTATCCCGATTTTGCGCATTCTTGCAACTCGACAAAGCGTTATCGCGCGTCACCCGCAGGAAAGCGTGCCTCTTGTGCAGCACCGGGGGCCTATGCGGCGCGGAAGCCTGCGCGACACCAAGGCATGTAGCACGGGCGGCGGCGGGGGTCATGGCCCCGCCCGCCGCCTGCGCCACCGGATCAGTGATCCTCATGCCCGTGCTGATGATCGCCCATATCATCGGCAGCGGAATCCCCGGAACGCTGGTTATCGACCGGTATCTCGACCTCTTCCGTGCCGCATTCGCCGAAATCCAGGGTCATCTTGATCGACTGTCCGTCCTCCAGCGGCGCTTTCAGCCCCATCATCATCACGTGATTGCCGCCGCGTGCCAGAAGCTCTTCGCCCTCCGCGGGGATCGTGATCCCGTCAGGGATTGGCGCCATCTTCATCACGCCGTCCACCTCGCTGTTGCTGTGCAACTCGACCCGCTCGGCCGCATCCGAGGCGACGTCCGACAACGTGCAATCGACCTTGCGGTGATTTTCAAGCAGCATGAAGGCCGCCCCGGATTTGGGATTTGCGCCACGGGCATAGGCATCCGTGACGGCCATACCGTCATGAGCCAGCGCGGCATAGGGAAGCATGGCCGCAGAGGCTGCGAAAATTAGCGTTTTCATTCATCATTCCTTCCTGGGTTGGATAATCGGATCAGGTCGTCGTCAACCCGGACGGAGGATCCCGCGCCGATGCCAGCGGCACCGATCGTGAATGCTCTGACAAGCTCCCCGGACGCGGTATGGGCCGATATTGCCCGGCATCGCGCGTGATCAGGATATCGGCGCCCGCCGTTGCATCAAGAAATGACAGCGCCATGTCGGGGCAGATATGCGCCACCGATTTTCCCGCAGCGCCGGGCAGATGGCGGATCACAACGCCATCGCCTGTACAGATCACCACCTGCCCGCCATTCTGCACGGTCCCCCGCGCTATCCCCAGACCGATCCCGGTCAGGGCCAGACAGAAAACCAGAACAAGGCGCAGGGCGGATATCATAACGGGCAGTTTAACGGATCATCCTGCGACAGGCAGCACCCAATCTGTCGCAGCGGAAGAGTATATGGCGATATGTCCACCGCCTGCCGAATGTCAGCCCAGCGCGGCATCCACAAACGCAAACGCCCCGCCAAAGCGGGGCAGACGCAGCCGTTCAAGGCAGCAATCAGGCCTGCAGTTCGGCCGGACCGTCCAGCTTGGAAATCTCGCGCTTGATCTTCAGGGCGCGGGCCGACAGATCGGCATCTTTCGCCTTGGCCAGAAACTCGTCCAGACCACCGCGATGATCGACCGAGCGCAGGGCGGCGGCAGAAATACGCAGGGAATAGCTGCGGCCCATTTTTTCAGACGTCAACGTGACCTCGTTCAGGTTCGGCAGGAACCGGCGACGAGTCTTGTTGTTGGCGTGGCTGACATTGTTACCGGTCATCGGGCCTTTACCGGTCAGTTCGCAGACGCGCGACATGGTGATAATCCTTCGTCTCAGCTTTGGCGGGCTTTCCCGGGATGGGGTTCGGCCCAATGTGAAGGGGCGCAGCCCCGCTGCGCCCGAAAATCCGTTCGCGGGTGATTATAGCGGACCGCCCCCCGCGTCAAGTCCCATAGCTTATCTGATTCCGCGCCGCCTGCGTCAATCCCGCCATCGCATCACGCCAAGGGAAAGGTCCGAAACTGGCCCGCGCCACGTTCAGCCGCGCCAGTTCGGCAAGTGAAGGAGCCGCCGGAGACACCATGATATTCACCGGCAATGCGCATTCACGGCATAATTCTTCAATCAATTCAGGGGCGATCAGTCCTGGCGCGAAGAAACCGTCCGCGCCCGCCTGATGATAGATCCCGGACCGTTCCAATGCCTCCGGCAGCAATGCGGCGTGATCTTCGGAAGGGTTCCTCAGGAACAGATCGGTGCGGGCATTGATGAACAGCCCGGTGCGTGCCCGTATCGCCGCGATTCGCCCGGCATGTTCGGCGGCGGGGCGGATGCCCTTGTTGGGCGGAATGCCATCCTCCAGATTGATCCCGGCAACGCCAAGCTCCTCCAATCGCGCGGCATTGGCCGCGACCTGTTCCGGCGTTTCGCCATATCCCGCCTCGAAATCGACGCTGAGCGGCAAATCCGATACAGCGCGGATACGGGCGACAACATGCAGCAAATCCTCTAGCGGCACCGCTTCTCCGTCCGGATAGCCAAGCGCACCAGCGACCGAGGCGCTGCCGGTCGCAAGCGCCTTTGCGCCCGCTTCGGCGACAGCCTTGGCCGATCCGGCATCCCAGATATTGAACAGGATCAGTGGATTTCCCGGCTGATGTAAGTCACGCATTTGATTAACCTTTTCTCAGAACAGCGCGGCGCCATGTGTTCAGGCGGCATAAGCCCGTTCGGTTTCGATCAGCTTTTCCTTGCGCCACAGCCCCCCGGCATAACCGGTCAAGGTGCCGTCCGCGCCGATGACCCGATGACATGGCACCACAAGCGCGATGCGATTCGTGGCATTGGCGCGGGCCACGGCGCGGGTTGCGGTGGGCTGACCGATATCACCGGCAAGCTGGGCATAGCTACAGGTCTCGCCCGCAGGGATCCGGCGCAATTGTTGCCAGACGCGGCGTTGAAAATCGGTTCCGTGAAGCTGAACGGGCACGGAGAACCGGGGATTGTTCCCCTCGAAATAGGCATTCAGCTCGGCTTCGACCCGATCAATGACCGCGCTGCGGCCCAGTCCGATCCGCCCGCCGACAAAGCCCGACAGCTTCCGCAGCCCTTCCGGCAGCGCCTTGCGGTCGATGAATTCCAGCAAGTGCAGCGCCTCGTCATCGGCAATCGCGATCATCCCGCCAAGCGGCGTATCGATCCAGTCGGCCCTGAGATCGGCGGGGCCGCGCAGCACATGCGGCTTGTGGCCGAACAGCCGCGCGAAAGCGTTCCTGAACCCCGAGGCCGAATCGAATCCGGCATCCAGTTGTGCGTCGATCATCGCTGATCCCTCCGTCAATGCTTTCATGCCGCCCCGTAGCCGCAATTCGCGCGCCATCTGCAGGAAGCTTTGGCCGAAATGGCGACGAAAGGCTCGGCGCACGGTCGAGGGGTCAAGCCCCATCTCCGCCAGGTCACCCTCGGACCAGCGGCGCGCAGGATCGGCTTTCAGTTCAGCCATCAACCGCGACACGATCCGGTCGCCGTCGGCAGTGGGACCGCACGGGAAACAGCGGCGGCAAGGCCGGAAACCGGCGGCCTCCGCCTCGGCAGGATGCGTGAACCAGCGGCAGTTTTCCGGGCGCGGCTTGCGGGCCGGGCAGGTCAGGCGGCAGAAGATGCCGGTTGTCGTGACCGCGACATAGGCGCGGCCCTCATAGGCCGGGTTGCGGGCCAGCAGCGCGGCATAAAGCGTTTCGGGTTCGGGCAGGTCAAGCATGGCAGTTTCCTTCCTTATCCCGTTTCTACCCGATTCGCGGGCGGTATGGGGCGCAAAATCGGGCGTTTATTCCCGGGAACCGCCCTGCCCCCTGTTCAGATGGTCCAGCATCCGCATTGCCGCAAGCCCCGGCGTCATATCGCCCGCCGCAACCGCGTCCCCCAATTGCTGCAATTCGGCCTTGATTTCAGGCTGATCCAGCCGCGCAAGCAAACCGGCCCGCAACTCGGCCATGAACCAGTGTCGCGCCTGTGCCGAACGGGTCGCCTCGAAATGCCCGTTCTCGCGACGCCAATCGGCCAGTTGCTGCATCTCGTCCCATGCCTTGCGCAGCCCCTCCCCCGTCGCGGCGGAAACCGTAAGCGCCTTGGGGAAACGCTCGGGATCCTGCGGGCGCTTGCGCAGCAGGCGCAGCGCACCGGCATAATCCGCGCAAGTCCGCCGCGCCGTGGCAAGAAGATCGCCATCAGCCTTGTTCACCAGAACAAGATCGGCCATCTCCATGATACCGCGCTTGACGCCCTGAAGCTCATCCCCGCCGGCGGGGGCAAGCAGCAGGATGAACAGATCGGACATCTCGGCCACCAGCGTCTCGGACTGGCCGACGCCGACCGTCTCGATCAGCACCACGTCATAGCCCGCCGCCTCGCATAAGCGGATCGATTCCCGCGTGCGCCGGGCAACGCCGCCCAGTTCCGCGGATGAGGGCGTGGGCCGGATAAACGCCATCGGATTGCGCGACAGCAGCTCCATCCGGGTCTTGTCGCCAAGGATCGAGCCCCCCGACCGCGCCGAGGACGGGTCGACGGCAAGGACAGCAACCCGGTGCCCCTGTTCGGTCAGCATCATGCCGAAAGCCTCGATGAAAGTCGATTTGCCGACACCCGGCGTTCCCGACATGCCGATGCGCAGGGCCTGACGCGGCGGCAGTTGCGACAGCAGTTCAACCGCCTGTTCGCGATGATCGGGGCGGGTCGATTCGATCAGGGTGATCGCACGGGACAGCGCCCGGCGATTGCCTTTGGTCAAAGAGTCCAGAAGTTCTGTCATATGGCCCCGTCTGAAAGCGGCGGCAAGCTGCCTCGTCTGCGGAAGGTACTTGAACCAGCCGCATGACAGCCGTCAACCCCGACAGGTATTTGGACAAAGAAGAAGTGCCAGACGCTCAGCCCGGGGCAAGCTGGCTGCCCGGGGTCGCCGCGTTGTTCAGGATCCGGTCGAGATAATCGGCGGTCGAGCGAAAGCCGATCATGCGGAAGCCGTTTCCGATGTGCCAGAATGCGACGGCGGTTTGCGCAGCGCGGGTGCGGCGCAGGCCGTCGCGGGGCAGCGCATCGGGATCGGCAGGGCACAGTTTGGCGATCACATCGCCCGCATGGGGGCCAGTGATATCGAAAACGGCGCGCGCATCCGAGACATCCGCAACCAGTGCATGTTCGCCGGTAAGCGCCTGTTCCAGCGCCTGCACGGCCCTGGCGGTCTCGGCGACAGGAAGAAGCAGCAATAATTCATCCGGAGACATCCAGCCAAGGCTGCGGCTGCCATCCCTGGTGATGCAGATCGCCTGCGGAATGGGTAGACCGGCGGCCTCGGCGATGGCATCGCCCGCACGCTCAAGATCGGCGCGGATGGTGATCATGCCGAACCCTTTGCGGCGGGTGATCGTGGCGAGTGCATCAGCCATTGAGACGGCTCCCTTCCTTGTCGAAGAAGACCGGCTCGCAGATCCGCGCCTTCATCACCTCATTCGAGGGCAGCGGGAATTCCAGAACCTGTCCCATCCGTTCCGGCCCGTGACGGACAAGCCCCATGGCGATGGGCTTGTTCAGCGTGGGCGAGTAATAGCTTGAGGTCACGCGGCCCTGCGTCTTGCGCTGCCCGTTATCGTTCTTGCCCTCATCCACGGCATAGGCGCCATCGGGCAGAACACGGTCGTCAAGGCTTTCCAGCCCCACCAGCTGCCAGCGGCTGCCATCGCGCATATGGCTGCGGCTTTGCGCCCGTTTGCCGATATAGTCGGCTTTCTTCTTCGAGATCGCCCATTGCAGCCCCAGATCCTGCGGAATGATCGTGCCGTCTGTTTCGTCGCCGATCATGATGAAACCTTTTTCCGCGCGCATGACATGCATCGCCTCGGTGCCATAGGGGGTGATGTTCAGATCATGCCCGGCCTCGTGCAGTTTCTGCCACAGGTCCAGCCCGCGCGAGGCAGGCACCGCGATCTCGTAGCTGAGTTCGCCCGAAAAGCTGATGCGGAAAATCCGGGCGGGAATATCGGCGATCTCGCCCTCTTTCCAGCTCATGAAGGGGAAGGCTTCGGCGGACAGGTCGATATTGCCGGACAGCCGTTCAAGCAAGGTACGGGCCTTGGGTCCGGCGATGGCGATCTGGGCATATTGCTCGGTCAGGTTGGCGGTATAGACCTGCCAGTCCCACCATTCGCATTGCAGCCAGTCTTCCATATGGCCGTGGATACGCTCGGCCCCGCCGGTCGTGGTGTGGCACAGCCATGTGTCGTCCGACAGCCGCGCAACCACGCCGTCATCCATCAGGAAACCGTTCTCGCTGCACATCAGGCCATAGCGGCATCGACCGGGTTTCAGATTGGACATCATATTCGTGTACAGCATGTCCATGAAGCGTCCGGCATCCGGCCCCTTGACGATGATCTTGCCAAGGGTCGAGGCATCCAGCGTGCCGACGCTTTCGCGCACCGCCATGATCTCGCGGTTGACGGCGGCGTGACGATCCTCGGCCCCGCGCGGATAGCAATAGGGGCGGCGCCATTGGCCCACCGGTTCCCATGAGACGTCGTGACGCTGATGCCAGTCATGCATGGGCGTCTTGCGCAGCGGCTGGAATGCCTCACCCCGCGCATCCGCCGCGATGGTGGCCAGTGTCAGCGGCGTATAGGGCGGGCGGAAGGTGGTGGTGCCGGTTGCGGGGATGGGCTGGTTCAATGCCTTCGACAGCACCGCAAGGCCGTTGATATTGCTGACCTTGCCCTGATCGGTCGCCATACCCAGCGTGGTATAGCGCTTGGTATGCTCGACGCTGGCATAGCCCTCGCGCGCGGCCAGTTCGACATCCGAGACCTTCACATCATTCTGGAAATCCAGCCACATTTTCGAGCGCAGCTTATAGGGCGCATTCTGCGGCATGACCCAGACCGGCATGGTTTCGGCTTCAGGCAGGTCCATATCGCCCGCACAAAGCAGATCGCCATTCGCGGCACCCGCGGCCGTGACCATTCCCTGACCACCCGCACCCAGTGGCGGGCGGTCGGGATCGGGGCGGAACATCGCATCAGCCTCGTCCCAGATCAGCTTGCCGCCGCAATGGCTCCACAGATGGACCACCGGGGACCAGCCGCCGGACATGGCCACCGCGTCGCATTCGACACTGCCGGTGATCGTGCCGTCGCCTGCGTGATCGCACAGCGCCACCCCTTCGACATGGCGGCTGCCCTTGACCTTGGCGATGGCCGTGCCGGTCAGGACCGGGATATTCCGGGCGCGCGCCGCCTGCGGCAATTCGCCAGAGGCGTCGGGGCGGGCGTCTATTACGGCAACCACGTCAAGCCCCGCATCCGAGGCCGTCAGGGCGGTGCGATAAGCGTCATCGTTATTGGTGACGACAACGATCCGCTGGCCGGGGGCCACGCCGTATTCGCTGATGAAATCCCGCATGGCCGAGGCCAGCATGATGCCCGGAACGTCGTTGCAGGCGAATGACAATGGCCGTTCAAGCGCCCCTGTCGCCGTGATCACATGCCCGGCGCGGATACGCCACAGGCGTTGCCGGGGAATGCCCTGATTGGGATCGTGATCGGCCAGAGCCTCGCGCGCCAGCAGATAACCGTGATCGTAAAGCCCCGTCGCCATGCAGTTGCGGCGCAGGGTGACATTATCGCGCCCACGCAGATCTGCAAGCAGAGCGTCGATCGCCTCGGTCCCTTTGGTATGATCGGCGGGGGTGCGACCGCCCCATTCCGGACCTTGTTCCAGCACGATCACGCGCTGCCCGTTCCCGGCGGCGTCGCGGGCGACGGTCAGGCCGGATATCCCGCCTCCGACGACCACGAGATCGGCGAAACCATATGCCTGCTCGTAACTGTCCGGGTCACGCTCTTTCGGAGCGCGGCCAAGCCCGGCGCTGCGGCGGATGATCGGCTCGAACAGATGTTTCCAGAACGGGCGGGGGTGAATGAAGGTCTTGTAATAGAACCCCGCCGGCAGCATCGGCGACAGCAAGTTGTTCACCGCCCCGATATCGGCGTCCAGCGAGGGCCAGCAATTCTGGCTGCCCAGAACCATGCCGGGAATCAAGGCGGTGGTTGTGGCCCGCTGGTTCGGTTCGAACCGTCCGCCCTGACCAAGGCCGAACAGGGCATTGGGTTCCTCGGCGCCACTGGCGATCGGCCCGCGTGGGCGGTGATATTTGAACGAACGGCCCATCAGCATCTGGCCATTGGCCAGCAGGGCCGAGGCCAAAGTATCACCCTGAACCCCACGCAGATGACGCCCATCGAAGCGGAACGGAAGCTGAAAGGCGCGGTCGATCAGGCGACCACCCCGGGCCAGACGGAAAGGAGGCGTATAGGTCATTGGGCGCTGCCTTTCTCGGATGGCCAATCTTGCTCGGGGGACCAGTCAGGTTGCCAGTCGGGGCGGGATTTGCGGATCTTGTCGATGATCTCCTGCGGCGGCTGCGTGGTCTGGGCGCGATAGGTGCCATAGACCTGCAATGTCGCGGTATCGCGGGCGGCGAGGAACCATTTCCCGCAGCCATAGGCATGCCGCCAGCGTTCGAAATGCACGCCCTTGGGGTTTTTGCGGGCGAACAGATAGGCCTCGAACTCTTCGTCATTGCCATCTGGCCCGATACGCTTCAGATGCGCTTCGCCACCGGGATGAAGCTCGGATTCCTCGGCTTGAACACCGCAATAGGGACAGGTCAGTATCAGCATTCAGCAATCCTTGGGAGGAAAGGTGGAAACATGGGTCAACGCCATCCGGGCAAGGCCCTGACGGATGTCATCATCGGAAAGCGGAGGGCCGGATAACCAGACAAAGCCGGGCTTTTCGCGGCCTGCATGCGACATGCGCGACGTGCCGGGAAAGGCAAGCGCCTGCGCCTCGGCCTCTTTGCCGACGCGGAACATCGCATGGCCCGCGCGCGCGGCGCAAAGCATATGCCCGTTCAGCATGAAGCAAAGCCCGCCGAACATCGGGCGGCTGTGCAGCCCGTCCGGCTGGCCAAGATCTTCGGGAAGCTGGGCCTCAAGACCGGGATCGCGGGTCATGACCGGCACCCCGAGGGACAAGCGGTAAAGAAAGGGACCGGGGGCCATCCGCCCCCGATCCCCGCGAGCGACGCGATCCGACCGGCATCCCAGAATGCCATGCCGTGTTTCACGCCGCTCTGCAAAACCTCTGGTGATTCAGTGGAGGTTTTCCCCCAGGGATCACGCTTACTCGGTAGCTGCCGGTGCGTCGGTCGCAGCACCGTCTGCAGGAGCATCTGCAGGAGCTTCGGTCTCTGCCGGAGCGGTTGCTGCCGGATCATCGACCGCGGCATCGCCGCCACCTTCACCACCGCCGCCCATGAAGACAAACAGCAGCAAAACGACGACCACAACGGCGCCGATGATGATATAGAGTCCGTTCTTGTTACCTTCAGCCATAATTGTCCCTTCCGTTGGCATGGTTGACAACGGATCAATTCACAGCCTGCCCAAGGAGTTCCAGAAGAAATCGCCATGCGCGGAACCTTGCCAACCGGATGACGCGGGCTACCGGACCTCGCCCCATCGAAAGACATGCAATAGGCCCGCATCATAATGAAAAACCCGGATTTTCAATGGAAATCCAGATACCGGCCTGCATCACGGAACGGGCGCCATATGCGGTCTTTTCCTGCTCATGCGGCGGGCGGATACAGCTGTTTTCGTCACGTTTCCCGATGGGCCAGCCAAAGAACCGGCGCGGATCCAGCGCAAAATCGCTTATATCGGCACGTTCCCATCCAGGTCTTCCGATCCGGTCCCGCGTATGAAATTCGGGAAAGGAAACATTTTCCGGCAGATATCGCCCGGCCCCGGCCGAAACATGCCGGGCACCCCGCAATCCATGGGAAATCCCCCGGAACTCACTTAGCGCCATCAATGCGCCACTCCCGCCGCAACGGATTCATCGATGAAGCGCCCTTCGCGGAAGCGGTTCAGGCCGAATTGGGCAGCCAGCGGGCCGGGTGTGCCATTGGCGACAAGTTCCGCCATCGCCCAGCCCGAACCGGGGATCGACTTGAATCCGCCGGTGCCCCATCCGCAATTGACGAAAACGCCACCGACCGGAGTCGCCGACAGGATCGGAGAGCGGTCGCCGGTCATATCCACGATCCCGCCCCATTGCCGCAGCATCTTGAGCCGCGAGATCATCGGGAAAGTTTCCACCAGAGCGCGCACGGTTTCCTCGACATGATGCCACGACCCGCGCTGGGTGAAATTGTTGAACCCGTCGGTGCCGCCGCCGATCACCATCTCGCCCTTGTCGGATTGCGACAGGTAGCCGTGAACGGTATTCGCCATCACGACGACATCCATGCAGGGCTTGATCGGCTCGGATACCAGCGCCTGCAAGGCCACGCTTTCGATCGGCAGACGGAACCCCGCCATCTCGGCAAGCTGGCTGGAATGCCCCGCCACCACCAGCGCCAGCTTGCCGCAGCCGATCCGGCCCTTAGAGGTATTCACCGCGCGGACCTGTCCGCCATCCACCTCGATCCCCTGCACTTCGCAGTTCTGGATGATATGCATGCCCATGTCGCTGCACGCCCGTGCATAGCCCCAGGCCACCGCATCATGCCGCGCCGTGCCGCCGCGCGCCTGATACAGCCCGCCCAGCACCGGATAGCGCGGCCCCTCCAGATTGATGATCGGGACCAGTTCCCGGACGCGCGCAGGCTCGATCCACTCGGTCGCCACGCCTTGCAGGTGGTTCGCATAGGCGGTGCGTTTGTAACCGCGCACCTCATGCTCGGTCTGGGCGAGCATGATGACGCCGCGCGGGCTGAACATGACGTTGTAATTCAGGTCCTGCGACAGGTTTTCATAAAGCTGCAGCGCCTTGTTATAGATCGCGGCGGAGGGATCCTGCAGGTAGTTCGAGCGAATGATCGTGGTATTCCGCCCGGTATTGCCGCCGCCCAGCCAGCCCTTCTCGATCACCGCGACATCGGTGATCCCGAAATTCTTGCCAAGATAATAGGCCGTCGCCAGACCATGCCCGCCGGCCCCCACGATGACGACCTGATAACGGTCGCGCGGCTGAGGGTTCTGCCATGCGCGATGCCAGCCCTGATGCTGGCGCAGCGCCTCGCGGGCGATGGCGAAAACCGAATAACGGCCGGAGCGCGGTGCGGATGCGATAGCCATGGGTCCCCCTTGTGAATCGCGGCTCAGATTGTCCCGAGCGGTGCCATCTTACAACGCATCTTGCGGCAGATCGCGGCAAAATGCGACACGCCCGCACGAGCTTGTCATCGCGGTTTCACTTTTCCGCGCGCCCGAAACCGGGTAATCCGCTTCGGAAGGGATAAGGATGCGGGAATGTTCTGGCTGATATGCGCGGCTCTGGTATTGGTGATCGCCTTGGCGATTGCCGCTCCGCTTCAGCGGATGCGCGACAGGGACGCGCCCTCGGCTGCGGCATTCGATCTGCGGGTCTATCGCGATCAGCTGCGCGAGGTCGAACGCGACCTTGATCGCGGCGTGATCGGCACGGAGGAAGCCGAACGCCTGCGGACAGAGATCGGCCGCAAGGTGCTTGAAGCCGACCGCAGGCTGAATGCCGCCCGCCCCCTGCGCAGCGGCGGCGGCATGATCGGCGCGGGCGCGGTGCTGGCGCTGCTGCTGGCCGGCGCGATCGGGCTGTATCTGTATCAGGGCGCGCCCAGCATGCCGGATCTGCCGCTTTCGGAACGAATCGCGACGGCCTCGACCATCTATGCCAACCGGCCAAGCCAGACCGAGGCAGAGGCCAACGCACCGGAAACCCCCGCGCCCGAGATCGATCAGGAATATGCCGAACTGCTTGAGAAATTGCGGGAGACCGTGGCGAAGAAGCCGGACGATCCGCAGGGCCTGATCCTGCTTGCCACCAATGAAATGCGCGTCGGGAATCCCGTCGCGGCCCGCGAAGCGCAGCAGAAACTGGTCGATCTGCGCGGCGACAAGGTAAGCGCCGACGAATTGCTGCGTCTCTCGGCCATGATGACCGAGGCGGCGGGCGGGCTTATCACGCCCGAGGCCGAGAAGGTGCTTGCCCGGGCCTTGCAGATGGATCCGTCCCTGCCGCAGGGCCGATATCTTCTGGGGCTTCTGCAAATCCAGAACGAGCGTCCCGACCGCGCATTCCCCATCTGGCGCGGCCTGCTGGAAGAGGGGCCCTATGACGCGCCGTGGAACGTCCCGATCCGCGCCAGCATCGACGATCTCGCATGGCTGGCGGGCCAGCCGGACTATGTTGCCCCCCCGGAG
>NZ_QZCG01000025.1 GCF_003591515.1 Paracoccus onubensis
GGCGACGCTGCTGCGCCTGTCGAAGCAGGATCATGTGCTGCTTCTGGTGCTGCATCACATCGCCGCAGACGGCGCCTCGATGGCGCCGCTGGCCACGGACCTGTCGGCGGCCTATGCCGCGCGACTGCAGGGCCGCGCCCCCGGCTGGCCGCCCCTTCCGGTGCAATATGGCGATTACACGCTGTGGCATCGTGAATTGCTGGGACAGCGCGACGATCCCACATCGCGATACGCCACCCAGCTCGCCTTCTGGAAAAAGGCCCTCGGCGATATCCCCGAGCAGATACAATTACCCGCAGATCAAAGCAGACCCCCAGTGCCAACATATCGGGGAGCGGCGCTGAACATCACTCTGCCCGCCGCCCTGACGGCACGGATGCAGGCGCTTGCCACGGCGAGGGGTGCGACGCTGTTCATGCTGTTGCAGGCCGGTGTCGCCACGCTGCTGTCACGCCTTGGCGCGGGACGCGACATTGTTCTGGGAACCCCGGTCGCCGGAAGGACCGAGCCTGGTCTGGACAATCTGATCGGCCTGTTCACCAATACTGTTGTCACCCGCGTCGATCTGTCGGGCACGCCATCGCTGGACATGCTGATCGAGCGGCTGCGCGAAAACGGAGTCGCCGCGAGCGATCAACAGGATCTGCCCTTCGAGGAACTGGTCGAGGCGCTGAATCCCACCCGCTCACTGGCGCATCATCCGCTGTTTCAGGTGCTGGTCGCGTTGCAGAACAACGCCGAACCGCATTGCTCCCTGTCCGGCTGCCGGATCACCGAGGTTCCGCTGGATATCCATCACTCGAAATTCGATCTCAGCTTCGATTTCGCACCGATTGCGGGCGGGAATGAGGACGGGAATAAGGACGGAGGCGGGTTGGCACTGGCCATCGAATATGCCACCGATCTGTTCGATCCCTCGACCATCGCCATGCTGGCCAGCCGACTGGAGCGGCTGCTGGAGGCTGCCTGCGACGATCCGTCCTGCCCGCTGGCCGATATTCCGCTGCTGACCCATGCCGAGCGGCAGGCACAGATCAAGGCCGATCGCGCCGTTATCCGCCGGCATCCCGATCTGCGCCTGCCCGCGCTTGTCGGGACGGCCGGGCGACCCGAAGCGCCCGCCGTCAGCGACGGAGAGCACAGGCTGAGTTATGCGGAACTGACCAGCCGCGCGAACCGCTTCGCCCGGATGCTGCTGGCAAGGGGCATCGGCACGGACGATATTGTCGGCATCGCGACCGAACGGTCGAATGACATGCTGGTGGCAATGCTGGGATGCCTGACGGCGGGGGCGGCCTATCTGCCGCTGGACCCGGACCACCCGACTGATCGCCTGACGCATATGCTGGCAACGGCACGGCCCTCGCTGTTGCTGGGCACCGAGATGTTGTTGCACGATCTGGGCGCGCAGGGCGCATTGCCCGAGGATTGCGGGCAACTGATCTCGCGCGACCTCGATGCCGCACTGGCCCCTCATGACAGCCGTCCCGTCACCGACGAGGAACGCCGCCGCCCGCTGGCGGCTACAGACACGGCCTATATCATCTTTACCTCGGGCTCGACCGGGCAACCCAAGGGCGTGATGATCCCGCATGGCGCGCTGGAGAATTTCCTGCATGCGATGGCGGACCGGATCGGTATCACCTCCGCGGACAGGCTTGCCGCAGTGACGCCGATCACCTTCGACATCGCAGGGCTCGAAATGTTCCTGCCGCTGATCGCCGGGGCCAGTCTGACCATCCTGCCGCGCGAGACAAGTGCCGACGGCGCGGCTCTGGGGGCGTTCCTGGATCATCAACGGCCAACGGTCATGCAGGCCACCCCGGCGACCTGGCAAATGCTGCGCGAGGCGAATTGGCAACCGGGCGACGATCTGACCATCCTGTGCGGCGGCGAGGCGATGCCGCAGGATCTGGGCGACTGGATGTCCGCTGCCGCACGCGCGGTATGGAACATGTACGGCCCGACCGAGACCACGATCTGGTCGCTGATGGAGCCTGTCCGCCCCGGCCAGCCGATCCGCATCGGCAGCGCCATCGACAATACCCGGTTGCGCATCGTGGACGACCGTCTCCGCCCGGTGCCCGACAATGTACCGGGAGAATTGTGCATCGCGGGCGAGGGGCTGGCGCAGGGTTACCTGCATCGCCCCGATCTGACGGCCGAACGCTTCGTTCCTGATCTCTTTGGTTCAGCCGAGTCGGGCGCGCGCATGTACCGCACCGGCGATCTGGTGCGTCGCCGTGAAGGCGTATTGGAATATCTGGGCAGGCTCGACCATCAGGTGAAGATCCGGGGCTTCCGTATCGAATTGGGTGAAATCGAGGCCGCGCTGTCGGCCGTCGGCTATCCGCGCAATGTCGTCATGGCTCTGGACGGGCCGGGCGGCGCATCGCTGCTGGTCGCCTGGATCTGCGGCACCGATCCTGACAGGATGGGGAATGACAGCACCGCCATCCGCGCCGCGCTGGCCCGGCTGCTGCCCGATTACATGATCCCCTCCGCCTTCATCGCCATGGATGAATTCCCCCTGACCCCGAACGGCAAGATCGATCGCAAGGCACTGCCGCATCCGGATCTGACCTTGGGTCAAGCGCTCTACCGGGCTCCGCAAACGCCCGCAGAGATCGCCATCTGCTCCTGTTTCGCAGAAATACTCGATTGCGAGCGGGTCGGACTGGATGACGATTTCTTCGCGCTCGGCGGCCATTCGCTGCTGGCCACAAGACTCGCCAGCCGTATCCGCAGGACCCTGAACGCCGAAATCCCGCTGCGGCTGCTGTTCCAGCACCCCACCCCTGCGGCGCTGGCGCGACAGTTGGGGCAGCCACGGGCCGCCCTGCCGCCGCTGATCCGACAGGACCGACCGGCACAAATCCCGCTATCGGCAGCGCAAAGGCGGCTGTGGTTCCTGCAACAGCTGGAAACGGATAGCGGGGCCGAGGCGGCAGCCAGCTACAACATTCCGATGCGGCTCGATCTTGAGGGTGCGCTGGACAAGGACGCGCTGCGCCTTGCCCTGAGCGACCTGATCGCCCGGCATGAAAGCCTGCGCACGCGGTTCCCTGAACAGGACGGTGAGCCGTTCCAGCAGATCGGCGAGGATACGGCTCCTGCGTTCGATCTGATCGCAACCACGTCCGACACGCTTGAGGCCGAACTGGCAAAGGCCGCGCTGCACCGCTTTGACCTGGCGATGGAAACACCGCTACGCGTGACCCTGTTCGACAGCGGCGACAACCGGCACAGCCTGCTGCTTGTGCTGCATCACATCGCCGGGGACGGGGCTTCGATGGGCGTTCTGGCACGCGATCTGTCCGTCGCCTATACTGCCCGTCTGGCAGGGCATGCACCGGAAACGGCACCGCTGACGGTGCAATATACCGATTATACGCAATGGCTGAATCAGGTAATGGGCGATCCTGCCGATCCCGCCAGCCGCCTGTCACAACAGATGGCATGGTGGAATCGCGCATTGGAAAACCTGCCGCAATTGCACAGTCTCCCCACTGACATGCCGCGCCCGCCTGTCGCCAGCCATCGCGGCGCGTCGGTCTCCTTCCGTATTTCTGTCGATTTGCAGGCCGATCTGGCACGGTTTGCACAAGCGCAGGGCGTCACGCCATTCATGATCATCCATACGGCTCTATCTGCGCTGCTGACCCGGCTTGGTGCGGGCGAAGATATCGTCATCGGCACCCCGGTCGAGGGCCGCAACGATGCCGCGTTGGAATCGCTCGCCGGAATGTTCGTCAATACGCTGGTATTGCGTGCCGACACCTCGGGCGATCCCGGTTTTGCCGATCTGCTCGCGCAGTTGCGCGATCGCGACTTATCTGCGTGGGAACATCAGCAACTGCCATTCGAACAACTGGTCGAACGGCTGCACCCCGTCCGCTCGCTGTCGCATCATCCGCTGTTCCAGATCATGCTGGCGGTCCAGCAGGGCCGGCCACAACCGGTCGAACTGCCGGGCCTGACAGTACAGGCCCGCGATGCCTCGGCCGCCGTCGCGCGTTTCGATCTCAGCCTGCATCTGTGGGATATCCCCGGCGAGGGCATCGATGGCGAACTGGAATATGCCGTGGACCTGTTCACCGAAGCCACCGCGCAGGCGATGGTCGCACGCTTCCAGCGATTGTTGCAGGCGGCAATGGCCGATCCGGCCCGTCCAATCGGAGATATTCCGCTGCTGGATACGGACGAGACAGCGCAGCTTGCGCATCTGGGCCAGGGCGGGCAGACCACACACCCGGACACCGATATTGCTGCGCTGTTCGAAACACAGGCGCGACTGACGCCCGAGGCGATGGCGCTGGAAGGCCCGGACGGCACGCTCAGCTATGCCGCGCTGGAAGCCGAGGCCAATCGTATCGCCCATCATCTGCAAGGCATGGGCGTCGGCGATGGCGATGCGGTGGCGATCTGCACGCATCGCGGCACGCGCATGGTCGCGGCGATCCTTGGTATCCTTAAGTCCGGCGCGGGCTATATCCCCCTGGATCCGGACTATCCCGCCCGCAGACTGGATCAGGCGCTGGAGGATGCGCGTCCCGCCGTGCTGATCGTGACGGCAGCGCTTGCCAAAAACCTGAACCCGGCCCAGGGCACCCGGCTGCTGCTGTCGGATGAACCGCAGCCAGCATGGTCCGGCGCACCCGCGACCCTTCCGCACCGCGACCGGAACAATCCCGACCGACCGGGCTACACGATCTTCACCTCGGGTTCGACAGGGCGGCCCAAAGGCGTGGTGATGCATCAGCGCGCATTGGTGAACCTGCTGGAATGGCAGTGCCGTACCCTGCCCCTGCGTCCCGGAGCGCGGGTGCTGCAATTCGCGGCGCTCGGCTTTGACGTTGCATTTCAGGAAATCTTCAGCACGCTGGCCTCGGGAGGCTGCCTGTGCCTGCTGCCGCAGGATCAGAACCGCGACATCGACCTGCTGTCCCGGCGCATCGCCGAATTACGGGTTGAACGGGTCTTCCTGCCTTTCATGGCGCTGAGCCATCTGGCCGAGGCGCTGGAGCAACATGATACATTTCTGCCCGATCTGCGCGATGTGATCACGGCAGGCGAGCAATTACGCCTGACGCCTGCCCTAAGGGCAATGTTCATCGCCAATCCCCATTGCCGGCTGCACAACCATTACGGCCCAACCGAAACCCATGTCTGCACTGCCTGGAGCAGCAGCGGCGATCCCGCCCTGTGGCCCGATCTGCCGCCGATCGGCAGGCCCGTCGACAATTGCCGCTGTCTGGTGCTGGATACCCGGCGCCGTCCCGTTCCCGCCGGCGTTCCCGGTGAACTGTATATCGCCGGTGCCTGTGTCGCCGAGGGTTATCTGAATCTGCCCGAGCAGACGCGGGAACGATTCCTGCCCGCATCCGACGCGGCGGATCAGCGGATGTATCGCAGCGGCGATCTGGTACGCTGGTCGCCCGACGGGGCGCTGGAATATCTGGGCCGGATCGACACTCAGGTAAAGATCCGCGGCTTCCGCATCGAACCGGGCGAAGTCGAGACCGCCATCGCCCGGCAACCCGGAATCAAGGATGTCGCCGTAATCGTCCATGACGATCCCGCGCGCGGCAAGCAACTGGTCGCCTATGCGGTCGCAGAACCGGGAGGCCGGATCGAAGCGCAAGCGATCCGGGACGCGCTTGGCCAAAACCTGCCCGATTACATGGTCCCGGTTGCGGTAATCCCGATGGACAGCCTGCCGCTGACCCCCAATGGCAAGCTGGACCGCCGCAACCTGCCCGCACCCGAATTGTCCCGCAGTCAGGGGCGCCCGCCACGGACCGAAAGCGAGGTCGCTCTTTGCGGTCTGTTCGCCGAAGTGCTTGATCTGCCGGCGGTCGGGATCGACGACAATTTCTTCGATCTCGGCGGTCATTCGCTGCTGGCGACCCGGCTGTTCAGCCGGATCCGCAACCAGTTGCAGACCGATCTGCCGATCAGAGCGCTGTTCGAGGCTCCGACCGTCGAACAACTGGCCCGCCGGCTGAAGCCCGGCACCGGCAGGGTGCGCCCGCCGCTGCGGCCCGTCCCGCGCAGCGAAACGCCGCCGGCCATGTCCTTTGCCCAGCGCCGCCTGTGGTTCCTGCAACAACTGGACGAACATGGCGCAACCTATAACATCCCCGTCGCATTGCAGTTCAGCGGACAACTGGACCCGGATGCCCTGCGTCCAGCCATCGGCGATGTCATCGCCCGGCACGAGATCCTGCGCACCACCTATCCCGCAGGAGCGGAACCCCGCCAGAAAATCGCTCCGCAGATGGCTCCGGTGCTGGAGATCGTCGAGACCGAACCCGGTCATCTGGATCGGGCCGTGGCCGACGCCGCCGGTCATGTCTTCGATCTTGCCGACGAAGGGCCGCTGCGCGTCACCCTGATCCGCACCGCCCCGGACAGCGGCGCACTGGTCATCCTGCTGCATCACATTGCGGGCGACGGAGCCTCGATGGCGCCGCTGGCACGCGACCTGTCGGCGGCCTATGCGGCGCGCTGCGCGGGGCAGGCGCCCGACTGGACGCCGCTGCCGGTACAATATGCCGATTACGCGGCATGGCAGGCCGATCTGTTCGGCGAGACGGACAGTCCCGACAGCGAAGCCTCCCGTCAACTGACCTTCTGGCGCGAAACGCTGGCCGACTTGCCCGACGAGCTGGCATTGCCATTCGCCGCACCGCGCCCGGCTGTCGCCAGCGGCTGCGGCGGGCAACTGGTACTGGCGCTGGGCGGCGAAACCCATGCCGCGCTGCTGGATCTCGCGCGCCGGCATCGTGCCACACCCTTCATGGTATTACAGACAGCGCTGGTCGCGATGCTGCGGCGACTGGGCGCGGGCGAGGACATACCGCTGGGCAGCCCGGTTGCGGGCCGGACCGATCCCGGCCTTGAGGATCTGGTCGGCTTCTTCGTCAACACGCTGGTCCTGCGGACGGATGCCGGTGGCAACCCCCGTTTTGCGGAGTTGCTCGAACGCGCCCGCCGCACCGATCTTGCCGCGTGGGAGCATCAGGATTTGCCCTTCGAGGAATTGGTCGAGCATTTGCGCCCGTCGCGTTCGCTTGCCCGTCACCCGCTGTTCCAGGTTCTCTTGCAGGTCCAGAACACGGCCCGCGCCAGCCTGACGCTGCCCGGAGCTATGCTGCACCCAATGGATCCCGAAACCGGCAGCGCCAAATTCGATCTGGCCTTCCATGTCGCCGAGAACACCGATGCAACGGGTCGCCCTTCGGGGCTGGAGATCACGCTGGAATATTCGGACGATCTTTATACCTCGGACAGTGCCGGTCGGGTGCTTGCCAGCTTCCGCCGGTTGCTGGAAGCCGCTATCCGGGACCCTCAGGCACGACTGTCCGACCTGCCGGTGATCGATCCGGCAGAGGCAGAGGCGCTGATCTCGGATTCCGGGCTGGATCTGCGCGATTTGCCGGTGCGCCCGATCCCCGGCTGGTTCGAACGAATCGTCGATCAACATGCCGACGCGACGGCCCTGATCGCCGATGGACACCCCCTCAGCTATCGTGAACTGGACGAACAGGCCAACCGCATTGCCAGGGCACTGATCGCACGCGGCATCGGGACCGAGGACCGCGTGGGGCTGATGCTGCCGCGTTCGGACATGATGATCGCGGCGATGATGGGAATCATGAAGGCGGGGGCCGCGTTCGTGCCGCTGGATCCCGACCTGCCAGCCAAGCGTCTGGATTATATTGCGGGCGATGCCCGTCCGCGCGCGATCCTGACACTGTGCGGACTGGAAAACCGGCTGCCACGGGCAGAAAACCTGCTGGTGCTGGACGATCCAGAAGACTTTGGCGCCGAGATCACCGCCGCCAAAGCGTCGCGAGTGACCGATGCAGATCGGCCCGGACGGCTCGATCCGCGCCATCCGGCCTATGTGATCTACACATCTGGCTCGACCGGACAGCCCAAGGGGGTCGTCGTGCCACATTCGGGGTTACCGGCACTGACCGTGGCGCAGATCGAACGCTTCGGCATTACGCCCGGAAGCCGGGTGCTGCAATTCGCCTCGATCAGCTTCGATGCCTCGGTAATGGAGGTGATGATGGCCTTTGCCGCCGGAGCCACGCTGCTGCTGCCGCCGGCGGGGCGGGTACTCGGCGACGATCTGACCCGCGCCCTGACCGATGGCCGCATCACCCATGCGCTGATTCCACCAAGCGTGCTGGCGACGCTGGACCCCGCGCTGCCATGGCCGGAAACAGTGATCGTCGGCGGCGAGCCATGCCCGCCCCATATCGCCGCCGCATGGTCCTCGGAACATCGTCTGGTCAACGCCTATGGCCCGACCGAGATCACCATCTGTTGCGCCATGAGCCCGGTTCTGACCGGAGGTTCGCCGGTTTCTCCGCCGCTGGGCAGACCGAATGTGAATGCCCGCATCTACATTCTGGACGACATGTTGCAGCCAGTGCCTGCGGGCATCCCCGGAGAGTTGTATATCGGCGGCGACGGCGTGGCGCGCGGCTATCTGGGCCGGCCCGGCCTGACGGCGGATCGCTTTGTTGGCGATCCGTTCCGGCCAGGCCAGCGCATGTACCGCTCGGGCGATCTGGCCCGATGGCGCGAGGATGGCCAGATCGACTATCTGGGCCGTACCGATACGCAGGTCAAGATCCGCGGCTTCCGCATCGAGCCGGGCGAAATCGAGGCCGCCATCGCCCGCGCCGGCTATCCCGCCAACGCGGTGATCCTGCGAGAGGACCAACCTGGCTTGCGCCGATTGGCCGCCTATATTGCCGCGCCGGAACTGGATGCCGGGGCGTTGCGGGCGGAACTGGTGGCGGGACTCCCCGACTGGATGTTGCCCGCATCCTTTACCCGGCTGGATGCACTGCCGATGTCTGCCAATGGCGCCAAGCTGGACCGCAACGCGCTGCCGATACCGGAATATGACATCGCCCCCAGCCAACCGCCCCGCGATGCAACCGAGAAAGAACTGGCCGATCTGTTCGCCGAACTGCTTGGTCTGCCCACGATCGGCACCGGCGACAGCTTCTTCGAACGCGGCGGTCATTCGCTGCTGGCCACCCGGCTGGTCGCCGGGATCCGCGACCGGACGGGCGTTTCGTTGCCGATCCGCGCCGTGTTCGAGACCCCGACCGTCGAGGCACTGGCGGAACGCGTACGCAGCACTGCCCCGGGCACCGATGCGCCAGCCGCACTGGCACCACAATCGCGACCCGCGCTCGTGCCGCTGTCCTTTGCTCAGGCGCGACTGTGGTTCCTGCATCAGTTCGAAGGGCCATCGGCCGCCTATAACATTCCGCTCGCCCTGCAACTGACCGGTGCGCTGGATGCCGACGCGCTGGAGGCGGCGCTGAACGATCTGCTGGCGCGGCATGAAAGCCTGCGCACCCTGTTCCCCGCCGAGGATACCGGCCACCAGCTGATCCAGTCGCCCGAAGCCGCGCGGCTGAAGCTGACCCGCCTTGAAGCTGACGATTCCGATCAGGCATTGAAGCTGCTGCGGACAGAGGCTGCGCACTCCTTTGATCTGGCCTCGGAACTGCCGCTCCGCGTTTCCCTGATCGCCACGACCGGGGACCGGCATATCCTGCTGATCCTGCTGCATCACATCGCAGGCGATGGGGGGTCGATGGCTCCGCTGGCGGCTGATCTGTCACGCGCCTATGCCGCACGTTCAGCAGGGCATGCGCCGGACTGGACGTCACTGTCGTTGCAATATGCCGATTACGCGCTGTGGCAGCGCGACCGGCTGGGAGATGAGGACGATCCCGACAGCGCGATGTCGGCCCAGATCGCCTATTGGCGCGAAAGACTGGCGGGATTGCCTCAGCAACTGGAGTTGCCAGCCGATCTTCCGCGTCCTGCCATGGCCAGTCATCTCGGTGCGCATTGCCCGCTGGAGTTGCCCGCCGATCTGCACCGGCAGCTTGCCGCGCTTGCCGCAGCTCATGGCTGCACGCTGTTCATGGTGCTGGAGGCCGCGCTGGCCGCCACGCTGGCCCGGTTGGGCGCAGGCGAGGACATCGCCATCGGCACCCCGGTCGCCGGTCGGACCGAGGCCGCACTGGACGACCAGATCGGCCTGTTCGTCAATACGCTGGTGCTGCGCAACGATCTGTCGGGAAATCCGCGCTTTACGGATATGCTGACGCAGGTCCGCGCCGATGCGCTGGAAGCATATGAGCATCAGGACCTGCCTTTCGAGCAACTGGTGACATTGCTGAACCCCGAACGGTCACTGTCGCATCATCCGTTGTTCCAGGTGATGCTGTCACTGCAGAACAACCGCGAAGCCATGTTGGATCTGGGCCCTGTCGGGGTCGAGATGCTGGATCTGGAGCTGGACATCGCCAAGTTCGACCTGAATTTCAACCTGGCGGAGTTGACCGACGAGACAGGTCAGCCCGCCGGCATCACCGGCACGCTGGAATACGCGGCGGATTTGTTCCTGCCCGAGACGGCGCGGATGATCGCGGATTGCCTTGCCCGTATGCTCCATGCGGTGGCCGAGGATCCGCGGCAACAGGTCATGCGCCTGTCCCTGCACGATCCCGCGCGGCTCACGCCGCCATCCGCAACGCCTGAGCGGCCCCGCACCCTGCCCGAACTGTTGGCCGATGCGACCGCACGGCCCGACCGCACGGCATTGATCGCCGAAGACACCGAGATGAGCTTTGCCGCACTCGCCGGTCATTCGAACCAGTTGGCGCGGCTGCTGGTCGGCCGCGGGGTCGGACCGGGGGATCTGGTCGGGCTGGCGCTGCCGCGCGGGACCGAACTGATCGTCGCGCTGCTTGCGGTGGTCAAGGCGGGCGCAGCCTATGTGCCGCTGGACCCCGATTATCCGACCGAAAGACTGGTCGCGATCATTGACGACAGCGCGCCGAAACTGATCGTGACCGCAATGGAGGTCGAGGACCGGCTGCCCGATCAGGCCGATCATCTGAAGATGGTCATCGACCGTGGCCCGGTGATGATGCGCCGCGAAGCCATGTCGGCCGAACCGCTGCATGCAGCCGAGCGCCTGCGCCCCCTGCGCGAGGACGACCCCGCCTATGTCATCTTTACGTCCGGCTCGACAGGCAGGCCAAAGGGTGTCGTTGTACCGCAGCGCGCTGTGTCCAGTCATATGGGCTGGATGCGCGACAGTTTTCCGCTCGGTTCGGAAGACCGGGTGCTGTTCCGCACCTCACTGAATTTCGACGCCGCCGAATGGGAAATCTGGCTGCCACTGATCTGCGGCGCCGGGATGGTGATCCTGCCCGACTCGCTGCGGCTGGAACTGGACCGCATCCCCGGCTTTGCCGCCCGCAAGGAGGTGACGGTCATGCAGGTGGTGCCCTCGATGCTGCCGCCGATGCTGGATGCGCCGGAACGGCCGCGCCTGCGCTGGCTGTTCTCGGGTGGCGAGCCGCTGTCCGAGGCGCTGGCACGGCGTGCGGCTTCGGTCTGGGGAACCGAAGTGGTCAACCTTTATGGCCCGACCGAAACCACCATTCAGATCACGGCCGCCAACCTTTCCGACACACCGGTCACCGCAGGCAGCGAACGCGCCACCATGCCGATCGGTCAGCCGGTCGAAGGTGCGCAGGCGCTGGTTCTGGATCCCTGGCTTCAGCCCGTCCCGCCCGGTGTGCCCGGAGAATTATATGTAACCGGCGCACAGGTCGCGCTTGGCTATCTGGGTCAGGCGGCGCAGACGGCAGAGCGTTTCATCGCCAGCCCGACCCTGCACGGACAGCGGATGTATCGCACCGGCGATCGGGTGCGCTGGCGGGTGGATGGGCAACTTGAATTCGTCAGCCGCGCCGACAATCAATTGAAAATCCGCGGCTTCCGGGTCGAACCCGGGGAAATCGAGGCCGCGATCCGCCGTGCCGGACATCCGGGGGTCGCCGTGGTCGCTCATGAGATCCGGCCCGGACATCACCAGCTTGTCGCTTATATCGTCAACTCCGATGCCGACGAAGCCGGGTTGCGCAGTCAATTGGCAAAGGAATTGCCCGATTACATGGTTCCTGCCGCCATCGTGCGACTGGACAACCTGCCGCTGACGGCAAATGGCAAGCTTGACCGGCGCGCCCTGCCTGCTCCGCAAGCCGCCGGTGATGCCCCTTCGCAGCGGGTCGCAACCGGGACCGAACGGGTTTTCTGCGACCTGTTCGCCGCAACCCTGTCGCTGGAACATGTCGGTGCAGATCAGGGCTTCTTCTCGCTGGGGGGCGACTCGATCTCGTCAATCCAGTTGGTCGGTCAGGCACGTCGCGCCGGCTGGCGGATCACCGCGAAGGATGTTTTCCAGTATCAGACCCCTGCCGAGTTGGCCCGCATCGCGCTGCCTCTGTCCGGGGATGAGTCCAGGCCGGCGACGGGTGACCCCTGCGGCCCTCTGCCCGCGACGCCGATCATGGCCGAGTTCCTTGCAAATCCTGATCATGGCGATGCCTTCCAGCAAAGCATGTTGCTGACCCTTCCCGAAGGGATCGGGCGTGACGATCTGGTCCATATCCTGCAGGTAATCATCGATCATCATCACGCCCTGCGGCTGACGGTGAACGCGGATGGTGGCCTTGTCATTCCCGAACCCGGTATTTTGCGGGCCGGGGACTGCCTGCATCTGGCCGGAAACCGGCGCCCCGAGGGACCGGATCTGGCAGCGGCGATGACCGAGGCCGCCGAGCGGCTCAACCCGCGCGAGGGAAGACTGGTTCAGGCCGTCTGGTTCCCCGAACCTCGCCGCCTGATGCTGACGATCCACCATCTCGCGGTTGACGGCGTGTCATGGCGGATCCTGCTGCCCGATCTGGCGCAGATATGGGCGGCATTGGCAGAGAGACGAGAGCCCCGCCTGGCGCCCGCGCCAACCTCTCTGCGCGACTGGGCCATGGCCCTGCCCGCTCTGGCCGCGCGGCGGCAGGATGAACTGCCGCTGTGGCAGGAGATGGACGCCGGCGATGCCTTGCTTGGCGGACAGGCGCTGGATCCGGCGCTCGATACTGTCGCCACGCAGCAGAACCTTGTCACCGAGCTCGAACCCGCCGTTACCGGGACCCTGCTGACCCGTGCCGTGGAATGGATCAACGGCGGCATCAACGACGTGCTGCTGGCCGGTTTCGCGCTGGCGGTGGTCCGATGGCGACGCGAACAGGGCAAGGCTGACGTGCAAGCGGCCACTTTCCTGCTTGAGGGTCATGGCCGCGAGCCGATCCTTGACAGTGCGGAAACCGGTCAGACCGTCGGCTGGTTCACCAGCATGTTCCCGCTGCGTCTGCATCTGGACGGCATCGATCCGACCGCGGTGATGGCGGATTCGGACGCCGCTGCACTGGACCAGATCCTGAAATCGGTCAAGGAACAGTTGCGCCGCATCCCCGATCATGGCGTGGGCTACGGGTTGCTGCGGCATATGAACCCCGAGACCGCGCAGGTTCTGGCGCGGATGACACGGCCTGAGATCGCCTTTAACTATCTGGGCCGCTTCGGTGCCCCCGGACAAGCCGGGACCGGCAAGGCAGCGCCCCATGAATCGCAGCCGGACGCCTTCCAGCCTGCCCCCGAGGCTCCGGCCCTGTCAGGCGGGCAGGATCCGCGCAGGGCACTCGGCAACGTCATCGAGATGAATGCGATGACGCTGGACGGCCCTGCCGGGCCCAGGCTGATTACCAATTGGTCCTATGCCGGCAGGTTGATCGGCATCGACCAGATGCGCGCACTGGCCGATGGCTGGTTCGACGCGCTGCGCCGCATCGCGGCCGCCGCCGAAAACGGCGACCGCGCTCCCCTGCTCACCCCGTCTGACGTGCTGGCCGAAATCGACCAGTCGGACATCGAATTTCTGGAGACTCTTTATGCGTGAAGCGAACATCGAAAACATCCTGCCGCTGACCCCGCTCCAGCACGGTTTCCTGTTTCACGCCCTCTATGACGACACGGTGCAGGACAGCTATGTCACGCAGATGGTCTTTGCCATCGACGGCGGGCTGGACGCGGCCGGGTTGCAGGCTGCAGCCCGCAGCTTGCTGCGCCGCCATGCCAGCCTGCGCGCGGCCTTCGTTCATCACAAGGTCAAGGCGCCGGTGCAGGTGATCCAACGCGCCCCCGATCTGCCTTGGCGGGATCTGGATCTGTCCGATGCCGCAGATCCCGACGCCGCGCTTCAGGACGAGATCGCCAGCGACTACGAGCAGCGTTTCGATCTGGCACATGCGCCACTGTTGCGCTTCACCCTGATCCGCATGGCGCCCAAGCGCCATATGCTGATCTTTACCAGCCATCATATCCTGATGGATGGCTGGTCCACACCAATCCTGCTGAACGAGTTGTTCACGCTCTATGATCAGCAAGGCGACCCCGCAGGATTACCACATGTGACGCCCCTTCGCGATTATATGAAATGGCAGACGGAACGTGACGGCGCGGCGGCGCGGGTCGCATGGCGGACCGCATTCGAGGGTTTCGAGGAACCGGCCCGGATCGCCCCCGTCGCCACGAGCGGAGCAGTCCCCCAAGTCATGCATCGGCCATTTTCCGATGCCCTGATCCGCCGGATGCAGGATCGCGCCCGCGAATTGGGCGTGACCATGAACACAATGGCGCAGGCCGCATGGGGATTGGTGCTTGGCCATCTGACTCATCGCCAGGACGTGGCCTTTGGCAGTATCGTGTCGGGTCGGCCCGCCGATCTGCCGGGTATCGAGAACATGATCGGCCTGTTCATCAACAGCATCCCGGTCAGAATGCGCTGGCGCCCGGAAATGCGCATATCCGAACTGTTGCGCAGGCTGCAGGCCGAACAGGCGCAATTGCTTGACCACCAGCATCTCGGCCTGTCCGAAATCCAGCGCACAGTCGGACAGGGAGAGCTGTTCGACAGCCTTGTCGTGTTCGAGAATTTTCCCGTCGGCAGCCCCGGCGGCGGCCCCGGCGGAGAGGATGGCGACGGTCCCGGCGGATTGCGGATCGAGCGGCACTCGAACCACGGCGGCGATACCTCGCATTACGCGGCCAGCATCGCGATCCTGCCGGGCGAGACCTATCACCTGAAGCTTGCTTATCGCGGCGACCTGATATCGGAGCCGATGGCCGAATGGCTGATGCAGGCGCAAATGCGGGCGCTGGACGCATTTGCCGATCCCAAGGACGGACCGGTCGCACGCATCGCCCTGACGCCGCCCGGCGAATTGGCCGCCCGGATCACCCGTTGGAACGACACCGACCGGCCGCATTGCAACGAAACGCTTGCCGACATGCTGGAGGTTTTCGCCCGAGGAAACGATCCCGCGCTGGATGTCGAGAGCGAGAGGCTGAGCCGCGCCGCGCTTCACGCCCACGCCAACCGTCTTGCCCATGAGCTGATTGCGCGGGGCATCGCTCCCGGCGATCTGGTGGGAGTGATGATCCCTCGTTCGACCCGAATGGTCGTGGCGGTGATGGCTGTGCTAAAGGCGGGCGCGGCCTACCTGCCGCTGGATCCGGATTATCCGGCCGAGCGGCTTTCCTTCATGATCCGCGACGCCGCGCCCGCCCTTGTCCTGACCACGCCGAATGTTCCGCACCGGCAACCTGTCGACGGGGTGCCGGTCCTCTGTCTGGACCGTAGCCGGATGGCACAGATCGCGCGCAGGCCGTCGGTTGCGCTGTCCGACGGGCTGCGCCACCGGCCATTGCGGCCCGATGATGCGGCCTATGTGATCTATACCTCGGGTTCGACCGGCACCCCGAAGGGCGTGATCATTCCGCATCGCGGCATCGTTAACCGGTTGCGCTGGATGCAGGAGGAATATCCCCTGTGTGCCGACGACGCCGTGCTGCACAAGACCGCCTTTGGCTTCGATGTTTCGGTGTGGGAACTGCTGTTCCCGCTGGTCAGTGGCGCGCGCCTGGTTGTCGCACGACCGGATGGTCACCGCGACCCGGCCTATCTGGCCGGGCTGATCCGCGACCGGCAGGTGACAATGGTGCATTTCGTCGCCTCGATGCTGGAATTGTTTATCGATGAACCCACCGCCTGTGGCCTGCCGCTTCGCCGGGTAATCTGCGGTGGCGAGGCGCTTGGCGCCGATCTGCTGGTTCGGGCGCGTCAACGGCTGGGATGCGAAATTCACCATTCCTACGGCCCGACCGAAACCTCTATCGGAGTCGCCGCGCATCTGTGCGACAGCGCCGATCATGCCGGACCGGTCCCGGTCGGCCCTCCGGTCGCCAATACCCGCTTTCATGTCCTTGATCGTGAATTGCGCCCCGTTCCTCCGGGTGTCATGGGTGAATTATACATTGCCGGCAGCAGTCTGGCGCGCGGCTACATGAACCAGCCCGGCCTGACGGCAGAGCGTTTTGTCGCCGATCCCTTCGCGTCAGGGCAGCGCATGTATCGCTCGGGTGATCTGGCAATGTGGCGCGCAGATGGCAAGATGGTCATCTGCGGCCGCGCCGATCAACAGGTCAAACTGCGCGGACAAAGGATCGAACTCGGCGAGATCGCCGCCGCCATTTCCAAGGCCGGGTGGCCGCAGAACGCGGTGATCCTGCGCGAGGACCAGCCCGGCCAGCGCCGGATCGTGGCCTATATCGTCCGGCGTGACGGCAAGGATCCCGATCATCAGCATCTGCGCGAGACACTGGACCGCAGCCTTCCCGTCCATATGGTCCCTGCCGCCTTTGTCATGCTGGACGCCCTGCCCAGCCTGCCCAACGGCAAGCTGGATCGCCGCGCCCTGCCAGCGCCCGATGCCGCGCTGGCAGGATCCGCCGCACCCCGCAGCGTGCGCGAACGCGCCGTCGCCGCGCTGTTCGCCGAGATCCTGTCCCTGCCTGCCGATATCGCGGCAGGGCTTTCGGTTGCCGACAATTTCTTCACGCTTGGCGGCCATTCGTTGCTGGCTATCCGGTTGATCTCGCGTCTGCGCAGCGAGATGGGGCTGGACCTGTCCATCCGCAACCTGTTCGAGAACCCCACCGTCGAAACCCTGGCCCGCGTTCTGGACAAGACCGGCAATGCGTCCCCGCGTCCGGCCCTGCGCCCGATGCCCCGCCCCGACAGTTTACCGCAATCCTTCGCGCAGGCGCGGCTATGGACAATCACGCAACTGGAAGGTCCATCCGCCGCATATAACATGGCGATGGCCCTGCGCCTGAATGGCCGGCTGGATAGCGGAGCCCTGCGCGCCGCACTGGCCGACGTCACCGCCCGACACCAAGTTCTGCGCACGGTATTCCCCGATAATGCCCATGCGGTCCAGCACATCCTGCCGTCAGCCGAGCCGGATTTCACACTGCGCGACATTGCGCGCGAAGCGCTGGCCCCGGCGCTGAAATCCGAGGCCGGCCATCAGTTCGATCTGTGCCGCGATCTGCCACTTCACAGCGTCCTGTTCCGCCTCTCGGACCGCGAACACGTGCTGTTGCTGGTGCTGCACCATATCGCAGGCGACGGTGCCTCGCTTGCACCGCTTGCCTCCGATCTGGCCGAATCCTATCGCGCCCATCTGGACGGGATGGCCGCGATCCTGCCGCCGCTGCCGGTGCAATATGCCGATTATGCCCTGTGGCAACGCGAACTGCTGGGCAATGCCACCGATCCCGACAGTCTGGCGGCGCAACAGGAACAGTTCTGGACCTCGGCTCTTGCCGATGCGCCGCAACAGATCACATTGCTGCCTGACCACCCCCGCCCAGCGATCGCCGCCCATCGTGGCGCGCATGTGCCGCTTGCCATCGACGCAGCGACCCATCAGGCGCTGGAGGCGCTTGCCGCGCGTCACGGCGCAACCATGTTCATGGTCCTGCATGCCGCCCTCGCGATGACGATGGAGCGGTCGGGCTGTGGCGAGGATATCGTTATCGGCACCGCTCTGGCGGGGCGTCAGGACGACGCATTGCAGGATATGATCGGCTTCTTCGTCAATACGCTGGCCCTGCGCACCAGGATCGACGCCAGCAAGCCGCTAAGGGAACTGCTGCCCATGATCCGCGATGCCGATCTGGCCGCGTTCGACAATCAGGACCTGCCTTTCGAGCAGATCGTGGACCGGCTGGTTCCCGAACGCTCGCTTTCGATGAACCCGTTGTTCCAGGTGTTTCTGGTGCTGCAAAATGCCACGCAACCGGACATGTCCCTGCCAGACCTGATGGTCGAAGCGCTCGAAGCCGGACACGAAACCGCCAAGTTTGATCTGACCGTCGACCTGGCCGAAAACCGCGATGCGGGTGGGCGGGCACAGGGCATCAGCGGCGTATTGCAATATGACGCCGATCTTTACGAACCCGGCACCGCCCGCAGCTTTGCCGCCCGTTTCGAGCGCATTCTGGATGCACTGGCCGGTCACTCCGACAAGAGCCTGCGTGCCATCCCGATGCTGGACCGCGAAGAGACGGCCCGGCTGCGCGCATTTTCCAGCGGCGCGCCGGTTGCCGCGGATCTGGCCGGACGCGACTTCTTCGGCCTGATCGAAGCCGCCGCAGGCCGCGACCCCGCCGCCCCGGCACTGGATGACGGCCAGCAGGTGATCAGCTATGCCGATCTGATCCGACGCGTCGAAAGCTATGCCGCAGGCCTGCTGGAACAGGGAGTCAGCCCGGGTGACCGGGTTGGCGTCATGCGCCATCGCTCGGTCGATGCGGTGATGTCGATGCTGGGCATCATCCGGGCCGGAGCGGTCTATCTGCCATTGGATCCGAACTATCCGCAGGATCGGCTGGACTGGATCGTAAGTGACGCCCAGCCCGCGTTGGTCCTGGCCGAGCCGGCCACTTGCGACCGGCTGTCCACCAGCGGCACAACTGTCCTGAATCACCTGCCGGTGGCGCGCCACGCACTGCCTCCGGCGCCACGATTGCAGGATCCGGCCTATGTGATCTATACATCCGGCTCCACCGGCCGGCCCAAGGGCGTTGTCCTGACCCATGCCGGGCTTGCCGGGCTGGTAACTGGCCAGCGCGAGGCGTTCCGCATCACCCCGGATGCGCGGGTGCTGCAATTCGCCTCTCCCAGCTTCGACGCGGCCATCGCCGAAATTTTGGTGACATTGGGTTCCGGTGCAACTCTGGTGCTGGCCGATACCGGACAGATGGCTCCCGGCGCAGCTTTGGCCGATCTGGTGCGGCAACGCGGAATTACCCATGCGACGCTTCCACCGGTCGTGCTGGCCGCCATGCAACCCGTCGATCTGCCGGGCCTGACCCATCTGATCACAGCGGGTGAAGCCCTGCCTCCGCATCTCGCAGAGATCTGGGGCAAGGGCCGCCATCTGGTCAACGCCTATGGCCCGACCGAAAACACCGTCTGCGCAACCATGTCGGTCCAGCCCTCGGGCGGGCTTTCCGCGCCCATCGGCCTACCCATCACCGGCAGCGACATTCACATTCTCGACGCGTCCTTGCAGGCTGTTCCTGTTGGAGTTGTGGGCGAGCTGTATATCTCGGGGGCGGGTCTGGCGCAGGGCTATCTGAACCGCCCCGACCTGACCGCCGAACGCTTCCTGGCCAATCCGTTCAGCCCCGGACAGCGCATGTACCGCTCGGGCGATCTGGCCCGCTG
>NZ_QZCG01000026.1 GCF_003591515.1 Paracoccus onubensis
GTACGCCCCACCACCGCCCCCTTCCGCAAGGTCAGGTTCAGATCGAACCCGCCCTCCTGCTCGACCGACATATAAGCGGCGACCGGCCCCGGCCAGGGACGCGCCGCGACCGCCAGATAGGGCGCATGAGGCACCTCGTCGCCACGCATCAGCGGCAGATCCATCATGATCGGCAGCACCGGCACCGGCGCGATAAAGGGACGGATCGCGGGATCCTCTGCGGGTATCTCTGCGGGCAGATAAACTCCCGCCTCGACCCGCACCGCTTCGATCAGAATTGCCCCGGCACGCTCAACCCGGTCGATACGCCAGCATTGGCTCGCGCCGTCCTTTTGCCTGACGCGCAGAACATCCCCCGGACCAAGACCGGAACGCGAAGGCGGCAGCGCAAACCGCGCCATATCCTTCGAAACCTGTGCCTCGGCAAGCCATCGCCCGGCGACTGCCTGCGCCTCGCCCCGCGTCAGAAGTATCGGCATCTCGCTGTCGGAAACATGGCCCTGACCGGCATCCTGCAGCACCGCCTCTGCAGTTACCGCCGCATAATCCCCACCGGCCTCGATATGTGTCAGCCTCAGCCGCCCGGTCATCTCGGCACCGGCGGCACGGGTATCCACCGCTGCCGCCACCGCCTCTTCTCTCAGCAGCATTCCGAACCTCCCGTCTGATACTTGCCCGCTACGTCATGACAAAGGCGGGGCCACACCGGACCCCGCCTTGCTTTTCCGTTAAAAAAGGCCGCGCCCGCGCACCGGCAATCAATCGCGCGGACAGGTGCTTCAGCCGGGATCCCCGATGCCCCGGCGCGGCCCCTCCTTCGCCCGAACCTCAGCGGATCAGGCGAATTTCAACAGTTTGATCGCGCGGAAATCGGTCACGCCGCCGCCCACACGCTTGGTCGCGTAGAACAGGACATGCGGCTTCGCACTGAACGGATCACGCAGGACGCGCAGATCGGGACGCTCGACAATCGTATAGGCGGCCCGGATATCGCCAAAGGCTATGGGAGTCGCGTCAAGCCCCACATCGGGCATATCCTCGCTGATCAGCACCGGATAACCCAGCAATTGCGCGCTTTGTCCCTGCGCAAGCGCATCGCCCCACAAAAACCGCCCATCGGCATCCTTCATCTTGCGGATCCGCGCAGCGGTTTTCGAGTTCATCACGAAACGCGCATTAGCCCGGTACTGCGCATCCAGAGCGTAAATCAGATCAAGCAGACTGTCAGCCGGCGCGGTAGAACTGAAATCCCCCGTGCCGCCGGCATTGACGGTACCGATCTCGCCATCACCCGCAACTGCGTTGGGCTTCAGCGGATATGACAGGATGCCGCGCGGCTTGGCCACGCCATCGCCATGAATGAACGCCGCCGCTTCGGAACGCGCGAATTTGTCGGCAATGCGCTCGGCCAGCCACCCCTCGACATCGAATGCCGCATCGTCCAGCAATCGCTGGCTCGCCTTGGGCATGGCCGACAATTCATGCACCGGAATGGTGATCCGCTCGATCCCGCCCGCCTCGGTCTCGACGCTTGCCTCTTCGGTCGCCCAGCCCGCGCCGGGTTCGCCCTTGTCCACCAGCACCTCATAGGCCAGCGCTTCCACCGTGACCACATTGGCCAGCTTGCGCAACGAGGCACCCTGATGCAGCACCCCCTGCACCGTCTCGGCAACCCGGGGCGCGGCAAGAAAACCACCGTCGCCCGCCACGGTCAGACCCTTCTCCTCGACCGCCATCCCGCGCAGCCCGTCATCGTCGCCACTGCGCAGATAGGCGTTGAACGCCTTCTGATGCGGCACCTCCCGCTCGGCAGCGGTGGACAAGGGCGCACGGGCGCGGAAGCTGTTCTTACGTTCAAGCATGCTCATCTGTTCTTCCTGTCTTTTCAGTCTGTTGCTGATATCGTTACGAAATTCGCCAAGTTCCTTCACGAATCCCATGACAGCGCCCTTCACCTCATCGGACATGCCGCCGCCCTCCGTGGCCTGTGCCTCGGTCAATCGCGTCAGCCCGGCGGCAAACGCCCCCGGCAACACCGTATCGCCGCCCTGATCCACCACCCCGAACCGGCTGGCATAGCCCTCGATCACCTGCGCCCGGGTTTGTCCTGTTTTTCGTCCTTCATGAAAATCGCCTCGCGCCCTGTTTCTGTCCGCACGAGCCGAAAAATGAAAAAGCGGCCAAAGGCGTCAGCCCGGCCGCATACCCACTTTTCCCAGCGTGAGGTTTTTCTACCTTAAGGCGTTCTGTAAGTCAATGACTTAACCTATGAGTGAATTTAATTTCCGCATTATCTACGTTCAAACAATAACTTATCCGTTGCGCTGCCAAAGGCGCACGCCGCATTGCTCAGTACAAATCCCGCCATACCAGCCTCGTCCGGACCCGGCGAATCAAGAATCGCCGTAACGCTTGGCCATCCCTCCGCGTATCTGCATTCACGTTCAACATAACGGCCCGCCGCTCAGGCAATATTCAAAGCGAGACGACAGGATGATCGAACAGAAAACGGAATCTCATATCTATACCATGCTTGCCGCCGGAGCCCTCGCGACCCTGGCTTTCGATTCATACGGTCAGGCAATCAGCCCGCTTCTTGGTTTCTCCCGGCTTGCTCCGGTGCCTCTGGCAACCCAGACGATACAGGCTCTGACCGGTTTCCGCTCGCCAGAGCTGGCTTATCTGCTGCATGTGATCACGGGCCTCCTGTTCTATCCCCTGGGCTGGTACCTGATCGCGCGGCCGATTCAGCAAAGGATCATGCCCGGCTTGCCGTGGCTGGTGACATCGGTTGTCTATGGCGTGGTCCTGTGGATCTTCGCGCTTTACGTCATGGCGCATCTGGTCGCCGGAAATCCGCCCTTTCTTGGCTTCACCGGCATCACCTGGGTCGCACTGACCGGTCATGTCATCTTCGCGATCATCGCCGCCTGGATCATGGAAACCCGCGGCGCAATCTTCGGCGGCTGACCATTTCCCGCAGGGCCGGCTTCGGGGCCCTGCGGGAAAACCCTCTATCCGTCCAGGGTCACATCCGCGATCACGGCAAGACAATCCCCGCTTTGCACAAGCCCCGGGAAATGGCGGGCGGCAAGGATCCCGCCGCGATTGGCAACCACTTCCTCGGGCGCGGCCCCGGTCCGGTCGGGCGGCCAAATCCGTGCGATGGGCTGACCCGCGGCAACCTCGTCGCCCAGATCGGCCAGCAATTGCAGCAGCCCGTCGCGGCTGGCGAAATGGAAACATCCGCCATCCGGCATGTCCAGCATCTGCGAATTTTCGGACTGCTCTATCTCACCCGCCAGAATGCCGGTGTGCTTCAGCAGATTCAGCGCCCCCCGGATCGCAATCCCGGCCGAACGCGCCGTGGCCGTCCCGCCACCGCCCAACTCGGTCGTGACGAACAGCTTGCCCTGCGATTCCACCGCAGTATCGAACATGCCCACGCTGTCGATCTCCAGCATCATCATGCTGTAGGGCGCGCCGAAAGCCTTGACCGCCTCGACACAGGCGGCCTGCTGCCGCTTGTCGTCCAGATAATGCGCCGCCGCATAGGGCAGGAAATCCAGCGTCTTCCCGCCCGAGTGGTAATCCAGCACCACATCCGCCATCGGCACCAGTACATCGTTGAAATAATTGGCGATCTTCTGGCTGACCGTGCCATCGGCCCGCCCCGGAAAGGCGCGGTTAAGGTTTACCTGATCGATAGGGCTGACCCGCGCCCCCGCCCGGAAGGCCGGGTAGTTCATATAGGGCACGATGATGATCCGTCCCGTCACATCCCGGGGCTCGATCTCCCATGCAAGCTGCTGCAGCGCGATCGGTCCCTCATATTCGTCGCCATGATTGCCGCCGGTCAGCAGCGCGGTCGGGCCCTGCCCGTTCGCGATCACGGTAACCGGGATCATCACGCTGCCCCATGCGCTGTCATTGCGCGAATAGGGCAGGCGCAGGAAACCATGCTGCTTGCCCTCTCCGTCCAGCGGGATCGTCGGCTGAATCGGGTTCGCGCTCATGATTTCACCAGCATCCGGCGCGGGATATTGCACAAAAGTTCCGGCTCGCGCTCGGTGATGACGATGGATTCCGTGGTCTCGTAACCCCAATCCTCCATCCACAGCCCCGTCATGAAATGAAAGGTCATTCCCGGTTTCAGCTCGGTCCGGTCGCCCCGGCGCAGCGACATGGTGCGCTCGCCCCAGTCGGGCGGATAGGACAGCCCGATGGGATAGCCGGTGCGGTTGTCCTTCTCGATTCCGTAACGGTCCAGAACGGTAAAGAAGGCCGCCGCGATATCCTCGCAGGTATTGCCCGCGCGGGCAGCGGAAAGCCCCGCCTCCATGCCCTCAAGCACCGCTTTCTCGGCTTCAAGGATCTCTTGCGGCGGTTTGCCCAGAAAGATCGTCCGCGACAGCGGCGCATGGTAACGCTGATAACAGCCGGCGATCTCGAAGAAGGTGCCTTCGTTATTCTTCATCGGCTGATCATCCCAGGTCAGATGCGGCGCGGCGGCATCCGGCCCGGACGGCAAGAGCGGTACGATGGCCGGATAATCGCCGCCATGACTGGACCATTCGTCATAGCGCAGCCCGGCGTCATAGATCTCGGCCACCAGATCGCATTTGCGCATCCCCACCTCGACCTTGTCGGCGATGCGGCGATGCATGCGCTCGACGATACGCGCGGCCTTGCGCATATATTGCAGCTCTTTCGGCGTCTTGACCGCCCGCTGCCAGTTCACAAGGCCGGTCGCGTCAAGGATCTGCGCCTCGGGCAGGCCGTAAACCAGCCGTTCATGCGCCTTGGCGGAATACCAGTAATTGTCCATCTCGACGCCGATGAAACCGCGATGCCAGTTGCGGTCGGCAAGCTGCGCCCAAAGGTAATCCATCGGATGCCGCTCGACCGACTGCACATAGTAATCGGGATAGCCGATGATATTCTCTTCGCTCATCCAGACGGTACGCAACGCGCCATTGGCGTCCTGCCCGCGCCCGAACCAGATCGGCGGACCATCCGGGCCGACGATCACGCATTGATGCACATAAAAGGACCAGCCGTCATAGCCGGTCAGCCAGGCCATATTGGACGGATCGCTGACAATCAGCAGATCAAGCCCCAGTTTCGCCATGGAGCAGCGTGTCTTTTTCAGGCGCTCTTCATATTCCTCGGTCGAGAATCGCTCGGGTGTTCGTTGTAGTTCGGGCATTCGTGGTCCTTATCGATGAAATGGTTTAATCAAGAAAAGTCAAACTGGCAGAGCCGGGCGACACTCTGTTGGCTGCTGCTTCCCCAAGGAAACAGCGCGGCATAACCCCCAACGCGCCCTACGCACGGCCTTACTCGGAAAATGCCGCCAGCACATGCATGGCGATGGCCGTATCCTGCACGCCGGTTCCGGTCAGATCGGCAATGGTGATCTGATCGGAGCCGGTCCGGCCCGGATGCCGGCCGGTGACGATGCCGCCGAGTTCCGGAATACCGCTGCGATCGGAAAAAAGCCCGGCACCGATCGCCGCCCGCAATTCGCCCATCAGCTCGGTCTGACTGACCCTGTCGGCGACATACAGATCCGCGCGGTCCAGACAAAGCGGATCAAGCTCGTTCTTGCCCGCCTGATCGCTCCCCATCGCGGTGACATGCTGACCGGGGCGCAGCCATTCGGATTTCAGGATCGGGCGGCTGGCAGGAGTTGTGGTCACGATCACATCGGCGAAACCCGCCGCCTCTTCCGCATCGGCCACCGCGCGGCAATGCAGACCCTCGCCATCCATCTCGCGGGCCAGAGCCTCGGCCTTGGCCGGATCACGCGCCCAGATTACCGCTTCCTCTATGGGCCGCACCATCGCCAAAGCCTGCAATTGCAGCCTTGCCTGAAGCCCCGCCCCGAAAATCGCGGCATGGCGCGAATCCTCGCGCGACAGATGCCGGGCCGCGACGCCGCCCGCCGCAGCGGTGCGCAGATCGGTCAGGTAACCGTTATCCAACAGCACCGCCCGCACCCGGCCCGTCTCGGCCGACAGCACGACCATCAGCCCCGAGGTCGATGGCAAGCCCTTGGAAGGATTATCGAAAAACCCTGGAGACAGCTTTACCGCAAAACCCGGAAGCCCCGGCACATAAGCGGTTTTCACATCCAGCTCGCCATTCACGTCGGGCATATGCATCGACATGACCGGAGGCATCACCACGCCGCCCTCGGCAAGCGTGGCGAAAGCCTTTTCGATCACGTCGATCATGGCCGGGTTCAGATGGATGCGCTCGCGCAACTGCTCTTCCGAGAGAACGAGAATATCGCTCATTGGGCACCTCTGACGATTTCGGCGTGACGTTCGGGATCGATATTCGCCCCGGACAATATCAACACCAGCGGCCCGCCCGCCGCTTGCAGTTTTCCGGCAATTATCGCACCGGAACCGACAGCGGCAGCGCCTTCGACCACCTCGTTATCCTCTAGCGCCAGATGGCGGATACCGGCGGCGATCTCGTCCTCGGACAGCAGGATCAGCTCGTCCATCAGCTCGCGCACCATCGGAAAGGTAAACCGGTTCTTCAAACCGATCCCGCCGCCAAGCGAATCCGCCAGCGTCTCAAGTTCCTCGACCTCGACCGGGTGATCCGCCTTCAGGCTGGCGGCCATCGCCGCGCCGCGCTCCATGCTGATGCCGACAATCCGGATATCGGGCCTCAGCGATTTCGCGGCCAGCGCCACCCCTGCCAGCAATCCGCCACCCGACAGCGGGATCGCCAGCGTCGCCGCGTCAGGGATCTGCCGGATAATCTCCATGCCCAGCGTGCCTTGGCCCGCGATCACATCCTCATGATCGAAAGGTGGGATCAGGGCGAAGCCTTCGTCATGTTTCAGCCTGTAGGCTTCGTCAAACGCTTCGTCCTGACTGGCCCCGATCACCCGCGCCTCGGCACCCAGCGCCTCGATCGCGGCCAGTTTGTTCTGCGGGACAAGCCGCGACACGCAGATCACCGCCGGCATGCCAAGCTGCCGCGCCGCATGCGCCAGCGCGCGGCCGTGATTGCCGGTCGAGGCTGTGGTCACGCCCGCCACATCGCCCAGCCGCGCCACCGCGTTCGAGGCGCCTCGCAGCTTGAACGCCCCCGTCTCCTGCCGGTGTTCGCATTTCAGCCAGACCGGCCCGCCGGCAAGCGCCGACAGGCTGGCCGAGGCTTTCACCGGCGTTTCCCGCACCATATTGCGGATCCGCTCGCCAGCGGCCTGAATATCTTCCATTGTCACCATGTACGCACCTTGAACAATTGCCCCACCCCAGTAGCAGGGACCTGCGCTATATCCAACATCGCCCAGAACAGGGCCTGATTGGAACTGATGACCGGCTTGCCCAGCTTCGCCTCGATCTCTTCGATCACGGCGACGGCGGGCAATGCGGTGCAGGACATGAACAGCGCCTCGGCATCCGGATGATCCGATTCCAATGCGAAACGGATCACCTCATCGCCGGGCAACAGCGCCATGTCGCGATCATCGGCATGGCCCATCGCCCGGCGCGAGACGACATCCACCCCATGCGCGGCGAAATGATCCCCCACCAGATCCGAGGCTTCCTGCATATATGGCGTCATCAGGGCAACCCGCCTGACGCCCAGCGCCTCGAATCCCCGCAGCGCCGCCCCTGCGGGCGTCGTGACCGGGGCACGGCCGCCGATCTCTTCCTGAACCTTCGGCCCCAGAACCGCCGCAGCCGAGGTGCAGGCAAAGCCGATCCCCTGCAATTCCACGCCGGGAACCAGCAACTCGGACGCTGCCCGCAGGCGGGGGCCGGTCTTCAGCAGATTTTCGGCAGTGGTGGGATTGTCGAAGGCAATCCGTGTCACATGAAGACGGCAGCCGTCAGGCAACAGCCGCAGAGAATCGCCTTCGATCGTCATATCGGTCGCAAGGGCGATCAGCCCGAACCGGCACAAATTGTCGCGCCACATATGGGATGCTGCCCTCCTTCACACGACCAGAACCGGGCAATCCGCGATGCCCGTAACCTTGTGACTGACCGAGCCAAGCAGATAGCTTTCGGTCGCACCCATCCCGCGGGAGCCGACGACGATCAGGTCGCAATTCTTCTCATGCGCGAAGCCGACGATGGTCCGCGCGGGCTGCCCTGCCTTGATGAAGGCGCTGACCTGCTCGACCCCGTGATCTTTCGCATGGCTTTTCGCGTAATTCGCCGCCTCGCGGGCGGCAGCGCGCATGGATTCGTCCAGATTGCTGCCCGGTTCCATACTGCCCCGCACCATCGACAACGAGGCTTCCAGCATCGAATGATGCCGGTAAACCGTCAACGCAATCAGTTGCGCTCCGCATAGCTTGGCCAGCTCGGTCGCCTTGACCAGCGCCCTCTCGGCCCCGTGAGAGCCGTCATAGGCGATCAGGATACGTTCAAACATCGCAATACCCGTTAATATCCAAAGGCAAGATCACGCAGGAACAAGGCGATCTGCGGGAAGAAGATCAGCAGCACCGCGATCGTCAGCAGCATCAGGATAAAGGGTGGCGTGCCCTTGATGACCTCCAGATAGGGTCGCTTGAAGATAGCAATTGCGGTAAAGATGTCACAGCCGAATGGCGGCGTCGCGCTGCCGATGGCGACCTGCAGGGTGATGATCGTCCCGACCAGCACCGGGTCAAGGCCAACCGCCTTCACCACCGGCGCAAAGATCGGCACAAGGATCAGGATCACCACGATCGGATCCACGAACATGCAGCCGATGAAGAACGCGATCGAGATCGTGAACAGCACCCCGTATTGCCCCATCTGGTCGATACCGATAGCGCCAAGCAAATGCTGCGGAATCTGCGCGAAACTGATGACATAGGAAAATGCCGCGCCCGCGCCGACCAGAATGAACACGACTGCCGTGATCAATCCGGTGGATTTCGCGGTGGCGTAAAGCGTCTTGAGACCCATTTCCCGGAACACGCCCATTTCAAGAATAAGCGCATACAGCACACAGGCCGCCGCCGCCTCGGTCGGTGAGAAGTAACCGCCATAGATCCCGCCGATGACGATCGCTGGAAAACCAAGCGGCCACAGCGCCCGTCTCAGCGCGGTTCCACGTTCGGCCCATGTCGCCTTGGGTTCGGTGGGCACATTGTTCCTGACGGCGTAGATATAAGAGTAGATCGAGAAAAACACGAGGATCAGCAGCCCCGGCCCGATCCCGGCGATGAACAGCTCGGCGATCGAGGTACCCGAGACGACGCCATAGATGATCATGCCGATCGAGGGCGGGATCAGGAAGGCGATATCGGACGCGTTGACGATCAGCGCCAGAACGAAATTGTCGTTATAGCCCGCTTTCAGCATCCTTGGACGCAGCGGCCCGCCAACCGCGACCACGGTCGCCTGAGTCGAGCCGGATACCGCGCCGAACATGGTACATGCTCCGGCGGTCGAAATGGCCAGCCCGCCCTTGATATGCCCGACGAATGTCATCACCAGATCGATCAGCCTGTTCGCGGATTGCCCGCGCGTCATGATATCGGCGGCAAAGATGAACATCGGCACCGCGATCAGGCTGGCCGGGCGAATCCCGGCCATGATCTGCTGCACCATTGTTTCGATCTGCCCGAAACCGCCGAAAAGCCCGATGAACCCGATCAGCGCCCCGGCGATCAGCGGAATCATCATCGGAAAACCCAGCAGAAGAAGAAAGATCATCGTGCCGAAAATAGCCCAGGTCATGGCTCAGATCTCCTCTTCCTTGCTGTCTTCGTAGCCTTCGAGCGTGCTGGTCGAGAGCCAGATATTCTCGTCGGTGATATTCTTGATCGCGGTCAGCGCATATTGCAGCCCGGTCAGGAAAAAGCCCAAGGGCGCCCATATGATGATCCACCATTGGGGAATCTGCATCGCGGGCAATATCCGTCCGCGCCCGGCCTGATCGATGACATAGCCAACCGAATACCATGTCAGAAGGAACATCGCCGCCGCCGTGACCACCGAAATAAAGATCATCAGCGGCTTGCGCAAAGGCGGACTCAGCGCATCGAAAAAGGCCGACATGCGGATATGCCGCCCATGCCGCGCGGCATAGGAGATGCCCGCGAATGTGATCAGGATGATCAGTGCCTGATTAAGTTCCTCGGTAAAATACAATGTGTTACCGATAATCCTGCCCACGACGTTGGCCATGGTGTTCACCGCCATCAACAGCACGCCGATCGCCAGAAGAAGCGCCTCGATCCGGGCAATTCCAACGTCGATCACCCCAAGAAACCCCGGCAGGCCGGACACATATCGGGAATCGTCGATATCGTCCTGGTCAACAGCGGGAGTCGTGGCCGCCGCGACCACATCGGGATCAGGATCTGGAGCGTGCTTGTCGTCAGGCATTGGGACCAGGGCCTCTCATCAAAAATAACCACCGGACGAACTGGCCGGGAATCGGCCAGTTCAGGGTTTACGGGCCAACCCGGATCAGTTTCCGGCTTCGCCCTCTGCCGGAGCCTCATCTTCTGCCGGAGCTTCGCCCTCGGCAGCCTCCGCTTCCGGTGCAGTTTCCGGCGCAGCTTCACCCTCTGCGGCCTCGCCTTCGGCTGCTGCTTCGCCCTCTCCTTCGGCGGCATCCATCGCGGCCTCGTCGGCCGCGGCCTCGCCCTCGGCGGTCGACGACGCTTCGCCGCCTTCGCCCACGGCAGCAAGGTCAGCCTTCATCTGGTCAAGGATTTCCTGCGCTTGCGCGCCGCCAATCTCCAGGAATTTCTTCTCGACCGTCTCGGCCGTCGCCTTGAACGGCGCGCGCTCTTCCTCGGTCAGAGTGGTGATGACCACATCGGATTTGGCTTCCTGGATCTTGGCCAGCGATTCTTCGGTCAGCCCTTCCTGATACTCGACGATATAGTCGAAGGCCGCGGCAATCGCGTCATCGATGACCTTCTTGTCCTCATCAGGAAGCTCGTCATAGAAATCCTTGTTCGCCATGACGGCGGTCGTGAAGTTGTTATGGCCAAGGCGCGTGATGTGACTCGCCACCTCGTACAACTTGTTGGACTCAAGATAGAAAGCCGGGTTTTCCTGCCCCTGGATGATGCCGGTCTGCAACGCGCCATAGACCTCGCCCCATGGCAGCGGCGTGGGCGTCGCGCCAAAGGCTTCATAGCTGTCCACCAATAGCGGGTTGGTCATCACGCGGAACTTGACCTCGTTCAGATCCTCGGGCGAATGGACCGGTTCCTGCGTGGTCATCATCACCTCGCCCTCGGGGAACATGGTCAGCAGTTCAAGGCCCTGATCGGCGTAAAGCGGCGGGAACAGCTCGTGAATCGCTTTCGAGGTTCGGAAGAACTCCACAAGTTGCGACTGCTCTGCCGGCAACAGATAAGGCACGAAGAAAACCTGCGCTTCGGGGATCGACGCGCCGGTGAAACCGGGGGACTGATCGACGAATTGCAGAATGCCGGATTGCGCCTGCTCCATGATATCCGCCGATTCACCCAATGTGCCAAAGGGGAAAAGCTGGATTTCATGGTCGGAATTCGCCTCGACCTCTTCCTTGAACTTCTGGGCGAACTTGCCCTGCACCTCTTCCAGCGCCTCTTCGAACGCATAGCGCCATGTTTCTGCCGTCGCACCGCTCGCGCCAAGCAGCAAAGCGGCGACGCTCGCAGCGGTAATGGTTTTATAAGTCATCTTACCTCCTGTTTTTGGGCCTTGTTACACAATTCACCCGCGGCCTCCGATTTGCAGGATTCGGGTCAAAATATTCGCTCTGGCCAAGACCGAGAGTTCCGCGCAACAAAATCTCAAGTCAATTCCTATATTAAATCATGACAATTTGAGATCAGACTGTCAAACAACAGGATCGCAAACCTCGCTTTGGTCAGGCAGGAGCGCCGAAATCGCGGTTAACCCGTTCTCCAGATCCCGTTCATTCGCCCCTCCAAGGCAAATTCGCAGCGCCGGAGCGCGGTCGATCACCGCGAATCCCGAGCCGGGGGCAATCGCGACATCGCGCTTCAGCGCCGCGCGAATCAACTCTTGTTCATCGGTGCCAAAGGGCAGCGGCAGCCAGCGGTGCAACCCGTGCGGAAACCCTTTGCTGCGCCCGCCAAGCAGCCGCTGCGCCAGCCGGTTACGCTGCGCCAGTTCCCGGCGCTGCGCGGTCAGCAAGCCGTCCGCAATGCCGCGTTCCATCCAGTCCCGCGCGATCTCGGCCATGATCGGAGTCGCCATCCATGAAAGGGACAGATGCCGGTTCAATACGCGCTCTGCCAGCTTTTCGGGCATTGCCAGAAAACCCAGCCGCAGCCCCGGTGACAGGCATTTCGTCAGGCCGGTGAAATAAAGGCTGCATTCCGGCGCAAAGGCGGAAACCGGCGGCGGTCTGCGCGGCGCAACCGGACCCAGCGCGTCGTCCTCGATTATGATCAGCCCGTTTTCCGCCGCCGTGCGGGCCAGTTCCTCGCGTCTCTCGCGATCCACGATCCGCGCGAACGGCCCCGCGCCCGAAGGCAGAAGAAAGACCGCCCGCAGCTTGTTGCCCGGAGCCCGCGCCGCGGCGGCAAGCGCCTCGGGCAGCATGCCGCGCCCGTCCCCTTCGATCCCGCGCATCCGAAGATGCAGATGCCGCAGCGCGGGTTTGAGCGTGTGGCAGGTAGAGCTTTCGGTAGCAATCTGGTCGCCGGGATTCGCCACGCTCATCAGCGCGATCATCAGGGCGGGCGTGCAGCCATTGGTGATCAGGATCCGCTGGGCAGGCAGCACCATGCCGCAACGCGCAAGCCAAGCCGCCGCCATCCCGCCATAAAGCGCCATGGTCTGGCGCGGCCGGAAGGAATAGATCACCGGATCGGGCATCCGGTCCGCAATCCGGTGCATGGAGTCCTGCCACGCCTCGGCAATTGCCGGCAGGCAGACCGGGGTCATCATCGAAAGATCGACCGGCGGGCGGTCGGATCCCGCACGGTACCACGGCACCTCGACCGTTTCCCGCGGGCCGGATTTGACAAAGCTTCCCCGCCCCACCTCGCCCGAGATCAGATCGGCGCGGATCAGTTCCTCATAGGCGCGGCTGACCGTCTGCACCGACAGCCCCAGCCGCCATGCAAGATCACGATGCGGCGGCAGCCGGTCGCCCGGCCGCAAGCTGCCCGAGTCGATGGCAGAAGCAATGCCCTGAGCCAGACTGCGATAGGCAGGGCGGTGGATATCCTCTCTGGTCAGTGGCCAATGCGACATTTCCCCAGAATCACCAAGGCGGGGTAATTTGTCCAGATTGACATTCTTGGGCGCCGCGGAAAGAAGTGCCACATGAGTTCGATACGCCTCGATGACCGCGACATTGCCATCCTCGCGACCCTCTCGCGTGAGGGACGGATCGCCAAGACGGATCTGGCTGCGCGCGTAAACCTGTCGCCGACCCCCTGCTGGGAGCGGATGAAGCGGCTTGAGAAAGCCGGGCTGATCCGCGGCTATCGCGCCGAGATCGATCTGAACGCGCTTGCCGCGCATGTGCAGATCTTCGTGACCGTCGAACTGGAAAACCACCGGGCCGAGAATTTCCAGATATTCGAGCGGATCATCGCGCGGATGGACGAGGTGACCGGCTGCTGGGCGATCGGCGGCGGGTATGATTACCTGATGCAGGTGATCACCGGCGATATCGCCGCGTTCCAGTCGCTGATGGACGGGCTTCTGGAAAGCCGCGCGGGCGTGCGGCGCTATTACAGCTATATCGTCACCAAACCCGTCAAGGAAACCGCCCCGGCACTGGCATTGCTGAAGGGATAGAGCCGGTTCCGCCCAAGCCGGGCAGCGCCCGACCGCGGGTGGGCGCTTTACCGGTCATGCATCGCGATTTATGGCGCAACCCCGAGCGAAGCTGAATTTATAAGATCACTTCGCCAAAGCGCCCGCCCATAGGGGCGGTCGGGCGCTGCCCGGCGTGCCTGCGGCACTTGATTCCGGGCCGGGAGGGTCGCGGCAAGTGACTGTAACCAATTCAAAATAATTCAGCCATCATAGCCGCCGCCCCTTGCCGAAATCTCGCGAGGCCGGGCTGATTGCCCCATCACGCCCCACCCCCTCACGCCCCGTCGAACTCGCAGAGCGCATGAACCGCCATTCCCATCGCCTCCAGCCGCTTGCGCCCGCCCAGTTCCGGCAGATCGATGACGAAGGCGCAGCCGATCACCTCAGCCCCAAGACGGTGGCACAGCTTGATCCCGGCTTCGGCGGTGCCTCCGGTCGCCAACAGATCATCCACGATCAGAACCCGCTCGCCCTTGCGGAAAGCATCGTCATGGACCTCCATCACCGCTTCGCCATATTCAAGCTGATAAGCCTCCGAGATCACCGCGCCGGGCAGCTTGCCCTTTTTGCGGATCGGCACAAAACCGGTGGAAAGCTGATGCGCAACCGCGCCGCCAAGGATGAACCCCCGCGCCTCCAGCCCCGCGACCCGGTCGATCCGCAACCCCGCATAGGGATTCAGAAGCTGGTCGATCGCCATGCGGAACCCGCGCGCATCCGCAAACAGTGTCGTCACATCGCGGAACATGATCCCTTCATGCGGGAAATCCTTGATACTGCGGATATAATCCTTGACCGTTCCGTTCATGCCGATTGTCTCATTCGGGGCGTTCCATCTCGAAAAGCTCTGTCACCGCAGTATAATCCTTATATCCAAGCCGGGCGAGCCAGCCGCCTGCGGCACGTGGATCGAATCTGCCCTCGACGATGCAGTCATCGCGGATATGCACGCCGGTCACGACGCCAAGCACCATCATATTCGCCTTGCCCGCCAGCGGCAGCACCCGCGTCATCCGGCATTCCAGCGCGGCGGCGGCATCCGCCACGCGCGGGCAATCGATGCTTTCGCATTCCACCGCCTGAATCCCGGCAGCCTGAAACTCGCTGCTTCCGGCGGGAAGCGGCGCCGAACTCGCATTCATCACATCCCGCATGTCGCCGGTGGCGATATTCACGCAGAACACCCCCGATTCGATGATCTGCGCCACGCTGTCCTTGGTGCCCTTGCGATCGGGCTTGGCACTGGTCGAGGCAAACATCACCTGCGGCGGCACATAGGCGACCGCATTGAAAAAGGAATAGGGCGCAAGATTGTCGCCCTGCCCTCCACGGGTCGAGATCCAGCCGATGGGCCGGGGCGCGACAAGCGCGTTGAAGGGATTATGCGGCAGACCGTGACCGGCCTCGGGTCGGTAGAACATGGTTTTCCTTTGCAGAACTTGCGGTCAACCTGCCACCGGATTTCATCCTGCGCAATATTCCGCATGCCGCCACGTCATGCTAAAGGCGCGAAAACGGAGGCGCCATGTTCCAGATCAGCCCCGAGACGGCCGCGGATGAATACGAGGTCGAGATGCTTTTCGACCTGTGTTTCGCGCCGGGGCGGACAGCGCTGTCCTCTTACCGGCTGCGCGACGGCGTCAGCCCGGTGGCGGAGCTTTGCCTGCTGTTGCGCGACGAAGGCAGCCTGCGCGCCGCGATCCGCTACTGGCCGGTCCGCGTGGCCGGGCGGCGCTGCCTGCTGCTCGGCCCCATCGCGGTACACCCGACGGCGCAGGGCGAGGGGCTGGGGGCGCTTCTGATGCATGACAGCCTTGGCCGCGCCCGGGATCTGGGCTGGTCGCGCGTCATGCTGGTCGGCGACGCGCCCTATTATTCGCGCTTCGGCTTCGCCCGGCTTGAACATGTGGAAATGCCGCCGCCCACCAATCCCGAGCGGGTTCTGGGTCTGGAATTGCAGGCAGGCGCATGGGCAGGCGTGGAAGGCCCGGTCACACAGGACATCGCCCAAGGGACATAATCTGACCGGCTGACGGTCGCGCCATCTCCTCGCCCGGGCGGGGTGGACTGGCGAAACCCGTCGGGGCTCCCCATATTCTTGCGGGTAATCCTGAAACAAGACAGGCGAGTGACCGGCAAGATGATGACCAAAGCGCAGCAGGTGCTGCCTCCGATCAAGGATCCGGATGTTCATGACCAGATCGACCGGCTTGCGCGGCGCTATACCGGCGCCGGCGGGTTGGGGATCGAACTTCTGAGCAAGGTCGGCAACAGCGCCGACGGGCTGATTCAAAGGCTGCCCGCATTCGTGCGGGTCCGGCTTGACGGAATCACCCGCTTCGCCCTGAACCGGGCCTTTTCGGCGGCATCGGGATCGCGCCGCTATTTTCGCGATCGCGGCGACTGGTTCAACCGCATGGCCACCTCGGTCAGCGGCGCGGCGGGCGGCGCCGGGGGCTTCGCCGGCGCGATGGTCGAACTGCCGGTAACGGTCACGCTGCTGCTTCGGGCGATGCTGGGGATCGCCGCCGAACACGGGCTTGATCCCGACAGCGACGAGGTGCGGCTGGAATGCCTGCGCATCTTCGCCGCGGCCGGTCCGATGGCCGATGACGACGACACCGATTTCGGCCTGCTGGCGGTGCGCCTGTCGATCACCGGGCAGACCGTACAGGGGCTGATCAGCAAGGTGGCGCCGAAACTGTCGATTTCGCTGGGCCAGAAACTCGCGGCGCAAGCGGCCCCGGTGCTTGGCGCTTTCGTCGGCGCCTCGATCAACTTCGCATTCGTGCGTTATTATCAGGAAATGGCGCGGGTGCATTTCGGCATCATGCGTCTGGCGAAGGAAACCGGCATCCCGCAAGAGGCCCTTGTCGAAGCCCTGCGCCTGTCCATCCAGCGCATCGAAAAACGCGAGACATTGAAACGAACCCAGGCGTCTGCATCATAACCCGCCGCGCCAACCCGGCGATAACTGCCGCTTCTTCTTTGTCCAAATACCTCGGGGGGTGCGGGGGG
>NZ_QZCG01000027.1 GCF_003591515.1 Paracoccus onubensis
GTGGTGGGGCGTACGCTGTCGCCTCTTGTTCGCGCCCGACCGGGGGTGATCGACCGGGGTGCGCCGCTGAGGTTGCAGGTCAAGGGCGGACAGCTGCGCTCGGTCGGGGTCAGGGCGCTGCTGTCGGGGGCGAATCTGCTGGCGATCGGGGATGGATCGCCGCAAGGCTGGGAGTTGATGCAATTCGCCCGCGCGCAGCCATTGGGCGGCGATATCTGGGAAATCAGCGAGCGTCTGCGAGGGCAGGCGGGGACGGATGGGGTCATGCCGCGCGAATGGCCGGAAGGCTCGCTGGTGGTTCTGATGGACGGTGCGGCGCGGCAGGTGGCGATGCCGCCATCGGCGCGGGGACAGGAGAGGCATTGGCGGATCGGTCCGGCGCGGCGCGCGCCCGACGATGCAAGTCATGTCAGCCTGACGACAACCGCGCAGGGGATCGGATTGCGGCCATATGCGCCCTGTCATCTGCGGATCGATGGGCGGCGGATCGGCTGGATACGGCGAACCCGGATCGATGGCGATGACTGGAGCGGCCGCGACGTGCCACTGGGTGAGTCGGAGGAAGTTTATCTTCTGCGGCTGCGCCGGGGGCATGAGCTTTTGCATCAATGTGAGTTGACGGTGCCCGGATACGAGGTGCCGGAACGGATATGGCTGGCCGCGAAGGCTGGCGGGGCTTTTACGGTCGAGGTCGCCCAGATGTCGGCGCGCTTCGGCGCGGGCCCATTTGTCAGGAGGAATGTCGATGGAAGCGAATGACACCGCGCGGCTGGGAATGCCGCTGTTGCAACCTGCACAGGCGCAGAAACATGTGACGGTGAATGAGGCTCTGATGCGGCTTGACGGCATGGTCAATCTGGTTCTTCAAAGCATCGACCTGTCTGTGCCGCCCCTCGCTTCGGTGGACGGGCAATGCTGGGGCGTGGCTGGTGAGGCGCAGGGTGCATGGGCCGGGCATGAGGGTGGGATCGCGGTCGCGGCGAATGGCGGCTGGATCTTCCTGCCTGCCCTGGCGGGGATGCGCAGCTTCATTCTGGATCGTGGTGTCGAGGCAGTTCATGACGGTGCTGGCTGGGTTCCCGGGGCATTGACGCTTGGCAGGCAGGGTTCGGGACTTGTCGCGGGAATGGCCGAGGGTGAATTCACGGTCGGGCAGGGGAAGCGCATCACGGCTCCGGTCGCCATTCCCGCGGGCGTCATGGTCATCGGAGCGGTGGCGCGGGTTATCGAGCCGCTGGGCGGATCCCTGACCGGCTGGCAGCTGGGTTCCGGCGAGGCCGGCGCCGAGGATCGTTTCGGAAAGGGGCTTGGTATCGGCAGGGGATCCTGGGCGCGGGGGCTTCTGGGTTCGCCGGTGACCTATTATCAGACCGGGAAGCTGATCATGACCGCCGAGAATGGGGCCTTCGAGGGCGGCCGGGTACGGCTGGCCGTGCATTGGCTGGAATTGCGGCTTCCGGGGGAGGGGGTGTGACGCGGTTATGGGTGGAATGGTGCTGTAGTCAGCCGTGGAGCAACGCGGAAAAGATGCACTGATTTGTGGGCCGGAAAAAATATGAGGGCAGACTGTTTCGAATATGGAACGAATTGGTGGCAGGTTTATAGACCTATATGGATGCGTCGGATATTCGCGTTACAATAGGGCAGTTTTTGTTTAATCGGGAGAATTTTGCATGTCTATAATTATCGTAAACAGCGGTGGAAATAGCGGTCAGTTAATGGCCGTGAATGTTCCCGGAACAGAGGGTTCATCAGGGAGTATTGTGGCAAAATATCAGTTTGTGGCCAATCAAGACTATCAGAACGATGCCGGACAATACGTATTTGACGGGAATCCTGGCAATGGCGCACAGCTCGATAACGTTGTGGTATCCGAAAATGGGGACATGTATGCGCATGCGCGTGCAACCTATAGTTTCGATTATAATGGTGTCACCTATCAGCCGAACGAATTTCTGGTTAAAATCGTTCCGGCGGGTGAGGTAACCACAGATGCTGACGGCGTTGCTACAATTCCTGTTACAGTTGAACCAATTTCAAATGATGACGGGACACTGATCACGCCATATAATGGTGATGGTCATCCTCCCGAAGATCAGGATGCGCTAAGTTTTGTTAAAGTGGACGGAACAGAATACCTTTTTGCCAGCAATTCCAATTCTACCGTCAGCACAGAAAGCGGAAGCCTGCTGGTTGATCTGGAAACAGGCAAATCCACGGCGATCAAACTGGATACAAATGGTTTTGAAAATGCCGATGGCCTGGTTGACATGGATCAGTCAAGCATTCCGGGCCAAATCGATTCCCAGGCGGCTCTCAATGTGGATGGCTTCAGGGTTATCCAAGACAGTGAAAGTGGAAAATCATACCTGATCGGTATGAGTAACAGTTTCGGCTGGGGGTATGTCGAACGCTACGAGGTTACCTTTACCGATGACGGGTCCGGCAATCCTCCGCTCATGACCATCGATGAGCAATCGAGAACCGCCTTAATTCAAGCTCAATTCAGTGCAAAGGGGTATTCACTCAACGATGATGGTTCCGTGACCATGCTTGGCGACGAAAACAACGGTAACATGACCACGATCACCCAGTTTGCGATAGGCAATGAAACCTATTCGTCCTTCGAGGAATATGCGTTCGCGGTGCCGGCAGGCCGCAATGTGTTTGACGTTGTTCAGCCTAACAGCCCATCAGTAAACACGCCGGGATTCGAAACGACATATTATACGTATATACCGGGCATATCCTACCAAGCCAACTATGAAGGCGAGTTGGAAGCAATCCCTTTGATCTGCTTCACCTCCGGCACGCTGATCGAAACCAGTGACGGCAACAAACCGATCGAAGACCTCCGCCCTGGCGACATGATCGCCACCATGGATGACGGCTATCAGCCCATCCGCTGGATCGGGTCCACCAGCCGCGATGCCATCGATCTGGCGCAGAACCCGAAACTGAAACCGATCCGCATCGCCGCCGGCGCTTTGGGCGGCGGGCTGCCCGAGCGTGACCTGACCGTCAGCCGTCAGCACCGCGTGTTGATCCGCTCGAAAATCGCGCAGCGGATGTTCGGGGCCGAGGAAATCCTGATCCCCGCCATCAAGCTGGTCGGCCTGGACGGGATCGAGATCATCGAGGATTGCGAGGAGGTGACCTATTTCCACATCCTCTTCGACAAGCATCAGGTGATCTTCTCGGAAGACGCGCCGACCGAAAGCCTGTTCACCGGCCCGATCGCCTTGCAAAGCGTCCCCGCCGAGGCGCGGAAAGAGATCGTGACCCTGTTCCCCGAGATCACCGAACCGGATTTCGTGGCCCAATCCGCCCGCCCGATCCCCGAGCAGGGCAAGCAGATCAAGCAACTGGTCGCGCGGCATAAAAAACGCGGCATGCCGATGTTGAGCCGCTGATTGGACGACTCCTTTCCTTTCAGAGGGCAGCCCATCTCAGGCTGCCCTTCACCATGAGTCAATGTCCCATTGGGTGGCTTCTTTCCTTGCAAACGATATAGCATCCGCTTCATCGCGTCATTGAAATTATTAAATACGGGAAAAATCGAAGATCTTTCAGGGCGTTGTTAAGATAATCGCAATAAATCTCCACCATCATAGTTGCAATGAAAGGTGGTATGTAATGAGTAATTATTATCTTTACGACAAAATTATTCTGGGATCTCAAAGCGTTATAAATGGAGAGCGGGCAGATTATTCCGAAAGTTTGCGTGGAGGGCGGGAGTGGAGCTATACCGGCACAACATTCAAACAAGTCGTGCGTTCGGATGTTCCTATCGAAGATGGTGCCGATTCCAGTAAATTTGCAGGTGGTTATAACAAGGATGATTTCAATCCAGCTCTTCGCGTGGGAGGGGTTAAAGAACAATCTATAAAAATAGACGGCGAATATCACGCAGCCAGTTATGATTACAGCTTTTCGTTATATGATGAAAATTTTAAGATCTACGAAGTTGCTGTTATCGATATTGATCTTGATGATAGTAATGACTTTCGCTGGAATGGGACACCTGGCCAAGAGATACTTGAAGGAGGACATTATCTGATTTTTTTAGGGGATGTTCCGCCTCCAGATACAGCATTGAAAATTCTAGGATATATAGCCCCGAAAAGTAATCATTTCGAAATGGGCGCGCAATCTGTCTGCTTCACCTCCGGCACGCTGATCGAAACCAGTGACGGCAACAAACCGATCGAAGACCTCCGTCCTGGCGACATGATCGCCACCATGGATGACGGCTATCAGCCCATCCGCTGGATCGGGTCCACCAGCCGCGATGCCATCGATCTGGCGCAGAACCCGAAGCTGAAACCGATCCGCATCGCCGCCGGTGCTTTGGGCGGCGGGCTGCCCGAGCGTGACCTGACCGTCAGCCGTCAGCACCGCGTGCTGATCCGCTCGAAAATCGCGCAGCGGATGTTCGGGGCCGAGGAAATCCTGATCCCCGCCATCAAGCTGGTCGGCCTGGACGGGATCGAGATCATCGAGGATTGCGAGGAGGTGACCTATTTCCACATCCTTTTCGACAAGCATCAGGTGATCTTTTCGGAAGACGCGCCGACCGAAAGCCTGTTCACCGGCCCGATCGCCCTGCAAAGCGTCCCCGCCGAAGCGCGGAAAGAGATCGTGACCCTGTTCCCCGAGATCACCGAACCGGATTTCGTAGCGCAATCCGCCCGCCCGATCCCCGAGCAGGGCAAGCAGATCAAGCAACTGGTCGCGCGGCATAAAAAACGCGGCATGCCGCTGTTGAGCCGCTGATCCCCTGGATCTCTTTCGAAATCAAATCCCTGCCCGGTTCAACAGACCGGACGGGGAAAGTTTCCCAGCCGCAAAACCGGTACTCGCCCTCCGAACGACCCGCCCGTCAGGCCCTGTCCGCCGTATCCAGCCAGATCGTCACCGGGCCGTCATTCAGAAGACGGACCTTCATATCCGCCCCGAAACTGCCCGTCTGCACCGGGATACCCGCTTTTCGCAGGTTCTCGGCAAAATGCAGGTAAAGCCGCTCACCGGTATCGGGAGGCGCGGCCGAAGAAAAGCCGGGGCGGTTCCCGCTTCGTGTATCGGCTGCCAGCGTAAACTGGCTGATCACAAGCGCCCCGCCGGCGACATCCGCAAGGGACCGGTTCATCCGTCCCTCATCGTCCCGGAAAATCCGCAGTTTAGCGACCCGCGCGGCCAGTTTCCCGGCCGCTACCTCGTCATCGCCCCGCATTGCGCAGACCAGTACCAACAGCCCGTGGCCAATCCTGCCGATGATCTGCCCCTCGACCTCGACCGAGGCCTCGCTGACCCGCTGGACAAGCGCCCTCATCCCAGAATGATCCCGAGCACGACGCACATCAATCCGATCGCCGAGAGCATCAATGCGCCCGTGTTCACCGCGACGACACGCTGCATCCGGGCGCGGAATTCCTCTGGCTCGGGGGCCGCGCGGCGCAGGCGGAAAACCGTGACGATGCACCAGAACAGCGCCACCAGCCCCAGCAGCGTCAACACCGCACCGCCCCAGACGAGCATATCGAAAATGGTCAAATCACGTTCCTTCTGATTGATCGCCGAAGACCCAAGGGCCGCACCCGCACCGGATTCGACGGCAATCTAATGCGTCATCATTGCGCTGGCAAACAGGGTTCCGAAGAGGGCGGATCGACTTGAAGGCATATACCGCGCTACAGGTTATCGACTTCGGATAACCGCATTTCTTCTTTGTAAAAATACCTCAGAGGCGCCGGCAGGTCGCGCCATTGGTTCAAGAGACCTGTCGGCGACGGGACAGCGCCCCACCGCTGCCCGGCTTCGGAGATTACCGAACGGTTCCCTCCAGACCCCGACAGCCTCTAGGCGTGATGCAGCACAAGCGGACGATCCTGATGGCGCGAGACCTGCACATCGGCGTCGTAGAGTTCGGACAGCGTCCGCTGGTTCAGCACGGTATCGGGATCGCCCTCGGCCATGATCCGGCCATCCTTCATGGCGATGATATGATCGGCCCAGGCGGCGGCATAATTGATCTCATGCACGACCATGACGACGCTGCGGCCCTGCCGCCGGACCAGATCCGAGACCCGTTGCATCAAGGCGCGGGAATGGGACATGTCCAGATTGTTCAGCGGCTCGTCCAGCAAAAGCCAAGGCGTGTCCTGGGCAAAGCACATGGCGATATGCGCCCGCTGCGCCTGCCCGCCCGAGATTTCGTCAAGGAACCGGTCCGCAAGCTGCGTCAGGGCGAAATTCTCAAGCGCGGTCTCCACTCTGGCATGATCATCCGCACGGGGACGGCCATTGTGATGCGGCCAGCGACCGAACGCCACCAGTTCACGCACACGCAGGCGGCTTGCGATCGCGGTATCCTGCCCAAGGATCGCCATCACCCGGGCCAGTTCCAGGGTCTGCGTTAGGGCCAGATCATGCCCGTCAACAGAGATCCGGCCCGATTGAAGGTTCTCCAGCCGGCCGACAAGCCGGACCAGAGTCGATTTCCCTGCTCCGTTCGGGCCGATCAGGGCGGTCAGGCGGCCCTTGGGAAACCCGGTGCGGATATCGTGCAGGATCCTTGCCGGGCCGATGGAATGGCTGACATCCTCGATACGGATCATCGGATGCGTCCTTTCAGCAGAAGATACAGGAAGAACAGACCGCCCGCGAATTCGATCACCACCGACAGGAAACTCGCCTGTCCAAGCAGCCGCTCGAAGACCAGCTGGCCCGCGATCAGCATGATGGCGGCGATCATTCCGGCGGCGGGAAGCAGCATTGCGTGGCGGGGATTGCGCAGGATACCGTGGGTCAGCCCGGCAACGATCAGCCCGAAGAATGTCACCGGCCCGATAAGCGCTGTCGGCACCGCGACCAGCACGGCCACCAGCCCAAGGGTCACGAAGACGACCCGCCGGTGCCGAAGCCCCAGCGCAACCGCCCGGTCCCGGCCCAGCCCCAGTACATCAAGCTGTCCGGCCATCGACAGCGCAAGGCCGACAGCGGCGGCGGTCAATATCGCGGCGACCGGAAGCAGGGCCGCGTCCAGATGACCAAAGCTGGCAAAGCTGGATTGCTGGACAACGGCAAATTCGTTCGGGTCCAGCACCCGCCCGATAAAGGCGGAAAGCGAGCGGAACATGACGCCAAGAATAACCCCTGTCAGAATGGTGCGGGCGATATCCCGGCTGCCGCGGCCAAGCAGGCTGCCGAACAGGATGCACCCCAATGCGATCATGACGGCGGTATCCAGCAGAAACTTGCTCCAGGTCGGAATGCTTGCGAAACCGGTGATGCCAAGCCCGGCGACCAGAATGGTCTGAAGCAGGATATACAGCGAATCGAAGCCCATGATCTGCGGTGTCAGCACCCGGTTTCCGGCAAGGGTCTGAAACATGACCGTCGCCACCCCCGTGGTGACGCCGACAAGCAGCAGGCCTGCCAGACGCTCGGCCCGAAGACCAAGAACAAAGCTGCGCGCCCGGCCTTCAGGCAAGCCCTGCAGCATCCAGACCGCAATCGCGACCATTAGCACAAGCCCAAGGCCGGCGAAGATCAGGCGCAGGCGCTTATCCACGGGCCGGCCTTGCATAGAGCATCCACAGGAAGATTGCCGCGCCGATCACGCCGAGAATCGTGCCGACGGGGATTTCGTAAGGATAACGGATCAGGCGTCCGATCAGGTCGCAGGCCAGCAGCAGCGCCGCTCCGAACACCGCGACCACAGGGATCGAGGCGCGCAGATTGTCCCCCATGATCCGGGCGACGATATTGGGCACGACCAGCCCCAGAAACGGGATCAGTCCAACCGTCGTCATCACCATCGCCATCACCACCGCGACGACCGCCAGCCCCAGCCGCATCACCGCCCGAACCGACAGGCCCAGCCCGGTCGCCACCTGATCGCCAAGCCCCAGTATCGCAAAACGGTCCGCCGCGAACCATGCCAGCCCCGCCGCCAGCGCGGCGATCCACAGCAATTCGTAACGCCCCGCGATCACGCCCGAAAATTCGCCAGCCATCAGCCAGCCATCGACATATTGCAGCAGATCCGTCTGCCAGCCGATAAAGGTTGCGATGGCACGCAGCACCCCGGCCAGAACCAGCCCGGCTATCGGCACCAGCATCACCTCGCGCACGGGAAGGCGCCGGATGATGGTCACGAACAGGGCGGTTCCCGCCATTGCGGCAAGGCTGGCCACCCCCATTCGCGCCCAGATCGGCGCGCCCGGCGCAAGGATGGTGATCGCAAGCAGCCCAAGCGCCGCGCTTTCGGCGGTGCCCGTGGTTTCGGGGCCGACAAAACGATTGCGCACCAGGCTTTGCAGCACCACCCCCGCCACCGCCAGCGCCGAGCCGGTCAGGGCGACCGCCAGGGTCCGGGGCAGCCGCGATTCCAGCAACACCAGCATCGCATAGGGATCCTGCCGGATCGTCGTCAGATCCACGCTGGCCGCGCCGACCGTAAGACTGGCCAGCATCAGCAGCGCAAGGACCAGAATTGCCCCCGGCAGATATCGCATCAGTTTTCTGAAACGCTGTTCAATGCCTTGGCCAATTGCTCCAGCCCTGTGCTCAGCGATCTGTAACCGCCGCCCGAAATATAGCTGCTGGCCGGGTCAAGATAGATGATCTGGCCGGATTTCCACGCCTTGGTTTCTGCGATCAGAGGGCTTTTCAGTGTCGCCTCGGCGGATTGCCCGCCTTCACCCACGGCAACGCTGCGATCCAGCACGATCAGCCAGTCGGGATCGGCCTCGGCGATGAATTCATGGGTTATCGCATCGCCATGTGTATCGCCCTTCAGCCCGTTGCTGGCCTCTTCAAGGCCGGTCGCGTCGAAAATCCAGCCAAAGCGCGAATTCGTACCGTAAGCCGCCATTTTCGGGCCGTTGGTCATGACCATCAGGGCGCTACCCTTCCCTTTTCCGGCTTCCCTGGTCTTGGCAAGTTTCTCATCAAGCGCCGCCGTCATTTCCGCCGCCTGATCCTCTTTGCCGAACAGGGTGCCATAGGCGGAAAGACGGGCCTTGGCATCGGATATCAGATCGATGCCGATCGTCATGTCGATACTGGGCGCGATCTGCGACACCGACTCGAGCTGCCCGGCCGAGCGTCCGCCGATGATGATCAGATCGGGGTCAAGAACGGCAAGTGCTTCAAGATTCGGTTCGAAAAGCGTGCCTACGGGCGCTGCCGCCTCTTCGACATCCGGAAGATAATCGATGTAAAGCTCGTTCGGCCGGCCATCGGGCATCACCCCAAGCGCCTGCAACGTGTCGATTGCGGCCATATCCAGCACGGCGATCACCTTGGGGTCGGCGGCAACGGAAACCTCTCCCTGTGCGGTCGGGATCGTGACCTCATCGGCAAGGGCTGCCGATGTCAGGGCAACGGTCAGCAGGCCCGGTAAAATGAGACAACGCATGGCGGATTCCTTCAGGTCGGCGGGTTCCGGGCCTGATTAGCCCCGAGTTCCAGATAGGTAAAGATTTGCCTTAATGAATTTGTCGGGAATTGCGCTCATATCGCCCAGCGGTTAAGCCGGAATTTCCCTTGCCATGCAGATTCAAGGAACATCATGAAACAGACCGCCGACTTTCCCACCGCCCGCGGCCCGCAGCTTCTGGCCACATTGTCGAAACATTTCGGCCACAAGATCGATGTGGAGATGCAGGATGATCATGCGCAACTTCATTTTGAAATGGGTGACGCCACGATCGAAACGACCCCCGAGGGGTTGCGCCTGACTGCCGATGCCGCAGGGGAAGATGATTTGCAGCAATTGCGGGATGTACTTGAAAGCCATCTCCTGCGCTTTGCCTTCCGGGAAGACCCGCAACCACTAAACTGGAGCGCGCCCGCTTCCTGAGCCTCGACCGGACTGATCTTGTCCCGCGCGGGCGCATTAAGGTTAATCGCTGCGGTTAAGCTTAATGCACATCTCTACGGCTGACCTTCCCCGTCATATCTGGTATCCGGGCCCGGCAACCATCCCCAAGGATCGATGAATGAGCGCCGCGAACTGGATAGCTGCCGAATATGACGGAAAATCCCTGCGAAGCTGGTCGATGCAGGGGCCAACCCCGACCGGACAGGACCAATGCGCCTGTGTCGGAATTCCGGCGCTTGCAGATGCGCTACAGGCGCTCCCCGACCTGCCGTTACTGCTGGCGGATATGAGCGGAACCTATCCCGCCCAGGATTTCGCAGCCGCCCCGACCTCCGCAAAGCTTGCATTGGTTGACGCCACTGCAGGCAAACAGCCGTTCCGGATCGCGCGCGGCGTGACGCAGGCCGAACCAGAGGCGCGGCTTCACGGTCAGACCGCGCTTGTCGCCGGGCTGGTGGCAGCCGATCCACAATTCGACGGTGTGATCTGCATCACCGGCAGGCACAGCCACTGGATACGGGTATCGGCACAGGAAATCTGCCATTTCCACGGCTATCTCAGCGGCGAATTCATGGAATGGATGGCCGGCGATTGCGCAAATGCCGCTATCGCGGAACCCGATATTTTCCTGTCTGCGCTTGACGACGCGCTTAGCCGTCCGCACCGGGCACATGGCCGCCTGCTTGCCTTGCGGGGGGCGACGGGATCGGGCGCAGCGCAGCTTGCCGGGCTTCTGATCGGTTGCGAACTGGCCGACGCCAAACCCTATTGGCTGGGCGAAACCGTCGCAATATGCGGAAACGGCCCACTTGCCGGACTTTACGCGCTGGCAGTGGAGCGGCAGGGGGGCGCGATCCTGCGCCCCGATCACGATGCCGCATTGCTGGCAGGGCTGCATGCGGCGTGGAAAATACAGCCCAAGGTTCAGGCAACCCGGGCCTGATCGCATCACCCAAGCCTGAAATTGCCACCATACACGCGAATATCAGTTGCCGCAGCCTGTCATTTGCGCGATTTTGACGATGGTTATCACATGTTATTGTCAGGCCTCGTCCCGTGGCTTCATTGCGTGCTGTCTGGAGTGAGAGATGCGTGCCCTCAAGGTGATTCTGGGTGTTTTGGTCATTCTGGCCGCAGCCGCGGGCGGCCTTTACGTGACCGACCGCTTGATGGCTGCGCCCAATCTGGCCGTTGCGCAAGGGCCCGAATCCTCTTCTTCCCCCCTGACGGTCGAGACGATACCGGTCGGAACCGGGAATTTCCGCGATACGGTCCGCGCGGTCGGCACGGCGCGGGCCCGGAATGCGGTCAATCTGGTTGCCGAAACCGGCGGCAGGATCACCCATATCGGCTTTCGTCCGGGGCAAAGCGTGGCGAAAGGCGATGTTCTCCTGACGCTTGACGACCGCGCCGAACAGGCCGATGTCAAGGCCGCCGAAGCGACGCTTGCCGAAGCCGATACCGCCTTTACCCGGCAACAGCAGCTTAACAAAACCGGCAGCGCATCGGATGCCGCATATCAGACGGCCAAGGCCGCGCTGCTCAGGGCCGAGGCAGAGCTTGACCGGGCAAGGGTCATTCTGGACGACCGCCGGGTTCGCGCGCCGTTTTCCGGTGTCGTGGGGCTGACGGATCTGGTCGAAGGACAGGTTGTCGATGCCACCACCACGGTCACCACGCTTGACGACCGCTCGCTGATCGAAGTCGATTTCAGCGTGCCCGAGATCCAGTTGTCAAGGCTTGAGCCCGGGCTTCGGATCGAGGTGACGACAGCCGCATGGCCGGGCCGGGTTTTCGAAGGCAAGGTCAGCCGGATTGATACGCGCGTCGATTCCGCCACCCGCTCGATTGCGCTGCGGGGCGAGATTCCCAATGACGACCGGGCACTGACCGGCGGAATGTTCCTGCAGGTCGATCTGGTTCTGGCAGAGCGGCAGCAGATCGCCATCCCCGAACAGGTCCTGACCGTCGAGGGTGACCGTCATCTGGTGCTTGTCGCCCGGGATGGCGTGGCGAAACAGGCCGAAATCTCGGTCGGCCAGCAGGTCGACGGATTGGTCGAGGTGGTTTCCGGCCTGTCGCAGGACGAGCAGATCATCGTGACTAATTTGCATCGCGTCGCGCCGGGAATGGAAATCGACGTCGTTGCCCGCGCCGCCGATGCGCCCGCGACGGCGGGTATCGACGGATGAGCCTGCCCGATCTTTCACTGCGTCGCCCGGTTCTGGTGACGGTTCTCAATCTTCTGATCGTGCTGATCGGTGCGGTTGCCATGACCCGTCTGCCGGTGCGCGAATTGCCGCAGGTCGAGGCCGCGCAGGTGACGGTCCGGGTGGATTACACCGGCGCCTCGCCGGATGTCGTGGACAGTCAGGTCGCCACGGTGATCGAAGGCGCGCTTGCCGGCGTGTCCGGCGTCGTCTCGATGTCAACCTCATCCGAACGTGGGCGCATGCGCACGGTTCTGGAATTCGATCCGTCGCGAAATATCGACAATGCCGCCAATGATGTGCGGAACGCGGTCGAAAGGGTGGTGAACAACCTCCCCGAAGAGGCCGACCGCCCCCGTATCGACAAGAACGACAGCGAGGGCGATCCGGTGCTGCGGCTTGCCCTGTCCAGCCCGGGCATGACACCGCTGGAACTGTCGGATTATGCCGATCGCTACATCAAGGACCGTCTGGCGCGACTGCCCGGCGTCGCGAATACGGTCATTTACGGCGAACGCGCCCCATCCATGCGGATCTGGCTGGATCAGGCGCGCATGGCGGCGCATGGAATCACGACCACCGATATCATCTCGGCGCTTGAAGCCAATAATGTCGAACTGCCCGCCGGCGAGATCGAGACAGGCGCAAGACAGCTGCAGGTTCTGGCCCAAACCCGCTTTACCACGGCGGACGCCTTCCGGCAGATGGTCGTGCGCGACGGTGGCGCGCGCCCGCTTCTGCTTGGCGATGTCGCCCGCATCGAGGAAGGAGCCGAGCAGACCGAGTCGAATTTCCGCTCGAACGGGGTTCTGGCGCTGGGCATGGGAATCCAGCCGCAGGCGCAGGCGAACACGGTGGCCATCTCGAACGCCGTCCGTGCAGAGCTGGACCTCATTCGCCCCACCCTGCCCAACGGAATGACGCTTCAGGTGACCGCCGACGAGGCCGTGTTCATCGAAAGCTCGATCAAGCAGGTCGCCAAGGTCTTCGGCGAAGCGGTCTTGCTGGTGACTGCCGTGATCTTCCTGTTTCTTGGCTCGGCGCGGCTGTCGATGGTGCCGGTCGTCACCATCCCGATCTCGGCCCTTGGGGCGGGGCTGGCGATGATGATGCTGGGCTTTTCGATCAATATTCTGACGCTGTTCGCCCTGATCCTTGCCATCGGTCTGGTCGTGGATGACGCGATTGTCGTGCTGGAAAATATTCAGCGGCACCGCGCGATGGGTGCAAGCCGGGCAGAAGCCGCCCGGCGTGGCGCGGGGCAGGTCAGCTTCGCGGTTATCGCCACGACCGCCGTGCTGATCGCAGTGTTCCTGCCGGTCAGCTTCATGGAAGGACAGATCGGCCAGCTTTTCGCGGAATTCGGCATCGTCCTTGCGGTCGCCGTCGCGGTATCGGGTTTCGTCGCATTGACCATCTCGCCGGTGCTGGCCTCGATCGTTCTGCCGCGCGACGACAAGCCCGGCTTTCTGACCCGCATCGTGGACCGCGTGATTCACTGGCTGGAACGGATTTATGGCCGCCTGCTTGCCCGGATGATCGCGCGCCCGGTTCCGATCCTTGCCATATGCGCATTCGCCGTGGCTTCGGCATTCGCGATTTATCAGGGCCTGCCCCGCCAGTTGCAACCCGACGAGGATCGGGGTCAGTTCATGATCACGATCAACGCGCCGCAGGGATCGAACCTTTCCTTCACTGACGCTGCCACCCGCAAGATCGAGGCGATGCTGGAGCCGATGCGGGAAGAGGGCACGATCAGCAATGTGACCAGCATCGTCGGCACATGGGGCGAGTTGCGGCGCGCGATCCTGATCGTGACGCTGTCCCCCTGGGAAGAGCGCACGCAAAGCGTGAGCGATGTGATCACCGAGTTGCGGCCCAAACTCGATACCGTTACCGAGGTGGCCAGCTTCATCAGAC
>NZ_QZCG01000028.1 GCF_003591515.1 Paracoccus onubensis
GTCCTATGCCCGGCCCGACCCGATCCAAAGGAAGCTCTCATGGCGACGCAACGCGCTCATAAGGCGGCGCGGCTGATGATCTCACCTTCGGTGATCCTGCTTCTGGCATGGATGATCATTCCGCTCGGGACGACGATCTATTTCTCGTTCCTCCGCTACAACATCCTCACCCCTCCGGCCTCGTGGACGGGTTTCGAGAATTATTATTATTTCCTGACCGACCCGGCCTTTATTCCGGCGCTGATCAACACGCTGGTTCTGGTACTGGGCGTGCTGGTCATCACAACGGTAGGCGGTATCCTTCTGGCGCTGCTTCTGAACATGGAGTTCTGGGGTCAGGGCATCGTCCGCATTCTGGTCATCTCGCCCTTCTTCGTGATGCCCACCGTTTCGGCGCTGGTCTGGAAGAACATGTTCATGCACCCGGTCAACGGGCTGTTCGCGCATCTTTTCCGCGCCGTCGGCCTGCAACCGATCGACTTCCTGTCGACCATGCCGCTTCTGTCGATCATCATCATGGTCGCCTGGGCATGGCTGCCATTCGCCACCCTGATCCTGCTGACCGCCCTGCAATCGCTGGACAGCGAACAGATGGAAGCGGCCGAGATGGACGGCGCGGGCTGGCTCAGCCGGTTCATCTACCTGACCCTGCCGCATCTGACCCGCTCGATCACCGTCGTGGTGCTGATCCAGACGATCTTCCTTCTGGCGGTCTTCGCCGAGATCTATGTGACCACCGCGGGCGGCCCCGGCTATGCCTCCACCAATATCCCGTTCTTCATCTACAACCTGTCGCTCAAACAGTTCGATGCGGGCATGGGCGCCGCCGGAGGTGTGATCGCCGTCATCATCGCCAATATCGTCGCCTTCTTCCTGATGCGCGCCGTCGGCAAGAATCTGGAGCTGTGACATGGCGAGGAAAACCACCACGGGCCAGCGCGCCCTGATCACCGTCGCCGCCTGGGGCATCGGATTGCTGATCTCCTTTCCGATCATCTGGACGATCCTGACTTCGTTCAAAACCGAAGCGCAGGCTATCGCCTCGCCCCCGGTCTGGTTCAATTTCGACTGGACGCTTCAGAACTATATCGATGTCAACACGCGCTCGGATTATCTGCGCTATTTCTGGAACTCGGTCGTGATTGCGGTCGGTTCCACCCTTCTGGGGCTGGCGGTCGCCATTCCTGCGGCATGGTCGATGGCCTTTCAGCCGACCAAAAACACCAAGAACGTGCTGATGTGGATGCTGTCCACCAAGATGATGCCGGCGGTCGGTGTGCTGGTGCCGGTCTATCTGGGACTGCGCAGCATGGGATTGCTGGATACCCGTATCGCCCTTGTCACCATCATGATGCTGATGAACCTGCCGATCATCGTCTGGATGCTGTTCACCTATTTCCGCGAGATTCCGGGCGAGATTCTTGAAGCCGCGCGGATGGACGGCGCCAGCCTCAGGAACGAGATCATCTATGTCCTGACCCCGATGGCCGTGCCGGGCATCGCCTCGACGCTGCTGCTGAACGTGATCCTCGCGTGGAACGAAGCCTTCTGGACGCTGAACCTGACCACGACGAATGCCGCGCCTCTGACGGCCTTCATCGCCAGCTTCTCGTCCCCGCAGGGGCTGTTCTACGCAAAGCTCAGCGCGGCTTCGACCATGGCCATCGCGCCCATCCTGATCCTTGGCTGGTTCAGCCAGAAGCAACTCGTCCGCGGCCTGACTTTCGGCGCGGTGAAGTAAAGGAAACCTGTCATGGGAAACATTACTCTTGAGAATGTCGCCAAGCGTTTCGGCGAAGTCGAAGTCATCCCGCCGCTGGACCTGAATATCGAGGATGGCGAATTCGTCGTCTTCGTCGGCCCCTCGGGTTGCGGGAAATCGACGCTGTTGCGGCTGATCGCGGGACTAGAGGATGTCAGCGGCGGACGTATCCTGATCGACGGACAGGATGCGACCGAGGCATCGCCCGCCAAGCGCGGTCTGGCGATGGTGTTCCAATCCTATGCGCTTTATCCGCATATGTCGGTGCGCAAGAATATCGCCTTTCCGATGAAGATGGCGGGAATGCCCGAGGATGAGCAGAAACGCCGGATCGACGCCGCCGCGAAGGCCCTGAACCTGACCGATTATCTGGACCGCCGTCCGGGGCAATTGTCGGGCGGCCAGCGCCAGCGGGTCGCCATCGGACGCGCCATCGTGCGCGAGCCTTCGGCCTTCCTGTTCGACGAGCCGCTGTCAAATCTTGACGCGGCGCTGCGCGTCGGTATGCGGCTTGAGATCAGCGAGCTGCATAACCGCCTGAAAACCACGATGATCTATGTGACCCACGATCAGGTCGAGGCGATGACCATGGCCGACAAGATCGTCGTGCTGCAAGCGGGCCGGATCGAACAGGTGGGCAGCCCGATGGAACTGTATCGCAACCCGCGCAACGTCTTTGTCGCGGGCTTCATCGGCAGCCCGAAGATGAATCTGCTGACCGGCCCGACGGCTGCGGAATATGGCGCCGAAACCATCGGCATCCGGCCCGAGCATATCGGCGTCTCGACCGAGAGCGGCAAATGGAAAGGCCGGATCGGCGTCAGCGAGCATCTGGGTTCTGACACATTCTTCTATGTCGAGGAAACCGGCATCGCCGATGCGATCACCGTCCGCGCCGATGGCGAAATCGACCTGTATCACGGCGATGAAATCTGGCTGACCCCCCAAGAGGACAAGCTGCATCGTTTCGGCAAGGACGGCAATCGTATCTGACCCGATCTCTTGGCGGGCGGGGCGGGTTTGCCCGCTTGCGCCCGCCAATTCCTCCACTCTGCCCGGCAAGGTTCCGGGAATTCGGACGAAAGGCTTCGTCATGGCTATGGCTCTGGCACAATCGACACTGAACGATCTCGCCTCCGGCGTCGTCCATCCGGGCTATGACCGCGCAGGTCTCCGGCCCGGCATCCTGCATGTCGGCGTCGGCAATTTTCACCGCGCCCATATGGCATGGTATCTTGACCGGTTATTCGCGCAGGGCGAGGGGCACGACTGGGCATTGATCGGCGCGGGCGTCCGTCCGGGCGATGCATTGATGCGCGAAAAGCTGCAAAAGCAGGATTGGCTGACCACTCTGGTTGAACTGGATCCCAAAGGGCTGAATGCCCGCGTCATCGGCTCGATGGTGGATTTCGCCAAGGTCGATCCGCAAGCCGTCATTACCGCCATGTCCGATCCGGCGATCCGTATCGTTTCGCTGACCATCACCGAGGGCGGCTATTACGTGGACGCCACTACCGGCGGCCTTGATACCGGCCATCCCGATATCGCCCATGACGCCCGGAATCCCGACCAGCCGCAAACGGTCTTCGGAATGATCCTTTCCGCGCTTCGCAATCGCCGCAAGGCCGGCGTTGCGCCTTTTACCGTCATGTCCTGCGACAATCTTCCGGAAAACGGCCATGTCTGCGCCCGCACCGTGATCGGGCTGGCCGGGCTTTCCGACCCCGCCTTTGCGAATTGGGTGCAGGAGAATGTGGCTTTTCCCAATTCGATGGTGGATTGCATCACACCCGCCACCTCGGACCGCGAGCGGGCATTGGTCCAGGAGCGTTTCGGCATCGAAGATCCGGTTCCGGTGGTCTGCGAACCTTTCCGGCAATGGGTGCTGGAAGATAACTTCCCCCAAGGCCGCCCGCCGCTGGAAAAGGCCGGGGTGCAATTCGTCCGGGATGTCAGCCGCCATGAATTGATGAAACTGCGGATCCTGAACGGCGGCCATGCGGCCATTGCCTATCCCTCGGCGCTTCTGGGGCATCATTTCGTCCATGACGCAATGGCCGATCCGCAGATCGAGGCATGGTTGCGCGCGCTTGAAACCCGCGAGATCATCCCGACGCTCGCCCCGATCGAGGGTGTCGATTACGGCGATTACCTTGAGCTGATCGTGGATCGTTTCGCCAATCCGAAGATCGGCGACACGATTGCGCGGCTTTGTCTGGACGGATCGAACCGGCAGCCGAAATTCATCCTGCCGACCGTGCAGGATGCGCTTGCGGATGATCGCGCTATCGACGGGCTGGCGCAGGAGGTCGCCTTCTGGTGCCGCTATTGCGAACGCACGGATGAACAAGGCCGCGAGATCCCGCCGAATGACGACAATCACGACGTGCTGCGCGAATTCGCGCTCGCATCTCGCCGGAATCCTGTCGCCTTCCTTGGAAACCGAACGGTTTTCGGCGCGCTTGCCGACGACACACGCTTTCAAGAGGTTTTCTCGCGCAAACTGACCCTGCTTTACGAACAGGGGACCCGCGCGGCTCTTGATACCTATCTCGCCGGGTAAATTATCCGGCGAGGCGCGGGCGGTTGTCCTCCTTCCGCCCGCGCGAAATTCCCATTGGTCCGGCATGGCCGCCCGACTCATGAAAAATTCAACTAAAAGCCGATCATCTTGATAATCCCGGCACTATCGCTGCACGTTCATAGCCGCTAATCTGAGGACATGGATACGAGCCCGCATCAACCCGTCTGCCCCAACCTGCCGAAACCCCGCAGTTTCTGGCAGCGAATCGGTGATCGGCTGGCAGCATTGCTGGGCCGGCAGCGCACGGCCATTCCGCCGGAACGCTCGGTCGCGTTCACGATCGCGGTGATCGCCCTTGGCGCGAAACTCGCCAAGGCGGACGGCGCGATTGCACGATCCGAGGTTTCGGCATTCCGGCGCGTGTTCATCATCCCCCGGGCCGAGGAAAAGAACGCCGCCAGGGTCTTCGATCTGGCCCGGCAGGATGTGGCGGGATTCGATGCCTGGGCACGTCGCATTGCCGCGATGTTTCCCGTCGGCGATCCGGTTCTGGCCGATGTGATCGAGGGGCTGTTCATCATCGCGCTCGCGGATGCCGATCTGCACGAGGCAGAATGTGACTTCATCAACGAGGTCGGGCGCATTTTCGGCCTGTCCAAAGCCGCGGTGACCGCGATCCGTGCGCGTCACGACCCGAAGGCAGGTTGTCCGCCCTGCGAAATTCTTGGCATTGCCCCGGATACACCGCTGGCCGAAGCCCGGAAACATTGGCACAATCTGGTCCTTGAAGCCCATCCCGACCGCGCCATCGCCCGCGGCCTTCCGCCCGAGGCCGTCCGCCTTGCAGAATCCCGCACCCGCCGGTTGAACGAGGCATGGGAAAACTTCCGCGCCATGCAGAAACCCATGGCCGCAAGTCAGGGATAAGCGCGAAATCACGCCGACCTCGATATCCGGCGCTCTTGCAGAAACCGCCTGCATCTCCCATCTTTCAGCAATGCAGTTGCGCCGTCTGACCCTTGCCGTCCCGCTTGTTCTGGCAGTTTTCGCCGGACAGTCCGCCCATGCGCAGGATACGCCCGATATGTGGCAACCCCCGATGCAAGGTGACGAAGCGCCACGGAACACGCCGCCGAATGACGGCACATCTCAGGATGACGGCGGCGATCCGATCGAACGCGGCATGGGTTCATTGCTGGAAGAGCTTCTGCGCGACATGGGCCCCGAACTGGACCAGCTTGGGCAGGACATGTCCGGCGCATTCGAGAACCTGACCCCGATGCTGAAGGATTTGCGGGTGCAGATCGACGATCTGCGCAATTATCAGGCACCCGAGCGGCTGGAAAACGGCGATATCATCATCCGGCGCAAGGCAGAGGCGCCTCCACCTCCGCCGATCGACGAAAATCTTCCGGATTCCGACATTCCCGAACCACGGCCCAGCCCCGGATTGCCGGTCGATCCCGACGCGCCGGAATTCGAACTCTGAACGTTTCGGGCGCCGCCGGATCTTTCTTCAACTCCGGGAGCCGTTAACGTCACGGATCAGGCGGCGGTGTTTCCGCGCCTCGGCCCTGACATCCTCGAAACGGGTGATCCCCTTGGCCTCCAGCGCGGGGATCAGGCTCAGGAAAATTTCGGCCGTCGCCCGGGCATCGCCCATGGCGGTATGTCTTTTTTCGGGCGGGATGACGATCCCCAGACGCTCGGCCAGCGCATCCAGCGTATGCGATACCGAACCACCCCAGATCATGACCGATAACAGAACCGTATCCAGCACTCTGTTGTCGAAATCCGGTCCCATGCCGGTATTGCGCAGCATTCCCATGTCGAAGGGAGCGTTATGGGCGACCAGCACCGCATCCTGCGCGAAATGGTGAAATGATGTCAGTGCCATATCCGGGCCGGGCGCATCTGCGACCATTGCGTCGGATATCCCGTGAATCGCCGTCGCGCGCGGCGGGATCGCGCGGCCGGGATTGACCAGCGTTTCGAAGCTTTCGCCCGTCAGCCTGCCGCGCGCGATCCGCAGCCCCGCGATCTGCACCATGCGGTCGCTGTCCTCAAGCCCGGTGGTTTCGGTATCGAAGACCACACAGGTCAGATCGCCCAGCCGCAACGATGAGCCACCCCGCGATGCCAGACCGAAATCATAGGTCAGCCCCACCGCGTCATCCGCCGCCCCCAGCACCTGCAGGGGCAGAACCAGACGAGAGCCGGACGGATCGGATTCCGGCCAGATACCCGTCTCATGAGCCGCTAGAATCTCGGCCCCCGTCAGATCGGGCTGACCGGGATCGGGTCTTTCGGACAACCATTCATCCAGACGATCCACCGGCAACGCCTTCCCTTTCCATTCAAGCAGCAGATGCAATTCGGATTGACCGGTCATTCTTGCCTGCACCCACGGAGTGCCGACCTCATCCGAAAGCCGGCCATTCAGGAACCGTAAAAGCGCATTCATCGAGGCCGCCTCTGCCCGCACCGCCTGCTGCGGCAAATCGTCCCGCAGCGTCAGCCCGGCAACGAGTTCGTGCGGCATCGCACGCGCAACAGCCGCACCGCCCGTCATCGAGTCCGTCAATTGTCGGGCAGTGGCCGCCAGTCCCTGACCTTCGGCACGTATCGCCTGCGCCAGATCCTGCGGAATCGGCCCGTCCAGAGCATCAAGCATGGGCACAAGCGTCGCCGCGTGGCGCCGCAATGCCTCCAACGCCTCATGCGGTGCGGAACCAGAGGACAGGCGCTCTTGCAAAATCAGCAGGATATTCTCGCCGATATGCCTTATCCGCCCGGAAAGACGCATCCCGTCATGAGCCAGACAAGCCAGATCGGTCGCCCCCGCCCCTGTCTCCAGACGGGCAAGCGCGGCCTCGATCACAGCCGGGGCGATCTGCGACGACAGTTTCCGATCAAGCGCCAGCCCCGGCAGGAACCGGGCAGCAGCAGCGTTATAGAAGATCACGCGCCCCTTGCTGTCGGCCATTATGGCGCCAGCACCGAAATCGGCAAAGATGGATTCCAGCGTTTCCTTTTCACGCTGCAACTCCGCTCCCTGAGCCGCCACCGCCTCGTCCAGAGCCTCTTGCGTGCGGGACCGTTCCTCGACGGCATCGGCAATTGCCGGACCCAGATCGCCCAGATACCGCGCCCGCATCACATCAGGAGGACGGCAGGTCCGCAGCGAACCGGCAAGACCTTCTATCGGCTGAACGATATGATGATCGACAAGCAGCCATAGCACGGCTGTCCCTGTCAGGATGCCGAAAAACTGGATCACGCCCGTCCGTATCAGCACGTCCAGCGTGTCACCCGATGCCATGACCTCACCCGGCAGCCGCCGCGCCTCGGCCCATAGCGACAGACCGGATCCGGCCAGCAGCAGCACAGCGAAGCCCGCGAACAGCAGCAGGACACGCAGGCGCAGACCGATCCGGCGTTTCATCTCCGCTCCAGCAGACGTGCCATTTCGGCCCGGAGTTCGGACAGTTCAAACGGTTTCGCAATGAACCCGTCCGCGCCAAGCGCCAGCCCCTTGCGCCGCTCGACCACCGAACCGCGCGCGGTCATCATCAGCACCCGGATATCCTTCAAGGCCGGATCCGCCCGCAGATCCTGCACGATCTGATAGCCCGATACCTCGGGCAGCATCACATCCAGCAATACCAGATCCGGGGATCGTTCGCGGATCTGCTGAATCGCTCCGGCCCCGGTGGCAAGCCGCGCATGGCTGTGTCCGTCACGGGTCAACAGGAAATCCAGTGCGATGGCGATATTTTCCTCATCCTCGATCACCAGAATATCCGCCATTATCCGGCCTCCCCGGCACAAACGATGGCGATAGCCGGATCGTCATCCGCCTTTTGCCAATCACCGCCAGCGACAGAGATCATACCTTTCGCACAATCGAAATTCTGCCGCACGATCACCGTCGGGCGGCGCCGCTCTATCAGCATGATCTCTGCCCGCCGGATATCCTCCCCGGCATCGGTGATCTTGCCGGGATCCATCGCGGCGAAACGCACGATAACGGGCGCGACATAGGTCCAGGGCGCCCACAGATAATTGTCTTTCCCCACCAGCAGCATTTCCGCCCCGGCAGGCAATTGCTCTTTCGCGCGGCTGAACCAGCTATAATCGTTCCAGACCGAATATCCGATCATGGTCAGCCCGATAGCCGCGGGCAGAAGCCATCTCGGCAGGGGAACCCCGGCCTTGCGCGCGGCATGCATCAGGGCAAAGATCAACGCCCCGGCCCCGATCCCCGCGATAATCGCACCCAGCAATTCGAACGACATGGCGTTCATCCCGGAATCCCCTTTCCATGGCTCACGGCCGCTTGCATTCCCCTGACGACGACGAAAGCGTCCCGCAGATGGCTGCGCTCGAAATCGGGCAGATCGGCAGGCAACAGGAAATTGTCGGGCGCCCGACCGGACAGGATCAGAGCAGCCTGATTTTCAAGCCGCGCCGTCTGGATCAGGTCATAGGCCGCGATCAGATCGCGCCCGCCACTGCCGGAAATGATCCCTTTCGCCTCGGCATCCTGCAGCCTTGCCCGCGTGTTCACCGGCGTCAGCCTGCCCTGAAGCGCATAGACCCGCGCCAGATCGTTGACGGGCACCACGCCGCCAAGCTTCATGTCGATATGATCGCGATACGCGCCGTGCCGGATGGTCGCGAAGCCGCCGATCAACCCCAAAGGCGGGCGATGCCTGAGCGCGTTCGAGATCATATGCGCCACGAAAATCGAGTTCCGCGCCGCCAGTTCAAGCGTCTCGGTCTGCAGCCCCCGCAGTAACGACGCATCGCCGCCGATGGCCCGCAGATCGAACATGACCGAGGCCAGCATCTGCGCCTCGGGATCCGGGCGGGCGATCCAGTCGCGGAAATAACCGCGCCAGACATCGCGGGGCTGCCGCCAGCGCGGATTGACCGCCATCATGTCGCCGGGACAGTAGACATAACCGCATTCGTTCAGCCCGTCGCAGACAAACCGCGCGAAGCTTTCGAAATAGGGATCCGCCGGATCGCTCGCCTCGGCCAGTATCAGGCAGTTATCCTGATCGCTGATCCCGGTCTGCTCCTGCCGGCCCTGACTGCCGCATGCCGCCCATGCCCAGGCGGCGGGGGCGGGACCAAGCCGCGCCTCGGCCATCTCAAGCAATCGGCGGGTCACGGCATCGGTGATATCGGTGATCATCCGGGTGACGATCTCATGCCGCTGATGCGCCCGGACCATCTGTGCCAGCAGCCCGGGAATGCGACCGGTCGTCTCGGCCATCTCGCCCACCGTCTTCGCCTGCGCGATATCGCGCAAAAGCGCCGACGCGGATACCGCCTGCACCCGCGTCAGATCGGTCTGGCTGATCATCCCCACGAAGCGCCCGTCATCGACGACCGGCAAATGACCGATGCCGCGTTCGAACATGATATTCAGCACATCGAGACCAAGCGCCGAGCTTGGCAGACTGACCGGATCCGGGGTCATCACCTCTGAAACCGGCGCCTGCGGATCATGGCCCTCGGCAACGACGCGATTCGACATGTCACGGATCGTGACAATCCCGGTCAGCCGCCCATCATCCATGACGATGCCCAGACTGCTGACCCGCGCGTCGCGCATCATTCCTGCCGCCTTGATGATCGGCATGTCCGCGCCGCAGCTTCGCGGTTTCCCCGACAGCAGCTCCCCGACCTTCATCATCGCCGCATCGGAAGCCCGCATCACCGCCCGGCTGCCGCGATCGAAAAATCGGGCGAAACCCGGATGCGCTTCCATCAGCCGCAGCAATTCCCGCCGTGGCAGCACCAGGATCACCGCTTCCGAAACCGCGCTGGCCGATGTCACGGCACGGCCAGCGCGCAGCAGCCCGCGTTCCCCGAAAGAGTTGCGCGGTCCCAGCTCGGACACCGACTCGCCATTGCGGTCACGCACCTGAACCACGCCGCTTTCGATCAGAAACAAGCCCGGCAATGCCTCATCGATGTCGTAAACCGTCTCTCCGGCGGCATATTCCCTGCGACCGAAGAAACCGGCGACACGCGCCAATTCGTCCTGTGGCAGGCTGTCATAGGGATGAACCGTGGCGATAAAAT
>NZ_QZCG01000029.1 GCF_003591515.1 Paracoccus onubensis
GTTCCACGCTGTAGATCCTCCCGCCCTCCCTGCAACTACAGAAAGGGAAAAGGTGGACGACTTTTACACCGCCCGCAGCAGCACCAAGCCGCCGCTTCCGTGGACTAATTTCGCACCGCCGTTCTCAAGCGAGAAGCGTGAGGACAATTCTTTGCGCCTTACGTCAGCCTTGCTGCCGCAAAGGAAGAATAGTGGCCACTTGAGGAAGACTTCAGTGGCAATCTACAAAAATCACAATTGGTCGGAGCGAGAGGATTCGAACCTCCGACCCCCTGCTCCCGAAGCAGGTGCGCTACCAGGCTGCGCTACGCTCCGACCGTAGGATGGGCAGGTAGCGCGGCAGGCGCGGGAATGCAAGGCCCTTCACTTCCGGCGGCGCCATATTCTTTGGAGAATGGTCGATTTGGGCGTGGTCACCGATTCCGTGCGCAGGCGGGCGACCATCGCCGGGCGGTTGTCCGAATTCCCGCCGTGGCTTTCCCGCCAGACGATATAAAGACCCGAACCGATGATCACCCCCGCACCGATCAGGGTCGCCGCATCAGGCATCTCGCTGAACAGATACCAGCCATAGACCGTCGCCCACAGGATCTGGGAATATTGCATCGGAGCGACAAGCGCGGCCTCTCCCGCGCGATAGGCCAGAATGACCAGAAACGCCCCCGCCAATCCAAGGCAGGCAATCACGCCAGTCAGGGCCAGATCGGTAAGCTGCATGGGCTGATAGGTCACGCTTAGCGCGGTGCCGGTGACGAACAGATTGCCCAGCATCGGCCACATCAGCAGCACAAGGGGACGCTCGCTTCTGCCCAGCTTGCGGGTGATGACGGCTACGCTGGCGCTTGCGGCAGCGCCCAGCATGGCGGCGAAATGGCCGGGCTCCAGGGTTTGCGCACCCGGGCGCAGCACGATCAGCACGCCGATCAGGCCGAACAGGATCGCCCCCCAGCGATGCAATCCGACCCGCTCGCCCAGCAGCGGGATCGACAGGATGGTGATCAGCAGAGGCGTGGTGAAGAGGATCGAGTAGACCTGCGTGAGCGGCAGCACCGAGAAGGCGAAGAAACCGCAAAGTCCCGCCGTGATGCCGCAGCATGCCCTTAACACGACCCAGCCGGGGCTGTTGGGTCTGAGCGTGCCGGGATTGGGATCCTGCAGCAGGATCAGCGAGACCAGCGGAAATGACAGCAGCGACGAGAAGAACAGGATCTGGAAGGGATGGTAGCTCTCTCCCAGAACCTTGATAATGGCGTCATGGGTCGCGTAAAGGCCCATCGCCGCCAGTTGCAACATGGCACCGGCGGCATTGCCGGTCAGCCGCATTCATGTCCTCGTGGAAAGAGCCGCGACGATCCTGTCGCCCATTTCCGAGGTGCTGACCGGCGTTCCACCCTCTGGCCCCATCAGATCGGCAGTGCGCGCGCCATCTGCCAGAACCTTCTCGACCGCCCGTTCCAGTTCGGCAGCGGCATCGCCCTGATCGAAACTGTAGCGCAGAGCCATCGCGAAACTCAGGATACAGGCGATCGGGTTCGCCTTGCCCTGCCCGGCGATATCGGGCGCGCTGCCATGCACGGGTTCATACAGCGCCTTGGGCCGGCCATTCTCCATCGGTGCGCCAAGGCTGGCCGAGGGCAGCATTCCAAGCGAACCGGTCAGCATCGCCGCCGCGTCGGATAGCAGATCGCCAAACAGATTGTCGGTCACGATCACGTCGAACTGGCGCGGATTGCGGACAAGCTGCATCGCGCCGTTATCGGCATACATATGCGACAGTTCGACATCGGGGTATTCATTGTCATGCACCCACTGCACCTCTTCGCGCCAGAGGATGCCGGATTCCATGACATTGGCCTTCTCCATCGAGCAGACCTTGTTTCCGCGCCGCTTCGCCAGCTCGAAAGCGGAACGGGCTACCCGCCGGATCTCGCCGCTGGTGTAACGCTGGGTATTGATGCCCACGCGGCCGCCTTCATTTTCCGGATTGTTGCCGTCATCATGAATACCGCGCGGTTCGCCGAAATAAACGCCCGAGGTCAGTTCGCGCACGATCAGGATATCAAGGCCGGTCACGACCTCGCGCTTGAGCGACGAGAAATCGGCAAGCGCGTCGAAACATTGCGCGGGTCGCAGATTGGCGAACAGGTCCATTTCCTTACGCAGGCGCAGCAAGCCCCGCTCGGGTTTCAGGCTGAAATCGAGATCGTCGTATTTCGGGCCACCGACCGCGCCCAGAAGCACCGCATCGACCTGCTGCGCCTTCGCCATCGTCTCATCCGCCAGCGGCACGCCATGCGTGTCATAGGCCGAGCCGCCGACAAGATCGTGGCTGACATCGAAGCTCATCCCGCGATTGGCCTGAAACCAGTCGACCACCTTGACCACCTCGGCCATGACTTCGGGGCCGATCCCGTCACCGGGCAGAACAAGCAGCGAATAGGGGGCGGTCATGCGTTTCTCCTCAATAGCATGGCATGGGGTTAGACCCGGCGCGTTGAACGGTCAAGATCATCACCGCACCTGCTCCATCAGAACTTTGCTCCGTGAACAATCCCGGCTCGCATCCGGGGCGCAGTCCCGCGGCTCCAGATCGCGGGTCAGGCAGATCCGCACTTCCTGAAGCGCCTCGCCGCTGCATGTCACGGTAATGCCATCACGGGTCAGATCGGGATTCGCCTCGATAAAGGCATCCTCGACCACGGACGGAGGCAGGGTGATATCCTTGTCAAGATCGTCGAACACGTCGGGAACAGGGTTCTGTTCTGCCGCCTCGCGGATTGCCTGATAATAGCCGCGCGCCGAAAGACCGGAACAGCGCCCGTGTTTCTTCCACTGATACCACGCAAGCCCGCCCGAACCCATGATATCCTGCATCGACTGGCTTTCGCGGCGCGAGGGATCGCGTTCATCCGTTGCGCAATATTCCGGCCAGCCGTCTTCGTATTGCGGCCACAGGCCATGCGCCACGAAATCGGTCTTGCGCCCCGTGTCGCATTGCGCTGCGTCCCGCCCGTCGCCTTCGTTCCGGCACCATGACGGCGACCAGCTAAGCGACAAAATGTAATAGTCAAACTCGCCGGCGACATCTTCGGCATGAACTGTCAGCGGGCACAGGGCGCAAATGGCGGCGGCGATCAGGTATCTCATGAGCGCCACCCTAGCCGCATGACGGGCATCGTCCAGCCCATATTGCGCGAATCCCCTTTTCTAACCGCATGGAAATCGCTATATGCACGGACAATTCCCCCGAAAACGAGGAATGGCCCCCGCCGAAAGCCGTTTTCCCGGCACGGAGGGGACATGCAATCGGGGCAGAGACGCGAAGGAGACTGACATGAACAAGCCATTGATGGCCAAGGCCACCGCCGTCTGGCTGGTCGACAATACCACGCTGAGCTTCAAGCAAATCGGCGATTTCTGCGGATTGCACGAACTCGAAGTGCAGGGCATTGCCGATGGCGATGTGGCGGCCGGCGTCAAGGGATATGATCCGATCGCCTCGAATCAGCTTGACCCGCAAGAGATCAAGCGCGGAGAGGAAAACCCCACTTACAAGCTGCGCCTGAAGCACAACCCCGCCGCCGAGGGAGAGGAAAAGCGCCGTGGCCCCCGCTACACGCCGCTGTCCAAACGCAAGGATCGCCCCGCCGCGATCCTGTGGCTGGTGAAATTCCATCCGGAACTCGCCGATGCCCAGATTGCGCGGCTGGTCGGCACCACCAAACCGACCATCAACGCCATCCGCGAACGGACGCATTGGGATATTCAGAACATCCAGCCGATCGACCCGGTCGCGCTTGGCCTGTGCCGCCAGTCCGAACTTGACGCCGCCGTTCAGAAAGCCGCCAAGAAGCGCGGTGCCGAGGGCGAGGTAATGACCGATGATGAACGCCGCAAGCTGGTCAGCACCGAAACCTCGCTGGCCATGGGCGAAGAGGCACGGCTGCCGACCGCGATTGCCGGGCTCGAGAATTTCTCGCTGTCAAAGGACGACAATGCCGAGAAGGAAAAAGAGCTTGATGCAGACAGCTTCTTCAACCTGCCCGATCAGGATGACGAGGAAGAAGAAGGTGACGACGACAAGACCTGATCGTTGACGGCGGTCACATCAAAAGGGCCGGTGCGGCTGTTCCGCACCGGCCCTTTGATTTCGCAGATCCGCCGCTTGTCAGCCGCGGCTGCGTATGGCGCGATAGCCCCAGATCAGGATACAGGCACCGATCACGGCGATCACAAGCTGACCGATCCAGCCCCCGGCGGTTGTGCCAAAGATCAGCCGCGCCAGCCAGTTACCCAGCAAGGCACCGACAATACCCAGAATGATGTTCGTCAGCAGACCGTGCTCTGCCTTCATGACTTTTTCGGCGATCCATCCGGCGATACCCCCCAGAATGATTGCCATAAACCAACCGACACCTGACATCTGGTACTCCCTTTCTTGTTGAGATGGGCGCTTGGCCCTCTTTAGCAGGAATGCCTGAACACATGAATTGGTTCCCGCAGTCCCGTTGGTTCGGCCCGATCCGTTCAGTCTGGATCAGACACCTGTCGTCACCTCAGTAAAAGCGCGTCGCGCCACAGTTTCAAAGCCTTTCCGGATCACCAATTGCTTGATCTTGTCAGAGGTAATGCTTGCCGCCATCCCGGTTGCGGCACTGCGGACCCCGGCGCGGAAATAGCTGTGCCAGATCCCATCCGCGACCAGCCCAGCAGCAAATGAAGTGAAGATATCCGCGGCGACAGTCCGGATCGATGGGTCGCGCAGATAGATATCCACATCATCGCGAGCTGCCATGGCGACTTCGGCCACTCCGGCATTCTCCATGCCGAACAGCGAAGAGCCCACATGCTCGATCAAACTGACTTCGCCATCCTTGTTGCCGTCCCGGCCATCGAAATAGGACGCGATGGCAACGACATCATCGCCAATGAACCCTATGGCTCCGATATCCCGGCCGAATTTCGAAACGACGACCCAATCGAACTGATCCGGCATTCTTCTCTCCGTCACTGGAACTCGTAATGGAACTTCCCGTCTTCAACCTTGATGGTCACGTCCTGCATATCCTCTCCGCTTACCATACGGCCAAGAACCTGGCGTGACAAATCCGGAAGTATCGAATTGGTAATAATATTATCGATCATCCGGCCGCCGCTATCAGGATCGCGGCACTGATCGACGATATGGGCGATCACCGCATCGTCCCAAAGCAGGTTCGCGCCCTGCGATTCCTTCATCCGCCGCTTGACCGAGCCAAGCTTGAGGCGCGATATCCCGCCAAGAACCTCGGCACTCAGCGGTACATAGGGGATCGAGACGATCCGACCCAGCAAAGCGGGCGGAAACGTCCCCAGCAGCTCTTCCTTCATCGATGCTTCAAGCGTTTCCTCATCCCCGATCACGCCTTCAGGCGCCAGATTCATGATCGTGCCGGTGCCGACATTCGAGGTCATCAGGATCAGTGTATTGCGGAAATTGATCGGGCGGCCATTACCATCCTCCATCCGGCCCTTGTCGAAGACCTGAAAGAACAGTTCATGCACATCCGGATGGGCCTTCTCCATCTCGTCCAGCAGCACCACCGAATACGGTTTGCGCCGTACCGCCTCGGTCAACCGCCCGCCCTCACCATAACCGACATAGCCCGGAGGCGCGCCTTTCAGCAGGCTGACGGAGTGCGCCTCCTGGAATTCGGACATATTGATGGTGATAACATTCTGTTCGCCACCATAAAGCGCCTCGGCCAGAGCCAGCGCGGTTTCGGTCTTGCCGACGCCCGACGGTCCGCACAGCATGAACACACCGATGGGCTTTTCCGGATTGCCCAGCCCCGCCCGCGCCGTCTCAACCCGACGGGCGATCATCTGCAAGCCCTGATCCTGCCCGATCACCCGCTCTTTCAGGTGATCCGCCAGCGTCAGCACCGCCTGCAGCTCATCCGCCACCATGCGCCCCGCCGGAATGCCGGTCCAGTCGCTGATGACGGTTGCCACGGCCTGATCGTCCACATGCGGATAGATCATCCGCTCATCTGCATTGATTCCGGCCAGCTTGGCCATGCCATCGGTCAGTTCGGTGCGGATCGCTTCCTGATCCACCTCTTCCCCGCTTTCCCCGGCCAGCCTTGTGCGCAGCGACAGGATATTCTCGACAATCGCCTTTTCGGATTCGTAAGCCTGCTGTAACGCCGCCAGCTCATCTTTTTTGGACTGCAGCGCCTCGTCCAGCTCCGCCAGCCTTGCATCCGGTGCCGCGCCCAATTCACGCTCGGCCTGTTTTGCCGCGACCTCGGATTCCAGCGAGGCGATCGCCGCCTGCAAATCCGCGATCCGCGCCGGGATCGACGATTGGCTGACCGCCACGCGCGCGCAGGCCGTATCCAGCAGCGACACCGCCTTGTCGGGAAGCTGGCGGGCGGGCAGATAACGCGCCGACAGTTTCACCGCAGCCTCGACCGCGGCATCCGAGATCCGCACCTTGTGATGATCCTGCATCGGCCCAAGAAGACCGCGCATCATGTAACAGGCCGTCTCTATATCCGGTTCATCCACCTGCACAGGCTGGAAACGGCGGGTCAGGGCGGGATCCTTCTCGAAATAATTGCGGTATTCGGCCCATGTCGTCGCGCCGATGGTGCGCAGCGTTCCCCGCGCAAGCGCCGGTTTCAGCAGATTGGCGGCATCGCCCGTACCTTGCGCACCGCCCGCCCCGATCAGCGTATGCGCCTCGTCGATGAACAGGATGATCGGCGTGGGACTGGCCTGCACCTCATCGATGACCGAGCGCAGCCGCTGTTCGAACTCGCCCTTCATGCTGGCTCCGGCCTGCATCGCGCCGATATCCAGCATATGCAGCCGCATCCCTTGCAACGCCGGGGGCACCTCGCCCGCCGCCAGCTTCTGCGCGAAACCTTCGACCACGGCGGTCTTGCCCACGCCCGCCTCGCCGGTCAGGATCGGGTTGTTCTGACGCCTGCGCATCAGCACATCGATGATCTGCCGGATTTCGTCGTCCCGGCCCACGACCGGATCCATCCGTCCTTCCATCGCATCCGCCGTCATATCGACCGAAAACCGGCCAAGCGCCGTCGAAGCGCCCTGCCCTCCGGCAGCCGCCCCCCCGGCATGGCGCAGCCCGCTGCCATCCATCGGGCGCATGTCCTCTTCTTCCGAATCCGCCCAGATCGTGCGCGCCTCGCGGCCGATATGATCGGGGAACAGCTTCTCGAACACACCGGAATATTGAAGCAACGCCTGCCGCAACTGATTGTCGTTCAGAAGCGCCACCAGCAGATGCCCGGTGCGGATCTGCGCCTCGCCGAAAAACAGCGAAGCATAGGTCCATGCGTGATTCAGCCCATCCGCCAGCCGTTCAGAGATGCCCGGAGTCTCGGTGACGTTTTTCTGCAATGCGCCCATGGCGCGATCCAGATCCTTCAGGACCTGCGCCCGATCAAGGCTCGCGTCCCGCAATGTCAGCGAGATATCGCAATTCTGGTTCGAGATCGCATGAAACAGCCAGTGGCACAGTTCGACATTGCGATTGCCGTCGGAACGGGCCTGCCGCATCGCCTGAAGGAAGGCGTCATAACCGACGCGATTCATCTTGCCTGCAAATTTCTCGATGGTGATGGCGGTCATTCTCGGCCTCTTGGTTCTCAGGTCCCGTGGGTCAGGGCAAATCGTGAAATCTCGATACGTTCTTGCGCCCGCATTTCGGCGGACGGCGTCAGTGCGGCAAGCCAGCCCAGTGAAATCGTCTCTCCCATCCGTGCCGGCGGGATCTCGGATGGCGGCAGGGTCAGGGCAAGATCGACCTCGTAAGAGCGCCCGAGATACCAATACACAAGATCGGAAAGCCGCTCATGCCGCTCCTGTCCCGGCAGAAAGCTGCGATATGTCTCGACATCCGGGATATGCAGTTGAATGCAGATCTTTTCATTGATCGACTTCAGCCGCGCGCCCAGATACATGTCC